>NZ_CP007521.1:0-600000 GCF_000695835.1 Mycoplasmopsis californica | reverse complement strand
CACAAAAAAACAAACATACTTCATTAAGTGTGTTTGTTTTGATGAATTCTTATTGAAAAAAACTCGGGTCGGTACCACCATTTTCATAATAGTGTTTCGCCGCTTCATAATAAGCCATTGATAATTGATTTAATAAATCATTATATTGATCGAAGCTTAATGTTGTTGGATCGCTGGTTTTAGTAATTATTTCTTTTGTAATTTTATCTAGTTTATCTGCTTGTGTCATAAATTTTGAATCTTTTAATAATTTTTCGCGTAATTTTCCGTTCTTAACTAGTTGATTTTCAAGTGCATCTTGCACAACTTTGATTCTATTTTCTGCTCGCATTTTTTCCAATATAACATTTAAATCTTGCTTTGCTTTATCGTAATCTTCTTTTGTTAATTTCGATTTTTGAAGAGTTTCTTTAATATTGTTTATTTTGTGCTCATAATTAAGCTTAATTTCTTGATGTTTTTGGTTTATACTTCGGAAAAACATATCTATGCCTTCAACAACATTTTGGTATTCTGCTTTTGCTTGCTTGATTTCCTCAGGTATGTTTTCGTCTTGTTCTTTTTCTAAATTGTTAATGGTGTTTTCTAAAATTTCGTATGCTTTTAAAAATTGCGAAATATTGTGGCTGTTATCAGCAATTAATTTTTGTGCTTGGTCAATAGCTAACTTAATTTTTTGTTTTTTATTAGTGTGATTTGATTGTTTTTCAATTTTTTCAAGTTCCTTTTTCAATTCATAATATGAGTTAATAATTTTGTATTCATTTTGCATTTGAATTAATAATTTTTGTAAGTTTGTGTAAGCTTTTTCATAGTTTGTTTTTGAATTTAAGTCGCTTTTTAACTCATTATTAACTAAATTTATTTTAGATTGCAGAACGTTTTTGAAGAAATTTAACTGGGGGTCAGTGATGTTTGTTAAAAGTGAGTTAGCTTTTGAAAGTAGATCTTGATATTGGTTTTTAGCAATATCGAGAATTTGTTTGGTTGCGTTATTTTCCAAAATTTCTAATTCTTTAAGGGCAAGATTGTAATCTTGTACTGAGATATTATTATTTTTTAATTTGCTAATTATTTTAGTTAAATTATTTGCTAGTGATTGTCTAACTTGCATATACTCAGAACGCGAAATTGACAAAATGAATTTTTGAAGTTTATTAACTTTTCCTTGAAATTCATCAACTTTATTTTTTAACTCATTATCATTATTATTAGTGTCAGTGCCAACTTTATCTAATGCATGTAAAAGTTCTTCGTGAGCAGAAGAAATTTGTAATAAATCTGGATTATTATTTAATAAATTTTTACCTTTTTCAATTAATAAATGTATCTTTTCGTAAAATGGATTGCTCCTATTTATTTTATTTAATAATTGTTTAGCTTTATCGACTGTCAATCAATATTTGGATTTATTTAATTCTATTTTAGCTTTATTTGTTAGCGATCCGAGTTTTTTAAGTTTTTCAATCAACTCCGGTGAGTCGGTTGTCATACCTTTCAAGTCTTTAATAATAATTTCGATATCAGCTAAATTAATTTTAAGTTTTTGTTCAAATTCTTCAATATTTGTAATTGTCTTAGGTTTGGTGATAAACTCTTGAATTAATATTGAAATATTAGTTGAATATTTTTCGATTTGATTGCTTACAGTTGAAGATGAATTTAAATTATTATTTTTGAGTTGTGAGACTTTTTTTGCGTTCTCATCTATTTTTTCAATAATTGAATTCAATTCAGGGATTGTTATTTCAGTTTTTTGCGTTTTTTGAAGTTCATCAACAAATTTTTTCAATTCAGTTTTAGCATTTTTGAATTCATTTGAATTTGATTCAGTTTGTCCTTGCAATAAATTCTGTGCTTTAGTTATTGCTTGCTCAATTTTTTGTTCTGTTTTTTCAATTACAGGCTTATATTTATTAATTCTATTTTCAAGTGAAACAATATTTAAATTTAGGTTTTCAATCGATTTTTGAAAACCAGGTCAGGTCTTTTTAAGCGTTCTATTTTGAAGATTTTTTTGAATTTTTTTCAATTCACCAAGATAATTTTCAGCATTAATAACTTCTGTGTTTAGAATTCAGTATTTTTCTTTATTTTTATCAAGGTTTTCTATATGTTGGGTAGCGTTTTTTAACGCTGCTAAGACATCATCATTTTTATAATTTTTTTGTTTAGGTGTAACTCCAACTCCTATAGCTATAATACTCATTGCAACAATGGATGAACCAATAATTGCGGAAGGAATCCAGATTTTTTTTGTTATTTTTTTCATATTACTCCATATTGTAGGTTAAGACATTTTTTTATTATATTTATATTGAAGAAAATTTCAATACAAATATATTTTTTATTGCAGTAAACTTTTCAATCTTTCCTGTTTTGCTTATATTTTTGAATGTTATTATACTTATTTAAATTTAGTCAATAGGATTGAACATATTCTAGGTTTGTTATTTATTATTAGATATTTTATTTTTTAAGCTTTCTAACCTTCTTTAATCTTTTTATTTTATTTATATATGGAAGTGAAAATAAAATATTAAGGTTTTATAAATTAAAATAATAAAGCGGTCTAAATGTACTTAGTATATAAAATTAAAGGCAGCTTGTTTTTTCAAAAATATTAAAATTTATTTTGTACTGAAATAAAAAAGTGTATATTTATATCAGCAACTTATAACAGCAAAAACGCTAGCAAAAAAATTAAAAAAATTCTTTTTGGTTTTGAAAAAAGTGCTATGATAGTTGAGCAACTTGTTATTGTTGTAATCGTTCTTTGAAAACTAGATATATAAACATGACGAAGTCAATTTTTTCGAGAGTTTGATCCTGGCTCAGGATGAACGCTGGCTGTGTGCCTAATACATGCATGTCGAGCGAAGTACTTGTACTTAGCGGCGAATGGGTGAGTAACACGTACTCAACGTACCCTTCAGATTGGCATAGCGGTTGGAAACAACCGATAATTCCAAATACTCGTTTTTATCGCATGATAATTACGTAAAAGACGCCTTTAAAGCGTCGCTGGAGGAGCGGGGTGCGCAACATTAGCTAGTTGGTGAGGTAACGGCCCACCAAGGCAATGATGTTTAGCGGGGTTGAGAGACTGAACCGCCACACTGGGACTGAGATACGGCCCAGACTCCTACGGGAGGCAGCAGTAGGGAATATTCCACAATGGACGAAAGTCTGATGGAGCGACACAGCGTGCAGGATGAAGGCCCTATGGGTTGTAAACTGCTGTGGTAAGGGAATAAAAAACAGTGTAGGAAATGCCACTGTATTGAATGTACCTTATTAGAAAGCAACGGCTAACTATGTGCCAGCAGCCGCGGTAATACATAGGTTGCAAGCGTTATCCGGAATTATTGGGCGTAAAGCGTCTGTAGGTTGTTTGTTAAGTCTGGCGTTAAATTTTGGGGCTCAACCCCAAACCGCGTTGGATACTGGCAAACTAGAGTTATGTAGAGGTTAGCGGAATTCCTTGTGAAGCGGTGAAATGCGTAGATATAAGGAAGAACACCAACATGGCGAAGGCAGCTAACTGGACATATACTGACACTGAGAGACGAAAGCGTGGGGAGCAAACAGGATTAGATACCCTGGTAGTCCACGCCCTAAACGTTGATCATTAGCTGATGGGGAACTCATCGGCGCAGCTAACGCATTAAATGATCCGCCTGAGTAGTACGTTCGCAAGAATAAAACTTAAAGGAATTGACGGGGACCCGTACAAGCGGTGGAGCATGTGGTTTAATTTGAAGATACGCGTAGAACCTTACCCACTCTTGACATCTTCTGCAAAGCTATAGAGATATAGTGGAGGTTAACAGAATGACAGATGGTGCATGGTTGTCGTCAGCTCGTGTCGTGAGATGTTCGGTTAAGTCCTGCAACGAGCGCAACCCCTGTCCTTAGTTACTAACATTTAGTTGAGCACTCTAAGGAGACTGCCTGAGTAATCGGGAGGAAGGTGGGGACGACGTCAAATCATCATGCCTCTTACGAGTGGGGCAACACACGTGCTACAATGGCCAGTACAAAGTGAAGCAACCTGGTGACAGTGAGCAAACCACAAAAAACTGGTCTCAGTTCGGATTGGAGTCTGCAACTCGACTCCATGAAGTCGGAATCGCTAGTAATCGTAGATCAGCTACGCTACGGTGAATACGTTCTCGGGTCTTGTACACACCGCCCGTCAAACCATGGGAGCTGGTAATGCCCGAAGTCGGTTTATTAACAAACTGCCTAAGGCAGGACTGGTGACTGGGGTTAAGTCGTACAAGGTATCCCTACGAGAACGTGGGGAAGGATTACCTCCTTTCTACGGAGTACAAAGTTGTTAAATTAACAACATTAACCTTTATTAGTCTAGACCTACTTATTTTTAGCAGTCATGGCTTGTTAGGTCGCAAGCAATATATCTAGTTTTGAGAGGACATCTCTCAAAATGTTCTTTGAAAACTGAATAGTAAATATTTTAAAATATTACAACGACATCAAAATTGAATAAATTTGGTTTTATTCGTATTGATTCATCGAGTAATCATAATTATTATGATTCATTGAAATGTCTTAAAATACACATCATAACAACAATAGGAAATCTTAATTTTTTAATTAAGGACATACTTTTAAATAAGTAAGAGTTTGTGGTGGATGCCTTGGGTCTGGAAGTCGATGAAGGACGTGATTACCTGCGATAAGCCTCGTGGAGCTGGATATAAGCTACGAAACGGGGATTTCCGAATGGGGGAACCTAGCTAGGGTAATGCCTAGTTGCCATCTTCTGAATACATAGGAATTTGAGCGAGACACCATGTGAACTGAAACATCTTAGTAGCATGAGGAAAAGAAAATAAACAATGATTTTTTTAGTAGCGGCGAGCGAACGAGAAAGAGCCCAAACCACATTAGTGGGGTTGTAGGACAATCTATACAGAGTTACAAAGTTAAATGATAGCAGAAACGTTTGGGAAGACGTAGCATAGAGGGTGATACTCCCGTAAGTGAAATTATTTAACCTCTTGATTGTATCCTGAGTAGGGCGGGGCACGTGAAACCCTGTCTGAATCTGCCGGGACCACCCGGTAAGGCTAAATACTAACCAGACACCGATAGTGAACTAGTACCGTGAGGGAAAGGTGAAAAGAACCCCGAGAGGGGAGTGAAATAGATTCTGAAACCACTTACTTACAATTAGTCAGAGCCCATTTAAGGGTGATGGCGTACATCTTGCAGTATGGACCGGCGAGTTATGTTATCATGCGAGGTTAAGCGGAAAAAAGCGGAGCCGTAGAGAAATCGAGTCTTAATAGGGCGCTTTAGTATGATGGCATACACCCGAAACCAGGTGATCTATTCATGAGCAGGCTGAAGCTTGGGTAACACCAAGTGGAGGGCCGAACCGTAGTACGCTGAAAAGTGCCCGGATGACTTGTGAATAGCGGAGAAATTCCAATCGAACTTGGAGATAGCTGGTTCTCCTCGAAATAGCTTTAGGGCTAGCGTGTGGTGTTAAATGATGGTGGTAAAGCACTGAATGTGGAATGGCCGCGCCTAGCGGTACTGACTATAATCAAACTCTGAATACCATCATGTATTGCCATGCAGTCGGAACCGGGGTGCTAACGTCCCGGCTCGCGAGGGAAACAACCCAGATCGTCGGCTAAGGTCCCAAATTCGTGTTAAGTGAGAAAGGTTGTGGGGTTTCATAAACAACTAGGAAGTTGGCTTAGAAGCAGCCATCTTTTAAAGAGTGCGTAATAGCTCACTAGTCAAGAGACCCTGCGCCAATAATTTAACGGGACTAAAACACGAAACCGAAGCCACGGGTACATTTATGTACGTTAGAGGAGCGTTCTTAGGGCAATGAAGTCAGACCGTGAGGACTGGTGGAGCGCTAAGAAGTGAGAATGCCGGTATGAGTAACGATTCGTGGTGAGAATCCACGACGCCTATTGGGGAAGGTTTCCTGGGCAAGGTTCGTCCACCCAGGGTTAGTCAGGACCTAAGGCGAGGCGGAAACGCGTAGTCGATGGACAACAGGTTAATATTCCTGTACTTTCTATAATTGTGATGGAGTGACGGAGAAGGATAGGCTTACCTCTTACTGGATTGAGGGGCAAGTAGCAACTGGGAATTGTAGGCAAATCCGCAATTCATTAACCGGGAGCTATGATGCATAGGCGTTAGCTGAATTAGTTGATTTCATACTTCCAAGAAAAGCTTCTAAACTTTAAAATTATGGAAACCTGTACCGAGAACGGACACACGTCCCCAAGATGAGTATTCTAAGGCGAGCGAGAAAACTAGTGTTAAGGAACTCTGCAAAATGACCCCGTAAGTTCGCAAGAAGGGGTGCTCACGCAAGTGAGCCACAGAAAATTATGAGGGGCAACTGTTTATCAAAAACACAGCTCTCTGCTAAACCGCAAGGTGATGTATAGGGGGTGAAGCCTGCCCAGTGCCCGAAGGTTAAGTGGATGCGTTAGCTTATGCGAAGCGTTGAAATGAAGCCCGGGTGAACGGCGGCCGTAACTATAACGGTCCTAAGGTAGCGAAATTCCTTGTCGGCTAAATACTGACCTGCACGAAAGGCGCAATGATCTCTCAACTGTCTCAACACTAGACTCGGTGAAATTATGGTCCCAGTGAAAACGCTGGGTACCCGCATCAAGACGAAAAGACCCCATGGAGCTTTACTACAACTTCGTATTGAAATTTGGTCTAACATGTGTAGGATAGGTGGGAGACGTTGAAGCTAGGACGCTAGTTCTAGTGGAGTCAACCTTGAAATACCACCCTTGTTATATTGAGTTTCTAACCTGCCATCATAATCGGGCGGGGGGACAGTGCGTGGTGGGTAGTTTGACTGGGGCGGTCGCCTCCTAAAGAGTAACGGAGGCGTTCAAAGGTACACTCAATACGGTCAGAAACCGTATGCAGAGCGCAAAGGTAGAAGTGTGCTTGACTGTGAGACTTACAAGTCGAGCAGGTGCGAAAGCAGGACTTAGTGATCCGGCTGTACATTGTGGAATGGCAGTCGCTCAACGGATAAAAGTTACCCTGGGGATAACAGGCTTATCTTGCCCAAGAGATCACATCGACGGCAAGGTTTGGCACCTCGATGTCGGCTCATCGCATCCTGGAGCTGGAGTCGGTTCCAAGGGTTGGGCTGTTCGCCCATTAAAGCGGTACGCGAGCTGGGTTCAGAACGTCGTGAGACAGTTCGGTCCCTATCTGATGTGGGCGTTGGAATATTGATGAGAGCCGTTTTTAGTACGAGAGGACCGAAACGGACGTACCGCTGGTGTTCCAGTTGTTCCGCCAGGAGCATAGCTGGGTAGCTAAGTACGGAAAGGATAACCGCTGAAAGCATCTAAGTGGGAAGCCTCCTCAAAGATTAGTATTCCCTTGAGATTCCTTGAAGACTACAAGGTCGATAGGCTGGAGGTGTAAGCATAGTGATATGTTGAGCTGACCAGTACTAATAAATCGATAGGTTTAAAAGTAATGTGTATTTAATACATTTCAATGAATTTTAAATTACTATTCAGTTTTCAGAGAACACGCTGCCAAAAGCAGTATTTTTTTTATTTTTGTGTATTTATATTAAAGACTTTATAAGGCATAACCGAGTTTCTGAGTTAAGTTCTTTTTTGGACTTTTTATTCGCCCTTTAAGTATTTATATTTAAAGGAAAAATGCGGAAAAACATTTGCATGAATGTAGGGGTTTTAGTAATTTATTCAGTAGTTGATAGCTTAAATATTTTTAATCAACTATCAAAACTAAAAAAATTAAAGGAATTATTAAAATAGCCAATTAGTTCAAGAATTCTGAATAATTATTCAATGGTTAAATCCTTTCAAAATAAGGACAATTTTGCAAATGGTATCACAACTAAGAAAGATACTTTTTACAACGCGCTAGATTTTTTTGGTAGATGACGAAAATAATATAATGTAAATATTAGACAAAGAGATTTGTAGTAAAACTGATAGAAATATCGAATTAGTTTTTTATATTTCTTAATAGTTTATTTTGACAACATCGTTAGGGATTGGTTGAGACAATCAGAATATTGAAAATAAGGAAAATTTAAAGAAGACTAAGTTGTTAATGGTGTGGCAACTGATTCTAATGGTATTTAAATTTTTCTAAAAGTTTTTAAAGGAAATGTTTTTGATATCAAGACATTTATACCCTTTATTTTAGAAATAAAAAAGCATACAATATCAGTAAAATTACAATAATCGCTGATAAAGGTATGAGTTCTAGCAAAAATATAAAATTTTTGGAAAATCTTCGAATCGATTTTATTATTTTGTATAGAGCTAAGGTTTGTTCACAAAATCTTAAAATATTACTCTTGTTCCAGTAGGCTGTCTAGGTGATGAAAGTTTTAAATGTAAAGAATTAGAATACGAATCCACTTGAAAATGAATGAAAAATGGCAAAATTAGAAGAAAAATAATCGCATATTCAAAATCAAGAACTAATAAAGATGCGCGAGATAGAAAAATATTGATTGGAAATTTTAAAAACCTCAGAATAGTAAGGGTATTATTAAAGGCAAATAAATATCAGGAACTAAAAAGTAGGAATATTTCAAGCAAGTTCGAAATTTAAAATTTATGTTGGATTATCAAAAATGAAGAAGACTCAAAATTTGATGGCGTTTATGTCTGTAAAACGTCAATACTAGATTTATCAGCGTCTGAAATTTTTCAAATTTATGATAAACAGAAACAAGTTAAAAACTTTTAGTTCCCTTAAAAATGATCTTAAAGTCAGATTTATTTACGTTTGAATTAACAACACATAAAATGGCATTTTATTTTATGTTTTATAGTGCTTGTTGTATTAAAGTGCAATAAACAAATTCTATAGTGAAAACGGAGTAATTGAAAAATACACAAATAATACGTGATTGAATTATTAAATTCTTGTAACAAAGTTAAAACTTATAAAAATAATTATCTAATAAACAGCAAATTTATAAATAATATGTCTAAACCATACACGTTAGATGAATTTAATGAAATAATGAGCATCTTAAAAAGTTGCATATAAAAAAAGCAAAAAGTTAAATTAAGAGATAAATTACCTATAATTTTTAGCTTTTTACTTTAAACCCCGAAACTCAGGGGAATATGATCTCATTAAAAAAATGTAATTAAAAATAACTAAAACCACTTTAAATAGATGTATTCGTTATTTTTAATGTCTGAAACTGGGAAAGTACAGAAAAAGAAAAGTCACTGCTTAATATTTTATTATTTAAGACATGTTTTTACTATATTTGAATGGGAAATGTGCAAAAATTACATTTGATCTATATTTTGATTATTCGTGTGTTTGATTTGAGTTCAAATAACTCTTCGTTTAAATAAAGCAATTATAAAGATTATTGCATAGATGAATACAGCTAAAGGAGATATGAATATATATAATATTTTTTTATAAAAGGGAGCTTTTAATTTATTTCATTCGAGAATAGTTGTTGTAAATAACATGAAAAAAGAAATTAAATATATTATAACTATTGTTTTAATTATTTCAAAAAGTCCAGCATTACCAAGATTAATGTCATTACTTATATATCCTACTGTCATAAAAGTTAAATTAACAAGCAAACCTAAAACAATTAAACCTGTTAAAGGAAAAATAAAAGTAAAAAAATCTATTGCGCTTAAACTTCTTATAAACTTAGACAATAATCCACAAGAATACTTGCCAAAAACTTGCAAAAAACCTTTTGCTCATCTAATTCTTTGCTTGTAAAATGTTTTAATATCCTCTGGTTGTTCATCATATGTTATTGCATCTTTTGCGTAACCACATTTAATACCTTTTATAACCATGTCCGTTGATAATTCGATATCTTCGGTTAGTAGATTATATTTTCATTCATTATTTAAAAGCTTAGCATCAACTAAAAATCCAGTACCTGAAATAGAACAGTTTAATTTTAATGTTTTTCGCGGTCTTTGTAAAAATATAGATTCTCTGACAAATAATAATCCAGAAATCCCAGCAATTAATGAGGAATTAAAATTTTTTGCAGTTCTATAAGATGTGACAACTTTATAACCTTTGGAATACTCAATATTCATATATTTTAAAAAATCTTTATCGACAACATTATCTGCATCAAAAACAATATATGCATCATAAGGTTTTTCCATATTTTGTGACATATTTGATATCTTTTTAATTGCATAATCTAATGCATAACTCTTACCAATTAACTATGTATTAAATCTTTCGATAACATTAGCTTTTGCTTCCAAAGATACATTTTTTGTTTTATCTGTACAATTATCAGCAATTACAAATATTTCAAATAATTCTCTTGGATAATTTTGTTTATTTAGTGAGTCAATCAAGTTTTTAATAACAATTTCTTCATTTCTTGCAGGGATTAGTATTGCAAATTTATGGTTTTTGCATTCATAAACTACTTTTTTTCTTTTAAAAATATGAAGAAAAAACCCAACTATAAAATATAAGAATTGTGGAATTGAAAAGACAAATAAAGAAATCCCAAGTATTAAATTAAAATACCATAAAAAATTTAACATAAAACCGCCTCAAAAAAATCATAGTTAAATAATATTTATATGTTAATAAAAGTTTGTTTTCATTAGTTAGTAAGATATTATATCATTATCTAATAGTGTGATGTTTGATTTATAAATTTTAAATTCTTAAAGTAAAGCGCAATCTTTTATAAAAACTAAAAAATAATATCAAAGTTTAAAAAATAGTAAAGTTAGCAAAGATACCCTATGTACTTATGTTATTTATTAGTATTTATGGAATTTATAAAATTCCTTGCTATCTAGTTTAATTTCCTAAATTCAATTGAAAAAGCCGAAATGTTTAGTTTATTCAATTGAATTTATTTTTACATAGTAGCAAAATTTAGAGTTTTTGCCACTAGGGTGAAAATGTGAAAATTGTAATTAAAAATAACGAAATCCCATAAAATAGTGGTATTCGTTATTTTTAATGTTTAAAACTGGAAAAGAAGGAAATATTTTGCTCTTTAAGACATGTTTTTATTTTTATACTTAAATGGTAACTTTCAAAAAGTCTTTACTCAGTTTTTACGTGATGTTTACGCTTTATTTCTATTTAATTGGTGATGTCTATAGGTAATAAAAGTAATACTTTGTATTTATTTGTAATTACGCATTTTATATACACCGGAATGAATAATTTAAATTACGAATAATATATTAAAATTTTGTTTTTTATTTAATTTTAATTATTTACAAATTCTAAATCATTTTCAACAACCCATTTTCATTGTTCATTATTGTTTTCATGAACTCATCCACCGAGGTTGTCGCTATAATATTTTGATTTATCTGGCAACGCTCTAATAACAAACCATGTTCTTTTGCTTTTGAAGCCCTTTTAAAAGGATAAATCTTAAATTATTATTGTCTCCGCTGTTAAAGGCGATACCTTTTGCTCAATAATCATAATAATTGTATTTAGATTCGTTGTTTGTAACGTCAGTTTCTTCACTTAAATCATAGTGAAAGTTAACATTAAAATTGTAATATTTAGATCTATAATATTTATCATCTAGGACTAAATTGGGGTTTTTCCTGTTTCTTGGGTTTTCTAAATATGAGTGCTTGATTGATGTTTCGACAAATTTATTTCATGCTGGCGCTGTATCTGGCATTATCCATTTTCCATTTCCGATTAAATTAATTATTTCCTTTTTAAAAATGAGTTTTTTTGTTTCCATAAATGCCAGATGGGTATCGTTGCTAATTTGATTTAAATATATAGATAGATTCTTGATACGCTCATTACTCAAATATGTCGCTATTTTTAGTGTTTTTTCAGATCATTTATTATATCCTGCTTTAATACCCTCATCGTTTCTTGTATATTTATATGTAATTAGTTAAAGGTTGTAATATATTTATCTACAACTTCTTTTATTTTTTCAATTTATCTTTTTTATTGTTTAATAGTTTATTGTTGAAATTGTGTTCAAATTCTGCATCATATGATTTAATTAAATTTTTATATTTTTGGACTATAAATTTAGGTGTTCATACTTGACCTAGATTTAATTTATTTTTATTCTCATAGTCTTTCATTTATAAAATAATATATTCTTTTAATTCTTTTATAAATTCTGTCAATTTTATTTAGCTAAACTTCGTATTGGGCATCAACAATATTGAAATTCAGTGCGTTAATATCCAATTTCAATTTTTAAATAGAATGAAAAAGCCAAGGTATTTGGCTTATTCTATAGAATTTATTTTGTTTTCAATCTCATTTTTAAATTCTTCATTTTGACGTAAAAAGTCTTTAAGGGCTTTTTTGCCCTGACACAGATTTTCACCATTATAAGCATATCAAGAACCTTTTTTCTCAATAACCCCTTTTACACACGCTAATTCAATTAATTCTCCAAGAGCGTCAATTCCTTGCCCAAAAATAATTTCGGTTTGGAATGATTTAAAAGGAGGAGCTAATTTATTTTTAACTACTTTTATCTTAATGTCATTGCCAACAATTTCTTTTCCTTCGGCAATTGATGAAACACGCCGAACTTCTAACCTTATTGATGAATAAAATTTCAATGCCCGTCCACCAGTTGTTGTTTCAGGATTGCCGAACATAACACCAATTTTTTCCCTAATTTGATTGACAAAAATAACTGTTGTGTGTGTTTTATTCAGTGTTGCAGTGATTTTTCTCAGTGATTTTGACATTAAGCGAGCTTGAAGACCAATTTGATTATCACTCATTTCTCCGTTAAGTTCTGCTTCTGGCACAAGTGCAGCAACTGAATCTACTACGATCAAATCAATAACTCCACTTTTTGCTAACATATCAACAATGTCCATTGCCTGTTCACCACTATCTGGTTGGGAAATAATCAATTTATCTAGGTCAATACCTAAATTTACTGCATAATTTGGGTCAATTGCATGCTCAGCATCAATAAACGCCGCAACACCGCCACGTTTTTGTACTTGGGCAATTGCGTGGAGGCAAAGGGTAGTTTTTCCTCCACTTTCAGGTCCGAATATTTCAATTATTCTACCTTCAGGATAACCTCCAATACCTAATGCATCGTCAAGTAAATAAGATCCAGACGGTATAGTTTTAATATTTTGACTTAAATTTTCACGGTCAAAAAAGGCAATCGCTTCCTCACCAAACTTCTTTGTAATATCAGCAATGGCTTTTTGAACGTTTTGATCTAATTTGTTTTTGTCCATTTCTTCCTTTCGCTAATATGTATTCAAAAAATTTAAATTTTACCTCAAAATAAACTTTATTTGCATTTTTTGCACATTTAGGCTAAAATTTTTCTTTAATTTTTTATACCTACAGATATAACTTAATTTTATTCTTATTTTGGCAAATTGAGTGTTTTTACAGCATTTTTGCACGTAAATCAACATTTTCGCTATAATTTAAATATTAATATTTACATATGTATTAGGAGTTATATTTAAAATATGGACGAACTTTTAGAGAAATATAAATTAAAAAAATCTAAGTTCAAATCTAAGATGACTAAAGTCAAATCACAAGCAAAAGTTATGAAGATTAAGGCAAAATCTAAATCTTCACAACCTCAGCAAATTAATATTCAAAACCAAACTAAACCTCAAATTCAATCGGAAACAGTTGATGAAGCAATAGTTAAAAAGTCAATTACACAAGTTAAACCGTTTCAATCAGCAGTTGATGATGTTAAGCCAATTATTGAAACCTATAAACCTGATGATATCGAGGTTGAGCCAATTGCAACGCAAACGCAAGTTGAGCCTAAAAAAATCTATGCTAAACCAAAATCGGGTTCAAAGATTGCTTTAGCATTTATGATTATTGCTTTTATTTTCATTTTAGCTGTAATTGTTTTTGGGATAGTATTGATTGTTGATTTTGCTTACCATAACGGAAGTCTTCAAGACGGTTGGATTTGAACAGTTCAACAAAGAAATCATGGATTATTTAATTGATGAAATAAATAGGAGGATATCGTGGAAAAAACTCGTAGAAATAAAATTATTTTAGCTTCTTTATTAGGGACAACTCTGCCCGCTGCCGCTCTAGCATTAACTATTCCTTTTTTGTACTCAAACAACGATTTAGTTGAGTACAAAATGGATACAACAGCACATCGTCAGCTTAAACAAGCTATTGAGCAAGCTCAACAAGTTTTAAATAGCAATCACAAAGCGGATTTTAAAGAAAACTTAATTAAAGAAGTTAAATTAGGCAAGCAACTTTTAGCTAAGAATACATTTAAAACAACTGATGACACTCGTTCAGTAATTTTGAGCATTATTGAACAAAGAAACAAAATTAGAGTTTTAGTTGCAAAAGCCAACACACTAAATTCAATGGGTTATAATTCAGTTGGAGCTAATAAACAATTAGCAATTAATTCTCACCATTTCACACAAATCTTTAAGCACTTTGACAGTTTAGTAACATTCGAGGACTTAAAACGCCATCAATTGGATTTAGCTAAAAAAACGGATTTAGATTTTGGCGCGACATTAGAACAAATTGAGAAATTAGCCTTACAAAATAGCATGGCATTATTAAGTTTAGAGACAAAAATCAATGTTTTTGAGCTTAATTTAAAAACTCGCCAAGATAACTTACACATTCGCAATCAAGTTCAAACAACCAAAGCGATTGTTGATTTTGTGATAAAACAAATTGAACGCCTAATTCCTACACGTGATCAAGCGCTTGTTTTAGAAAAACTTATTGATTCAGCCCTTGACAAATTGTACGCATTGGAAACAGCGAACAATGATGATTATGTTAAGCCAATTTATCAAAAACTAGTTAGTGCCAAGGATAATGTTGCTTCAATGCAACTTGAAGATGCAGTTAAAACTAAACTACTAGCCGAATTAGATTCAATTGAAGAATTTGTCCGTTTAAATAAAGGACTTTTACAAACGCAACTAAGTGACCAAAAACAGACTCTAGCTCAGATTATTGATAAATATCTAAGTGTATTTTGAGAACGCAATGCTCAATATTGAACAAATACTAACCAAGCTAAAGCCAATTTAGAAGATATTTTAAAACAAGCTCAATCTCAACAACAATTTATCCAAAAACAATTACAACAACCTTTACAAACTTTAACATCTAAGATACAGCAATTCATTAAAGACGGTAAATGAGAAAAAATTTATGAATTTAACTCTGATTTTATGCGTGAGTTCAACTTGCTTAAAATTGCTTCACAATTGTTGGCAACAAGTTTAAATTTAGCTCAAGATAACCAAAACGCAATCGCAAAATTAAATGCAATCAAATACAGTGATTTCTTTGCTTTTGTGCAAGACTTAAGTGCAATCGATGCTCAAATTTTAGCCAGCAAACAAATCAAGGAATTTTTCGCATCAGAGGTTGAAATTTTACAAAAGCAATTTGAAACAAGTGCTAATAATTCAAAAATTTTAAATTTAACCCCTGATTCAGAATTTACTAAACAAGCTAATGACTTAAATAAATTAAGTGCCAAAATTTTAGCGCAATCTGATTTAAATGTTGTAGCTGATCAGTTTGCAAGCGTAGCTAACCAAGTACGCCACAATGATAAAGTTATTCTAAATGCGCTATTTAAATCGTTAGAAACAGAATTTGCTAAGGACACTATTTCTGCTTCGCCACAATTGCAAAAACAATATAACTTGCTAAAAACCATTTTCCATGATTACTCGCAACCTTACTCAACAGCTTCAAGACTAGAACTTTCAGCTCAAACTCCATCTGTGCAAACTGCATCAGACCACGCTATTTATCACGCTTTTTCAATTCGTGAAAAAGCTATTTTAGCTAACAGCACTAATTCAATTCAATCTTCAAGCTCTGATTTAGAACAAATTATTGAGCAAACTTACAAGGACCTTAGCGATAAAGATGCGAAACAGAACTTAATTGACCAAGTACGTCACTATGCTTCGCAAGCTAAATTGATTGAACAAGACAATAATTTAAATCTTGAACAAAAACAAGCACAACTACAACAAGTTAAAACTTGACAAGAAATTTTTAAATCAAAAATTGCTTTTGCTAAAGACCTAGATGATTCAATTAAAGAAGCAACAAACATTTTAGATGCCAATGAAAATGATGATATTGCCATAACTTATTTTGCTAAGGAAATGAAGGAAATCATGGATTTGAAAAAGCAAGCTCAAGAAGCTTTAAAAAATCCAGGTGATGCAGATGTTGATTTAGTTGGTATTAACAACAAATTAAAAGAAGCGTTAGCTGATTTGGGTAATAAAATCACTAAGGCTGGTAGCGGTTCGACAGCAGCGGCAATTAAAAAACAAATTAAGGATACTTTTGCTCCTAAACGTATTAATGGGCAAGAGTCTTTAATGGAACAAAAATTAAATAAAGCTATTGAAGATTTAGCTAATGAAGCCAAAGCTAATCGTGAAAGTGATAAAACCGAGACCCAAAAACAATTGGAAAATGACAAAATTAAAAACAAAATGTTCATTTTACACCAAAGTATCAAACCTTTATCATACTTAGATTCTGAGAAAAAATATTTAGAAAATGATTTAAATGATGCTAAAAAACACTTAGCTAAATTAGTTACCGAAGCTAATGAATTACCTGAAGGTGAATTAAAACAACAAACCTTAGAAAAAATTAAAGAATTACAAAAAATTAACGAACAAATTCAGAGCAAAATTGATGCAATCGATAATTTAAGCCAAAATCTATTTGATCCAGCAGTTCACAACAAGGGATATATTGAATCATTGCTACGTGATTTAGCTAATTCACGTAAGCTTTTAGCAATCGAAGAATCAAAAGTTGACTTAACCAAAGAATTTGCAATTTTAGCCCAAAGCGAACTAAAAGCTAACGATTTAAAATCAAGCCAACTTGATCAAGAACCTTTTGCTCAACTTGTATCCGATTTTGATTTAATTAAAAAAGCAAAAGCAGACGCTGAGGATTTTGCAACTAATTTACAAAAAGAGATTGAAAACGACCAAAAAGTAATTGATGATAAAAGTAAACAACTCCAAGATCTTTATCGTGCTCGTTTAGATTTAACTGATTCAGAACAAATTAAACAAAATGCACAGGCAATTAGCAACTTGGAAAAAAGAGATAAATGAATTAAACTCTAATTTACAAACTAAAGAATTACAACTTAAAAATAGAGTTCACAATACGGCAACGACACTTGAGGCACATCAAGACTTATTAGCAACCTTAAATCAAGCCGCTAAAGAACTTGATGGCATTGATAAAAACGCCTTTCCTGAGCTGTATAAAAACTTAACTGATGCAATTTTAGTTAATCGAGCAGTATTATCAGGCGATTCCGAAGAATCGACTGGTCAAATTAATACTAAGTTATTTGCTTTAAAACAGGCTATAGACAAAGTAGCAGTAAGTAAAGAGGCTAAAGAAAAATTAAGCAAATTACAAGAAGTTAAAACAAATCAATTTAAAGAAGATGGTGACAACACGCCACGTGCAATTTTTGCTCAAATAGATGACCAAATTCAAAAAGAAATTGATAATTTCCAAAAAATTATTGACGACCCTAAATCAAGCAAAGTTCAAATTGAAAATGCTACCGAAGCAATGGAAAGAGCCATTGAGCGTCACAATGAGGAAAAATTACGTATCAGTCAAAGATTGGACAACGAAATTAAAAGTCTTGACGATTTAATTAACTCTTATGAATCTAAGGAAGATACCTTAGGCATAACTCACGATGCAAACAGTGAAATTGGTAAATTAAAAGCTGAATTTGAAGCTTTAAAATCAAAAACTAAGACTGACAATTCACCAAGTGCATTTGACCAATTAACTTCTGAAAAAATTCAAGCTGTTAAAAACAAATTGGATTTAGCTTACCAAAAAGATAAATTCTTCAGCAAGAAAAAAGAAATCGATGCCAAAATTAAAGATTTAGAAGCTAAAATCAATTCTAACCCTGCAGTGAATGGTGCTGGTGCAAACGGTAAAAGCGTTGTTGAACAATTGCGTGAAGCTGTTGAAGCAATGAACCAAGACACACAAAACAGTAACCAAATTTATGATACGGCTAACATCATCAAACACGTTGCTAAACTGGATGCTTTAAGCGATTTAATTACGACCCAAGATAAAATTATTGAAAAAGTTAAAACTGATACTGACAAATATAAAGAGCTAGCTACTCAATTTAAAGAAGCTAAAATTTTAGGCACTTCTGGTCAAGCGACTGCAAACAATCCAACATTAGAATCAATTCAAAACCTAACCCAAAATCTAGAAGACACCCTAGATAGTTTTTCCACACTGGAAGAAGTTAAAAAAGATGTTTCTAAACTTGTTGAAGACACTAAAAATGCATTTGATTCTAAAATCGCAACCGTAAGTTTTAGCGTTCCTGAAGTTAAAACTCAAATTGATGAGTTACTAAACTCATACCAAACTGAGATCAATAACATTAATCAAACAAGCAACTTACATGAAGACAAGAAAAAAGTTCATGCAGTTGAAAGTAAAACTAAGAAAGTTAGAAATAACATTGACCGTATCGTTGAATACGCTTCTAAGATTGATCAAGCTCAAACTAAACAAAAATCAGCTTCCGAAGCACCTTTAAGAGAAGCTCTTTCTATGATTAAAGAAACTCTGCAACAAAAAATCGACACAGCAAAAGCTGATTTTAAAGACTTTACTAAATTTGCCTCAGCCGAAAAAGAAATTGATACTGTTTTAGCAAAACTTGACAAATTTGAAATCGCAAATGCTAAGTTTAAAGAACTTAAAGCATTAATTGACGCTATTGAATACAAACAAGGTCATGATACTGCTATGACCCCGGAATCTAAAAAACAACAAATCAATGCATTTTTCAATAAATTAGTTGAATTTGCGACTGGAATGGTGGGTAATACTGACGACATTAGCATTCAATTATTAGGCAATACAGTTGAAAAAACTAAAGAGCTTGTTAAATTACAAAAAGAAAAACTTGCTAAATACGATACGTTAGGAACTTTTGAATTTGAAAGTCAAAATTACGGCTACGAAATAGATGTTAAAAACATTGGCGATATTGTTTTAAAATCGGTTCCCGAAGTAAAAAATCAAGTATTCGTTGCCACTGAATTAGATGACCAATTATCTAAGTTGCACAACCAATTAGAAAAAGATTCATCACAAGCCAAAATTCTTTATGAAGCTAGAAAAGCTGCTTTTGAACACATTCAAGAAGTATTTACCAAGGATAAAAAAGCGCTTGATGATGCGAAAACAGATGAAAACGACAAAACATATTCTGAACTTGATAAGGATATGGTAATTTACTTTAAGGAAGCGGTTGCTGACATCAGCAAAGTTCAACCAATTGATAAAGCGAGTGAAATTACTGCTAAATGAAAAACTTTTGATACAACAGTTGCTTTAAGACCTACTTATATGAAGTTAGCAAAAGTAGTTGCTGAAACCACTAAGAAAAAAGAAGAAGCAAGCAAAGAAAGTCACAAATCAACCTACTTGTTAGAAACAATTAATGGCACTGATGCGATGGTTGAAAAAATTAATAAAAAATCTGCTACAACAACAGCCGATAATTATTACTATCGCCAAAAAAACAATACTTTATTACAAAAAGATATTAATGATATTGAAGCAAATACTGCTAAAATTGATGTTTTCAGATTGCACTCGGAAAAAGAATCTGAGTTGAAAGATTCTAGTCTAGACGAACCAGCTAAAAAAATATTAGAAAAACGACTAACTTTATTTGCTGATGAAATTAGTAAAAATACATCAATTAGTACTGGTAAAGTTGAAACTCTTAAAAAAGAATATATTGAAGGTTCTCAATTAAGTTTTGCCACTCTAATTAAAAGTTCAGATGAGTTGAGTAAAACTATTAAAGAAGCTGAAAAATTCATTCCTACTGATGATGCTTATCTAAATTCTTCTAATGAATCATCCGAAATGATTGAATTGTACAATGAATTAAAAAAATTATTTGCTGAGGCTAAGGATTTATTAACAAACGTAACTCATGCAACAGATTATTCTCTTGAAGGTAAACGTCAAAACGTCATAGATAAAATAAGCAATGATTCATATGGAGTTATTTCTAAATTGAAGGCTCAGAAAACTCGTGAATTAAATAGTGCTCTTGTTGAAATTAACAATATAAAAACTTATATAAAAGAGAACTTCCAAAATGAAAACGGTGTTTGAAATAATGGTTTTGAATCGCTTGATATTACAACGGAAGCTAAGCAACAATTTGATGGTTGACAGAAAATAAAAACTTCAAACGAGTTTTTAGTAGATGTCAACAAAAAAATCGAATCTCAAAAAGAAAAAGTATTCACATATAGCAGCGATAGACTTAAAGCATTCAATACAATCTTTAAAAAATATATTGATTATTTAAATTCTGTTACCGTACCTTCTATAAATAATGCTCCTGAAACTCTTAGAAATTATTTAGGTTTAGATAAGTTTTTTGATGAATACGAAAAAGACTTGCAAGATGCTGAAGGTCTAGTTGCCAAAAATTATGACCAAAAACTTTATGAAGCTCAATCTCGTGCAATAAACAATCAATTCAATAAGTTGATTGCAGATTATAAATCATTGAATTCAATTTCTAGTTCAAGTTTAAAACAAGTCGAAAAAGATTTGGATGCGTTTAATGCTGAATTAAATGATAGCAATGACACACTTTATAAAAAAATTGAAGAAGCAAGCAAAAAAAATTCTGGTCAAGATAATATCAATCAACAACTAAAACAACAAATTGATAAAGTTAAAACTGCTATTACAGCCGTTGAACACAAAGAAACCTCATTCACGCCTTCTGGAAAATTAGACAACTTTAAAAATGTTGGTAGCGATTCTTCGCAAACTCAAGGGTATGAGCGTGTTTTCGCAAGTTATAAAGCCGACACTCAAAAAATGCTAGAAGCAATTGGTGAATTAGACAAACTTATCTATGGTCAAAACGAGACTGATGAAAGCAGTCTTCAAGGAGTTTATAATAATTTAATTACTAAATTAGACTTGACTGAAATGCTTCAACTAATTGCATCTAATAATCATAGAGAAAATAACGCAAACAACAAGGTATTTGACAGTTTAATCTCAGTGTATAACGCACAATACGATTCATTAAAAAACTCAAATAAAATAGCAACCGATGCTGTTTTACAGAATAAAAACAGCAATTTTGAACTAAAATTATCAGCTTTACAAGGAGTATACAACCCAGGTATTAGTTTAATTAAATGAATAAATGAAAAGCCGAACAAGTCATTATTCTTCAATGTTCTAACATTAGAAAATTCTAAAAAAATGAGAGATATTAAGCCTCTCTCTAAAAAACAAGATGGCGATAAAACAAGAGATTTATTATTTGAAGATTTTAGAGATGCAGTAAAAGCTCTAGATAGATCTAATAATAAAACTGAATTAGATATTACCAGTGAATCATCAATACTTGATTTATTTGAAAAATTCAATATTCTTAAAGGAAACGATAATTACTTTAATACGGACAATGTAAAAGTTTATTTAACTAGGGATTCAGCGAATTCTGATTGAACTCCAGAATTTCTCCAAGCAGACACATCAATTAAGAAAACAAAAATTAATCTAAAAATTAAGTACACCAAACCTATGAATGTGCCAAGCAATTTCTTTAAATTCGTTGATACATTTGAAATCGAATTCAAAGATATCTGAATTACCTTTAATACACTGAAAAAATTCAACATTATTAAATCTGATATGGTTTCAAATAACAGTACAAATAATGATGAATACCGTAGAAATAAAGCAATTTTCGAAGCATCAAAAGCTGGTTGAAGTAGTAAAACATTTGGAATCAATTTATTAACTATTTTTGCAAATAATGCTACTTACATGAAAGAAAAAGGATTGCAAATTTTACGTGAAGATGTTTCTTTTGAAGATGATAAGTGAAACGACGCTATCGACAACAAAATTGAAAAACATAAACAAATAACATCTAATTTTAAAGATGTGTCGCCTGAGTTATATAATGCGATTAAGACCCAAAGTAACTACGATTGATCAACATCTGGTGAAAAAGTTAAATATAAAATAAAATTAAATAATAAATTATTACAAGCTAAAGGTAAAAAATGAAAACCTGCTAAATTTGCAGGAAAACAATTTATGTTTTGATATCAAACAGGTTCTGATTTAACAAATGAAACCAATAACTTCAAATCTTTTATTCCTTTCTTCATTACAATACCTGTTGTCTCAGAAGATGGAACTCAGTATGGGGTAATTCACCTATACTATGAAAACTATATTGAAACTCAATGAAATAGTTGAGACGGATTCGCATTTAAAAATATTGTCCCTAATGGTCAAAGAAATAAAACACATTGATATTTATTCATTCCTGGGGGAGATAACCCTAATAAACTTCAAAGCGTAGTTAATTCAGAAATAAATAAATACAAATCAGTAACTAGTGATGAGAAAGAATTAAATAATATAAAAGCAACCGTATTTGCTGAAAATTTTGCAAAAATATATACAGATAAGTTAAATAAACCAACTGATAAACCCAATGTTTATAGAAACAACTCTAAAGAAAAAATTGATTCTTGAAGTGGACAAAAAATGTTCAATATTATTGACAAATATGAGTTATCAGTAAGAATTTATCCAGAAAATAAAGAAGGAGAAAGCAATGAGTAAAGCTAAAGGATTTGCAATAGGTGCAATTTCTATTTTAGGTGGAGCCGCAGCTATTGGTGGAACTCTATCTATAATTAGTAATAGATTTGAAGAAATCACTAATAAAGCTATACTAAGATATAGAGATTTTAATGAACCTTTTATTAAAAATTTAGATAATATTCTTTCTTCTGGTGATGATATCAAGCAATTAAAATATCTTTCTGACACATTAGAGGTTCAGTTGCACTCAGTTGAATTAAGTGCTTTGCAAAAATATGTTTTAATTCAGCAAATGGGTCAAAAACAAAAAGATATTATTTATCAATGAGCACAGTCTCAAATTGACAATGATACTCTTAATGCTAAATCAGTGTTGATTTTACGCCAATTATTAGAAGGTCAAACAAAACGTATTCAAGAACTTGATCTTAAAGCACAATTTAACTCGCTTGAATTAAGTAACTTAAAACTTTCGCTATATAATTTTTCATCACTATCAAAACAACAACAAACTAAGTGATTCAACGATTATAAACAAGCATTGGATTTTGCTTTAGATACTCAATTTAAGTTGGTTTCGCAACAACTAATGCAATACAAAAACTCCTTAGATGATAATGTTTTACAGCTTGAAAGACTTTTACCGACAAAAGCTTTAAAAGCTAAGGCTGTGCAAAACATTCATCAAATTGAGGACTCTATATTTGAGCCTTCATTCAGAATAAATGACTTAGCTCGCAATAAGCGTGTTGTTGAGCACATTTTAAGTGATGCTAAGAGTACTAAATTTGATGTTATCCGAGAAAAATTTGCGAACAATATGGATAAAATGAAGTCCTTAGTTAACGCTAATGTTGTTAACGTAGCACAAAATATTATTAACTATACCAATCATATTTATCCGCTAAGTTTAGATATACAAAATCAACTTCTGGATCTAAAAACAAAATTAAATGTTGATGCTAATATAGAATTTAACTATGCTATCATCAAAACTATTTTAGAATCGATTGAAAATTCCCAAAAATTAAGTAAAAAAGAGTTTATTGAGATTTTAGAACTAAATTCAGTAAATAATTACCTTTCACTTGCTCATCATTATTTACAACATACATCTCAATTATTAGACTCATCAGTTAGCGAAGCTGATTTAGACAATGCTTTAAACAATTTAAAAACTGCAAAAAAAATGATCGATTCATCAACATCATCTATTCCAGTTATCGTTAATGAATTCAAGTCATTTGTCAACTCATTTGCAAATAGTTTTACACATCTTGATAAGTTATTCAAATCACTTTCGACAGATAATGCTTATGTAAAAGTTCTATCAGCAAATGCCGACAATTACTCAAAAACTGACTTAATTAAGGGCATAACCAAGTACCGTAATTTAATCAATCAAATTTATGTGTCTGAGCAAAAATTAGCATTAAATACAAACAAACTAGATCTTTTAGCAACCTCAGAAACTGAAATAATTAACAAAGATGAAGTAGCTCAGTTCAAAAAAGAAATAAGAGAGATTGCAAATTCTCAACTTGATGTGGTTAAGGCTCTTGAATTAATTGAAACAAAAATTAATGCAATCGAATCGCTAATTGATACACGTAGCGAATTTAAAGAAATTGTTAATAGCGTTAAAAATAATGTTTTAGACTGAAACGTAACTAATGACCAAATTAGAGCTAAATATATTAGTAATCAGGCAGTGCAATTAGGAACTGACCTTATTAACCAAGTTCGTGATTTGGTAGTTAAAACTGAATTAGATTCAAATAAAATTGTTAATACAAAATATGCTCTTCGTGAACAATTACGTTCAATTCAAAAAATTCAGCTTTTACACTTACAAAAACAAACTCATTTGGACATAGTTAGCCTTAAAAATCTAGACAACTTAATTGCAACTAAATTTGATACAAAAACTGCACAAAAATACACAAAAAATGCAATAAATACTCATAATTTAGTTCAATTAGCCACACAAATTAATGCACAATCAAATGTTATTACGTCTTCTAAATTCAATCCAATTACATCAGAAGATTTACAAACCCAAATTAACAAGTATTTATTCCTTGTTAATGCTTTAGAACGTGCAAATACCCAAAACAAAAATCTAGTTAAATTATTAGAAGCTAAACAATATGCGCAAACAGCGTTTAATTCAACTCAATTAAACCCTGCTCAATATTCAAAAGTTGAGCAAGCTTATTTAGAAAATCTAGAAGCTGATTTTGCACAATATAGCAATTTAAATACCAAAATAAATGATGCTATTACAAATTTTGTTTCATTAGACAATTCACAATGAGATAAAAAACAATTAGAAGAAATTTTTGAATATGACAAGTTCAATAAAGCTAATAAAAAAACAACTAATTTAGCAAGTCAAAATCAACAAATTGCCATTTCAGGGGCAAAGGCAAGTGATATTTTGGACGAGTTAAGAAAAGCAAAAGCTGATATTATTGCACAACATGATGACCCAGATAGTTTTGCAGTTGAATTTGCTCAAATTGACGAAATTGAAGCACAATTATCTCAAAAATTAACTTCACCAAATGTTGATTTTGCTGAAATTGATAAACTGACGAAACAATCAGATGAGTTGTTGCACAAGGTTGTGCAAATGCGTAAAGACGGCTCACTGAATGTTAAGTTAAATAAGCTAAAAGATAAAATCGACTCAGTGTTTGAACCTAAGGATGAAACTAAAATGAGTCCGGGTGAAGCTAATATTCGTGCTCGTTGAAAAGATCTATACAATCAAGCACAAGATCAAAATTTAACTAAGGAAGAAAAATTGATTTTGCACGAAAAAATCAATGCACTACGAGATGTTATTGACAAGGTTAAAGAACTCGAAACAGTTTTTGATGCCTATAAAACTAAGGAAAATGAATACAGCAAATCAAATGAGGGCGGAACAAATGTTCCTACAGCCATTGCGGCAGCTCAAAATTTAAAAGATGATATTCAAACAATTTTATCTACAATTAGCCTAAATGAAAAAACACCAACAGCCGCTTTAATCGACCAATTAATTAGACAAGTAAAAGATTCGAACGCAGCGCTTGAATTAGCCTATGCTAAAGATAAAATTTTAGCCGCTAATAATAACTTTGAAACCTTAAAAACACAAATTCCTCAAGATCCCGAATCAGGAGAAGTGTTAAAAGATTCGATTGATAGGTTAATTAGTTACGCAAAAAGTAAGCAAAACATTGATTCAACTACCGATGCAAAAGATTCGCAAGAATTAATGTCTAATGAAGTTAAATTAGTTCATAGCTTAACTGAAGCAATTAAAGCAAAAGCTAAAATTGCTCAAAACTCATTACTACCCGAATCTGAAGCTAAACAGGATACAGATGTTTTGGCTAAAATTATTGCCCAAAACTTACCAAATGTTGAAACTGATCCAATAGATACTCCAGAAATAATCGCTGCTAAGGTAGCGAAAGTTAATAATGCAATTGCAGTCACCGAACAAAAACACGAGTTACGCAAAACTTTAGTTAATAACTTGCACAAAATATTACCTGCTGAACAAAATGATTGAAAAATTTATGGTGGTTTAAAAACTAAATTAGACGCCTTAGAAACTAAATATCGTAATATTCTAAATAGTGATCCAAGCACATATTCGCCAGAAGAAATAGAACGTCAAGAAAAAGAATTAAAAGCTCAAATTGCCAAATTAGAGCAAGAAAAAGCACAAATTGACAAAGATTACGAAGATGCTAAACAAAAAAGCGAACAAACTAAAAATGAACTAGGAAGCAGAATTAATATTTTAAAAGAACAAAATAAAGATTCATTCCCGATTCATTTCACTAATTATGAAGCAGCATTGGCCAAATATGAAGAGGAGATTGCTTCTCGTCCTAATTCAACAACTAAATCACTAAAAGAAAAAGAGCAAGCTCTAAAAGAGGCATACTTTAAAGACCTTGCAATTCATAAAAAAGAAGAATTTAAGTCTTTTGTTTCACAAGAAATTGATACATTAGACCATGCAGATAAAGCAAAAGTTAAAGATGTGGTAACTGCATTTAATAACTATGCAGAAGATTTAGTTAAAAAACCACTTGACGAATCTAAGGTTGAAGAATTTATCAATATATCAAGAGAAATGAAAGCTTATAACAAAACGCAAGCTGACATTGTTAAATTTATTAAAGAGCTTGAAGAGAGTGATGAACCAACTAAAGACAAAGCTCTACCACAATTAAAATTGCTTCTTGAATCTGCTTATCACCCAACTCAGCCCTATTCAGTGACTGATATTCAGAAAAAAACTGCTGAAATCAACAGAAAATGAGAAGAAATCAAAGCTGAAGCGGCAATTAGATCTGAAAACAGAATTCACAGTGAAAAAATGCAAGAAGGATTTAAAGATTTCGTTGCTAAACCAGAACTTTCAGATGGTAAAAACACCAAAAGAAAAGCGGCTAATGAATTATTAGAAAGTTTAAATCTTCAAGACAAAACCCCAATTAGTGAAAATAGCGTTGATAAATTAATGCCTGAGCTAGCCAACAAAGCATTAGCGAAACTTATCGAAGATAACAAAAAAGCAACAAGTCTTGAGCAATTAAGAAATGTTAAAGCACACATTGAAACTGTTGATAAAATTCAACCTTATATTGACGCTTTAGGTTTACAAATTGCTTCTGTTGAAGCGCAAAAAGATGATTTAGAAAGAGCGAATACTGAACTTACTCAGTCTTATGCCGAGAAATACTTATCAACTTTAATTACAAAAGCACGTGAAGATTATGGTCTATTAGCTAAGGTTGGACACGGTGAGCAAAACTTAAAAGACGCTTTCGCTAAACGAATTAAAGAACTTGACCAAGCTAAAGCACTGGTTAAAGATGTTAAAAAACTTGAAGAATTACTAAAAAACGTTGAAGAAATCAATAAAAACACTAACTATAGTGAGGTTAAAGGAATTCAAGGTAATTCAAACATTAAAACAGTGAATGAATGATTGCAAAAAATCGTTAATGAAGCTGCATATGATCAATTAAATCAAAGTGTTGAAGCTCAAAGAGCTAAAATTGAACAAGCAAGCTTAAAAGTTGAAGCGGCTAAAAAACACCTTGAAAAACAAAAAGAGGTAGCTGATAAAATCGCTGCTTGAAAAGCGCAACGCGATGCAGATTCAAAATATTCTTCAACACTAAAAGACGAAGAACAATTAACGTCAAATATGTGAAAAATACTGGTAGAATTGACAGCAACTACCTCAGATGTTGATACAATTAATTCTAAAACTCGTGCTTTAACCGATGCCTTAACTACTCAGGAGGCGATTAGAACAAAACGTGTTGAAACTCGTGAACTAATTGATTCGATTAAAGAAGAATCTTCATATGAGCAAGCAGGACACTATCCTCAGCTAAAACAGTTATTGGACACAAAAATCACTCAGTTAAAAACACAGAAACGCAATGCCGACACTATTGAACAATTGCAACAAGTTCAAGATGAAGTCGCCTTAGTTAAACAAATTTTGCCAAAACAAGTTGAATTGGGTGCTAAGGTAAGTGAAATTATTCAATTTAATGCAGCTTTAATTCCGCTAAATACTGAAATTGCACAGAAACAAACTGAGCTATCAAATGCACTGGCAGAGGCTGAAAAATTATTAGTTAAGGAAGTTCCAACTAAAGCCGAAATTACTCAGCGAATTGCTGATATAGATAAAACAATTAAGACTTTAGATTTACATAAAGCCAGAGTAAATGTTTTCCAAGAATGAACTGAAATAAAGCAAAAAGTTGATGACAATGACACAATATTTGCTGAGGAAAAGATAGCTTTAACTGAAATTTTACAGAGATTTACTACTGAATTAAACGCAATCAAGTTAGATGAAAACACTGACGCTACTCAGTTTAAAAATATTTTAAATAAATATATTGAGGGTGAAACTGAGCAATCAGTACCATATTTACTAAAATTATCAGAAGAACTATCTGATACTTTATCTAAAGCTAAGGACGTCTTAGAAACAAATGTTAGAGTAAGAAGGTGAGAATGTATCTTCAAGTGCTGTTAAAGCACTTTACGATGATTTAACTAAATATGTTGATGAATCGAAAACTGGAATTCAAAATAGATCAAAAGCTTCAATTGAAAATAAAAAAGAAATAATTAAAAATACACGTTTAAAAGTTAGAGCAATCATTGATGAAAAAGTAAATTCAATTAAAGGTGTTAGAGCTAAAGCACATGAACTTAAGGTAGTAGCACTGAAACATCCAGAATTAAACTCAGCAGTTGGTAATGATTTTGAGCAAAACGCAATTACAGCTCTAACTGATATGCCAACAATTGACTATACAAATGCAATTGTTGAGATTAAACGTCTAGACTCTGCTATTGCCAAGGCAATTGCAGCTAATACCAAGGCTATAAAATCCATTTATGAAATTCAGCATAAAGCAATAAATTCTCAGTACAATGCAGCTAACAGTTTAGTTGAATCAATTAATGTTAAGGATATTTGAACAACCACAACATCAAATAAATATAATGAAATTAAGACATTACTAACTTCATTAAAAGAATACTCAATTCAAAAAAACTATCAGGATGATGCCCTTAAAAAATTCGCTGAACTTGAAACAACTCACAACTTTGTAACAGAATATCTAAATAGAAACTTAGAATTAGTTGCTGAAGCAAAAGAAAAAATAAGCACGTTTAAAACAAGCGCTAAAGGCGATATTGAATTGATTTTAGGTGATAGTGGAAAAGTTAAGAAATTTATTGATTATGTGAGTTCAAAAGATATAATTACCAGCTCTCAACCACAAGCCTCAAACCCTGCTAAAAGCAAACTTGAAGAAGTCGGTTTCAGTGATATTAAAGGAATTTATGATCGTGTAAGTTCTGAATACAACGCAAATAAAGATATAAGCTCATTAAGTTTAACTGACCAAAATGTCAATGAAATTCAAAAACACTTATTAAATTCGAAAAAATTAATTGAAGAAATAGATTCATTCTTCAGTAAATTAAAAGAAAAAACTACTGAATTTTTAAGAGTTCGTGATACAACTGATGAAATAATGAATTATGTGTTCAAAGAAGAACATCGTGCTGATGGTCGAAGAACCATTGATGCAATTTACAATCCAAAAAGAGATGAATTAAAATCTGAAGAACAAAAAATTACTAAAACTAAAGCTGACAACTTTATTTCAGATTCCTTTATTAATTCAGTAGAAAATGATATTTTTGCAAAATTATATGATTTCAAAAATATTATGAGTACTGATGGAGTTAAATCAGCATTTAAAGCAATTCTAAACACAGAAACTCCTGAGGTAAAAAATACTGTTTTACCTTCTGAATTTAAAAAAGAATTAAAAGCAATTACGGATCAAGCCACTGGTAATACACTTGAAATCACTTACAATGATCGCTTATTGCAAATGTTTAATAAATTTGGCAATACAACTATTGATAATTCAGCTAAATTCAACCCAGTTTATGTAAAAGTATATTTAGTTAAACATACTTCAACAAACGAATGATTCACAGAAGATTCTAAAAATGAAACCAATCAAAATGTAAAAATTAAAGTTAAATATGAATACAAACCTGATAATTTGAATATTTTTGCTGATGATTTGAAAGGTTTTGACGATGAAAAAGAATACACAATCACTTTAACGAATGCTAAATCACTAGGTTTAGCAAACAAATCAAGACATATTTTCTATGGTGATAAAAATGAACACGGCTATAATGCTAAACAAGTGATTGGGAACGTTGGCGATCTTGGTTGAGATGTAACAGAAAAAGATAAAGTTATTGAAAAAGTTGTCCAAAAAATTTCGAAAGCATTCGGAATCGAAAATGGTAAATCAATCTTGATTAGCCATGGCGAAAATAAAATTTATGACTTGGTTAAAGCAGGAGTAAATAATAATCAATCTGGTTCATTAAATGAAAAATCAGAACTAAATCTTGAAAAATCTAACATCAAATTTATTTTCCCTGAATTTCATATTTATCAACAATCTAGTTCAATAAACTCGTTTAATAGCAAACAATATGTGAGTTTATCAGCTGATAATAAAACAATAACAGCAAAAATTATAGTGCCATCAAACTTAATTGTTGGTAAGCAAAACTGAAGAGAAAACAAAAATTCAATTCACGCAGAAAACGGCTTGATTGACGATAGTAAGGCAATGCCGTCAGCATTAATTAATACTATTAAATTTAGTTTTGATTATGATCAGGATAAAAAAGATATTTCAATGTATATTTCGCATTATGACTCTTATCATTTAGCAAAACATAAAAGTTTACAAGCAGATGGAATATTTAAGGTTGAAGGTGATAAAGTTATTCAAAATGATGTGAATAATGGTAACAAAACCACATACATCTGAACAGGTGATCAATTCGCTAAATATTTAGCAATTCACGAGAGTGAATGAGACGCTTCAAAAGTGAGTCAAATTAAAGAAAAATATGCAACTGCAGGTACAGATTTAAATCGAAAAAAACACGGCAACGGCTACTTAGGTAAAGAGATTACAGGCAAATTCTGAGTTAAAAACCCTCGTTCTGCTGGTGAATATATTAAAACAAATAGCGAATCCCAACCACAAACACAACAAACTCTAAATGGTACCGATATGGCAGCTGTGTTTAACTCGGGTATTGAAATCTTTAAATTTGAAGACATTAAAGAATCTTAATTTAAGCAAAATAGTTATTATAAAATACGTGCGAGCGCGCGTATTTTATTTATAATAACAGCAATAAATTACAACAACTCTTATTGGTGTATCAATATAAATTAGGCATGAAAATTAAATTAATTTAGGATGAGCGTAATTAATTGGAGTAAATAAAGCGCTTTACAACCGTAATGAAAAAGTTATTTTTTAGCTCAAATTTTTGGTAAAAAATGACTTTTTGCTACAACTCTTTTTGGCGGTTCGTACTGCACTAAAATATTTACAAATTTTATTTTGATAATTTTATTTTTATTGTAGAATATAAAAGCAACTATACGATGAAACATGAGGTTGTTAAGTGGCCATTTGTTGTTGAGGACCGCTTAAGAAATTTGTGTGGAGTATGTTCGCTAGATGAACAAAGGAGACAACAAATGAGCAAAATTAATATCAAATTAAAAGCTTTCGAACATGAACAACTTGATTTTGCTGCAAAAAAAATCGTTGAGATTGCACAAAAAAACAATGTTAAGTTCTCAGGACCTGTAGCTGTGCCAACTAGAAGACACGTAGTTACTATCCTTAGATCAGTTCACATCAATAAAACATCACGTGAACAATTCGAAGCTAGAGTACACCAAAGAATTGTTACTCTAATTAATGCAGATGCTAAAACTCTAGACCAAATTCGTCGTTTTGAATTTCCAGCTGGAGTACAAATTAGCGAAATTAAACAAAGTAAATAAATCCAACTTCAAATGAAGCAATGGTCGCTAAAAAACTAGCGTGGAGGAAAATATGAAAGGAATCTTAGGACGTAAAGTTGGTATGACTCAAATTTTTACTGAAGATGGTATTTCAGTACCGGTTACAGTAATTGAAGTTAAGCCAAATGTTGTAACAAAAGTTTTAACAGCTGATAAAAACGGTTATACAGCAACTCAGTTAGCGGTTGAAGAAGCTAAACAAAGTCGTGTAAATAAACCATTAGCTGGTCAATTTAAACAAGCAAACACAACACCTAAGCGCTACATTAAAGAAATTCGTGGCATGGAAGGCTATGAATTAGGACAAGAAGTTAAAGCTAATATCTTTGTATCAGGACAATTAGTTGATGTTACTGGTATTTCAAAAGGTAAAGGTTTTGCCGGAACAATTAAAAGATGAAACCAACACATTGGTCCAAAAAGCCACGGTGGTGGTGGTGGTTCACAACCTGTAAGACAAACCGGTTCGCTAGGAGACATCTCAGGGAACAAGGTGTTTAAAGGGATGACAATGCCAGGACATCTAGGTGCCGTACAAACTACTGTTCAAAACTTAGAAGTTGTTAAAGTTGATACAATCAACAACTTATTATTAGTTAAAGGTTCAATTCCAGGACCTAAAAAATCATTAGTAATCATTAAAGAAGCTGTTAAAGGATTACCATCTCACAAACCTGTTGTGTTAGTGGATGTCGATGAAGTTCTAAAAATGAACGATTTAATTGAAAGAGCTAAAAAAGTTAACATTGAAGTTAAAGTTGGAATGCATTCAAGCGAATTAGAACCAATGATTATTGAAGCAGAAGCTGCTTTAGCTAACGCAGAAGGAGATAAATAATGGCTGTTAATAAATTTTATTTATCAGAAAAATTTGACAAAGACCAAAATTTAACTTTTAGCGTTAAAAGAGAAGGTTTAAAAACAGCAAGAAACTACAAAACTTTTAAAGAAGCTCTAGAATACTTTACAAAATCAGCAGCTAAATTAGAAGGTGAATCGAGAGTTTGATTCCAAATTGATGGCCAATTCTTAGGTTCGATTCCAGTGTATAAAGTTGAAACCGTATTATCAACTTTAGAAGCTAAATCAGTAGCTGATAGAGATGCAATTAAATTCTTAAATGATGAAAAACTAGTTGATTCAAGCGAAGCCAAAGCTAAAAAATCAACTACTAAAAAAGCCGAAACAACCACTGTTGAGAAAAAAGCGAAAGTGGCAAAAGTTGATGAAAATGCTAAATTTAATTTTGACACAAGCAAACTACCAGCTGAGGTATTCGGTTTAGAAAAAATTTATGAACAAGCAATTTTTGACACAATTTTGTCAGAACGTGCTTCAAGAAGACAAGGAACCCACGCCGTTAAATCACGTGCTGAAGTAAGGGGTGGTGGTAAAAAACCTTGAAAACAAAAAGGTACTGGACGTGCTCGTGCTGGTTCAACTAGATCTCCTATTTGAGTTGGTGGTGGACGTGCATTCGGACCTCGTGTTGAACGTAATTACACATTAAAAGTTAACAAAAAAGTTAAAAAAGCCGCTTTCTTCAGTGCTTTAACATTATTAGCGAAAGATAATGCAATCGTTGTTGATGATTTTAGCTTAGACAAAATTTCAACTAAGGATGCAGTTGCTAAATTAACACAAATGAATTTAGCGAATGTAAAACATGTTTTAGTGGTTTCAAGTAATGATGTAGTTTATAGATCATTGTCAAATGTTGTTAACGTGGCAGTAATCAAACCATCATCAGTAACTGTTGAAGCTTTAATTTGAGCTGATGTAGTTATATTATCAAATGAAGGGTTACAAACTTTCGAAAGGAGAGCTAAATAATGGAAAAAACTCAAGTTATTCGTAGACCAATCCTAACCGAAAAAACCCAAGTTCTACTAGAACAAAACAAATATACATTTGAAGTTGATTGAGCCGCTAACAAATTCCAAATTAAAAATGCAGTTGAATTTATTTTCGATGTAAAAGTGGTTGATGTTAAAACTATTAAAGTTGATAAGAAAGCGAAAAGAGTGGGACGTTTCAACGGTTTTACAAACCGTTATAAAAAAGCGGTAGTAACTTTAGCAAAAGATGACAAAATTGTTTTCTATGCTAACGAAAATGAAGCTCAAGACCAAGCTAAAGCCGAAGCTAAAGCTGAGAAAGTGAAAGCTAATAAAGCTCAAGACCAAGAAGTTGAAAGCAAATTAGCAGAAAAAATTGCTGCTAAAAAATCAAAAAAAACAGCTAAAGAAGCTGAAAAAGACAGCAAATAAGAGGACTAAGTAGCTGCTTAAAAGACAAGTGCCTCGAATATTTTTAAGCAAGGAGAAAAGACAATGGCAATTAAACATTATAAGCCAACGACAAATGGTCGTCGTAATATGTCATCTCTAGACTACGCCCAAAACCTTTCAGGACATGCTCCTGAAAAGTCATTACTAGTAATTTTGAAAAAGAATTCAGGTCGTAATAACCAAGGAAAAATTACTGTAAGACATCACGGTGGACGTGTTAAGAGATTTTATAGAATTGTTGACTTTAAACGTAATAAAGACAACATTCCTGCAATTGTTAAATCAATTGAATATGACCCAAACCGTTCAGCTAATATCTCATTATTAGCTTACGCAGACGGTGAAAAAAGATACATTTTAACTCCAAAAGGATTAAAAGTTGGTCAAAGTGTTATTTCAGGTGACCAAGTGGATATTTTGGTAGGTAACTCATTACCTTTATCATCAATTCCAGAAGGTACATTAGTTCACAATATTGAAATGCAACCAGGTGGTGGCGGAATTATCGCTCGTTCAGCTGGTACAAGTGCTCAAATTTTAGGTAAGGATGACAATGGTAAATATGTTGTTTTACGTCTAAAATCAGGAGAAACTCGTCGTATTTTAGCTCGTTGTCGGGCAACAATTGGTGAAGTAGGTAATGAAGAACACTTACTAGTCGATTTAGGTAAAGCTGGACGTAATCGTCACAAAGGTGTGCGTCCAACTGTTCGTGGTTCTGTAATGAACCCAGTAGATCACCCACATGGTGGTGGTGAAGGTAAACAACCAATTGGACGTAAGTCACCACTTACTCCATGAGGTAAAAAAGCTCTTGGTGTGAAAACTAGAAAAACTAAAAAATCTTCAAACAAATTGATTTTAAGAAGAAGAAAGGATGCTAAATAATGGCACGTAGTCTGAAAAAGGGACCATTCGTTGATGACCACTTAATGAAAAAAGTTGTGGCCATTGTTGAAAATGGTGCGCCTAAAAAACCAATTAAGACTTGATCGAGACGTTCAACAATCTTCCCTAACTTTGTTGGTTTAACATTCCAAGTTCACAACGGTAAAAGCTTTATTGATGTTTATGTAACTGATGATATGGTTGGACACAAGTTGGGAGAATTCTCACCAACACGTAATTACACTGGTCATGGTGCTGATAAAGGTAAAAAATAATGCAAGCAAAAGCACATATTAAAATTCAACGTGTTTCAGTACGCAAGGCTGCTTTAGTAGCTGCTCTATTTAGAGGTAAAGACGTACGTGTAGCATTAGGTATTTTACAAAATACAAACAAAAAAGCAGCTCCATTATTCATCAAGTTAATCAATTCAGCAATTGCTAATGCAACAAACAACCACGGAATGGATGCATCAAAATTATTTGTTAAAGAAGTTATAGTTAATGAAGGTCCAACACTAAAAAGATTTCAACCACACTCACAAGGTAGAGCATTTTCAATTTTTAAACGTACTTCAAACTTATCAGTAGTTTTAGAAGAAAGATAGGAGCATAAATATGGGACAAAAAGTTAATCCAAATGGTTTTCGTTATGGTATTACCAAACCATTAAATACAACCTGATTTGCTGATAAAAAAGATTTTGGTACTCAACTTGTTCAAGATGACAAAATCTACAAATTCTTCGATAAATTAGTACGTAAATACCAAATTGGTCAAGTTGAAATTAAAAGAGTTCAAAGCGGAAAAATCACAGTTTATCTTCATGTTGTGCACCCAGCCAAAATTTTAGGCGAAGGTGGTAGCAATATTCAAGCCCTAAATCTACAATTACACAAATACCTAAAAGACAAAAAAGCGGATATTAATTTACAAGTTGTGCAAATCGCCAAACCAGAACTTAATGCTCGTTTAGCTGCTGAAGCAATTGCGATTCGTCTAGAAAATCGTGAAAGTTTTAGAATTGCTCAAAAATACATTATCAATGATGCCTTAAAAGCACATGCTAAAGGTATTAAAACTGCTGTTTCAGGCCGTCTAAACGGTGTTGATATGGCTCGTACAGAAGGATATAGCCGTGGAGAAATGAAACTTCACACTCTACGTCAAGATGTTGATTACGCACAAGCAACAGCTCGTACAACATATGGTGCAATCGGTGTTAAAGTTTGAATTTCTAAAGGTGAATTTTTGGAAGGGGGTAAAAAATAATGCTTCAACCAAAAAGAACCAAATACCGTAAACCTTTTGTATTACGTCACGATAAACGTAAAGCGCACAAAGGAAATAAAGTTTCTTTTGGAGAATTCGGCTTACAAGCAATTACTTCTTCATGAGTAGATGCTCGTCAAATCGAATCGGCTCGTATTGCGATTACTCGTCGTATGGGTCGTGAGGGTCAAGTTTTTATTCGTATCTTCCCTCACTTTCAAAAAACCTCAAAACCAATTGGTGTTCGTATGGGGTCAGGTAAAGGGTCTCCAGATAAATGATATACACCAGTTAAAGTAAATACCATGATGTTTGAAGTTTCAGGTGTTAAAGAAGATATTGCTCGTGATGCTTTGCGTTTGGGCGGGCACAAATTACCTGTTAAATGAAGAATTGTAACCAAAGAGGAGATCAATAATGAACTTTAAAGATATTAAAGCCAAACCAGTTGCGGAAATTAAAGCTTTAGTTAACGATTTAAAAGCTGAATTATTGACCTTACGTTTTAAAAACGCAACTGGACAATTAGACCAAAGCCACAAAATTAAAGCCATTAAAAAAGATATTGCTAGATGCCTAAGTGCCTTAACACAATTACAAGGAGACAAATAATGCAAAGACTTACCACACGTAAAACCCTTAGCGGTAAAGTTACTTCAGTTCGTGGTGACAAAACCATTTTTGTTGAAGTTGAAAGTTACCGTTCACACAACTTATACTCAAAACGTTATAGAGTGGTTAAGCGTTTCGCAGTTCACGATGAAAAATTGCTTGCTTCAGTTGGTGACATCGTTACAATTATGGAAACACGTCCACTTTCAAAAACCAAACACTTCCGTTTAGTAGAAATTAAACACAAAGCCCAAAGAGGTGAAGAATAATGGTTATAGAATTATCAAAATTAAAAGTTGCAGATAACTCTGGAGCTAAAGAAGTTGGTTTAATTAGAGTATTAGGTGGTTCTCGTAAAAAAACAGCTAACATTGGTGATATTATTGTTTGTTCTGTGAAAAAGGCATTACCTAATGGTGCAGTTAAAGAAGGTCAAGTTGTTAAAGCAGTTATTGTTAGATCGCGTTATGGTGTACGTAGACCAAACGGCTCGCACATTAAATTTGATGACAATGCAGTAGTTATTATTAAAGAAGATAAATCAATGCGGGGAACTCGTGTGTTTGGACCTGTAGCACGTGAATTACGTGATAAAGGTTATTTAAAAATTGTTTCACTAGCACCCGAAGTATTGTAGGAGTATCTATGAAAATGAAATTTAAAGCAAACGATGAAGTTATCGTAATCGCTGGCGCTCACAAATGATCACAAGGTCGTATCATTCGTGTTGATGCTAAAAATAACACTGTATACATTAAAGATGTAAATATGCAAACTAAACACAAAAAACCTTCACAAGCTAGCGACGGTGCAATTAAAAGACAAGAAGGCCCAATCCATGCTTCGAATGTGGCCGTAGTGGCAAAAAAAGGTACTAAAACATCCGCTCCTGTTGTATCAAGAATTGGTTACAAAATTGACAAAAACGGCGTTAAAACAAGAATTATCAAGAAAACTGACAAGGAATATTAATTATGAATTTAAAAAATCATTATATTGAAAAAGTGGTTCCTGCTCTAAAAGAAGAATTCAAATTTTCTTCAATTATGCAAGTGCCTCGTCTTGAAAAAATTGTTTTAAATATGACCGCAGGTAAAGAAGTTACAAACTCAAAAGCTATTGAAGAAGTTTTAAACGAATTAACACTGATTGCTGGGCAAAAACCTTACCAAACAGTTGCCCGTAAATCAAATGCATCATGAAAATTAAGAGAAGGTATGCCGATGGGAGGAAAAGTTACTCTTCGTCGTCAACAAATGTGAGACTTTTTAGAAAAATTAATCCACATTGCAATGCCTCGTATCCGTGATTTCCGCGGAGCTAATCCAAAAGCCTTTGATGGTAGAGGAAATTACTCATTAGGAATTAAAGAAGAGATCATTTTCCCAGAAATTGATTTTGACAAAATTAGAAGAATTAAAGGTTTAGATGTTCAATTAATCACTTCAACTAATTCAGATGTTGAAGCTCGAAGATTGCTAGAATTAATTGGTATTAGATTTGCTAAAGGAGATAAATAGTTATGGCCAAAACATCACTAAAAGCAAAACAAAAAAAACATGCTAAATTCTCAACACGTGCTTACACACGTTGTGAATTATGTGGTCGTCCACATGCTGTTTTAAGAAAATTCAAAATTTGCCGTATTTGCTTCCGTGTGAAAGCACACGCAGGACAAATTCCAGGCTATAAGAAAGCGAGTTGATAATTATGTTTATTACAGATCCAATTTCAGACATGATTGTGCGCATTAAAAATGCCAACCAAAGAAGATTTAAAACAGTAAACATTCCTTTTTCAAAAACTAAAGCCAAAATTCTAGATATTTTACTAAATGAAGGTTATATTCAAGCTGTTAACATTAAAGGTGAAGGTGTTAATAAAGAATTAGAAGTAAGCTTGAAATATAAAGGTAGCCAAAGAGCGATTATTGACATCAAACGTATTTCAAAACCAGGACTAAGAGTTTATTCAGCGGCTCAAGAATTACCAACTGTTTTATCAGGTTATGGTACAGCCATTGTTTCTACATCAAAAGGAATGATGACTGAAAAACAAGCACGTAAGGAAAATGTTGGCGGTGAAGTTATCGCTATCATTTGATAGGGGGGAGTTATGTCACGTGTTGGAAACAGAATCTTAACAATCCCTGCTGGTGTTGAAATTAATTTAGACGGTACAATGTTTAGTGCAAAAGGGAAATTAGGAACATTAAGCGCTAATTTCTCACCACTAATCGCAATTAAAATTGAAGATGGCAAAATTAGTACACTACGTGCTAATGAAGAAAAAACAACTAAACAACTACACGGAACAACTAATGCTTTAATCGCTAACATGTTAGTTGGTGTTTCAAGCGGGTTTAAAAAAGAACTTGTGATTAAAGGGGTTGGTTACAAAGCAACTCTAAAAGGTCAACAATTAGAATTAGCAGTTGGTAAATCACACTTAGAGTTGCTTGATATTCCTAGCGACGTGCAAGTTGAATTACCAAAACCTACCGAAATTATTTTAAGCTCAATTTCAAAAGAAAGTGTTGGACAATTTGCCGCAATCGTGCGAGCAACTAGAAAACCAAGCCCTTATTCAGGAAAAGGTGTCGCTTACAAAGATGAGATCATTCGTCGTAAAGAAGGAAAAACTGCTGCTAAGTAGTGAAAGGATAAAATATGGCTATATTATCAAGAAACCAAGCGCGTCAAAAGAAACATTTACGTGAGCGTCAAAGCATTATTGGTACAGCTACCAAACCACGTCTATGTGTTTTTAAATCGCACCAAAACTTTTATGCCCAACTAATCGACGATGCTAAAGGAGTTACTTTAGCCTCAGTAAGCACTCTTACTCTTGAAAAAGGAATTTATCACGGTAACATTGAAGCGGCTGCTCAAGCTGGTAAAGAAATGGCTACTAAAATTGAAGCTTTAAAATTAAGTGAAATCGTTTTCGATCGTGGAGGTTATATCTACCATGGTCGTGTCAAAGCTTTTGCTGAAGCGGTAAGAGAAAACGCCAAAGGAGTTAAATTCTAATGACAGAAATTAAAAATGAACAAGTTGTAAACGCAGTAGCTACTCAAGAAGTTGTAAAACCAGTTGAAAAAGCTACTAAAACCCGTAGTGCAAAACCTACTCGTGAGCGTACTCGTGCTCCACGTCGTAGCCAAAATGTTGATAATGAATTTGGCGAAAAAGTAATCGCAATTTCGAGAGTTTCAAAAACCGTTAAAGGTGGTCGTAGATTCTCGTTCTCAGCTTTTGTTGTAGTTGGTGACAAAAAAGGCCGTGTTGGCTTTGGTCACGGAAAAGCTAATGAGGTTCCAGACTCAATTAAAAAAGCAGTTAAAGATGCTAAAAACAACTTAATTACATTACCAATTTTAAATGGTACAGTACCACATGAAAACCAAGCTAAATTCTTAGCGTCAAAAGTTATGCTAAAACCAGCCGCTAAAGGTACAGGGATCGTTGCTTCATCAACAGTTCGTGCAGTAGTTGAATTAGCAGGTTATACAGACGTTTATTCAAAAACATATGGTTCACGTTCAAAATCAAATATTGTTCGTGCAACTTTAAAAGCCCTAACTCAAATGCGTACCCCAGAACAAATTGCTGACATTAGAGGTAAAGAAGTTAAAGATTTATTAAATTAATTAGGCTAATAGCAACTTGAAACACGATTTTCAAAAGTACTATTATTAATTAATTTAAAAAAGGAGAATAATGAGCATTTCATTAAGCAAACTAAAATTTACCCCAGGTTCACGTCAAGACAAACATCGTGTTGGTCGTGGTCATGCAGCAGGGAAAGGGAAACAAGCAGGTAAAGGGCAATCTGGACAAAATAAACGTCACGGTCACAGACCGGGATTTGAAGGGGGTCAAACTCCTTGATTCCGTCGTATTGGTAAACGTGGTTTTACAAATGTAAACCACATTGAATTCCAAGTTGTTAATATTCAAGATCTTGAAGCTAGATTTAATGATGGCGATGTAGTTGATATTGCTGCTTTATTCGCTGCTAATTTAATCAAAAGAGTTTTACCAGTTAAAATTCTTGGTAATGGTAAATTAAGCAAAAAACTTAATGTCGAAGTTCATGCTGCTTCCGCTTCAGCGATTGAAGCTATTCAAGCAGCTGGCGGAGAATTTAAAGAACTTTAATTCCACAACAAGCTTTAAAGGCTTGTTTTTTTATTTAAATTATTTTCATAATAAGATTTAATATGTACAATAATTTAAATAAATTAATACGTTTTCAACCTGAAATGAAATAAAGGAGTTAAAATGCGCAAAAAAATATGGATTCCAACTACTATTGCAATTACAACTGCTACGACTGCGACGGTTGTGGCAGCAATTGGGGTTGGGATATGAGGTAAAAAAGATCCAGGAGATTCTAAAATGTTTTTAAATCGTTTTCAATACTTAAAAAAATCTCCCCAAAAAATTGAATCACAACCTATTAGCTCTCCACAACAAAATATAGCAACTCCTAAACCAAAAATTAATGAAGAACCAATTTTACCACCAACCAAAATCCAACCCCAAAGCATGGATGAAAAAATCAACCCGACACCTCAACCAAATCGAACTTTAACGCCAATTAAACCCCCAATCATTACCCCAAAAAAACCTTTAACCACATCTCCTAGTCGCGTTTTACCCAATAAATATAATCCGCCTAGATCTATACCGAATGAACCAAAACTTAATTTTGCTCCGCCCGCCAAGCCAAAACCAACAACTCCTAAATCCACTATTAAAATAAATAAAGAATTACCATCACAACCAAAAGTTCTAACTCCAAAACCAAAAAATAAAAAAACTATAGCCTGAACTAAATTAAATCCCCCAATCCCAATCGAAAAAGAGTTGAGTAAGGAAGAAATTAAAAACGGCTTAATTAAACAGTTGGACTGATTAGCTAAAAACGAAAATAATATAACCCAGCAAGCCAAGGATGAAGCATTTCGCGTTCTACCAAAATCTAACGGGATTGAAATTTATGATACTAAATTAGAAATTTTGTTTGGCAATGATAAATATGAACCTTTATTAACAAGCTTTTTTACTAAACAATGATCAAATACTAAAAACATAAGAAGAATTAAAACACTTTCAAAAGAGTTATGAAAAGCATTTTTCAATAATGAATCACGAGAATGACTTGGTGGTGTTGAAAATGTGGTTAAAATAATTAAAGAAACATCGATAAAAAATTTTATTGATAAGTGATATTAAAGTTGGTTTTAAGCCGACTTTTTTTATTTATTAAACTTAGAAAAAAATTATTTAAAAAAACTAAAAAAATATTTTGCCTTTGTTAAAAATAATGTATATTTATATCAACGTCTGATTTGTTGGGCGTTAAATAAAAAAACACAAAAAATTAATAAAATTCTTTTAATTAAAAAATATTGTGTTATCATATTTGAGCAACTTGTTATTGTTGCAAACGTTCTTTGAAAACTAGATATATAAACATGACGAAGTCAATTTTTTCGAGAGTTTGATCCTGGCTCAGGATGAACGCTGGCTGTGTGCCTAATACATGCATGTCGAGCGAAGTACTTGTACTTAGCGGCGAATGGGTGAGTAACACGTACTCAACGTACCCTTCAGATTGGCATAGCGGTTGGAAACAACCGATAATTCCAAATACTCGTTTTTATCGCATGATAATTACGTAAAAGACGCCTTTAAAGCGTCGCTGGAGGAGCGGGGTGCGCAACATTAGCTAGTTGGTGAGGTAACGGCCCACCAAGGCAATGATGTTTAGCGGGGTTGAGAGACTGAACCGCCACACTGGGACTGAGATACGGCCCAGACTCCTACGGGAGGCAGCAGTAGGGAATATTCCACAATGGACGAAAGTCTGATGGAGCGACACAGCGTGCAGGATGAAGGCCCTATGGGTTGTAAACTGCTGTGGTAAGGGAATAAAAAACAGTGTAGGAAATGCCACTGTATTGAATGTACCTTATTAGAAAGCAACGGCTAACTATGTGCCAGCAGCCGCGGTAATACATAGGTTGCAAGCGTTATCCGGAATTATTGGGCGTAAAGCGTCTGTAGGTTGTTTGTTAAGTCTGGCGTTAAATTTTGGGGCTCAACCCCAAACCGCGTTGGATACTGGCAAACTAGAGTTATGTAGAGGTTAGCGGAATTCCTTGTGAAGCGGTGAAATGCGTAGATATAAGGAAGAACACCAACATGGCGAAGGCAGCTAACTGGACATATACTGACACTGAGAGACGAAAGCGTGGGGAGCAAACAGGATTAGATACCCTGGTAGTCCACGCCCTAAACGTTGATCATTAGCTGATGGGGAACTCATCGGCGCAGCTAACGCATTAAATGATCCGCCTGAGTAGTACGTTCGCAAGAATAAAACTTAAAGGAATTGACGGGGACCCGCACAAGCGGTGGAGCATGTGGTTTAATTTGATGCTACGCGTAGAACCTTACCCACTCTTGACATCTTCTGCAAAGCTATAGAGATATAGTGGAGGTTAACAGAATGACAGATGGTGCATGGTTGTCGTCAGCTCGTGTCGTGAGATGTTCGGTTAAGTCCTGCAACGAGCGCAACCCCTGTCCTTAGTTACTAACATTTAGTTGAGCACTCTAAGGAGACTGCCTGAGTAATCGGGAGGAAGGTGGGGACGACGTCAAATCATCATGCCTCTTACGAGTGGGGCAACACACGTGCTACAATGGCCAGTACAAAGTGAAGCAACCTGGTGACAGTGAGCAAACCACAAAAAACTGGTCTCAGTTCGGATTGGAGTCTGCAACTCGACTCCATGAAGTCGGAATCGCTAGTAATCGTAGATCAGCTACGCTACGGTGAATACGTTCTCGGGTCTTGTACACACCGCCCGTCGAACCATGGGAGCTGGTAATGCCCGAAGTCGGTTTATTAACAAACTGCCTAAGGCAGGACTGGTGACTGGGGTTAAGTCGTAACAAGGTATCCCTACGAGAACGTGGGGATGGATTACCTCCTTTCTACGGAGTACAAAGTTGTTAAATTAACAACATTAACCTTTATTAGTCTAGACCTACTTATTTTTAGCAGTCATGGCTTGTTAGGTCGCAAGCAATATATCTAGTTTTGAGAGGACATCTCTCAAAATGTTCTTTGAAAACTGAATAGTAAATATTTTAAAATATTACAACGACATCAAAATTGAATAAATTTGGTTTTATTCGTATTGATTCATCGAGTAATCATAATTATTATGATTCATTGAAATGTCTTAAAATACACATCATAACAACAATAGGAAATCTTAATTTTTAATTAAGGACATACTTTTAAATAAGTAAGAGTTTGTGGTGGATGCCTTGGGTCTGGAAGTCGATGAAGGACGTGATTACCTGCGATAAGCCTCGTGGAGCTGGATATAAGCTACGAAACGGGGATTTCCGAATGGGGGAACCTAGCTAGGGTAATACCTAGTTGCCATCTTCTGAATACATAGGAATTTGAGCGAGACACCATGTGAACTGAAACATCTTAGTAGCATGAGGAAAAGAAAATAAACAATGATTTCTTTAGTAGCGGCGAGCGAACGAGAAAGAGCCCAAACCACATTAGTGGGGTTGTAGGACAATCTATACAGAGTTACAAAGTTAAATGATAGCAGAAACGTTTGGGAAGACGTAGCATAGAGGGTGATACTCCCGTAAGCGAAATTATTTAACCTCTTGATTGTATCCTGAGTAGGGCGGGGCACGTGAAACCCTGTCTGAATCTGCCGGGACCACCCGGTAAGGCTAAATACTAACCAGACACCGATAGTGAACTAGTACCGTGAGGGAAAGGTGAAAAGAACCCCGAGAGGGGAGTGAAATAGATTCTGAAACCACTTACTTACAATTAGTCAGAGCCCATTTAAGGGTGATGGCGTACATCTTGCAGTATGGACCGGCGAGTTATGTTATCATGCGAGGTTAAGCGGAAAAAAGCGGAGCCGTAGAGAAATCGAGTCTTAATAGGGCGCTTTAGTATGATGGCATACACCCGAAACCAGGTGATCTATTCATGAGCAGGCTGAAGCTTGGGTAACACCAAGTGGAGGGCCGAACCGTAGTACGCTGAAAAGTGCCCGGATGACTTGTGAATAGCGGAGAAATTCCAATCGAACTTGGAGATAGCTGGTTCTCCTCGAAATAGCTTTAGGGCTAGCGTGTGGTGTTAAATGATGGTGGTAAAGCACTGAATGTGGAATGGCCGCGCCTAGCGGTACTGACTATAATCAAACTCTGAATACCATCATGTATTGCCATGCAGTCGGAACCGGGGTGCTAACGTCCCGGCTCGCGAGGGAAACAACCCAGATCGTCGGCTAAGGTCCCAAATTCGTGTTAAGTGAGAAAGGTTGTGGGGTTTCATAAACAACTAGGAAGTTGGCTTAGAAGCAGCCATCTTTTAAAGAGTGCGTAATAGCTCACTAGTCAAGAGACCCTGCGCCAATAATTTAACGGGACTAAAACACGAAACCGAAGCCACGGGTACATTTATGTACGTTAGAGGAGCGTTCTTAGGGCAATGAAGTCAGACCGTGAGGACTGGTGGAGCGCTAAGAAGTGAGAATGCCGGTATGAGTAACGATTCGTGGTGAGAATCCACGACGCCTATTGGGGAAGGTTTCCTGGGCAAGGTTCGTCCACCCAGGGTTAGTCAGGGCCTAAGGCGAGGCGGAAACGCGTAGTCGATGGACAACAGGTTAATATTCCTGTACTTTCTATAATTGTGATGGAGTGACGGAGAAGGATAGGCTTACCTCTTACTGGATTGAGGGGCAAGTAGCAACTGGGAATTGTAGGCAAATCCGCAATTCATTAACCGGGAGCTATGATGCATAGGCGTTAGCTGAATTAGTTGATTTCATACTTCCAAGAAAAGCTTCTAAACTTTAAAATTATGGAAACCTGTACCGAGAACGGACACACGTCCCCAAGATGAGTATTCTAAGGCGAGCGAGAAAACTAGTGTTAAGGAACTCTGCAAAATGACCCCGTAAGTTCGCAAGAAGGGGTGCTCACGCAAGTGAGCCACAGAAAATTATGAGGGGCAACTGTTTATCAAAAACACAGCTCTCTGCTAAACCGCAAGGTGATGTATAGGGGGTGAAGCCTGCCCAGTGCCCGAAGGTTAAGTGGATGCGTTAGCTTATGCGAAGCGTTGAAATGAAGCCCGGGTGAACGGCGGCCGTAACTATAACGGTCCTAAGGTAGCGAAATTCCTTGTCGGCTAAATACTGACCTGCACGAAAGGCGCAATGATCTCTCAACTGTCTCAACACTAGACTCGGTGAAATTATGGTCCCAGTGAAAACGCTGGGTACCCGCATCAAGACGAAAAGACCCCATGGAGCTTTACTACAACTTCGTATTGAAATTTGGTCTAACATGTGTAGGATAGGTGGGAGACGTTGAAGCTAGGACGCTAGTTCTAGTGGAGTCAACCTTGAAATACCACCCTTGTTATATTGAGTTTCTAACCTGCCATCATAATCGGGTGGGGGGACAGTGCGTGGTGGGTAGTTTGACTGGGGCGGTCGCCTCCTAAAGAGTAACGGAGGCGTTCAAAGGTACACTCAATACGGTCAGAAACCGTATGCAGAGCGCAAAGGTAGAAGTGTGCTTGACTGTGAGACTTACAAGTCGAGCAGGTGCGAAAGCAGGACTTAGTGATCCGGCTGTACATTGTGGAATGGCAGTCGCTCAACGGATAAAAGTTACCCTGGGGATAACAGGCTTATCTTGCCCAAGAGATCACATCGACGGCAAGGTTTGGCACCTCGATGTCGGCTCATCGCATCCTGGAGCTGGAGTCGGTTCCAAGGGTTGGGCTGTTCGCCCATTAAAGCGGTACGCGAGCTGGGTTCAGAACGTCGTGAGACAGTTCGGTCCCTATCTGATGTGGGCGTTGGAATATTGATGAGAGCCGTTTTTAGTACGAGAGGACCGAAACGGACGTACCGCTGGTGTTCCAGTTGTTCCGCCAGGAGCATAGCTGGGTAGCTAAGTACGGAAAGGATAACCGCTGAAAGCATCTAAGTGGGAAGCCTCCTCAAAGATTAGTATTCCCTTGAGATTCCTTGAAGACTACAAGGTCGATAGGCTGGAGGTGTAAGCATAGTGATATGTTGAGCTGACCAGTACTAATAAATCGATAGGTTTAAAAGTAATGTGTATTTAATACATTTCAATGAATTTTAAATTACTATTCAGTTTTCAGAGAACACGCTGCTAAAAGCAGTATTTTTTTTATTTTTTGAAACAACTTTAAAAATTAAAATAAATTTTGTTTAATTAATTTAATAAAGTACTAAAATAAGTAAAGTATTTAATTATTGAGTGAGCAAGATGAAAAATAAGGGATTTATTGATAGAGCTATTATTATTCATTGAATAATTTTTGTACTATGTTGCTTTGTTTTTGGAATTGCTATAATATATTCACACTCTTTAATATTAGGATACGTAATTGGGTCATCGTTGTCATATTTACTTTTGGAAATGAGAATATTTTTTACAACCAAGAGTTTGAGCTCGAAATCAGCTGCGTGAATTTTTAGCATTTTAAGTTGATTAAGTTCACTTTTGTTAGTCAGTGTAATTTTAGCCAGTATTCTTTTAATTAATAAGTATGTCAGCACTCAAGAAAACTTAATGACAGGTTCAATTAATGTTTTTGCATTTAGTTTTTCATTAATTCAAATACAAATTGCCATAATGATATCTCACATTAAGTTTAAAATAAGAAAGGGGTAAAATGGAAAAATTTCGTGAAAATTTTGGAAAATGAAATCAGCCACAGTTATTGTCGTTAATTGTCACTGTTTTAATTATTTTTACGATAGCTTTAATTATTTTTATTAAGATTAAAAAACATTCAAGACCAAATAAAGCGCCAACAAAAACAGTATTAGTAGCCGAAAATTTCGTTAGTGCAATGGATGCTTCGTACGTCGAGAATACTAACGACACTCTTTCGATTGCTCGTTTCTATATTTTTTCACTATTTACTTTCTTATTAGTTGGGAATATGCTTGGATTGATTGGATTAGAACCAATTGCCACATCATATTCAGTTACATTAACATTAGCAGGAATCACATTTGTTGGTATTTATTTAGTTGGTTTATGATATCAAAGATTGCGTTTCTTCTTGCGTTATATTAAAAATCCGCCAGAAATTATTGGTCAGTTTGCCCCTTTAATTTCGCTAGGTTTTAGGATGTTTGGTAACATTACTGCCGGTTCTGTAATTATGTATGCTACTTATTTTCTTAGCGGATGAATTTGGAGCGTAATATTTCCAGGACCACAAATGTATTTTTTTGCAGTGGTAATTACGCCATGGATGCACATGTTTTTTGACATATTCGGAGCTTTGATTCAAGCATTAATTTTTAGCGTTTTAACAACTATTTATTGGTCCAATGAAGTTGAAATCAGACCAAAAAAACAACGTAAAAATAATCAAAAATCAATGGAAAAAGAAAATAATATTATAACAATTACAAAGGATATTTATTAGGAGGGAAAGATGGACAAAGGTTTATTTGCTGTTGGGGCAGGATTATGTATGATGGGATGTATCGGAACCGGATTAGGTCAAGGTCTAGCCAGTGGGCGAGCTGCGGAAGCTGTTGGGCGTAATCCAGAAGCTGCATCAAAAATTAGAACAATTATGATTATTGGTATGTCTCTTTCAGAATCGTCAGCGATCTATTGTTTTCTAATTGCGATCTTGATCTTGTTTGTTTTAAGATAAGAGGAAAATATGGTGCATTTAAATTTTATTGCTAAGCCAGTAAAACTAAGTGGCATTAGCACTGGAATTGAAGAAAAAATTCAACAAATTTATCCAGCTTGACCAATGATGATAGCCACCCTAGTGGCACTTGTTATTGTGATGGTTATTTTGTGATTTTTATTGTATAAACCAGTAAAAAAAGCTATTTTAGATCGGCAAGAATATATTCAAAATAATATTAATCAAGCCGAACAAGCTCGCAAGAGTTCTCAAGCTTTATTAGATCAAGCGAATGAAAAATTACAATCAGCGCAAGAACAAGCCCAAGGTGTTATTAATGCTGCACGCAGCCGTGGAGATAAAGTTTTAGAAAACTATATTAACAAGGGCAAACGCGAAGCTGAGCGGATTATTAAAGCAGCTAAAACTGATATTAAATTGCAGAAACAAGCATTACAAGAACAAAATAAAGCACAAATAGCAGCCGTCGCTAGTGCTTTAAGTCGCAAAATATTAGCAGAGCATGCAAGCGAAGAAATTGAGCACAAAATTATCGACGAGTTTCTTAAAGGAGCATAATGTATCAAAAGGCTAATGTTGAAGCATATGCTTACGCTTTATTTAGTTTAGCACTTGAAAATGATGAACTTGACAAAATTAAGCAAGCATGATTTGATTTTAATACAGCGTGTGAACTTAATGATAAATTTAAAAATGCGTTGAGTAATAAAGCTATTTCACGTTGTGAAAAATTTAGTTATCTAGACCAAATAATGGGCGATTTAAACCTCGACACCTTATTAAACTTTTTTAAAGTTTTAATTGAACGCGATACATTCAGCCTTATTGACCGCATTTATTCTAAATTTAAATACTTGGTTAATGAACATAAAGGTATTAAAGAGGCATTTATTTATACAACTAAACCATTGAATATTACTCATAAAATGCGTTTTAAACATTATTTGGAATCAAAATACAAAACTCAAATTGAATTACATAACATTATTGATCCATCATTAATTGGTGGGTTTAAAATACAAATTGACTGCGATGTGATTGAACAAAACTTAGCATTAGATTTAATCAAACTAAGTAAAATCATTGCCCACAAAGGAGCATAATGGCTTATAGTGAAGATATTTATAAATTGATTAAGGCCCGTATCAAAAATTTTAACAGTGAAGTTGATTTTAGTGAGATTGGCCAAATTATTACCATCGGCGATGGAATTGCGTTAGCTAGCGGTTTAAATAATGTCAAAAACGGTGAAATCGTCTCTTTTAAGGACGATATTTACGGCATGGTTTTAAATCTTGAAGAAGACGTGGTTGGTATTGCGATTTTTGGCAATGCTAATAAACTCAGCGAAGGGGATGAGTGTAAGCGAACTGGGCAAGTTATTGCGATTCCAGTCGGTGATGAACTTGTTGGGCGAGTAATTAATGTTTTAGGTCAGCCTCTTGATGGCAGAGGAACAATCAAGACGACAAAAACAAGAGAAATTTTTCGTGTCGCACCAGGCGTTATGTCGCGTAAAGAAGTAAATGTCACCTTGGAAACTGGAATTATGGCTATTGACTCAATGATTCCTATCGGACGTGGGCAACGTGAATTAATTATTGGCGATCGTCAAACAGGTAAGACAGCAATCGCAATTGACACAATTATCAATCAAAAAGGAAAAAATGTCAAGTGTGTTTATGTGGCTATTGGGCAAAAAAATTCAACCGTAGCCCAAATTGTTCACAATCTTGAAGAGCATGGAGCAATGGAATATACAACTGTTGTAGTTTCTGGCGCTGCTGAGCTAGCTCCACAACAATATATCGCCCCTTATTCAGGAGTAACTATTGCTGAGGAGTGGATGGAAAAAGGTGAAGATGTTTTAATAGTTTATGACGATTTAACTAAGCATGCTGTTGCCTATCGAACTCTTTCTCTTCTTCTACGCCGCCCCCCAGGCCGTGAAGCTTATCCCGGCGATGTCTTTTATCTACACTCACAACTACTTGAAAGAGCAGCTAGGGTTAATAAACAACACGGCGGCGGTTCAATAACTGCTTTACCAATTGTTGAAACGCAACAAGGGGATATTTCGGCGTATATTCCAACTAATGTGATTTCAATAACTGATGGCCAAATTTTTACTCGTGAGAACTTATTCCATGCGGGTCAGCGTCCTGCTGTTGATGTCGGTTTTAGCGTTTCACGTGTTGGTTCAGCAGCTCAAATTAAAGCGATGAAAAAAGTTTCGTCTTCACTGAAATTAGAACTAGCACAATACAACGAAATGCTAGCTTTTGCTCAATTTGGTAGCGATCTTGATGCTTCGACAAAGGCGATTTTAGAACATGGTGCTAAGGTTTTCGAACTTTTAAAACAACCACAATATCATCCAATTAATGTTTATGCTCAGGTTGCAATCTTGCTAGGGAATAAAGAGCGAATTATCAATCCTTTACCAAAAGAAGCAATCGCTAAATATCATGCAAAAGTTTATCAGTGAATGAGCAGTCCTGAAGGGATTATTATTAGCGATGAAATTATTCACGCTGATAATGATTTAACCGAGGAAATAAAAGAGACTATCATTACTAAATTGATAGCCATTGTTAAAGATATTATCGCTTCTTGACCACACTACGATCCAAGACAACACAGTCCAATTCCTGCTAAGTATCGTGACCGTTTCGAGGTGTAAATGGCCAGTCTACAAAAAATTAAATCGCGCTTACAAACCGTTGAATCAATTCGCAAAATTACACACGCTATGGAACTTGTTTCGACTTCAAAAATGAGGCGTGCACGCGATTATTTTAATACTGCCTCACTTTATCATGACCAAGTAGTAGACTTGCTTGATAAATTTTTAATCAATGTTGACGCCAGTGAGTTACGCGAATATTGAGGACGCCAACTCCAACCACACCAAATTCATATTATTTTAGCTTCCGATATGGGTTTGGCTGGATCTTACAATTCCAATGTTTTAAAACTAGCTAGCCAACAAATTAAACCTGGCGATGAATTAATTTTAATTGGCTCAAAAGCAATTGGCGCTTTTGCTCAAAAGTATCAAAATCAAGTCCTATTTTCTTGAAAATGAGAACAAATTGAACCTAATATAATTGCCAATCAACTTAGCCGTAAATTGATCGACAGGTATATTGACGGCAGTATTGGTAAAATTAATGTAATTTACAACAAGTTTATTAATAATTTAGTTCAACAAGAATGTATTGAGCAAATTTTGCCTTATGAAAGAGGTCAAGAGCTAAATCATAATGCTAAGGGAACACAAATTATTGATTTTGAACCCAACGCCCACGATGTTTTAGTAAATGCCTTGCCTATTTTTGTTAGTGCCAAGATTAATCTAGCATTTGCTGGCGCAATTATAAGTGAATATGCGGCTCGACGATCAGCGATGGAAACAGCTACTGATAATGCCGACGAATTAATAAACGATTTAAATCTAGAGTACAATCGTAAACGCCAAAGCAATATTACTCAAGAATTAAACGAAATAGTTGGCGGAGCCAACGCAGTATAAGGAGCAATATGAATTCAAAAGGTAAAATAGTTCAAATTTTAGGTCCCGTTGTCGATGTTAAATTCCCCGAGGGACAATTACCAGCTCTTTTGAACGCCCTTGAGGTAAATTTTGAAAATAAAAAATATACTCTTGAGGTTGCTCAGCATATCGGAGATGAAACCGTCCGTACTATTTCAATGGTGTCTACCAATGGTTTGGCGCGTGGTGTTGAGGTTGTAGATACAGGCGCCCCAATTTCTGTTCCTGTTGGTGAAGGGGTTTTAGGTCGTATGTTTAATGTTTTAGGTGAAGCAATTGACGAAAAAGAGCAGCCAAAAACTGAATTAATGCCAATTCACGCGAAGGCGCCGACTTATGAAGAACAAAAAACAGTTAGCGAAATTCTCGAAACAGGTATTAAAGTAGTTGACTTATTAATTCCTTATGCCAAAGGTGGAAAAATAGGACTTTTTGGCGGAGCTGGCGTTGGTAAAACAGTTCTTGTTCAGGAGTTAATCAACAACATCGCCACACAACACGGTGGTCTATCAGTTTTTGCTGGCGTTGGCGAACGCACTCGTGAAGGAAACGATCTTTACCACGAGATGAAGGCTACCGGCGTTTTAGATAAAACTGCACTAGTTTTTGGCCAGATGAACGAACCCCCGGGAGCTAGAATGCGTGTTGCTTTAACTGGATTAACAATGGCTGAATATTTCCGTGACCAGCAAAATCAAGACGTTTTATTATTTGTTGATAATATCTTTCGTTTCACGCAAGCTGGTTCTGAAGTGTCCGCCCTTTTAGGGCGTATGCCGTCAGCAGTTGGTTATCAACCTACACTTGCGACAGAAATGGGTCAACTACAAGAGCGTATTACTTCAACAAATAAAGGTTCTATTACATCGGTACAAGCTGTTTATGTGCCTGCCGATGATTTAACTGACCCTGCACCGGCTACAACTTTCAATCACCTTGATGCAAAAACTGTTTTAGACCGTAACATCGCTGCACTCGGGATTTATCCAGCTGTTGATCCTTTGGAATCGAGTTCAAAATTGCTTGACCCACTAGTGGTTGGACAGGAACACTATAATGTTGCTCACGGCGTTATCTCTATTTTGCAACGTTTTAAAGAATTGCAAGATATAATCGCAATCTTAGGGATGGGCGAACTAAGCGAAGAAGATAAATTAATTGTCTCGCGAGCACGCCGTATTAGAAACTTTTTATCGCAACCTTTTAGTGTTGCTGAGAAATTTTCTGGTAAAAAAGGTGCTTATGTTAAATTAAGCGACACTATTACCAGTTTTAAGGCAATACTCGAAGGTCATTATGATGATGTCCCCGAAGATTTATTCCTTTATGCCAGTGATATAACTGAGGTTGACGCACGTTACGAATCATATAAAACTCAACAAGCATCTTCTACAAACCGAGAAAATGACGCAAAATAAAACCACTCACTTATTTATTTCGACGCCAACCGGTATATTCTTTGAAGGCGATGTTGAATTAGTAATATTATCAACTATTTCCGGTGGCAATATTACATTAATGCCTAATCGCACGCAATTTATGTCTAATATTGCTGTTGGTAAATTATTAATTAATTCAGTTGGTCATCCTGAACACAAAGTTTGTGCTATCGGTGGTGGAATTGTTTATGCCGACGCAAAGCAAATCAAAATTATTACTGATGATATTGTTTATGACAAAGATATTGTTCTTTCATGAGCAGAACAACAACGTGACAATGCATTAGAACATATGAAATCAGCCACTGCGGATGAATATGCTAAATATGAAGCTCAATTACGAAAAGCTATTTCTAAGATCAATATTTACAACGGTCAAAAATAATTAAGTCATGCCCAACAAGGGCATTTTTTATTAAAAAGTGCATTTTGCACTCAATTTAATACTGCTTTTATTGATTTTTGTTGCATAAATCTATTATTAACTGGTGGTAGTTATCTTAGTCTGCGTAAAAATTTCAACACAAATAAAAAACTGGCACAATAGGCCAGCATATATATGAACTCTACACAAGGGAAGATGCCCTAGCAATATAATTAAGAAAAGCTATATTTTTATCTTAAACATATTAAAAAACAGTTTGCCAGCGTCTTTTTAGACTTCTTAGCGATAAGTATAAGTATAATATATATGATTTAAGAAAAAGAGGAACAATGACATTATTAGAGTACGCAAAATCAATATTTAACGAAATGAAGCAAATTAGACGCCAAATTCACCAACATCCTGAATCTGGTTTTGTTTTACCGAATACAACAGCTTTAATTAAGTCAGTTTTAGACAAATATAATATTTCTTACCAAAATTTAGCAGATACTTATGCAATTGTTGGTTCGCTAGGAGATTCCAAAAAAGGAAAAACAGTTCTTTTACGAGCTGATATGGATGCAGTTAGTGTTGATGAGCAATCAGGGTTAGAATTTGCATCGACAAATGGCAAAGCGCATTTGTGTGGGCATGATATCCACACAACATCTTTGATTGCCACTTTAATCATGTTGAAAGCACATGAACATGAATTAAACGGTGAGGTTAAATTTTTATTTCAGCCCGCTGAAGAAACGTTGAATGGTGGCAAATTAATGTTAGAAAAAGGGGTGTTGAGTTCTAAAATTGATGCCGGTTTAGCTTTACATATGTGACCTAATGGCGAAAAGTTAGGAATTATTGTGCAAAAATCACAAGTTTTAGCTTCTGCATTAAATTTCAGGATTGAAATCGAAGGAAAAGGAGCGCATGGAGCGATGTCTTTTAATGGTATTGATCCAGTGATTGTTGCTTCGCAAATTATTAGTGCATTCAATATTATGGTGGCACACGAATTACCATCGAATAAATCTGCTTCTGTCTCGGTTGGTTTAATTAATACTCCCGGGGGCGGTGTGAATGTTATTCCGCCAAAAGTTATTCTCGAAGGTACTGCTCGATCATTGTTCAATGAATCAGCGCTTCATGTTCAAAAACGCCTACCTGAGATTGCAAATTATATTGCTCAAGCTTATCGCGCAAAAGCTAACTTTGAGGTGTTAGCGAACGTTCCTGCCTTAGTTAATACGCCGGAAATGAGTGAGTTAGTGTTCAATAGTGCTCAGTCAGTTTTAGGTAACAACTATGACTTAAGATATTCGGAACCTGAACTTGCGTCAGAAGATTATGCCTACTTAGCAAGTCATTTGCCACAAAGTTGTTATTTCTTCGTTTCCTGTCCACTCCCAAATAAAAGCGGTCAAATATATCAAGTTCACAATCCACAAGTATTATTTAATGAAGAGGCTTTAATAATAGGTCCGGCCACACTTGCCCAAGCAGCAATAGATTTTTTAGCGAAATAATATGTCATATAACATTCAAGATTTAATTATATTAATTTTAGAAATACTTGGAACTATGGCTTTTGCCGCTTCTGGAGCAAGTGTGGCAATTAGCAAAAAAATGGATCTTTTTGGCGTGTGTACACTAGGCGCTACAACAGCGGTTGGTGGGGGTATTATTAGAGATTTAATTTTAGGTAAATTTCCGCCTGCGGCGTTCAAAAATCCAATTTATGTGCTAACTAGTCTTCTTGTTTCGTTGCTAGTTTTCTTTCTTAATGGTCGTAAAGTTAGTGCGTTAGCAAAAAAAGGTTATTCATTTGTTGATGCAGTTGGATTAGCAGTCTTTTCCATTGTTGGAGCAATTCAAGCAATTGATCACGACAACTTATTCTTGATTGTTTTTGTTGGTGTAATAACAGGTGTTGGTGGGGGTATGCTTAGAGATATTTTCGCTGGCAAAATTCCAATTATATTTCAAACCGATATTTATGCCACTGCTTCTGTAGTCGGTGTTCTAGCTTTTGCGGGGCTATACCGCTGAAATGGTTATGTGGCAACTGCGTTAGGTTCCATTATTATTTTATTGATTCGGATTTTAGCAATCAAATTTAATTGGTCTCTGCCAAAAAACAAGTAGTGAAGCTACTTGTTTTTTGTTCGACTATTTAAATTCAGATATCTATGGCAAACTTGAATAAGCTGTTTCGAGATGTAAATTGACCAAAAATACACAAAAAAGCAATCATAAAGATTGCTTTGCTTGATTGTAAGTTCAAGTGCAACACAAATTAATGTAAAATTAAATTGTGAGGCTTGAACTTTTTTGTTTCGATTATTCTTTAAAATAAAAAAAAGAAAAAAGCTCCAAATTGGCCAGGAACTTCATATGAATTATAGCATTAAAAAATATACCCATATAACAAAAAGTGATAGAGAAGCAATTAAAAGTTATTTAGAAATAAATTTATCAATAAGAAAAATTGCAAATATATTACATAAAAACCCATCTACAGTAAGTAGAGAAATAAAAAGAAATTTAGATAAATTTGGGAAATATTCCCCATTTTATGCTGATATCAAAGCCCAAAGACGTCATTATCATAAATATTATTTTAAATTTTTGAATAGTAAATATAGTGAATTTAGTGAATTATTTCTAAAAAAATTTGACAAAAAATATTATGGGGTAAAACTTACCCATAAATATATAAAAGAGAATTTTAAAATTAAAATCCCTTGCTTAAAAACAGTATTCAATTGAATCAAAACAAATAAATGAATAATCAAAAGATCAAATTTATTGCGTTCCTCATATAAAAAGGGTGGAAAAAGACATGCAAGCGCAATTAGTCGCCTTGTAACATCAGCTGATTATGTATTCCCGATATGAACAAGACCTAAATCGATAGATAATCGTGAAGAATATGGTCATTGAGAAGCTGATATGATAGTTGGGAAAAGAGCTACTGGATATAACAACATTCTTACTTTAACAGAGAGAAAAACCAGAGTCGGTTTTGCGATTTTGATACCAAGTAAAAACCCAATGAAGGTGAATGCAGCATTAAGAAAACTCGTTTTAGAAAGACAATTAATAGTAAAAACTATAACTATTGATAATGGCATAGAATTCGAAAAAATAGGTATTTTGGCAAAATGACTCGATATAAAAATATATAGAGCTGAGCCATACGCCTCTTTTCAAAGAGGATCAAACGAACACTGAAATGGACTTATAAGACGCGAATACAAAAAAGGATTTGATTTTAATCAAATTTCGCAAGAAATATTAGACCAAATTACCAAAAGAATAAATGATATGCCAAGAGAAATTTTGGGTTGAAAATCTGCCAATGATTTATTTATCGAGGCCAACTTTTACGGCCTAGTATGATAGTCGCTTATTATCTTGCATAAGCTCTATCCGCTTACACAATCTGCCTCTTTATTTTCTAACCCCAAACCCCTTACATAGGGGCTTTTCATCATAAGTTGTATTATCTTTTTGCAACCCCAAACCCATTGAAAAGGGGCTTTTCTTTCTTCCTAACCCCCAACCCCTTACATAAGGGGCTTTTATAGTAACTACTATTTGCAAAAAATGAGAAAAAAATCATTAAAATGTTAAAATAAAAAAGCCAAGCGCATGTGTTGCACTTGAACTTACTATTTAGGAAAGCAATCATAAAGATTGCTTTTTGCTTATTTTCATTTTGAGTGTGTAGGGTTAGATATTACTTGATCATCAACAAGTGTGTAGCCATCATTGTTTAGTTCAACTTTTGTGCGATAAATTTTAATAGGTTGAGCTGTGTATGATGAGTGAGGATCAGTTGTTAATCTTTTATTTTTGTCTGCAACGCTTTCGATGTAAGAAGAAGGGTTAACTAAGACACTATTACCCTCTTTATCGACAAATTGCACCATATAAACAGTTTTATTATTTTTTGTTGTGGCTAATATTTGAATATTAGTTGGATTGATTGAATATAAACTATATGCTACTAATTCTGCTAAACCGTATGAACCAATACCTTTTTTGTATTGATTGATATTATTACTTAATCCATCTAAATGCGAATAAATAAATTGATTGCTAATTTTATCTTCTTTTATGTATTTGACAGCAAATTTAAGTATATCCTTAGACATTTCGTCAATCAGTGAATTATAGTCTTTTTCGTTAAGTGAATGAAGAATTTCAGGTTTGAATAGCGCTCATTCACCACCGGCGTTACTTGTATACATATTGTCAACATATTTATATGATTCATCAGCGCTATTTGGATTATCTTTTGGATTTTTTAATAAGTAATAAATTGGTAATAAAGCATTAGTTGTATTAGTTTCTTCCTCACCTAGGCCATAAACAAATTTTGACAATACTTTCATAACATTTGTATAGGCTTTTGTGAATGAATCGATTGTTGCATTCTGATAAAATTCCTCAGTATACATTCTCTCTGAAAGTAATTTAGGAATGATAACATAGTTTTCTAGACTATTACTAATTGGTGAGTTAGGACCCTCAAATTTAATGCTATCCTCATTAGCTACTAAATCTTTAATTAGTTTTTGCTCTTTATGTAATAGTGAATATCCAAATGGAGACTTAGCGAAAATATAGTGTGCAAATAGCTGAATAGCCTCTTTTTTTAGTGGCACTTTAACATGAACTATTTGCCCGTTTTGGTCTTCTTTAGTGTAGTAATTTGAAATAACTAGATTATTAATTTGTCAAAATTCTCGGAATTGGTCCAATGAGACAAAATATGAAGCTCTAAGTTGTTTAAATGAATTTTCGAAGGCCTTTATAACCTCATTTAACTCATCTTCACTGCTATATATATTTTTATCTTTTAGTATTTTTTTGAATTCGTCAATTGATTTATTGTTTAAAAGATTGTTTTTCGTGTGTAAATTACGTGCTTTTTTAATTGTTTGGTTATCTCGGAATGGATTAACACATGAAATTGTTGCTAGTGGCGTAATTGTTGCTAGTGGTGCTAAGGTTAATAATAATTTTTTCATATATATTTAACTCCTAAAGCGTTGCTGAGTAATTTCATGATTTAATTCCTAGATATGTAATTATTGATGAAATTACTAAAACAACAGAACTAAATGACAAAATCCCTATTCCATATGCCTTATAAGCTCGATATGGTTGAATTTCGTTATCTCAAATTTGAACACTAGTAATTGTTTCTATATCTCTTGAAATACGAACAATTAAAACTATTGATATAATCGCGGCAACAAAAGCAATCAACCCAACAAAAGCTCACGTAATTGTATTTTTCTTAACATTAACTTTACGCATATTTTATCCTTTAATTGTACTTCCTTGACGACTAATAGCATTCATAATTTTTTTCCGAGCAAAGAAGAAGAAGATGAACATTGGTGCAATAACCATAATTGAACCAGCCATTTTAATATTATAGAAAATACGAGCATCACTAGTTGTGTTATCAGTACCAACATCAAATAGTCACACTGACATAACTCTATAATCTCTCCCTGCGATTAATGAAGGTCATAGATATGAGTTTCAAGAAGCAAGAGTTGTTAAAATTACAATTGTAAGTGTTGTTGGAGTTACCATTGGGATAGCAATTTTAAATAGATATTTTGCACCAACAACACCATCAACCATCGCAACTTCCTTCATTCTATTCGGAATAGATTCAAAAGCATTACGATACATTAAAGCGTTGAAGATTGAAGCCACAAATGGAATTGCGATAACAAATAAGTTGTAATTAAATAATCCAAATTTATCGTGTGATGGTGGTTTTATTGCATTATTCATCTGTACAACTACTCATTTTTGACCTGAAAGCAATGCTACTTCAGGTAAAACAAGCATCATAATTAGAATTGATCAAACTAAGTTTTTTCCTCTTCATTTTTTCAAACTAAAAGCATAACCTAGTAACATTGTTAAAAAGATTTTTAAAACAATTGAAATTAAAACGTTAGCAATAGTTAAAAAGAATGAAAATAAATATCCTCTTTCTCACCCTTTTTGTCAAGGTCAAAAGGCTTTTGCGCTACCGACAGCAGCTTTACGAAGGTTAGAAAATAATTGTCAACTTTGAGGTCATAAACCTGAGGTACCTTGTTTAATTTGGTCGGCCTGGTTATTGTCGACTGAGGCAATCAAAATCATGTATGCAAACGGGATCATAACAATCATTGCAAAAAACACTAGCAAAATTAATTTAACAAAATATTTAGTAACAAGTGATGCTAATGAATTATCACGTACTTGTTGAGTAACTGAATCTCGAGTGCGTTTTAGCCTTGAATTCTGTCATTTCTGCTGAATTTTTAATTTTGTTTCAAACATCAGATTCTCCTTTGTTAATTGAAGCTAGTGTTAGAGCTCTAAATCCGCCCCGAATGATTGTTGAGTATGTTACCCCGATAATAAATAGAACAATTGAAGCTGCGCCAGCTAGGGCAAATTGATTATTTTGCACAAAATGATAGATGAATAGCATAATTGTTGATGCCCCGGCACTAATTGCAGTATTAGATTTATTCTCGAATAAAGCTAGTGGGAAAACTTTAATACCATTGATAATTCCCATCGTCATAATAAAAGTGATTGTTTTATTGATTGATGGTAATGTGATTGTGAAAAATTGTTTAGCACCACTAACTCCATCGATTGAAGCTGAACGATATAAGTTTTTATCAACTGATAACATTGCGGTTGTGAAAAGAAGAATGTTGAAAGCCAAACCTCCTCAAACACCGTTAATTAGCATAACTAACATTGATTTGAAAGCGGTAGTATCTAGTCCACCTAGTCATTCTGTATTACCTTCTAAACCGAATCCTCTAAGTATTTGGTTAAATACACCATTTGTTTGGAAAATTTGAACAAATGCAAGCGAGACAGCAACTATGTTTGTTACGTAAGGTAAGAAGAATATAGTTTGTAAAAAACCTCTTAAACTTTTACGTACGACTGTTGCTATTAATGATGATATAAGTAACGAAATAATCATCGATAGTGGCAATACTAAAATACCATAAATAAATGAGTTTCTTATACCTACAGCGAATGACAATTTATTAAATAAATCAACAACGTTTGCAAATCATATAAAATTACCACTTTTATCAGTAACCGCTGAATATATATTACGCACAAAAGGTACAGCAGTAAATGTAATAAGTACTGATAAGGCCGGAATAATAAGTAGTAAAGCAACAAAGAAACTTGTGCGACGATCAACTACTGATTCACTAATTGCATTATTTCTTTTGGCTTGTTTATTAATTGTGAAGTCGAAAATAAAACGACTTTTTGTATTTAAACTTTTAGTTTTATAAAATTCATTAAACATGATATTCAATTCTTTCTTCAGTTGTTGAATCGAAAATATGCAATCTTCTTACAGGAATGTTAAAGTGGATTAAATCTCCGGCTTTGAAATCGTATTTATTATTTACTAAGAAGTTTAGTTTTGTTTTTTCGCTTAATTCGACAATTAGTTTAGATTCTTTTCCAAACTGTTCGATAACTTTAACTTTACCGCTAAATTGAGCCTTGCTTGCATCATCGATGATGATGTAGTCCTCAGCACGAACACCAACATTAACTTCGGCGGCATCTTTATTTTCTAAGGTGATACCGTCAATATTAACGCCCATAATGCTTAGTTGGCCGTCTTTGTATTGACCTGGTAGAAGACCCATTTCTGGCATTCCTAAGAAACGAGCCACAAATTGGTTAACTGGCTTGTTGTATAGTTCCATTGGTGTACCCATTTGTTGAACTTTGGCTGTTGACATACAGATAACAATATCAGAAATTGACATCGCTTCTTCTTGGTCGTGAGTAACAAACACTGTGGTGATACCTAAACTTTGTTGAATTTCACGGATTCATTGACGTGTACTAATCCGTAATTTAGCATCAAGGTTTGATAGTGGTTCGTCCATTAATAAAATTTTTGGTTTTTTAACAATTGCCCGGGCAATTGAAACACGTTGTTGTTGCCCACCAGAAAGTCTAGTTGGTTTTTTCTGTAAAATTCCCAAAATATTTACACGTTTAGCAACTTCAAGAACATCACGGTGTAACGCTTTTGGAATTGAGATAATATCTTTGGAAATTTCAGCAATTTCGGCACGCTCTTCGGCTGTTAAATTGAAATTACGATTTTTAATATCCTCGGCCATTATTTTTTTGAAGCCAAATTCAGTATCTAATTCTTTTTCTAAACGTTCATGCTCTTTTTGCATAATAATTGGAATAATCCGCATATTTCTTTCAGCACGTTTAACTTTATCTTTGCTAATGGTTTTTAATTCTTTTTTAGCTTGATCTAAATCATCTTTAAGTGCTTTAATTTTATCAATATTTTCTTCACGTATTTTGTGTAATTTTAATGAATATTTACTGATAGCTTGTTCAGTTAAAAGGTCACGTTCAAATTTAGACAGTGCGATTGCATCTTTTAACTCAAAGTTCATTTTTTCAGCTTCCATAATTGTTTTAGCTAGTTCATCGAAGCCGTCGTGAATTTTTTGTACATATTCAATGCCATTAGTTGCAACTGATTTATGACCTTTAAATCTAAATCATTTACGTTTAAATTCAGTTATATTAGCTAAATTTAATTCAGTCATGCCTTCATTAAATATTGCTGGAAGAGCAAATTTAACTTCCTGAATTTCTCTTTGAACGCCATTTACTTTTTCAATTGCTTTTTCTTGTTTTAAATTAGCAATAATTTTTTTGCATTCAGATTTTAAATCACCAAGACGTTCTAAAAGATTTTTAGCAAGCATAGTAGATTTAGCATTATATTTATTTTGGGCAAGTTTGTAATTACTTTGAGCGGTTGAAAAATTACGTCTGCGAGTAGCGATTTCACGTGATTGCAATCTCTCTAATTCATCCAAAACTCCACGAGTATTAATTACATTTTTCAAATATTCATCAAGTTTTTCTTGACTAGCGCCAAGTTTTCTTAAATAAATGTTATTAATTTTTGTTTTAGCAATTAATGATTTGGTAATAATGCTATTTTGCCATGCAGGGTCATTTTTTAGTGGGAATGCAATATTTGCATACACGCTCATGTGTGGATACAAGGCATAGTTTTGGAAAACGAATCCGATTTTACGTTTTTGTGGTGTTAAAGCGGTAACGTTTTTACCATAAAAACGAACCTTACCACTACTTATTGTTAATAATCCAGAGATTGCATTAAGTGCCGTTGTTTTTCCAGAACCTGATGGACCTAAAAGAGTAACAAGTTTACCTTCTGGAATTTTAAAACTTACATCATCAACCGCAAGCGTTTCACCAAAGTCGATATAAACGTTTTTTAATTCAATGGCTGGTAGTTCCTTATCTTCTTTTTGAGAAGAAACTAAGTCTAATATACGTTTATATTCGTTAAAATCTTCTTCAGTGTACTTAGTTAGTTTCTTCTTCAAAAAATTAATTGTACGACCAATTATTCTCATAAGAATCCTTTCTTAATTTTTTGTTTTTATTTTTAATAGTCACTAATTTCCTGATAATCAAAAAATAGTGTTAACTGCTTTTGATTTTTAGGAATTGTCGAGTTATTAAAGATTTATTTATTTCTTTTAAAATTTTCAGGAATATAACCTTGATTTTGCTCTATCTTTGTAAAAACTGATTTTTTTTCTTTATATCAAAATGGTTTTCAAGCATTACCCAAAGGTTTAATTTTATAAACCTTAGAAAAATCAGCTGGTGTTTTGCGTCATCATAATCATCCCGAGTAAAAACCTCTCCCGTTTTCATAGGCGTCTTTTAAGGCCAAGCCCAGTGCGTTATAGGTATATCAAATTAAGCCATATTTATAAATATGATAATATGTATTTATTTTTGATTTATCTTGTTCATATGGCAACGTTAAACCAGCTCTTGTGATTTCCACTGAGTATGAACTTAAAGGCATATCCAAAGTTAAAGGATGTATTTTTTGTCCGTTTGCATCCGTAGGCAATTTATCAATTTTAGGATTAAAGAAAATATCTGCTGTTGTTCGACCAAAACCATCTTTTTCACCTACAAAAAGGTAAACCGGCTTTCCTAATGGTAAAGTGTCTTTACCGAATTTTGAAGCTTTTTCACCTCATTTTAATTCATTGGGATCTGGGATTCGCCCGCCAACAGATTTTTCAGGAGTATCTATACCGGCTAGTCTAATTGTGATTTCTTGGCCTTTTTTAAAATCGCCTTTGTCTTCTGAAATTTCGACATCAAACGTGTCACCATCTTTATGTCTAGTAATTTCTGCCTTCACTAATCTACTTGTGGTCTCTGTTTTTGATGTATCAAAGCGAAAATCTCAATAGGTTTTTGTGCAGGCGGCACTAATAGTCAATGTCTGAACCGGGATTGCTAAAAGCGAAACTCCACATAATATTTTATTTTTCATATTTTTCCTTTGAATAATAGAAACACTTGTATCTTTGGATACAAATGTTTCAGAGGATTAAATTTATAAATTAATTAAGATTTAAATGTTTGAGCTTCATCATTTAGTAAGCCCACGATGGTTTCGAATGAAGTTGATTTTTTCTCTGCTTCAGTCAATGATTTACCTCATTTATCTCTTATTGTTTGAGCAGCTGCTTTATAAGCACTATTAAATTGATCTCTATATGGTGCTGAGAATTTGCTTGCCGGTTCTTCATATCAAGTAGTATTTTTGTCAGCAAAAAGATCAAAGGCGATTTTTAGATATTTATTTTTTTCAATTACCTTTTTAAGGTCGTCGCTTTTATCGAAATTTTTATATGGAATAATGTAAGAAGCTTTAAAAGAAATGTATCCTAAGTTTGTAGTTTCGATTGATTGATCTTCGCCGTGATTGAATGTAGTTTTTTGATTATTATTTATTACATAACTTAAAAATCTCATCGCCGCTTTATTTAAGCGTTCACCTTTGTCGATTACGTAAAGGTTAGGACCTTGAAGGAATGCGGTATCTTTTAGTGAAGACGCATCGTATTTTTTAGGGGTTCTATATGCAACAAGTTCACTTTCTTGTAGAGTATCTTTCGGACTACGTGTAGCAACTTTATATTTATTTTCAATTGTTTTAGGTGTTGTGTCAAATGAATAGATATTTCAAACAGTTTGAACTTTTGTGTCCTTGTACTCAGAAATAACACCTAATTTTTTAACAGGTGAATCAGCTTCATTAGCTAGCTTTTCGATATTATCAAGTTGAGCTTTACCATTTGTGTCTTTATCTTTTGGTTTGCTATTAACTCTAATGATGTAGTCTGTGTCTTTTAATGCATTAAGTTTTTCGATAAGTGCATCATCATTTTTTGCAGTTTTAAAGTAGTAACCTTTTTCCAATTTAGAATTAGATGCTACATATGCATTAGGGTACTTAAATTTAATTTGTTTTTTATTATCTTTATTTGTAATTTGTCCAACGTTGTCATTTTCAATTATTGCAATTGGTTTATTAGCGTTGTCAAAAAATTGTATATATGGTTTGAATTCTTTATCGCTAACGAAGTTGTGTGTGTAACCAGCTGTTGATCCAAAGTTAGCTCCAACCTTGTGGTTAACTTCATCAGTTGATGAATATGATCCGCCACCATAGATTTTTAATGCACCAGCTTTAACAGCTTCTAAAAGTAATTCATACATTTCTTTATGTGCCTTATATGCATCAGATCCATTATTTAATTGGTCAAATTTAACAATCGTTTTACCTTCACCGTCTTTATCGACAGCCATTAACATTTTCTTGTCATCTCCGTTGAATTTAGAATAAATTACCGTGTTTAAAATTCCAGACGGGTCATCGATACCAAGTAATGCAACAGTTGAACCTGGAACAGAAGATTTTTCGAAGATTTTGATTGCATCAGTGATAAATTTAATAAATGTTTTGAATTCTTGAAAAATTGATTTTTTAATTTCTTTATTTGGGTATTTTTCAGTAGTGAAAATTTTCTCAATTTCTTTTTTATCCTTAGCTTTTCCGAAGTAATCGTCACTACTAATAACACTAATGTCATCTTTTCAAGATTCGTCATCTAGTTTAAAGTCTTTTGTTAATTCGGAATCAATTGTATATCCAGCTTTTTTTAAGGTTTGAAGTACGTATTTATAAATAGGCCCATTAATACCGAAAGCAACAGTTGATTTTAATAGAGGGATTGAGTAATTTGCTCCTGGAGCAATACCTTGAATTCTATCGTTTACAGCCGTGAATCTTTCTTCAAATTTAGATCTTTCAATTTTATTTTCGCCAAATTTAGGATCGGCTAAATTGACACCTTTTTTAAATCTGATTATTTCTGAGATTGTAGAACCGTAGTTTACTGTAATACTTGGAATATTTGATGTATCATTATTTTCTAACGCAGACACAACGTAATTGTGACCGGCTGAATAACCCGAACCGATGTTTTTAAGTTCAACTCTTAATAAGACGTTATCAATTTTATTTTGATTTTCATCAATTTGTTTTTTTAGTTCTTCTTTTTTTGCTTTATCTTTTTCAGTCTCTAGTCGTGTTTTAAGAGTTTTAATCTCTTGTTTTGCTTTGATTTTTTCTTCTGCAACTTTTTCGTTGTATTTATTAATCACGCCCTCAAGTGCGTTTCATTGTTCTTTTCCCTGTGAAAATGTAACACCAACTTTTACTGTATTTTCTTCTTGTTTACCACAAGATGCAGCAATAAGTGGGGCAGTCATTGTCGTCACACCTGCCAACGACATAAATGGAAGTATTATTTTATTCTTTTTCATTAATTTTAATTTTCCTCTCAAAAAATCCTTATTGCAATATATGAACACGCTACAAAAATATAAACCCTACGTTTTTGTATTAGCAATTAAATTATACTATTTATAACGGAATTTAAGATTTTGGCAACCACCTGATATAGAAATAATTCCAATTAAAAAATGAAGAAAAACACCTGCTAAATGCTACTTTTAGCGGTATTTTATTCTTTTTTGTAATTACGCGATAAGTTCTGATATGTTATTTGATAAATAATTTTTTCAAAATCTAATTGTACTTGGTATTGAAGTTCATTTCTCATATTATCATTTTTACTAATAAGTTGTTTTTTATTCAGTTTATTTTTTCAACTTATGAACTTATTATTTGTGCTGGTAATTCTTATAGTTCAATCTGTTAATTCATCCAGAAGTCCAAGCTTTTTAAGTTGGTTAATAGATGCGGGTTGAGGTCCTATTGAAAAAATAAAATTAGTAAAATTTTTATATGCTGCATAAACTTTTGAATAGTAATTCTTTTTGACAAAATAAAGTTTATTAATTCAGTCATCAACTTGATTTTCACTGATCATTTGTGTGTTTTTAGCTAATTTATTTTGGCGAGCTATATCTGAAAGATAAAAAAACCATTGTTGATGAAAGTAATTATAAAATACAAATGCCCGTTTTGTTTTGCTATAAATTTCATTTAAAAACGGATTGAGTTTTTTTGCATTCTCAATAAATAACTTATATTCAGAAATTAGTCAATAATTTGTGTATGGATTTATTGTTGCTAGTTTGTTTTGGATAGCAAGAGAATCCTTATCAAATTCTTTTACTAGCTCGTTGGTTGTAGGGTATTTATTGAATATTTGTGTCCATTTTTGATTTAAATCTTTATCAGTTAAGAATTCAAATAAATTAGCTAGGTCAGCTAAAACAAAGCTAAAAGCATCTGCTGATTTTGATTCGCTTGCTTTTTGTCCCAGGTATTTGTAGTGGTTAAGTCATGATAAAGCAAAAATTTTAAGTGGTTCAAGTAAGTTTGGTAGTTGCTCAATTTGATTTTCTATTTGAGCAACAATTTTATTAAATTTGTTCAGATCTTCAGTATATTTTTCAGTATTTTGATTAGTTTCTATAATTTTATTGGCTATTTCCATAGTATTATATATATGCTGATTTAATTCTTGGGCATGTAATGAATTTTTATCTTCAATATCTCTATAAAGCAATAGATAATCTAAAAAATAGTAATCAAGAACCTCTGCTTTTGCAGTTGTGATTTTGTCATTTTTTTCGCCATATTGTTCTAAGCTAAGATTAAATGATTTTTTAAATGCATTTTCATATTCGTGGTAAATTACGCTTGAATCGCGATTATCGTTGTTGCAACTTGCTGTAAATAAAATTGGAGATAGGATTGCTGGTGTTAATGTGATAAATTTAATTTTTTTTATTTTCATAATGTTAATTATATAAATTACTATTAAAATATAAATCAAATAAAATTCAAGTTTTATAATATATAATATTTAAATATTTATGTAATTAAGGAGGTCTTAAAAATTATGATAATGTGAATTATTTTCGGCGTTGTAGTGGTTCTTTTAATTGGGTTTATTGTATTTTCAGCCATTAAAGATAGAATTGCTAAAAAGAAAAGAAGAATGCAAGAAATTGCTTTTAAAGCCTTAGCTCAGGAAAGAAAAGAAGCTACCGTGATTATGTTGCAATTATTAGTTGTCAAAAACCAAGAAGTCTTAGATAGCTTTGAACCTAGCATAGGGTCATTTAAAATGAGCCAAGTTGTTGATACTGCACGTGATTTTTTATTGCAATATCAACAAGAAAAGGAATTTAAAGATTATGTTTCTACATATACAGGCAATAAAACATTGATGAAACACTATGCAATACTGCGGGATCGACGCTCAACTTTATGAAAAAATGAAAAAAATTCGTTGAAATTTATTGAAGATGAGTATTTCTTAATTGATCAAGACAATAAAAAAGACTTAATTACTGAAGTAAAAGAAGAAATAGAGGAGTTTTATAATAATGCATTCAATAAAAAATCTTAATCTTGCAAATAAGTTGACATTAACTAGAATGATTTTACTTATACCGCTTTTATTAGTAACAGCATTATATGTTGTTTTATCACGTTTTAGTTTGCAAGTATCACCAACGCTTATAGCTCCAAGAATTTTAATTGTATTTGTACTGTTAATTTTTGGTGGTGCAATGATAACTGATTTCTTGGATGGTTATTTCGCTCGCAAAAATAAAACCATAACCCCATTTGGTAAACTATGAGATCCAATCGCTGATAAAATGATTACAACTGTTACTTTAATATTTATAGCAGTGATTTCAAGCGGTTATGTTTCTTATTTACTTGTTGCCTTGCTGATTGTGAGAGATTTAATTGTCGATGGATGTCGTGTTGTTATGAAAGAACACAAAATCGATGTTGCCGCATCGATTTGAGGTAAAATTAAAACTATAATTTTATCGTCAGCAATAGTATTTATATTGATTTTAAACATTGTTTGACCATCTCTTGACCTATTTGTTATTAATTATGTTTCTGGAATATCTTTGGATGCGATAACTTGAGGGTTATGATGAGTTGTGAATATACCTTTAATGTTAGCTCTTGGTTTTAGTGTTTTCTCTGGTGTATTATATGTAGTTAAAGCGTGGAAGTTGGTAATTGCTGAGACAAAAGTACAAGAAAGCGATGTTGATCTAAGTAATGAGGACAAAGCACTTAAACCCGCTCCAACACAATTTGGTTCAAAAAATGACCCAGATTTTAAAGAAGATATTAATATAAAATCGCTTGATATGCAGGAAAATAATTCGGATATGAAACCAAAAAATATTAATATTGAAGATACAAGTGAGTATTCAGACAATAGTGTTGGACGCTTCAATTTAGATTAATTAAAAAATTAAAATTAAAAAGACACAATTATGAGACACCCACAGTTGTGTCTTTTTAATTCGCAAGCTAACTCAAAAGTTAAAATAAAATAAATTATTGCTTTATGTGTTCTAGTCAATGTATCAAAATAACTATAAATATCAAGGTATTTAATCTTGTCAATTAAATCTAGGTCATTGACATTTGGTAAAATTCTAAAAATTTGCTCTCCGTTGGCACTAATTGCCTTCATTATTCACATTATAATTAAAGTTATCAAATTACCTCCTTATGAAACTTTTAATAAGCCTATTTTTACCACGTGCATTTCATATTCTTCATCTGTTAATCCTGTTTGTACCGTTATTGTTTTGAATGTGTCAATTGTTTCAAAACGGTTGGTGTTAGCATCGCCAATTCTTAAATTAGAAATTATGGTCGGGTTGTGTTGGTCAATCCGTATAGTAAAATGAATTAATAAAAATGCCATATCATCTTCAATTATCACGTTACCTTCTTCTAATTTTTTAGTAATTGTTCGCTTCGATTTACCTACTAACTTCTCAACACCTTCAACCGTTGCATAACTATACGATTCAACATCAAAACGGGCGTGAGTCATTAGCATACTATTAATGGCATTTAAGTTTGTGAATAATTGAGCTATGTTTTCGCTTCATTGTTTATTTTTTTGCTTGTCTTTAAACATTACTCAGTTAAAAGTCTTATTTAGAGTTAGCTGGATGTTGTCGTTTTTGTGTTTATAGTGTAAATTGTCTTGGAATTCATCAATTACGTTGCCGTTGTTGTCTAGGAATTGAATTACGCAGTTATTTTCTGGAACATCTCATATAGTTTTTAACCCTGATGGAGAATTTAAGGTCGTTTTATTAATGTTGCCAATCATACTTACAGTGTTGTTATTAACTTTAACTGAGTGAATATTAGTACAAAACTCACCGTGTTTTTCATAAATTAAAGCCGGCATAAAATTATTTTTTAAATTATTGCGTCCCTCATTTGTTTCATAGATATAAGGTCAATTTGTTTCATTGAAATTTTTACCGTCATAGCGAATATTTATCATTTTACCTTTTGGTTCGTCTGCAAGGCTATATGTTAAGAACCTTGTGTTCAATTGTTCTCTAAATGCTAAAAATTTATTTTCATCAGTCAATGCTTGAAATTCTAACGGAGCAATAGAGCTAACTCTTAATGTTTTATCGCCATTAAATGAGGTAATAAAATTTTTATCAACTACAAAAACTCAGGGGTTGTCGTATTGTTCTTGTTTTAGTGTAATAACTTTTGGATTGTCAGCAAGATAATCAATAGTTCCAACACGTGTTGGGGTTTGTTTTGTTAGAAGTGCTCGACAACCGTATTGACTACTACACGATCATTCAAAATTATAATTTGACTTAAAGTTTCACAACGCTCAGGTATTGGTTGTCTTGCTAAGTACTGGCATCAATATTTGGTTAGAATTAATAACAGCCCCAGTTCCTGTTTTTTCGACATCGCTTAGCCCTTCATCTCTAACAAATACAAGTTTTTTCGACTCATTTGGTGTCTTTGTGTTTTCGGTAAAAGCGATGTTTATTAGTTGGTTTTTTTGAACTCCACCAGTTATAATTTCAGCTGTTGTATTAAGAGAAAGCCCTATATGTACAACGTAAAAATCAATATCAAATAACTCTTTTCTTAATACATGCTCACCCTTATCCTGTTCCGCACTCTTTACAATAAATTCACTCAACAAAATAGAACCAAAATATATTCTTAAATGAAATTCGTGTCCTTCTATTTGCTGAACAGTGACTCTAATTTCTTCATCCCTGGATAAAAATCTATTTAACGCTGCTCCATCTGAAAATTTAACAGCTATAAAATTGAGTTCATGAACTCCTGACTTAGGGTGTAAATAACTCATTCGAGCCTCGTCACCTCTATTTTCAATTCATTCCGTATCTGTCTTTTTGGTTAAAGCATCAATCTCTTTGTATATAATTTCTCCATCTTTTATCCCTAACCTTTTTCTTTCTAATTGAACTAATCTTCTAAGAGTTTTCTTGTTAGTCTCGCGAAAGTTGTGTATTTTAATTTCTTCGGGTTGTGCATATTCTTCTCTTTCATAAATGCGTTTAAAAAATTTTTCTTTAATACTTAGAACGGGACGGAAATTTAATTCTATATCTAATCGACAATTATTTAAATCTCATTTTATATCTTGAAAATCAACAACTTCCTTAGCTTTTTTGTAGTATTGAACTCAGGGTTGTATATTAAAATAGCTGACGGTTCTTTCTTCAAATCCTGCAACTGGAATTCAGGTTTTTTCTTCTATTTCCTTTCTCGGCACGTTGAATTGGTCGGTTGAATAACGCTCAAGTTCATTTACATAAGGGACAAGAATTTCCTTAGCTTGAACTTTAAAATCACGTAGAAAATTATGACGTTTGTGTGATATGGAATATGGAAATCTCTCACTTTTTAAACTAGAATTTATAGATCCACCATCGACCCCGATTAGAATGTTTCCATACATTTTAGTTTCACCCTTATCAGCTTTTCTTTCTATTGTTGAAATCAATGAGTCTTTAACATCAGTTACGCGAAATGGTAATGCCTTTTCGTTTTCATTTAATATTATAAATTCATTATAGACAAAATCCTCATCGGGACTTTTACTTGTATCTACTTGAATATATGCAAATTGATTTGCATCCTGAAAATAAACTAGCATATCAAATAGCGAGTTGTTGATGGAGCTTTCATTTATTCAGTATTGTAATTTTGAATTATCAACATAAGAAATATCAACAGGATTGTGAAGACTAATTATTTTTTTAAATGTGAAATATACACCTTCATCTTTGTTTTCGTCGTTTAATAGGTCATTTAACTTGACAAATCTACGCCAAATGCGTGAAGTTGTTACTCCACATAATGCGCCTGATCGTGTTTGGACTATTGTCGAGAATTGATCGAATTGTTTATTATTCACTGCATCTTTAAAATAAATAGCTTCCTTGCTACCACCGCTTGAATAATTGTCAATAACCTCAAAAAATGAACCTAATTCAAAATTGAAAACATTTACTAGCCTTGTTGAGTTGTAAAACCTTGCGACCAATTCCTTGCCTCTTCATAACCTTGTAGCTTCTTCTTGACGATTTGAATATTCTGGATAAGCCTTTAAAAAGTGAATTAGTCACCAAATTTCTGAGGCTTCTCAGGTTATATTTATTTGTTTTGGTGCAACTGCGACTTTATATGAATAGTCCTCAGCGTTTTGTGAAATTGTGGAACTTGAATTCGTTCCAGTTAGTGTTTTTACCAATGTTTTGAACCATTGTTTTGACATTTAATCTCCTTTATATGTATAATTTTGAGCATTATGAGAAATAGAGTTATAAAAAATATATTAATTTGATTGTGCGTGATTGTATCACTTGCGATGTTGATTTTTGGTATTTGTGCATTAGTGTCAATTAGCAGGGATAGAGTTTGAGAGTATAGAGTGTTTGAAATAACAAAATCGGACGGAAAAACATTTGCAGAATATACGTCACCAAAAGAACTAGAACGTATGAAAAAAACAATTGAATCATATTCTACGTTTTTTAATAAAACTTATTTACAAATACATAAAAACACCTTAGAGCCATATGTGTTAGTTGATTATGTTGCACCACGCTTAGATAGTTTTATTAAGTTTGCTATAAATGATTTGACTGACGATCAATTCGCCTCAATATTTAAAACTGAAAAAGGCTGAAGTGTAGAGGTTTGAAGAGATGCAACCAAAAATAATGAAATATTTATACGCTTTAAAGATGCATTAAATAATAATCAATTTAAGGATATAACACGTAGCGAAATTTTTAATTATACCTCATCAAAATATAATGGAGCAGCAAGACATTTTTTAAATCCCGTTAAGTTTAATATTGTTGCCTACAAATCCACAAAAAACTTATGAACATTGCTGACTTCATTTGCTGCATTCACAACCGTAATTACCTCAATTTTAGCCACTTTAAATACTGTCCAAATAACTAAATGATACAAGCGAGTAAATGGCGACAAATGAAGCAAACACACAACACTTAAAGCACTAAATTAGGTGCTTTTTATTTAAATTTTCACGTGCTTAAATTATTTGCCTTGGTTTTTGTTTGTTTATTATAACCGTATAAATAATGCAAGTTACCCTCAGAAGCATAGTCTTTATATTTATAAAGGGTTGTTCCTTTCGCTCTAACTAATAGTGGGTTAGTTCTATAAGTTTGGTTATCGTAAATATTTAAGAGCGTGTCCGAGTTAAAACTATTACGCAGCAAATAAGTAATATGCAGACCGTGAGTATTAGCAAAATATTTAGCATTGAAGCCATAACAAATATATCGCCCATCAAATTTGAAATCGTTGAAATTTAAATCAAGTGTGTCGCCTAATTCTAAAAATGGTCTTGTGGTTATCACCCGTAATTCTTTTCGTGGTTGTGAGTTGATTTTAAGGTTGTTATTAGTTTTGTTGAATAAGTCGTCATAGTCAGATAAGTCGTTGAATTTCTCAAATTTAAAAACATCGCCATTAAATGTATTTAATTTATGAACTCTGGCAATTTCTTCGCTATTTTGCAGTGTCACGGCGGTTTTATTAAGTGAGTAATAAGCTATTTTTAAAATACAGCCGTCTCAGTCTCAATTATCATTGAAAACTAATTCCCGCGAGCCTTGCTCATAGTAAAGGTGACAAATTTTACCCAGCGTATAGTCTTGTTTAGTCGCTATTTTTAACTCAATAAGCTTATTTGGCTCATCTATTATTGATTTTAAACATTGTTTGACCTATTTGTTGTCGATGTTTGTGAATATCTTGGATGTGTTAAATGATACCGATATAAACCTGCGTAAAAAAACAATTATGGATATCCCATAATTGTGCCCTAGTTTAATCCTTAGTTTTTATTTTTGCATGAGTGATTTAGACAAGATCAAAGACAACTCCGGCGAATAAATATATTAGTGTTGCTATTAGAGTTATGCTTATTAAAAAAATGGCAATAACAGATAAAAAACGCTTACGACGAGCATTTTTAATTGATTTTTCATTGTTTAAAATGTCGTTTTTTACTTGTTTAATTATTTGTGAGCGAGCGAAGTCTGGAAGTTTTTGAATTTCTTTTTTGGAAATATTAACTTTTGGATTGAATTCAAGAGTTTGGTCTAGTTCAATTGTTTCTTGTTGGTCGTCATTTTTATCTAAAAACATAAGTTATATTTTACTATGTAAATTAAAAAATAGAAAAAAATCTGCATGAAGCAGATTTGGTTGCATAAGCATTTGGTGGAGATGACGGGAGTTGAACCCGCGTCCACATAACAAGATGTGTTTGCACTTTTTACAGTTTAGTTTATTTATTAGTGCTAAAAGTTAAAGGAAATAAACAAAACTCTTGACTTTTAGTGTGCATTCAATTTAAGTTTTTTCTAAGCACGAGAAAAAACCGAGCCTAAATTACCACACTATCGTTCTTAGGCTCTAACGATAATGCACTAGTTCGCAGAATTAAGCGAAAGCTAGATTTGATTGTAATTGATTTGCAATTACTAAATTTTGTAGCCCAACGTGAGCTTTTTTGTTTTTGTTTGCGACTATAAAGCCTAGAAGTATTTATGGTCTACTACACCACTGATGCGAACACTACCTACTACATGTCGAAACCATTACATCCCCGTGTGCACTAAATTTATACCACAATTTGCTAATTTTTGCAGAACTTAGCAAGATATGTTTAAATTTAGCTTTATTTTATATTTAAGTTTAAAGTTGATCTAAACTTTTACAAATGATTTTGCCTTAAATCTATGTCAATGTTCAGATCGTCTAATTTTTATACTGAATTTCCCATTAATTAAATCTATTACTATTTTATCCTGCACCATTCAAATTATCATAGAAATTCCGTGAGCGAGCAATCCAACACAAATTCAAGTAATTAAATTTCAAGGTCATTTTGATAATGGTCCGAATAAGTTTGCTTGTGAGTTAATGTCGTCTTTACCCAGATATAAGTAATTACTTTTTCAGCTATTTGAACTAGCATATTCATAGGTTAATCAATTAATTCCAAATGCTAATAGTGCGATTGCTATGAAAAGAATTAGCGTGATTAAAAAGTCAATAGGTTTCAATTGTGTCGGTGTGATAACAAAAATTGCGGCGACAATTAAAATTAAGAAGCAATGGATAAATATATAATCATAAAAATATATTGAATCAAGTCCTATTTTTTGTGGTTTAATCGGTTCAACAAAATCAAAACTTGGATTGACGATTGCAACAAGAGCACCAATTAAGGCAACAGATCCATAATATTTAATGAAATTAAGTTTATTAAAAAGCAAGCAAAAAGCGGTAACAATTAATAATAATCTGCACAAATGAAACGGTAATGCTTCATACATATTTTTATAGTTAGACACTATGAGCAATAAACTTCTTAAACTCATAAAAACAATTATTGAAGCGCCAATAGTAGTTTTTAAAGCTCGTGTTGAAAATATTCTAAGATGTGTTGATTTAGCATTAAATCAACGATAAATAGGTCTTTTGAAGGTTCAAAGCAACAAAACGGATATGCCGGTTAAGATTGCGAAAATTAGATATACAGCAAGGCTGGCTCCATTAAAATAAAAACTTTTATTTTCAGATTGCCAACGAAAGAACTCAGGTAGATTGATCATTAAAACATCCCGCCCAAACCCATTTTGTTTAAGTCTGATAGATTGCCGGATTTAATTTTTTTCGCCATTTCGCTCATTTGTTTGCTCATTGCCTCAAAATCATTTATTAGGCGATTATATTCAAAAGCACTACGCCCTGAGCCCGCTAAAATTCTTGCTTTTCTTGATGCTTGTTTTAGTAATTTGGGATTTTTACGCTCTTTTTTAGTCATTGATGAAATTAATATTTCATATGAAGCCATTTTTTGTTCAGCTTCACTAATTTTGTCATCGCTAATTTTATTTGCTAAACCAGGAATCATTTTTAAGATAGATTTCATTTTACCTAGTCGTTTAATTTGACCCAAATTACTCATTAAATCGTCCAAAGTGAAGCTTCCTTTAAGAATTTTAGCAATCATGTTGCTGGCATCATCAGGATTATAAACTTCTTCTGCTTTTTCAATTAAGCTTAAAACATCGCCCATTCCCAAAATTCGATCAGCCATTCGATCAGGATAAAATAAATCAAGATTAGAAATTTTTTCACCCGTACCAATAAATTTGATTGGTAAGCCAAGAACTTTTGCAAGGCTCAATGCAGCTCCGCCACGGGCATCCGAGTCAAGCTTAGTAATTACGCTTGCAGTTAAATTTAATTTTTCATTAAAAGTTGAGGCTACATTAATGATATCTTGGCCACTTAATGCATCGGCAACAAAAAAGATTTCATCAGGGTGAGCAATATGCTTTAAATCTTCCAACTCATTCATCAATGCATCATCAATTGATAAACGTCCAGCAGTATCGATTATAATTAAGTCATTTTTATTTTCATTTGCGTATGTAAGTGCCTCAGCAACGATGTTTTGAGCGCTTGTTGCTACACCTTTTTCAAAATAGTCCACTTGAATACTTTTTGCTAAAGTCACAAGCTGTTGCACGGCAGCTGGACGATAAATATCGCCTGCAACCAGTAATGGCTTATTGATGTAATTTTTTTTACGTAAGTAGTAAGCTATTTTGGCACTAGCAGTTGTTTTTCCTGATCCTTGAAGACCAGTCATCATAATTATGAATGGTTTACGAGTAATTTTAATATCTTTAACACTTCCACCTAGTATTTCTTGTAATTCAGCATGAACGATTTTAATCATTTGTTCACTGGCGTTTAATGAACCGACAAGACGCGATTCTAAGGCTTTTTGTTTAACGTTATTTACAAATTCTTTTACAACTTTTAAGTTAACGTCAGCTTCAAGCAACGCCATTTTAATATCGCGAGTAACTTCAATGATATCTTCTTCATTAATCATTGTTTTTTTATTCATTTTTTGAATTGATTTTTGAATTCTGTTTTCCAAAAAATTAAACATGATTCTCCTTTAAAACAACTGTATAAACTTTTCCAATTGGTTCAAATCCAAGTTGTGTATAAATTTGCCCTGCCACAGGATTGTGATAAAACAAGACAGGTGTACGATTTTGGTCCATTATTCAGTTCGCTAAGGCGCCTGTAACTTGTTTGGCTAAGCCCTGATTGCGGTATTTTTCAAGTGTAAAAATCCCACCTATAACACTTATTTTGCCGGCGTTAATCCCAATAGTCGCACAGCTTATTACGCCATCAATTTCATTCTTAATTATAAATGGATTTAGTACACCTGATTTAAAACTGTGTAAATACGACTGAAATTCGGCTTGGTAAGATTGTGAAAAACTTGAAAACTCAGCAATTTTTAGCCGTGACCATACAATGTGTGGGATATCATCAATTGTTGCTTTTTGTACAATCGAGCTATCAATATTGATTTTTTTATCTAATTTAGCAAGCGTTTGTGCGTGGATGGTGAAGCGAGAAATTGATTCAAAATTGAAACGAAAATGCTCAAACATTTTTTCAGAAAGATTAATGTTAGATATTTTGTATTCGTTGATTAACGATTCAATTTCTTCTCAACTTAATCTAAATTCGGGATCATAAAATAACAATGTTTGGTTAAAAACGATTAAAACTGTTTTGATTTTGTTATCAATAGTTTTAATAAGTGTTTTATGGATATTTGAATTAATGCCAAACTGTTCAATGTCTCCAATGAAAAAGAAGTTATTGTCAACATCGGTGTGCAATAACTGCATTATTTCTTCAAGTTGTTCTTTATTTGCAATTTCTATCATAAAACACTCCTACTAAATCGTCTCGTATATAAAAAAGCCCTTAGATACTAAGGATTGGCATTATTTTTTAAAATCTATTATAAATTTTCCACTTCTTTGTCAATTAATAGTTTTAACTCTTTTAATTCTTCGGCTGTTAAAGTAATACCTTTACTTGAGCGTGCGTGGTCTTCGCTTCAGTCTCTAATATCGTATTTTGGTTCATTTTCATTTCAAGCTACAAGGTTTAATTCTTTTGTGTAACCACTTTTAGTTAAAGCGATCTTACCTATGTGACGAACGATCACGTTTTTAATTGCATCTTTTTTAATTGCCATATGTTTACCTCTTATACATAATATAATATTTATACTTATAATTGTAATTATATATTTAAATATGATCTATTATGAATTTTTTTATTCTCTAATTTAAATTAATTTATATTTAAGTAGAGTTTTAGGTATTTTTTACACCATTAAATTGCAATTTAAAAGGATGATTATTTTATCTTACAACCTAAAAAGGTTTTTGATATTCAATTTATTTATCAGGAATTAATTTTTGAATTTTATTTTTTCGTATGCACACATAGCGATCATTGCACCATTATCAGTTGTATATCCTTTTAATGGGACAATACTTTTAGGGCTAAGTTCTAGAAATTGTCGTCTTAGTTCTGTATTTGCGCTAACTCCGCCGGCCAAAACAAGAGATTTTCAATAATAATTTTGCATTGCTAGTTTAACTTTTTTGATTAAGTATGCAATCGCTGTGTATTGAAAACTTGCTGCCACTTGTTTTTTGTCAATCTCTTTACCTTTCATAACTGCTGAGTTATAAAAATTAAGAACTTGTGACTTTAGTCCGCTGAAACTAAAATCATACTGATTTTCTGTGTGTGGGTGTGTGAATTTTAAATATTCGCCAGTGTAAGAATTAAATATTTTATCTATTATCGGCCCACCAGGGAAGCCTAGCCCTAATTTTGAACCGACTTTATCAAAAGCTTCACCCACAGCGTCATCTAATGTTTCGCCTATAACACTCATTTTATAAGGGTTTTCGACATACATTAATTGTGTATGGCCACCAGATACCAGTAAACAAAGAGCGGGATATTCAATAATATTTCCGATTGCGTTTGAATAAAAATGACCTTCTAAGTGGTTGACTGGGAACAATGGTTTATTCAGCGCTATCGATAGGGCATTTGCGAATAAATAACCAATTTGTAATGTACCTATTAACCCTGGTTTTTCAGTATATGCAATATAATCAATAGTGTTTAAATCAGTATTTTTGAGTAATATTTGTTGAATTAAAGATATGTTTTTAACATGCATTCTTGAACTTAATTCTGGAATTGTTCCACCAAATTCCTTAAAAAAATCTATTTGACTAATTGTGTGTAATTGTAAAACTTTCCCATCTTCTAAAAGTGCAATTGAGGTGTCGTCGTGACTTGTTTCTATTCCGAGAATTCTCATTTACTAAACTCCAATCTGTGGCGATTTAATGTAATAAGGTTCGATATTTATGATTTCATCCCATTCTTTGAATAAAGGTTCATAGCGTGTAAAGTTTTCTAAGAATTCATTGTAATCAACCACATCAAAATTTGTGTTATTGTTCTGCATAATTTTTACATCCTCAATAGTAAATTCAGTACTTTTAGGTGAGTAATAATAGTGTTTATTGCCACTTGCATTAATAAATAATTCATTTTTATTAGGATTTTGCATAGCTAATATTTGCATTGAACTAATTGTTTTGATTTTAGCATTGGTTATCATAGCTATTGTGCGCAGATATACCAGAGATATTCTAACCCCCGTGAATAGGCCGGGACCCAAATTTGTGTAAAAATGTGTAAATTTGTTGATTTTAATATTTAAATCATTACAAATTTTTGCACAATAAAATGGAATAAGAGGTACTTTTTTAGGCTCTGTAATTATATAACTAGCTATCAGATTATTGTTTTGATTGAATGCGGCTATTACAAATTTTTCGCCAGTAGTGTCAAGATAAAGTTTCATTATTCTACCTTTCTTATTTTAAAAATATGTTCATTTTCAGCACCTAAATTAATTCTTATATCCAAATAATTATTGTAATTGTGTGTTATGTTATCTGATCACTCAATTGCAACTATGTTATCTAAGTAATAATCTTCAAATTCATCCAAATTTTCGCTTAAATGATAAGCGTCAATATGGATTAATCCTTCATAATTTTTCATAAAGTTAAAAGTTGGAGAGGTAATTTTATCTTTAATTTGAATGAGTTTAGCAATACTTTTAACTAGTGTTGTTTTACCCGCTCCTAAATCGCCATTCAATAAAATAATTTTGCTTGCTGTTAAATTATTAAGCACATAGCTTGCTACCTCTTCAATTGATTCGTTTTCAAATTTGATAAATTCTTTCATAATACCTCACGTAATTTTAAATTATATATTTAAATAGCTTTAAACAATATAAAAACAAGGGCATTGCCCTTGTAATAAAAAACTATTATTTAATAATTTTTGTAACGTTACCGTAACCTACAGTGTGTCCACCTTCACGGATTGAGAATTTTGTTCCTTCTTCAACAGCGATTGGAGCAATAAGTTTAACTTTTAGTTCAACGTTTTCACCTGGAGTAACCATTTCACGTCCTGCTTCAAATTCAACACCACCTGTAACGTCTGTTGTACGGAAGTAGAATTGAGGTTTGTAGTTTTTAAAGAATGGAGTGTGACGACCACCTTCATCTTTTGTTAGAACGTAAATTTGAGCAGAGAATTCTGTGTGAGGAACAATTGAACCTGGTTTAGCTAGAACTTGACCACGTTCAATAGCTGATCTTTCAATACCACGTAGAAGTAGTCCGGCATTGTCACCAGCTTGAACTTCTTTAAGGTTTTTTCTAAACATTTCCATACCTGTAACAACAGTTTTCTTTGTAGCTTTTAGACCTACAATTTCAACTTCTTCGTTAAGGTTAAGTTTACCACGTTCAACACGTCCTGTAGCAACTGTACCACGACCTGAAATTGTGAAAACATCTTCAACAGCCATTAAGAATGGTTTGTCAAATTCTTTAACAGGTGTTTCGATTCAAGTATCGACAGCGTTCATTAATTCCATAATTTTTTCTTCTCATTGAGGTTCGCCTGCTAATGCTTTAGCAGCTGATCCACGTACGAATGGAGTATTGTCACCATCGAAACCATATTTTGATAGAAGTTCACGAACTTCCATTTCAACTAGGTCAACCATTTCAGCTTCTTCTTCTGAAAGCATATCTGTTTTGTTTAAGAAAACAACCATACGAGGAACACCAACTTGTTTTGAAAGTAGAATGTGTTCACGTGTTTGAGGCATAGCTCCGTCAGTTGCAGCAACAACTAGAATAGCACCATCCATTTGAGCAGCACCAGTAATCATGTTTTTAATGTAGTCAGCGTGACCAGGACAGTCAACGTGCGCATAGTGACGTGCTTCTGTTTGGTATTCGATGTGTGATGTGTTAATTGTAATACCACGTGCTCTTTCTTCAGGGGCGTTGTCAATTGAAGCGTAATCACGAGCTTCAGCTAAACCTTTTTTCGCTAATGTCGAAGCAATAGCAGCTGTTAGAGTGGTTTTACCGTGGTCAACGTGACCAATTGTACCAATATTAACGTGTTCTTTATCACGGTTAAAATCAATTTTTGCCATGTTATTTATTTCCTTTCAGTAAATAATAAAATTTGTTTAGCGCTAAACCAACCTAAGTGCGGCCTTTCATCCGCATCCTATCCATGGCCATATTATAAACTTAGATATAAAATAGCATTATTATTTTAACAAAGAATTATATTTGGCAAAATATTTATTAACGTTGAAAATTCATTTCAATTAATAATAGAATAATTCATTAATATAGATAATTTTACTTATTCAAAAGTAATTTTTTAATGTGCTATTCAATAAAAAATATTTTTTATTAAATTTTATAATCATTACTACTTTGATAAGTGTTGCACGTAATTTTTGGCTATTTAGTGTATAATTTTTTTTAACATTTTACGGAGGTAATAATGATTACTAAATCAATAAATAATAACTCGTTATCAACTAAAAATATTGGTGAAAAAGTAGTGCTTCATGGTTGAATCGCTAATAAACGTCGCTTTGGAGAAATGACTTTTGTTGACCTAAGAGATCGTAGCGGAATTGTTCAATGTGTATTTGCAGAGGACTTAAAATTAACCAAAGAAAGCGTCATTGAGGTACATGGAAATGTGGTAGCGCGAAAAAGCGTAAATAAAGAGCTGGCGACTGGCGAGATTGAAATAATTGTTGAATCTTATACTGTGTTTTCAACTTCATTGGAGGAGTTGCCTTTCGCAGTTAGGGATGATATTGATGTTAAAGAAGATTTAAGATTAAAGTATCGTTATTTAGACCTTCGTAGACCTAAAATGCAACGCAATATTATTTTAAAAAATGAAGTTATGTTCGCTGTGCGTGAGTTCATGAATAAAAATGGCTTTATTGATATTGAAACACCTCTTTTGGCACGTTCAACTCCCGAAGGTGCTCGTGATTTCTTAGTTCCGACCCGTGATTCGAACTCATTTTGAGCACTGCCTCAAAGTCCACAATTATTTAAACAAACATTAATGATTTCGGGATTTGAGCGTTATTTTCAATTTGCACGTTGTTTTCGTGATGAAGACGGGCGAAAAGATCGTCAGCCTGAATTTACACAGCTAGATATTGAAACATCTTTCATAAATGTTGATGATTTTCAAAAAATAATAGAAGATCTATTCAAGCATATTTTTGCGAAGTTAGGTATTGAATTAAAAACGCCTTTAACAAGATTAAAGTATTTCGATGTCTTTAGAGATTATGGTACTGATAAGCCTGACTTGAGATTTGGTTACAAAATTCAAGACATCAAAAATTACTGAGAAAATACTGATTTTTCAGTGATAAAAGACACAAAAGCGAGAAGGATGTTATATGTACCAAATTTAATCAGTAAAAAGGATTTTAAACACATTTCAGAAATAGCGCTTAAAAATAAGGCTAATATCTTGTTTTACTTTGTTGTAGAAAATGGGCAAATTTCTCATACAAATTTTGCCAATAAAACACCCGAATCAGTGACACAATTGATAATCGACAGCGGAAATAAAGATGGTTCGTATTTTATTGTTGCTAATACGTATGAAAATGCTTCAAAATCCCTTGGAGCGGTTCGTGTTGAATTAAACGATATGTTTTCGTATGCTAATCCAAATGAATATCATTTATCTTGAATTACTGATTGACCTATGTTTGAATATGATGAGACAACCAATTCTTGACAAGCTGCCCATCATCCATTTACGCAATTTGATCATGAACTTGAAGAGCTGGATCGTTTGGAGATAGACAAAGTGATGGCACGAAGTTATGATTTAGTACTTAATGGATTTGAATTAGGTTCTGGTTCTGCCCGTATTTTTGATGCAAGAACGCAACAAAAAATGTTTGATATGATTGGTATGAGTGCCGAAAAACAACAATCAATGTTCGGGTGATTTACAGATGCATTAAAATATGGTGTTCCGCCACACTGTGGTATTGGATTGGGCTTGGATCGTTTAGTTATGATTTTAACACAAGAGAAAAGTATTAGAGAAGTTATCGCTTTTCCTAAAAACGCTAAAGCTCAGGATGTATTCACACAAGCGCCTGGCGCAGTCGAACAAACACAATTGGATGAATTACACATTTGTATTAAAGAAGAAAAATAATTTATGACATATTTAAAATATCTATTTTCGCCAATTGAGCCATATTTTAAAGATTTTTATCAACCATTAGATAGCGAACATAAAATATATTATGAAATCAGCGGAAATCCTGAAGGTATCCCTGTAGTTTATATACACGGCGGGCCCGGAGGTGGAACATCTCCAGTTTGCAGACGCTTTTTCGATCCTAAAAAGTATAAAATTATTTTAATCGATCAAAGAGGATGCGGGCAAAGTAAGCCTTCAATGTTAATGAAAAATAATACTACTGATTTTTTAGTTGAAGATATGGAAGCTATTCGCAAGTTGCTAGGTATAGATAAATGAGTACTTTTTGGCGGATCATGAGGAACAACGTTGAGTTTATGCTATGCAATTAAATATCCAAATAATGTTGCGGCAATGGTTTTACGAGGAATTTATTTAAATAGACAAAGCGACATTGATTGATTATTTCAAGAAGGCGCTAGTTATATGCGTCCAAAAGAGTTTGCAAAATTTATTGAACCTCTTGGGTTGCATGAACGTCAAAATATCGTAGACTCTTATTTTGAAAGAATGAATTTTGGTGATGAAGAAACAAAAAAAGCTGCATTAGCTGCTTGATGTGAATGAGAGTGTGCTTTAATAAGCATGAAGAAAATTAAAATTGATGTTTTTAAAGACTTTAAGTCAACGGCTGAAATTTCGTACATTGAGAATTATTATTTTAAAAATAAAGGATTTATGCCGGAAAACTATATTCTGGACAATGTGGAAAGAATAAAACACATACCAACACACATTATTCATGGTGAATATGATTTAGATTGTCGGCCAAGTGGCGCTTATGAGTTGCATCAAAAGCTACCTAATTCGTCGTTATGAATGCTAACTAATACAGCCCACACACAACGAGAGTGGAAAATAGCAAAAAAATTAGTGGAAATAATGCAGAAATTAGAAGTTTAGTATTGCATTATTTTTTATTCTCTCTGTATAATTAAATAGCAAATTATGAGAATATTTACATTTAAGCGCAAATGTAAAACTCGAAAAATAAAGACATTAAGAAACAAAAAAGGAGTTAAATGTTAATATTATTCAATCGTAGATTTTCACGTCAACTTCACTTGGCGACAATTACTGTATTTAAGCTTTTTGAATTTGAGAATGTGATTAAAAATCAAAAAGCATATGATGAATTAAAAAAATCTGCACTGGAAACCTTGAAAAATGAGGCGAAAATTGAGAAATTTAAGCAAGAACTTGCCACAAAGGTTGTTAAAGACAATTCATTTATAAAAATTATTGAAGCTGGCGAAAAATCCTTTGAAACTCAGGATCCATTGCAAAATGTAATTAATATGCTAACTGTTATTAATGGCTACACAATTTCACTTTTACCAATATCTAAACGTTATGGACGTTTAGAGGTTGATTACTTAGATGATAAATATGTATATGTAAATAATGGCGAAAACATAGGTTCAATTTATAAGCCAAACATTGAAAAAACAAACGCTGGGCAAAAGAATTTATTATTTCTTGAGGCAGTTGATGAAACAAATTACGAAGAATACCTTGAAGCAATCACATATACAACATCAGCATTGATGACAATATTTGAAACCGAAACATTACGTAAAATAATGTCAATAGTTGCTGACAACGTTGATACTGAATCGACAGCCGAAATTGACTGGACCACTGAAGGATGAGATCAATTCGGTGAGGTGTCTTTAATAAGAAAATCACGTAAAGGAACACCTAAATGTCATATTTAAAATTAAAAACTTAGTTGGATTAAAACTAAGTTTTTAATTTTATTTTCGCAAATTAGCAATTATACTTTCAATATTTTGTTCCGGGTCTTCTATGGCGATTTGATTAATTACGGCAGAGTACAACAAATGTGTGTGCATCATAATTTCATCACCTTGTTCAAAGAAGAAAGTATGTGATTTAGCTAAGTAATATCTAAGAATTCGATTATTTAGTCTTGTTTTACCAAATGTTTTTAAGAAATAATAGTCTTTTTTTCAAGTAACATCTGTATCTTTTAGATTTTCAGGTTCATATTGGTGAGTTATATTATCTAGTCAGCGAATTTGAAAATTTTTATTTTTGAAGTTTAAATTGTATTTATAACAGTAATTTTTAACAGTTTCTCAGTCAATATTTTTATTTATTATCATTTTTTTATATGAAAAAATTAATAACAGTCCGCAAACTAAGCTAATTCCAAACCATATAACAATAGATGCGAGAATGCTTCAACGATAAGATTGCCATTTATGTGTATTTTTGAATCCTAATTCGCCAATCAACATTGTAATTGCAAGTATGACGACCCCGATAAATCCAATTAGGCAAAAAGTTATTATGTTTTTCAATTTTTCTTTTTTAATAATTGCAATTCACACTTGATTTTTATGAAACAATTTATGTTTTTTATAAAAAGTACGAAATAATAATATTTGATAGATCAGAGGAGACAAAATAAGAGACATAATAATTAAATTTAGTCAACTATCAAAAGAAAATACTCACGTAAGCGAAATTGATTCTGATACATTAACAGGATTATTCGACATTTATTCCTCTTTTAAATATTCTTTGTTAAATATTTTTTCTGCTAAATCAGTCGAGACGACTTTTTTTAATTCGTTGAGAGTAGCATTATAAATATTATAATAATTTTTAAAGTGATTTAGAAGTTTTGCCTCAATTTTGTCGCCAATTCCTTTAATTTTTTGCAATTTACCTTCGAGTGAGGCGATTTTTTTCTTGTTTCTAAAAACCGATTTTGCATACCGATCCACCTCAATTTGAATTTGGCTTAAAAAATTTTTTAAGCTCTGTGGTTTAATTGAACGTAATTGCGAATTTACGTCAATTATTTTAGCTGTGCGATGATATTTATCCTTAACTAAACCAATTACAGGAATTTTTATATTTAGTTCAGTTAAAACTGATTTTATTTCATTAACTTGTGAAAATGATCCATCAGCAATAATTAAGTCTGGAATCAGATTTTGGGTGCTATTTTCAAAGTATTTAAGCGCACTTTGACGCATATACTCAACATCTGCTTGCCGACTAGAATCAAGGTTGTGATTAAATTTACGGTAATATTGAGTGTTTTTGAAGCCGTTTGTGTAAGTGACTGCCACTCCGACTGGATTAGTATTGGCATAATTTGAATTATCAAATGCAACAATTTTTGTACATAATTTATTGTTGGTGTATGATTTCAAGTCTTCAAGATGCTGAAAAACCTTTTGTTCATATGTGTTTTCTGTACTAGATTTGGTTTTTAGATATTCTTCTAAATTCAATTTGGCAATGTCTAATACTTTTTTGTATTGCCCTTTTTTAGGGAAAATAAAATTTAAAGATAATTGTTCATCAAGATTGAAATCTAAAGTGTTTTGTTCAGAAATTATTAGGTCAGGAGCTTGATTATTTGTGTAATAATTATTAAAAAATTGGACTAATGTTTCTAATTCGTCAATATACATTTCATGAGTTAAATTATGTTTTCCAATTAAATTACCGTGGCGATAAAACAAAATTGTTGCTGATAATTTATGGTTTTGGAAGCGATAGGCGATAACATCAATGTTGGCGAAGTTTTTTAATTCGATAACTTGGTCTTGTTTAATTTTTTTTAAAAATTGTAAGCTATCGCGAATATCGCGTGCAATTTCGAATTGATGTAGGTCACTTGCTTGATACATTTTTTGCTCTAATTCGCTAATATATTGATCTTGAAAAGTGATTATTTTTTTAATTTGGTTGAATTTATTTTCTCAGTAACTAGAGTCTTTTGTACTGATTTTAAGTCCGTTTTCGTAAAAAGCTTCGCGTTGGAGAAGTTTTACGATAACACCAGCACCAAAACCCATTGGAAAAGGTCCGAAGAATATCGTTTTTGTTGAGTTTTTTTTCTTAATTCGACGCACGATGCTAATATCTAAACTATGATTTTTAAGTTCTATTTTAATATAAGGATATACTTTGTCATCGAGTAAAAGAATATTGTATTCTGGATTAAATTTTTCGATTAATAATTTTTCAAGTAGTAATGCTTCTCTGTCATTACGTGTAATGAAAATTTCAAAATCAGAGATTTTTTGAACCAGTGCGTGTGTTTTATATGAATTTATTGCCCCTTCAAAATATTGGTGCATTCTATTAAATAAATTTTTAGCTTTACCAACATAAATAACTTTACCATCAATATCTTTTCACGAATAAACGCCTGAATTCTTAGGAACGTTTTTTAGATTTTCAAGAACTTTTTGGCTCATTATTCAATATTTTCCTCAATAAAATCAATGATTATTTCATATGGATAAAAACCCGCTCCCCGACGCAGTATTTTATTTGCTTTAATTACAAAAAACATGGGTACTTGCATTACCAAATAAATATTATTAATATCGCGATATATTCCCGCTTCTTCAATATCTACTTCTAAAAATTTAACCATATTTTCGTTTTTAAAGTGATTTTCTACATACTCATATGTATCACTCATAATTGCGGTTTCTAAGTCATTTTCTTTTGTGAAAACAACAAAAAAGATAAAATTTGCGTATTTTTTATCACTTATGATTTTTTGAGCATGGTCTCAGTTATATTTCTTCATTAACTAACCTCTAATTAAAATGGGTCAATTCAGTTGTCATCGTCATTCATATTATTTTCGAGAACATTTTTTCATCCTTGCTTGTATGATTTGTCGCGCGGATTTAATCTTTGGATTTCTTGTTCGTGTTTTACTTCTTCATTCATCAATTCCACTTCTTGGGTGTTAAGTTGAACAAAACCGTAATTTTCTGAATTGGTAGAATCATTTGTTTGTCTTAAATTTACAGAATGAGTTAAGGTTGGTGAGAATGATGAATTTTGACTAATTAAATCTATATTTTCAATATTTTCGTTAATATTTTGAGTATTATTTTGCATTACAAGAACCATCGAATCAGTGTGTAATTCAGCTTTGGGGTTAATTTGCAATGGTGATGTCATTCCTTCTTGAAACTCTTTTGTATCAATGCTGTAAACTTCTCTTGTTTTGTCAATTTCATTTGTTTGTAATTGAGCTGAAGCTAAATTATTTGCAGTTGTATTTTGGATTGGATGTTCAATGTCTTGACTTTGAGAGTATAAAAAGGATTGAGTGTTTGTTGTTTTATCAGCTTCTTTATCAAAAATTAAATTGGTAGTATTCTCTTCATCTGCATTGAATAAATAATTTTCATCTTGAATTTGTGAATTTTGTATTGATATATCAGTAGTTCCTGTGTAATGTTGGTTGTTTTTAAACTCATCAAGCTCTTCTTGATTTAATATTTCTTCATCAATTGTCGCATGATATTGTTCATTATTAGTTTGATTTTTTTTGTGTTTATTTTTTTGAATAAAATAAACACTTGTTAAAGGATTATGACTGAGAATATCCATATTTTGCTTCATTAATCGTAATAATTTATTCATTGAGATAGTTTCAATATCTAATTCCAAAACCTTTGCCGCCGAGCTTAAATAATCTAGATATCTTTGTGCTTCTGGTGTGTAATAAAATACTGTATTTAGTTTTTTCAAGTGTTCGCGTACGTGCGGAATAGTTTTAGATCCTGTTAAATTTTTTAAATAGTCAATTGGCTTTAAGGTTAATAAATATGTTCATGCTAATGTTTGAATTGCGATCATTAATATCAACACAAATCATGGCCCCACTGAAATTATGTGTAAAATATTTAGAATTGTGTCAATAAAGACTCCGACATTGCCTGTCGCATTAACAACTTTCAACGCCTCAGTCTCACTTTGTGTGAATGAATAATATCATCCGTGTGTAAAAAATGTCTTAAAATCTTCGTGATTATAGACAATTTTGCTTGAAATTGGTCTTTGAGATAATAAATATCAGTGATATCCAATCGCTATGGTTGCAAGTGTTAAATAAATTCAAAACTTGACACGTTTTCGAATTAATCAATAATCTACTCGCGTATAATTTTTGACTCAAACGCTATAATAACGCTTGAGAATAGATTCTAATCAATTAATAATTAAAGAACAAAATAAACCAATCAAAACAAATCAAATTAAATCACCAAAAGCCAAACCGAATGAATATAAATAAAATTGCATAAATATTTTTCCGGTATTTTGACCAAACATTCTGGTGCCATAGTGTGCAACTACAAAAACAAACATTAAAAAAATGAATAAAATAAACTTGATAAGTTCGATACCAAAGTTCAATGATTTAGTAGATACAATTTGCTCATGCTTCTTTTTTTCTATTTTTTTAAAATAGGGTTTATATAAGTTTCTTGTTCTTTGTTTTTTATTCATAATTTCAATTATAAACTTTTATATATATTAATACTAATATTTATTAATTTTGAATATAAAATATTTGGATTGATTGAACTATTCATATTAAATCAGTCTGCGAATTATAATAAAAACCAACGTGAGTTAATTTATATCACGTTGGCAAAATTTATTTATATTCTAGAAGCATTTTAATTTCTTGGTCATAAATAGGACCGTTTTCAGTTCAAGGTGTTTCTAAAATAATTGGAATATCTTTTCAGTCTTTGTCGTGCACAAAGCGAGCTAAAGTTTTTAATCCAATTTTACCTTGACCAATATTTGCATGTCTATCTTTGCGCGAGCCACACTCATTTAGCGAATCGTTTAAATGTATAACTTTAATATGTTTCATAATTTTGCTCTTATGTAAGAGGTTTTTGAAATTTTCATAATCAGTTAAATCGTAACCAGAATCTCAAATGTGACATGTGTCTAAACATACTTGAACACGTTCATTATTAACGCGATCTAGAATGTATTTAATTTGCTCAAAATTACGACAAACTTCTGTACCTTTTCCGGCCATTGTTTCAAGGCAAATAACTACATTTTCAGTATTTTCCAGTACTTTTATAAGATTTTGAGCTAATGTATCAAGACTTAAGGTTATATCAAATTTAGTGCTAGCACCCGGATGTAATACTATATATTTAGCGCCGATAAAATTAACTCTTTTTATTTCCTCAATCATAAAGTTAACGGCGAATTCTCCTTTTTCAACCGAGGCCATATTAATAATATATGGAGCATGTACAACTATATCGCTAGGCGCAATTTTATCAGCATATTCTGCATGAAATTTTTCAAGCTGAAAACGACTTGTATCAACTCGTTTTGTTGACTGGGGTGGACCAACAAAAATCATCATTGTGTTGGCCCCGTTATTAATACTTGTTTGTGCTGAGCCTGCTAAATAGTGTGGCGAATTAAAGGGGACGTGAGAACCAAGTTTAATCATATTGAACCTCTTTCATAGTAATTAAGAAATTATATTAAATAATATAAAATAAAAATTTCATTCAAATTAAATTAAAATAATTTTCTTTTAAATTTTCTAAAATCAATGTGCTTTTAAAAAAGCAAAAATGAGTAAAAAATACTGAAAAATACTAAAAAAAATTGATTTTTATGAATTAAAAAACTTTATAAAAAATACCTACAAAATTAATTATGAATAATTTTTTTTATGTTAAAATTTAACTATTAATATACTATTTATAGAATCTTTCTATATTTTAGCACGCAAAATTTTATTTCAAGGAGAGTTTTTATGGAGCAAAAAGTTACCAAAGAATACGTTAACAAGTACCCATATAAAATAAGTGAATTTGGTGCCGGAACTGAACGTAGAGATTACTCAGTAACCAAAAATATTTATCAAGTTCAAGACTTTTTAAAAACTTCAAAAGAGTCGTTTGAATGATTCAAAAAGCAAGGTATTGAGGAAGCGATTAGAGCCCATTACCCAATTTCTTCTTCAAACAAATTAGTTGTTTTAGATTATATTTCAGGTAGCGCTCGCATTGAGGCAGGTTCTCGTGAGTATGAAGATGTAACAAACGCTAAGGTTAAAGGAACTAATTACTCAGGAAAACTATATGCTAAGTTTCGTTGTACAACAACTAATGACGGTTTAGTTAAAGAAGATGAGGTTTTCTTAGGCGAAATTCCTTTGATGACCTCTGGTGGAAGTTTTATCATTAACGGGAGTGAAAAAGTTATTGTTAGTCAATTAATTCGTTCTCCTGGGGCATATTTTGGTCGAGGCGTTCGTAATAAACAATCTGATGATCTGTTTAACAAATTAGAAATTTTACCTCGTCTTGGTTCGTGAGTTGAAATTTCTCATAAAGTTACTTCTAAAAACCCAGACAGCGTAAAAATTAAAATTGACAAAAACAAAAATGTTAACATTGTAACTTTTTTAGGCGCATTAGGCTTAAATCATAAAGATATTCACTATTTATTTGGAAATTCTGATGTTTTAAAAGAATCGATTAAGAAAGATAAAAAGTTAGCACCAGATCTTACACCTGATCAAGCAATCAAAAATTGTCAAGAAGAGTTATTTAGAACAATTAGAAAAGGTGATCGTGTTTCAGATGAATCGATTGCAAACTTAATTCCAGGTTTACTTTTTCATAAAAAACACTATAACTTAAGTCAAACTGGCCGTTATATGTTGAATATTAAATTGAACTTAGTAGATCGTATTTCAGGAACAATTTTGGGTCAAGACCTTAAAATTTGAGATAAAGAGGGCAACGAAATATTTCTTGAAAACGGTACACCAATAACTCATAAATTGGCTGTGCTAATTCAGTGAAACTTTGATAATTCAAAATTACCAGCTGAAAAACTAAAATGTGTAAAAACTGATGTAGTTTATGCAAAATTATTGAGTGATGAGACAAATTCATCGCTAAAAAGAAGAGATAAGATTATTTCAATTAGTGTTTATCCTTCGAAAAAATGAATGGAAAAAGGTAAAGAACCGGTTCGTGTAATTGGTACTGATCCTAAGGCAAACGAAACTCACCTTGTTATTTCTGACTTAATTGCAGCAATTAACTATTATTTCAATCTACTGGACGGTATTGGTCAAGATGACGATCCAGATGCATTAACTAACAAACGTATTGTGGCGGTTGGTGAATTGGTTCAAAATAACCTTAAAGTTGGTTTAGCTAAACTTGAAAAAACTACTCGCGAGAGAATGGGTGCTAAAGAACCGGATAAAGTTAGTCCAAAAAATGTTACAAACAATAAATTGATTTCAAATCAAATGAAAACATTTTTTAACTCTTCAAAATTATCACAGTTCATGGCCCAAATTAACCCATTAGCTGAGATTAGCAATGAAAGACGTATTACTTCTCTAGGGCCAGGTGGTTTAAATCGTGATACAGCACAGTTTGAGGTTCGTGACGTTCATGCCACTCACTATGGCCGTATTTGTCCAATTGAAACTCCTGAGGGGCCAAACATCGGGTTAATTTTAAACTTTGCTACATATGCTCGTGTTAATGAGTACGGATTACTTGAAACTCCTTATTACCGTGTTGAAAAAGGTGTAATTGATTATTCAGAACCTGTTTATTTAACCGCTGCTGGTGAGATGGGGTATAAAATTGCTCAATCGACTGTAAAAGTTGATGAAAATAATAAAATTGTTGATGAACAATTGACAATTAGACATAATTACACATATGAAATGGGCCTTGCTGAGGATATTGATTTTGTCGAAGTTGCACCAAACCAAATGGTTTCGGTAGCAGCTGGTTGCATTCCTTTCCTGGAAAACGACGATGCCAACCGTGCACTAATGGGTGCTAACATGCAACGTCAAGCTGTTCCGTTATTAGAAACTGAAGCACCATTTGTTGCTACCGGTATTGAAAGTGAGATTGCTAAGTATTCATCAGGTAACTTTGTAGCTAAGTCTGATGGTGTTGTTGATTATGTTGATGGACACAAAATTAAAATAAAAACTAATTCAAATAAAAATGAATCATACACATTGAAAAATTTCCAACGTTCAAACCAAGATACAGTAGTTCACCAGAAACCTTTAGTTAAAGAAGGTCAAGTTGTTAAAAAAGGTGATCTTTTAGTTGATGGCTCATCATTTAAAAATGGTGAATTAGCTCTAGGTAAAAATGTTTTAGTTGCCTTTAGTACATATAAAGGGTACAACTATGAGGATGCTATAATCTTGAACGAAAGATTAGTTAAAGATGATGTATTTACTTCAATCCACATTGAAGAACAAACAATTCAATTCAGAAATTCAAAAGCTGGAAACGATGAATTAACTAGCGATATCCCAAACGTATCTAAATATTCAACTCGGCACTTAGACGAAAGAGGGATTGTACGTGTTGGTTCGGAAGTGGTTCCAGGCGATGTTTTAGTTGGTCGTGTAAGTCCCAAAGGTGATGATAATCCATCGCAAGAGGAAAAATTATTGCTTGCCGTTTTACAACAAAGACAACACCCTGTAAAAGATACATCATTAAAAGTTAAAAATGGTCATGGCGGTACTATCATTGGTGTTGAAATTTTAGATCGCCAAAACAAAGATGCTCTTGAAGATGGTATTGACAAAATTGTAAAGGTATCAATTGCTGTTAAACGTAAAATTAAAGTGGGCGATAAAATGAGTGGACGTCACGGTAATAAAGGTGTTGTATCAATTGTGTTGCCTGAAGAAGATATGCCACACTTAGAAGATGGTACGCCAGTTGATGTTATGTTAAACCCACAAGGTGTTCCTTCGCGTATGAATATTGGCCAAGTCCTTGAAATTCACTTAGGTATGGCTGCTAGAGAACTAAAAACCAAATTTGTTACTCGTGTTTTTGACGGTATCAAAAAAGAAGCTATTTATGATGTTATCCAAGAAGCTGGATTGCCAATTACTGGAAAACAAATTCTAATTGATCCAATTACTGGAAATAAATTTGATAATCCTGTCTCGGTTGGAGTTATGTACATGCTTAAACTTAATCACATGGTTGATGACAAGATGCATGCTCGTTCTGTAGGTCCTTATTCATTAATTACTCAACAACCATTGGGTGGTAAATCGCAAAATGGTGGACAAAGATTTGGTGAGATGGAAACCTGAGCTATTGAATCTTATGGAGCAACTAACATCTTGCAAGAGATATTGACTTATAAATCGGATGATATTATCGGGCGTAATCAATTGTATGCTGCTTTGGCTTCGGGTCGTGAGTTACCAAAACCAGGTGTTCCTGAGTCATTTAATGTATTGAAATATGAGTTGCGTGGTTTAGGAATGAAATTAGATATTGACCACGTTGAAGTTGACGAAGATGAAGAAGCGATTCAACATTTTGACATTATAGGAGGCTTAAATGAGTAGATATAATAAAGATAATAAGACTTTAATTGATAAAATCACTCTATCATTAGCCACTGATAAAGATGTACAATCTTGATCAAATGGTGAAGTTACAAAACCAGAAACCATTAATTATAAAAGTTATAAACCTGAGCGCGAGGGACTTTTTGATGAAATAATTTTTGGTCCAACAACCGATTACAAATGTCCAGTATGTAACACAAAATACAAAAGAAGTGATGAAAATACAGATTGTGTTCGCACCCCTATGTGTGTAAAACACAAATCAAAAATTTTGCCAAAAATAAGCCGTCGTAGTCGGATGGGGCACATTCAATTAAAAAATCCAGTTGTTCATTTCTGATTTTTCAAAATCGACCATTCAATTATTTCGAAGCTTTTAGGTTTAAAAGTAGCAAATAGTTCTCGCTCGGTTACAAAATCTGAGTTAGAAAAATTAATTTACTACAAAAGCCACATCGTCTTGGAAGATGGTGGTCTAAAATCACTGAAAAAGAATACAATTATTGATATTAGTGAAGCTGCACTTGTCTATTTTGAAGCGCTTAAAGAATTACGTGAAAATTTCGATCCACAGGGCGATGAATATGACCAAGAAGCTTACGAAGTTATTGATGAAGCTCTTAATGATTTACGTGAGCAAGCAACTTCAAAAATGGGTCAAGACTATGGTATTGACTTTTATGAATATAATGAAATTATCCACGAATATTCTGATGCGTTAATTTCCACTGGTTCTAAAGCTATTGAGTATTTATTAGAAAATGTAAACCCACAAGAAGAAGCTGACAAGTTAGAAGAAGAAATTCGTGAGTTAAGTGCTCAAATCGCCGCAAATCCTTGAGCAAATGCTAAAATTCAAGAAAGAGCCAAATTATATAAGCGTTTTTCAGTAATTAATGCCTTCATTAAGTCGGGACAAGATCCAAAATCAATGTTAATATACAACCTTCCTGTTATCCCCGCCGACTTACGTCCGCTAGTTCAATTGGATGGCGGTCGCCACTCAACAAGTGATATTAATGAATTGTACCGTCGGATCATTATCCGAAATAATCGTTTGAAAAAATGAGAAGAAAGCGATGCTCCAATGTTGATTAAACAAAATGAGTATCGTATGATTCAAGAGGCTGTCGATTCTTTAATTGACAACGCCAGAAGAAAACCGAATCCGGTCGCTTCAAAAGATGGTCGTCCATTTAAATCAATTTCTGATGCCTTAACTGGTAAAAAAGGTCGTTTCCGTCAAAACCTACTAGGTAAAAGGGTTGATTATTCAGGCCGTTCAGTTATTGTTGTTGGTCCAGAATTAAAAATGCACCAAGTCGGAATTCCACGAGAAATGGCAGCAAAATTATTTGAGCCTTGAATCATTAATGAATTAATTAAATCAGACAAAAACTCAATCAATTCAATTAAAGCGGGTAAAAAAGCAGTTGAAAATCTAGATCCAATTATTTGGCCATACGTTGAAAAAGCAATTGAAGGCCGTCCTGTATTACTTAACCGTGCTCCAACATTGCACCGTTTAAGTATTCAAGCTTATGAGCCGGTGCTAATTCGTGGAAAAGCGATTAAATTACACCCACTTTCATGTACCCCTTTTAACGCTGACTTCGATGGTGACCAGATGGCTGTTCACGTACCAATTAGTCCTGAAGCTACTCGTGAAGCCCGTGAATTAATGCTTGCTTCCAAAAATATTCTAGGTCCAAAAGATGGTGAGCCTATTATTAACCCAGGACAAGACATGATTTTAGGTTTATATTACCTAACAATGGAAAAAGCGGGGGGATTAGGTGAAGGTAAATTCTTTGCAACTTATGAAGATATGCTAACAGCATATGAAAATAAAGCAATAAGCATTCACTCTAGAGTTGTATTACCAATCGAACAAGCAAATAAAAAATGAATTAACAGCGATGAAAAAAACAAGTATATTATTTCAACAGTTGGTAAATTTATTTTTAACCGTGCTTTTCCAAATACTTTTGAATTTATTTTTGGTAAATATATTACCCCTGATGGAAAAGAAATCGTTCACACATCAGCTAAGGGAGAACATTTAAGTCATTATTTACTGCCTGCGGGCTCAAATTTTCCTGACTTGATTGCACAAATGCCAATTAATTTAGCGCTTACCAAAAAAGACATCGCTAAGATTGTTCGTCGTGTTTATGACCAATATGTTAGTGTTATTTGCATGGAAGATTTAGCGGCTATTTTACAAGATATTAATAGCAATGATTTAGATAAGATTTTTGAAAAGTGCGCTTCTTTAACTACTTACAATAATGAAACTTTAAATAGTTCGCATGCTGAGATTTTAACTAAATTAATAACAGAAGAATTCAATAAAATTAATCACAGTGTTTTAAACCGTAATGAATTAAAAATACCAGCCTGAAACATTGAAGATCACACATTATTACTGGAAAAAGTATGATTTAAATACACTAATGTTGTCGCCAATGTTCTTGACAAAATTAAGTCATTAGGTTTTCATTTTTCAACAATTTCAGGAACAACAATTGCTGTTAGTGATGTAATCACTTTACCTTCAACCAAAGACAAAATTAAAGAAGGTGAAGCTTACATTGAAAAATTAAAATCGTTCTTTGCTGAAGGTATGTTAACCGATGATGAAAGATACTCATTATCAATTAAAAAATGAGCAGAAATTAAAAATTCTATTGAGGATGAGTTGAAAAAAGTAACTAAATCCGATCCTCATAACCCATTATTCATGATGTTTACATCAGGAGCGCGTGGTAACTCAAGTAACTTCGTTCAACTAGCTGGAATGCGTGGATTGATGAATAACAACGTTAAAATTCTTAAAGCCGACGCCGAAAATGAAAGAGTTGTTCGTTCAACTGTTGAAATTCCAGTTAAATCTTCATTCCTTGAAGGTCTAACAGCTTATGAATTCTATTCATCTACTCACGGGGCTAGAAAAGGGCTAACTGATACTGCTCTTAACACGGCTAAGTCAGGTTACTTGACACGTCGTTTAGTGGACGTTGCACAAGGTATTGTGGTTCGCGAAGAAGATTGTGGAACCGATTATGGCTTTGTTGTCCGTGACATTAAGGACTCAAAAACAAACACAATTATTGAGTCATTAGCCGAAAGAATCGAAGGACGTTTCACTAACAAACCTGTTATTGATGCTGATGGAAATCAAATTATAGGCGTTAATGAATTAATAACACCTGAGATTGCTAGTCAAATCAGTGAAAATGGCATTGAAGAAGTTGAAATAAGATCAGTTCTGTCTTGCTACACACGTAATGGTGTATGTAAAAAATGTTACGGAAAAGATTTAGCATTAAACCGTGTTGTTAATATCGGAGAGGCAGTTGGAGTTGTTGCAGCGCAATCAATTGGTGAACCCGGAACGCAGCTAACTATGCGTACTTTCCACACCGGTGGTGTTGCCGGGGTTGTTGATATTACAGGCGGTTTTGGTCGTTTGATGGAATTAATCGATGCTTACGATTCACCTTGAGGACGTCCGGCTATTATCGCACCTGGATACGGGTGTGTGAATTCAATCACAACTCCATTTGACCACGGCCGCGATTTTAAGGTTATAGAGATAGAAATTTATAACGAAAAAGGCGAGTTAGAAACTATAAAATATGAAACGAAAGCTGACCGTCGGATTGTTGTCAAAGAAGGACAAAAACTACAACCAGGGCAAAAAATTGTTGAAGGACCTATTGTTTTAGGCGATTTATTAAAATATGCTGACACACGTTCAGTTCAAAATTACTTATTAAAAGAAATCCAAAAACTTTATCGTTTACAAGGTATCTCAATCGCTGACAAATATATTGAAATTATTATTCGTCAAATGCTTTCAAAAGTTCTAATCACAGACCCTGGAGATTCTAGATTTTTCTCAGGTTCATTAGTCGATATCTTAGCATTCCAAAAAGAATCAGCACGTTTATTAGCTAAAGGGCAAAAACCACCATTTGGTGAGGTTAAAATTAAAGGAGCTAAACAAACGCCGTTATTATCTGATTCGTTCTTGGCTGCCGCTTCATATCAAGAAACGCCAAAAATTTTAGTTAACGCTTCAATTGCGTCACAAACTGATAATCTAGAAGGTTTAAAAGAGAATATTATTTTAGGTCATAAAATTCCAGCGGGTACAAACTCAAATTTTGAACTTAAAGGAAAATATGATATCAGAGATCCTCGTAGTTACTTTAGTGGTAAATATGAAGATATATCTACCGATATTGAACAACCTCATGATTTCATTTTTGATATGGAAATAGATCATCAACAAGATATTGATGAAATGTTTAGACAATTTAATGTTCATGAAGTAGAAGACAATTTCAGTTTACTTGAAGAGGAAATTGAATAATATAAAATCTCAGGCTAAGCTTGAGATTTTATTTTTGATCAAAAGCAATGAAACTATAATATTAATAAAATGCTTGCACACAAACAGGATTTATGTTAATATAACGGCCTGTGTAATGCGCTTTTTAACAAATTTTTATAAAAATCCTTGTATTTTGATAAAAAAAGAAGAAAATTATAAACGTATGAATAAAAAAAGTATTAAATTGGGAGTTATAAGCGGAGCTGCAACTTCATTTTTACTTGTGACCGTCCCTGTAATTATATTTACTAATAATCATAATAAAAAAACTAAAAACAATTCAAGTTATTTTGAAGAATTAAATTTCGATCTAGACAAGGTTAAAGTCTTAATGAAAATTCTTGATAACGAGCAAAACTCGCTTGAGTTGCAAGAAAAAATAATTCAAGATGCTCAAAATCTGCTAGATAAAGTCAGGGTTAATTTTGCTTTTATGGCAGACAGCAAAAACGATAAGCTACAAGCACAAGTTGCAAAGTATCTAAATGAATTAGAGCATAAATTGCATCATCACAGACAGAAGATGAACCAGTCTATTTTGGAGAGTGGCAGAATTTCATTAAATAAATCAAAATTAACAACAAAAATAATAACTGATATCTTCGAAAATTACAACAATTTTGTGGATTCGAAACTTAAGGATAACGTTAACAAGTTTAATAAACTAAAAAACGAGATTGAAAAAAATTTAAGTAAAAAACTAAGTCGACAAAGTGATGTAAATAACTTACGCACAATGATAGAAGAATTAAGGGAAATTGACAAGATAATCAATAACAATTTAACACAAATTATTAATAAAGTAAATCAAGCTAAAAACAATGAAAGATTCTTAAAAATAGATACTATTATTGATGAATTAAATGAATTTATTGCTAATTATGCAAACTCCAAAAATAACTCAACTTTAGATAACGATGATGAATTGATTAAGAAGTTAAGTAATATTATCTCTGAGGCGGACAAAATTATTGAAAATTTAGAAAAATACAAGTCTGATTCAGAGATTGATTCAAAAATAAAAATAGCTATTAAAACTGTATCAAAAGCGAAAGAATTATTGAATCAATTAACTCAATCAAATGATAAAAATCAATTATTAGAAGAACTTGAAAGTATTAAAAATACAATACAAAATACTGAAAAATTATTAAATAATGCTGATAATTTAAATACATTGGAGAGTATTTATAACGATTCTATTCTTCAATCAAGTAAGCGACTTAATGCAATTAAGAGTAGTGCCGAGAAACAAAATATTAGCATACACAATCATCAAATTGATGACTTGGAATTAAAAAACAATGAAAATAAATTAAATATCATTGCCAAAATGAAGACTATTTTATTAGAAACTTTGAAAAATAGTGGGATAGAACCAGTTGAAAATATTAAGTATCAAAATGAAATTAAAAAATCAGAATCAATTTCCGCGCTAAAAGATATAAGTGTTGCTATTAATAAAAACGTTCAAAACCAAAAAATAAACAATAATTCAAGTATTAAAAATGATGATCAAACAAGTGAACAAAATTTTGATATTCCCGCATTAACAAACGAATATCAAGAAATACACCAAAAAACTATCGATTGATTGGAAGAAATTAAGAACTCATTTGATTATGACTCAACTGCAATTGATAGTGTGTCTAATGTTGTTAAAAATATTTATATTCCAATGATAGAAAATATTAATTCCCAATTTTCAAGTGCACGTAATGATGGTAAAAGGTTATCAAATTTAATTGAAGAAATAAAAACTTTTAATAGCGGTGCTAAGGAATGATATGACCTAAAACTAACTTTTAATGATCAGTTTTTTCTAACTAAATACTACTTTAATGAATTAGTTCAAAATAATGATTTTTTCAATGAACATAACGCAATGTTCCAAAATATTGTTGAGCAATATGACAATGAATTAAAAAACAATAAAATCCCTACTAAAGAAACATTAAAAGATTGAATAACAGTATTAAATAAAATATACCCATTATTAAAGGAACAGCTTGAAAAAGAAAATGAGATTGCTAAAACTATTGATATCACAAAAGAAATTACAGATTTTTTCAATCAACTGGAAAAAGAATTAAGCAATGAACGTATCCTTTATTATGTAAAAAGCCCGCAAGATAGACTTTTCAATTATTACTTTAACCATGTAGCTAAGTATGAAGAGCCTTATAATGAGTTCAGAACAAGTTTATACTATAAATACACATCTAATGAGCAATTTAATGAAACATATTCAACACTTAAAAGTAAACTTGAAATAAAAGAAAAAATTCAAAATTATAAAAATTTTGTTGAATCGCAAAGAAAAGCCTATTTCAATTCACAACGGTATCTATCAGATATCGAGGATCAAAATAAGAAGGTTGATCCAATATGAATTTTTAACAAGATACAAGAATTGAAAGCGTTAGTTAACTCTGAATTCTTTTTAGAGCGTTATAATAATCCTAAATATAAATGATTAATTTATGACGATAAACAAAATAAAGACCAAAATTATGAGTATTATTACAGCATAGATAGTAAAGAGACTTTCGACAAAAGCACCCCTGAGGAATTGGAGAAATTCACTACAGAAACTGAAACAAACAAATATATTTTTGCTTTTCCAAGAAATAACTTTTTCCCTTGAAAACGATTAATTGCCGGTTATGGAATAAAAAATCCTGGAAATTCCGATTATCGTTTCTCATTAGGGTTAATGAGTGATAAATTAAGTTACTTAGCATATTGAATCAAGTGGGGTGTCGATAGTTTTGCTCGAAATGAATCATTTAATTTGGAAATACCTGACCAAAATAATCCTTCAAAAACGACGAAAAAACATGTTTTTGAATTATCGGAGGAAGAATTTAGACAATTAAGCTTTACTGATACTTTTAATGATATGGCACAAAAAATTTACGAAATTTTAAAATACGTCAAATTTTATGATGAACAGCTAATTTTGAAAGAAGATGAAAAGATTAAATGAGATTTCACTAAGAACAAGCCTATCTTCAGTGAAGATTAGGTGCTTGAATTCATTAAAATAATAAAATGCACTTAAAAATGAGTGCATTTTATCTTATATTAAGTAAATATTAACGCTTAATCATGATCAAAATAATTATTTTATTAATATCTAGCAAAATAAATATACCTGCGATAACACTTAAAAACACAATGTTAAGAATACCGAACGGAATTTTTTCATCCTTAGTCATCTCTGTTTTAATTTTTCAATGTTAAAACACCTATATTTATTGGAAATATTAATATAAATCCAAAAATCATGCAAATAATGCTAAATATTTTAATAACTAATTTATATGTTTTATTTTTCATATATCTTCTAAGATGCATATTAGTTACTTTAATTTTAGCGTTTTTATCTTTCAATTCTAAATAGATTGCTTAATGAAGCCCTGACTTCAAAGGTTTATAAAGCTATTTTGTGTTAATGGATGTCTAATTATTAAAAAAATCAAAGGCAAGTTGAATGTGTTATTTGATTTTTAATATTAATTTATTTTAAAAACGAAAAGTCATTTCTTATTGTTTTTTCTATCTTATTATTGCTGAATTTGAATTTAGCAGGTTCAATAAGTGTGTTTTCTCTAACTTGTTGTTTAAATGTGTTAGAATAAACTTCTCCCTCTAAGATAGCTCAAATTGTGTTTTCTCACTCACCCTCTCAATTTTCGCTAATGCCTAGTTGAAATTCCAATTGCCCGTTACTTAAATTCTGTGGAATGTGAATTTTATATGGACCTTCTCATAACTTGTTTTCAACCGGCGTTACATAGACGCTATAGTATTTGCCCTCAATTAATTTGGGATCGGTAACCTCAAATTTAATTTTAACATTTGGCTTTTCTAGTGAATAATCGGTTATACGAACTTTATTTAAAATTTTAGCTTTATTTTCCTCTATTTTATCAATATATATTTTAGTATCATTAGTAGCTGCTAAATTAATAGACTTTATGTGTCATTCCTCATTAATTTTTAAATCCATTGTTGTTTTTAATGTTATTTCATCATTATTTACTGAAATATCATTGATTTTGAGTGTTTGTTCTGCCTTAGTTCCTGGATGTAATTTATTAGCAATATATTTTCCTTTATAATCCACTGTAATTGACGATAAATCTTTTTTAATTGAACTAATAATTGCGGGATTAGATGCTTTTATTTTAATTTCAATTATCGTTTTTTTATCCTGTTTATACGTGTCGAATTTTTGTTTCACGCTTTGTACTTCATAGATGTTTTTATTTTCGATTTCTTCGCCATCATTATATTCTTTATCTAATTCTTTCAAGTAATTAATGATATTTTTAATTGCTTTTTCATACTCTTCTTTTGTTGGAATGGATGAAATCTGGTTATTGAAACTTGTTATTTTTTGTTCAATTTTTTTAAGCTCTGCTATTTCCTCGTCATCAATTTCTATATCCTGATTAATATTGTCTTTTTTATTTGTCTTAAGTTGATATAAAGTATCTCTCATCTCTTTTAAAGAATTGTAAAATTTTTCATAATTCTTCTTCGCTTCTTGAAAATCTTTGAAAGTTAGTTTTTCGCCTGTGATATCATCAGTTTCAGGTGTAAATTCAGTATTATTGCTGATATTCTCATCTTTTTTTAATTCTGTTTTGGGTATTTCTTCACTTTTTTTAGGATTATTAACCTTTGAATTAGAATGACTATCATTTTTTGGCATTGTTTGAGGAGCTACATGTATTCTAGGACTCTGAGGTGTAGTTTTAGAATTGTTTTCTTGTATATGTTTTATATTATTATTATTATTATTATCTACAATAGGTGTTTTAGAGGTTTGCGACTCTGATTTTTTGTTTGCTATTTTTCCAACTTTTGAACTTTGATTTTCTTTGGGAGTATTTCCTTCGGTGATTTTTTTCTCATTTTGAATATTTTCTATCTTATTTTGATGTGAGTTGGAGTTTTCAGCATTTTTGTTCGAATCAGGTTTAGATGGGTCATATTTTTTTTGACAAGCAATAACAAAAAATGCAGGTGCAATTACAGAAATCGCTGACGAAACATTTAATAACAACTTGCTTTTTTTCATATTTATGTTTCTCCTTTTAATTTACTTTTGAATACAAAACATTTTATTATAAAAAAAAAAGAGAAGCATTTTGAAAAATTTCCATAAATTAACATTTTATTTAAAAACAAGCACGTCCAGTATGGATTTGTGCTTGTTTGATTGGTATATAATCTACTATTTCGTTGTTTTGTTATCGATATCCACGATCGTGAACCGCAATGGCTCTCCGCCGTATTTGTCATCGAAAAGAATTTTATCAGTTCTACGCTTAGGAAAATTTCGATATGTTTCTAAGGTAGCTACATATTTAGATAAATCGAATTTTTCAAGTTCCTCAGCATTTTGGAATAGTGATGGATAAATATAAGAATACGTATACACAGAAACTTGTGGAATTTTTGATTTTGTATCAGTCAGTGGAGCAGTTATAGAAATTTCTAAAATAATTCCCTGTTTTGTTAATAAATATACGTGAAACTCTTTGTTTTCAGTATTATGACTTTCATAAATAACGTGCTTAAGAACTTCATTTGTCCGTGGCCGATTAAATGAACCTAGTTCAAGTGAGCTTTTTTGTATATCTAAACTTAAGGTTTCGAGGTCTGCTTTAAATTGATCAAATGTATCATAATAAGCAAATGTAAAGCGATCTAAATTGAACAAAAATCAAAGTCAATTTTGCGTGAATAATTGTTCTAATTTAGGGCCAAATTCTTGCAATGGAATTACTTTTTTACTTCCATTATCCTCTGAACGGCTAAAAGCTGTTATATTGTTGGCATAAAATAAATATTCCTTAACATCTGTTAAATATTTATTAGGGATTGCGATTTGTTGTTTTATAAATTTATTTTTTTCTGCTAAATGGTTGCCATAAACAAGATTTAAAAGCGAATTGACATATTCATATTGCAAGAACAAATTTCATTTATCTTTGTGTTTGTTTTCAATGTTACCAGTAGTTTTTTCAGTATTTTCAAGCATTTTAGATTGCTGACAAGAAATTGATAAAATCGGCAATAATGACTGGGAGATTAATGCGAATTGTAATATTTTTTTAATTTTCATCATTTTCCTTTGTGAGCAATAAACCTAAGGCAGGGTAACTATAATTTTTTATAACATCATTTTCAAATGTGTCATAACCATCTTGATTGCCGTGAATTATCGCATTATGCACTGAGTCGGAGATTAATTTAACAGCAATTCTTTCATTTCTAGCTCTTGGAAAAAGAATAAACTTATCAAATATTAGTTTTTTAACACTCTTTTTGTTTCTTGTTATAAAAACTCTGACTATCATTTTGTCTTTCTTTAGGTAGAATACATCATCTGGAGATTCTGGTGATTCGTCTCCAACAGTTAAACTTTCTCAATAATTATTTATAAATCTGTAATTATCAGGAATTATTTGTGAAGAAATTTTTTCTAAAAAAGTCTCCGAGTGACGAGTCTCACCTATTGATGGAAATGTTCATCAATTTGTGTATTTTCATTGAAAATTATCAATATTTTTCAGTAAAAATAGTCAATTTTGTGAGTAAAAACTTCTCAGTTTTTCAGCGTTTTCATTAGATTTTTCAAATTTATAGGTTTTACTTAACTCTTTAAATTCGGATAAGAGTTTTTTTGTATCTTCTTGACTTTTTAAAAAATTGGTTTTTGCGACATCGTTATTTTTAAATTGCTGATTTAGGATTCATTCTAATATCTCACTTGTCTTAGCTTCTGCTGAATTGTAATCCTTAGGAATGTATTTAAATCCTTGTGGAATTTTTAATTCATTTTTTGTATAATCGCTTTCAATACACGAAACTAATGCAAAAGGGGTTAAAACAGATGAAAAAGGGAGTGTTTTTAAAATTAATTTGTTAAATTTGATCATCTACAAACCTCATGCTAAATCTAAAAATATTTAATTCATCTTTTCCTTTGTGCATTTCATTAAGGACTTGAGTCAAAAAGTAATTGTACTGATTCAGTCCCTGGAATTCCATAAAAGAAGAATCTATGTAGTGTTTAATAAATTCTTCTTCATTAAATTCTTCTTCAAATTCAATCGCGCTTAATTTTTCTTCTTCATATTTTTTGGCAAATTCTTTAACCCTTTTATGGTGTATATTTGATTCGATTGTTTGAAGCTTGCTTTTTATTTCATTATGATTAAGATTTTTCTCAAAAACGAATAAATCTGTTGTTATTTGGATAAAAACACTGTTATTATGCTCGTATTTTCATATTCTTAAAGCTTTATTATAGTCAAAAATTAAATATCAAATTTCTTTATTAATATAATGATTATATTTTTTAGTTTGTTCGATATCAACAAATGGAATTTTAATTAAACTTGTCGGATTTGGGTCATTAATCTTGGCTATTAATGATCCAAAATTGTTTTTAACCTGTTCAAATCATTTTTTTTCTTTTTCAAAAGTTTTATATCTATCGCCGTAAGGATTAAAAATAAAATAGAATTTCTGAATATTATCAAGAGTTCAATATCAATCTTGCGATAGTGTGTTTTTTATTACATTTTTCGATGTATTAGCCAAAAAATTATATTCTCCACCTGTATTATGTACGCTTTTTAAAATAAATATAGGATCATAAACAAAGGCATACTTTAGTTCATTATATTTTGCATAAGATTGATTTTGTTGTTGCGAAATGTAGATATTTCTTTTATTTATGTCGCTATTTGTAAAGATGTTTAACATTTTATTAACTTGTTCATTTTGATAAAGTTTTTGTTTTTTACTCTGGGGTGTATTAATTGATTCTGGTGAATCGGTTTTTGTACAACTTATGGTAGTTAGAGGTAGTAAGGTCAAGCCAAAACTATTGAGAAATAACTTTTTCATAGAATAACTTTTCTAATGATTGTACTTTGGGTCCAGAGTATAAAATTTTGCCTTGGTGAATTAAAGTGACTGAGTTAACGTATTTATCTATTTCAGCTAGGACGTGTGATGAAATTAAGATAGTAATCTTATTTTCTTGATTGATTTTTTGCAATAGATTAAACAACTCGTAACGCGCCGTTGGATCTAGATTGGCAGCAGGTTCATCAAGAATTAATAATTTTGGTTCATGTAAAAGGGCTTGAATTAATAATATTTTTTTCTTTTGTCCAGATGAAAAAGTGTAAGGTTTTTCGTGTGCTAATTTTTCCATTCCAAACAATTTTAAAAAAGTATCAATCCTACGGTTGGCATCGTTTTTAGGGATATTTGATAGTATAGAAAGATTAAAAAGATATTGATATACACTCAATTCACGGGGAAAAATAGCAACCTCAGGGACATAACCCACGATTGAACGCGCTTGAGCTTTTTGGATATTAATGCCATTTATTAGAACTTCGCCCTCATAATTGGCATAAGCGCCAATAATTGTTTTGATTGTAGTAGTTTTTCCCGCTCCGTTTTCACCGATAAAGGCATGAAAATCGCCTGAAGGAATACTAAAACTTATATTTTTTATGCCGCGATCAGTTTTTTGAAATATTTTTTTAAGATTAACAATTTCTAATATGTTACTCATATTTATTTGTAATCCTTTCTTTTATAAACTGCATAAACTGTGCCAAATAAAATAGCGATTGTTGCAATTCATAGTACAAAATAGATGTTTTTGTTAACAATTTGTTTATCACGGGCAATACTGAATAATTCGGGGCTAGCTTGGAAAAGATGATTTGAACTCGATTTTGTTAAATCGTATCTCACTAATACTTTTTCAGCATTATTCTTTTTAACTATGTACAATTTTTTTTCGAAGGAAGAATAACCACCAATTTCATATTTGAATCCATTGATTTCAAGTTTGAATTGAGTGTTACCAAAACTTGCTATTTTAGTATTTTTTATCATCGCCTTGAATAGATTGGTATCTTGATTGTTGAAGTAGATATAGTTCATTAAAGCAATACTAAAATAAATTTTTCTTTCGATTTCAGACTGAAGTTTTTGTTCTCTAATAGCATATTCATTAAAAATTGTGACGTTAGTGTTTGTATATCTGTTTATTTGGCTTTCAGGATTATTTACATACTTTGAAATAGCATCAATTAAGTCATCATGAATTCTATTTAAATCAGTTTCTTTACTGTGTTTTTGATTGAAATTATCAACAAAATTTGCCGCAATTTTATTAAAGTTCTCATCTTTTAATGCTTCGTAAATGTATTCTCATTTCAATTTACCAACTAAATTATTTTGCGAAGAAAATTGAGCTTCATCCTCGGGGAACTCAACATCAATTTCTGATGCACCCTGGCGAGCATAAATTACACCAGTATTTACTGTGTTAGGAATAACTGAGTTATTTTTTAACAAACCGGGAATTATATAAGAGGGAACTAATTGATCTCCTTGTAAATTTGGGTATTTAGTCTGACTTACAGAGGTATTTAATTTGTATTTGTAGGTAATATCATCTAAGTCGTTGTAGTAAACATAGCGATCTAGGTTTGAAAAATTGTTTTTGCTAATTGTTTCAAAAACATTTTTATTTTTTGGATTGAATACGTCAAGCAATTGATAAGGTAATGACAACCATGAATAGATTTGCCACTCAGTTGATGATTTGTTGGCGATTTTCATAACATTTTCCAGGTAATCTTTTTGTTCTTTGGAAAATGTTTTATTATCCTGTCCGTTTGGTATTAATAATAATTCATCTTTGCGATTATTAATATAGTATGGTTCGGCATTAACTTCATTTCCTGATAGGTGATAAGGGTACTTTTTGTTTAAAAAGTATGCCACATTATTGACATTTGATGTTGTATTTGCTGACAGCAAGACTCCTCCAAGAGTCATCGGGATAAAGAAAGCTAGTGGCAATGTTATTGCAATTTTTTGATTAACTTTATAAGCAATTAAAGCTGTAATTAAACCAATTATTAAATATGTACACAGACCAACAAAGAGATATAGTAGTGCATAAATAAATAGAGTGCTAACTGCATAAACTCCGTAAAGTCCAGTCAATGCAGAAATAGATAAAACTAATGCTCAAATCAAGCCAAAATATATTAAAGTAACCAACTTACCTAATATTAATTGGCTTCTTGATATTGGTTTAGAAAGACTTATTAATTCTAGCCCTTCATGCTCAAAGTCTTTAAATATATTTAAGGCTTTTATTGAAGCAAAAATTACTGTAATCAATAATATTGTAAATGCATAGAGATAACCCGCAAGACTTAAATATTTGCTACTAACGGCAAATTGAAAAATAAACCCAACAATAATTGAGCAAACAAAAATTATAATTGGCATAATTATTGTGCTTTTTTTCTTGATAATTGTATTAAAAGCAAAGCGTGAATAATTAAAAGCTGTTGTTTTCATATAAATTCCTTTAAATTATTATGAATCTTCAGCTATCTTAATATGTTAATCTACATTGTTTATAGCGCTTTAAAAACACTATACCAATATATTTAAATTTTACACAAAATTTATAAATTCGAAAATTGGTTATTTTTTAATTTTTAGTAAAAAAACACTCAAGCGAGTGTTTTGATATTATTTTTCTGTTTTTTCTACAGAAGACGATTTTTCGCCAGCTTGTTCGTTTGTGACAGTTGGTCTGCTTAATACACGAATACGCTCTTTTGCATAAGGCATTAAAGCCATAAAACGTGCTCTTTTAATTGCCATCGCAACTTTTCTTTGATCTTTAGCATCTAATCCAGTTAGAGAACGAGCTTTAATTTGCCCAGTTCCTGTAACGAATTTACTCAATAGGTCAATATCTTTGTAATCAATGTAGTTTAAATTTAGTTCAGCAATTAGACTTCTACGACGTTTGTTGAAAAAAGGTTTTTTACGTAATTTAGCCATTATTTATTCTCCTAGTTTAAATCATCGTCGTTAATGCCATTAATAAAAATATCAGCATCTCCGAAATCGTGATTTGGATTTTCTACATGTTGCATTGGCTCAAAATCTGTGCCAATTGTATCAAGAGGTTTTTGTGATCCGTTGAATTTTGGAGCACCTTGATTGTATGAATTATTTGGTTTAGAATTAGTCTGAGAAAAAGAACCGTTTCTATATGAGTTTTGAACCATATTATTTTGCATCGATTCTCTGTGCTCACGTTGACTTCTACTCTCTAATGTGTTTATTGCGTCAATTGTGACCTCATAAGAACGAACAATTTCATTGGTGCCCGGTCTTGTAAAGGAACTTGTTGTAAAACTACCTTCAACCGATACTAAAGCACCTTTGCTTAGGTACTTAGCCATGTAATCAGCAGTCGCTCTTCAAGCGACAACAGGAATAAAATCCGCAATTGGTTCGCTTGAATTTGAACGACGATTGACTGCGATACTTGTTCGTGCATAATTAACGCCAGTTGATGTTGTATAAGTTCTAATGTCGTTAGCTATACGACCCACTAATAATACTTTATTCATATAACCTCTTTATCTACTTTACTTATAATAATTAAATTAAGTAGTATTATTCAGCTTTTTCAGCTGGTTTAGATTTTTTTTCAACTTTTTCGCCCTCAACAAATCTTCTTCTTGGTTTTTCACCATCAAAATCTTTGTCTTTGTCTCTAAATTTGGCACTTAAAGATTGTTTTCTTTCTTTGCCGTAACCTTTTTCTGAATCTAAATTTATTGCTAGTTGTCTTCAAATGTCTTTTGAAATATTTGAACGACGTACAAATTCTGAAATTAATGAAGGTTCAGAATTTAATCGGAATAAAAGATATCTACCTTGTGTTGAGTGTTTGATTGGATATGCTAGAGTTTTAACTTCTAGATCTTCTGCTTTAATGATGTTTGATTTCCCGAAAACGCTCTCGACTAAATCAAAACCAACTTTTGATTCAGCTTTAGGGTCTAGGATCATCATAATTTCATATTTATGCATTTTTCCTCCTTATGGACTTCAGGGCCGAGATGGCCAAGGAGTAATAAATTACTCTTTTAAATTATAGCGAAAATAGTGTTTTTTAAAAATATAAATTTTAAAGTTAAAAAAATGATGTTTAGCTTTGTAAAAATAATTATAAAATTTACTAAATACATTGAAAAATGAGTGCAATTGGTAAATTGTATTAATTATAAAATAAGGGTAATTCAGCTTCATGAAAAATAAAGATGAAAAAATTAAAGTAATTTAAGGTCAATTAAAATATTGAAAAAAATGTTAATTTTGAGCTCTTATTTTATTATTGTGGTAAAGTTATTTTTATGAGCAAATTAGTAATCGTGGAGTCGCCTAATAAAGTGGCGACTATTCAAAAGTATTTAGGAAAAGAGTATGAAGTGGTGGCATCTGTTGGTCATATCACAAAACTTTCCACTAAAAATTCAGGCGCTTCAATTAAAATGGGTATAAACGTTGAAGAATGAGAACCTGTATATGTTTTAGACCCTGTCAAAAGAACAACGGTTAAAAAACTAAAAGATAAAGCTGCAAAAGCTGAGGAAGTTTTAATTGCAACCGACCCTGACCGCGAGGGCGAGGCTATTGGCGATCATTTAGTTAAATTTTTAAAATGCGAGCAAAATTACTCACGTGTTAAGTATAATGAAATAACCAAAGAAGCAATCCTTAATGCGGTTGCTAAGTCAGGAAAGTTAGATCAAGCACTAATTGATGCCCAAAAAGCTCGTAGAATGCTGGATAGAATAATTGGTTTTAAATTAAGTAATTTGATCAAGCAAAAGCTTTCAAATTCACCAACTAATCCATCTGCTGGACGTGTTCAATCAATTGCTTTAAAATTAATTGTTGACCGCGAAGCGGAAATCGAAGCTTTTATTCCTCGCGATTATCATAAAGCTATAGCGCTAATTAGTCAAAATGTCAAAGCAACATATTTTAATGAGAAAAATATCGCTGAGGAAAGAGAGTGAATTTATCCCCACGAGAAAGATTTTATTGAAAATGCACTGAATTTAACACCAAAATCGTTGGTTGTAAGTGATATTAAAGAAACTAAAAAAAGATTAGGGGCAATTACACCGCTTAAACAATCGGCATTGTACAAAAAATCACCATTTTCATCAGCAAGCACGCAAGCAGCTGCCCAAAGACTTTATGAAGGGTATGGAGACGGCGGTCTTATTAGTTATCCACGTACAGATTCAACGCGTTTAAGCCAGTATTTTATTGATAATGCACGTAAATTTATCATTGATCAATTTGGGGCGGAATATGTTTCCAAAGAGTTAAAAGGCTTTTCTGGCGATCAAGATGCTCACGAAGCTATTAGACCAACTGATATAAGCTTAAACCCTGAAATTGCGCGCGAAAAATTTAATTTAAATAATTACGATTATAAAATTTACAAACTTATTTATGAACATACATTGCAAGCGTTGATTACACCACCATTAAGAGCAAGCAAAGCTTATACTTTTGTTAAAGGTGATTTGAAATTTAAATATTCTGCTTCAAAAATTCTTTTCCCTGGTTACTATGTGGTAAAAGATGATAAAGAAGACGCTTTTGATCCTGGTTATGAATTAGGGCAAATTGTTAATGTTGAAGAATTTGTGATTAGCGACCATCAAACGCAACCTCCCGCTCGTTATAGTGAAGGTTCATTAATTGAAGCCTTAGACAACATTAAGGTTGGCCGTCCTTCAACATTTGCTTCAACGGTTAAAATAGTTCTGGAAAGATTGTATGCCGAGAATCAAAATGGCTCTCTTCATCCAACAGATTTTGGCAAAATTGTTATGCACAAACTTATTGATTCATTTCCTGACATAATTGAAGAAGGTTACACGGCACTCGTTGAAGAAGAATTGGATATGATTGCCCAAAGTAAAGTTTCATTAAAACCAGTGATGCAAAGCTTTTGAGATAAATTTAATCAAGTTTACACACGTGCTGAAGCAACAATGGAACACACACAAATAGCTCACGATTATTTAAACGAAATTTGTGAAAAAGATGGCGGCGATTTAGTTATTAGAACCAATAAGGCAAACGGTAATAAATTTGTTGGTTGCAAAAACTTCCCAAAATGCCGTTACACAAGAAACCTAGATGCAAAAACTAATTAATTTTAATCCGCGACACACGAATTTGTTGCGGATTTTAGTTTCGATGATAACAATTAAACACAAATAAAATCAAATTAATTTATAATATAAAAGATTAACATATAAACATGTAGAAATGAGCTTAATGAAGTTTTTAAATGTTTTAATGTATGTATTTAAGAGTGCTGGTCTTAATTTTTTAATAATATTAGCCACAATATTTTCATTTAACCTAGCGATGGGTTCATTTTTGCTATCTGATTACACAATTTATGACTCATTTAACTACTTAGGAAATTTATTAAAATTTAATTACGGTGACCTTAATTTATCGCCAAAAATGAGTATAAACTCAGTATTTAATCAGTATTTTGGTTTCAGTTTGCTTTTAGTTACAATCAGCTTTATATTCATTTTTGTTTTAGGCTTCGCTTTAGCTTATTGGATGTGTAAGTGGACCAAAAATAAGTTTTTAACAATCTTAAATTCATTTTTAATAGCTTTAAGTTCAATACCGATTTTTATTTTTGGTTCCTTTGTTTTAATTTTTAACAAACAAATTGCATTGCCAATTACTTATATTGATAAATATTATGGTTCTATTGCTGCGACGGCGTTTTCGTTATTAACTCCAATTTTAGCTTTAGTTTTATTTGTGCTGCCTTTAAATATTGCGATTAATTACCCAATAATTTATAAAATAATTTTTTCTGATTATTATTTGTGGGCGAAAGCTAATGGTATGAGCAATTTTAAGATTTTTTGAGCAGTTTTAGTTCGGAATTGGATAAGTCATTATTTACAAAACATTATATTTATATATATTTACTTAATGACATATGCAATGGTTCTTGAAAGATTTTTCTATATGCCAGGTCAATCATTCATTTTTCAATATTTAAAGAGTGCTGAATATTTTTTACTTTTAAATTACGCTATATTGTTAAATGTTGTGGTTATTTTTGTTATTAAAGAAATATGTTTGTTAGCAATCTATGTTCTAGATGAAAAGCGAAAATATTTTCAGTTTTGAAGCGGGGTATTTAAATGAAGAAAATAAATCAGTTTTCACTCGCGCAAAAGAAACTATCTTATTTATCGCCAACGGAGCCAATTTCTTCGGCTAAACGTTTTTGATTGAGGTTTTTTAGCTCAAAGCTTAATATATGCGGAGTTATTATTGCAATATTGTTGATCTTATTTTTAATCTTTTCATCACTTTTTAATAATCAAGATGCATTTGTTCCAATCAATAAAGCAACTGCACTAAATTCAAATTTACCATCAACAATCTCTCCATTTAAAAAAATTATTTTGCCTGAGGGTGCTGATTTAGACGTTTATCGCGAGCTTCGAATTTTAAATCCGAATAATATCAGTATAAATGAAATCATTAATAATAACGATGGACTAAGAACTTACGAAGTTATAGCAAATAATTATGCAATCTTTAACGATAATAATACTCACCTTTTAGGTACCAATGCCGATGGCATAGATATATTTGCGCGTATTTTATACGCCTTTAAAAATGCGATTGTAATATCAATCATTAGTGCTTTAATCGCATTGATTTTAGGAGTTTATTTAGGATGCATATTTGCAGTTTATTTCAATAGAAAATTAAGCGTAATTGTTGAAAAAATACTGTCAACTTACACATTTATCCCTTATTTAATAATTGCATCGGTTTTATTCTTGGTGATCAAAAACACTCTAATTAATTCAATAGTTTTATATAGTTTTATTTCAACGTTTATTATTATTTTAAGTTCATATCAGAGAGCTTATGAAATTATGCAACGTGAAAGTACAAAAGCAGAAATTTCGTGTGGTTATACTAAATTTTACTTGTTGCACAAAAGCTTGTTCAAACCAGTTTTCTTTCATGCTTGTATTCAAGCTATTGAGCAAATAAATTTAATTTTAGTCTCAATAGCGGCAATTTCAATTTTTGATATTGATTTAGAGACATTAAACATTGGTACTCTTATTAAAGAAGCAGTTAATATTTTTGGTTCTAATTCTGCATATTTATGATTTATTACGGCGTTGATTTCTCTTTATGTATTTAGTTTAAAAATAATTGTGTTAGGGCTTAATAGCGCTTACAACAATATAAGAGGTGATTATGTCTAAATTTTTAAAATATTTATCTGGCTTAACACTGTTTTCTTTTTTGCCACTTCCTCTAAGCTGCGTTGCCGCTTTAAAAATACCTAAAAGCACTTACATTATCGAAAAAAACAGTCCAAATACTAATTTAACACAATTTCATCCAATATCAGGCATATTCGCACAACGAAGCACGCTTAACGATTCGCTAACCGGCAACTACTTATTACGCTATGCATATGTTGGCGAATCTAAATACGACTATTTAAATAAATACTTTCAAAAAGACGGAATTAGTGCTAAATTTTTAAAATTCGGCATTATTGATGGCATCAAAATTATAGATAGCAATGGCACAGAACACATTTTTGATACAGACAGTTCAAATGAATTTCAAAATCCTCATGATTTTGTTAAACCTGACATTAATAGGGGTTATAAAAAATATATTTATCAAATATATAGCAAAAATAAAAAATCAATTAATTCCCGTCATTTTTTCAATGTCCTAAAAGATGCCAAATCTATTGAGTTTAGCATTCCGCAGAATAAGCCATGATTTGATAACGAGGGAAAACAAACTGGATTATTAATTTCTGGCTTTGATGTTTTAAACTCGCTTATAAATGCCAATTTATCCAAACAGCAGTTAAGAGAACTTGAATTAGTTGGGTTTAATAATGTCTTAAATAAGAATAATTTTGAGCAAAATCGTGTATTTTTTGCTTTAAATTCAACAAAAAATTTTCAACTATTGCTAGAACAAATTGTGTCAAATAAGATTTTTAGCGCTTATAGTCAACATGGTTATTTCGGCGGAGCCTACGCAATGAGGGTTAATGATTTTAAACATACTGAATATATATCGCTTACAAACGCAGATATTAAGCGAGTTTTAGTGAAATATAATCCAGTTGGTAAAGTCGACCGAAATACTCACAGATTACACATTCTTAATGAATATGAACAAGGATTAATAACATCGGAATATTTGTCCTTGTTCAATAGTTCCCAACAACAAAATCTTTTGGATAAATTTAAATCACAAAATTCAGCAGTAAAATTAAATATTATTCAAACCCCTAATATAAAAACTCAAACATTAATGTTCAAGGATAGAATAGAATTGAATAAAACACGCAATCTTTATGAACAATTGATGTATGGATTCGATGAAACTAAAATTGATTGGTTGAATTTTTATAGTGGATTTGGTTTTAAATTTAGAAATTTAATTACACAAGTTTTGAATAAATACTCGCTAAACTTCAGCGCAAAAAAAACTCATTATTATGATAATTTCATAAATCCTGAGGCTAAAATTTCAAATGCGAATAATACAAACTATCAAAGAGTAATTGATGCTATTGATCACGTCAATAAAAATGTTATTTACACTGATAAAATGACGAAATATTACTCAGAATCTACTAAAGAGCATTATTACTTGACTACAAGTTTTTTAGATTCGTTAAAACAAATTAAATCACCATATTATAGTGAGATAAAACTTTCTCTGAATAGACTTTTAGACAAGTTTTATACTGAAAATTTAATCAAAAATACTGAAAAAATTGTGTTTGTGCTGCCTCTTGAATTAGAATTTTTGAATTCCAGTTTAGCTGATGTAATTTCTTTAGCAATGAATGAATTAGATTCTCGTCTAATTGTAAAATTAGTCGATGTTTCAAGTGAGTTGGCTAAAAAATACTACAATAAACATGAATTTGTTTCTAAAAATACAATGGAGTATTTAAATAATTTGTTTCTTACTAAGGACAATAACCTTATCAGAGCGCTAGAATTTCTTGATAGCAAAAACACCCCTAATTTAACAAAAATTAAACAACATTTTGAAAATTTTTTCGGGAATTTAAATACAGATAAAATTTTAACTGGAGTCAATTATCCAGCAAAAATAAATGAGTTTATTTTTCAGATTCATCAAAAGCTAACTTATTGAGAAATAATTAATTTAATAAATGAGATTAAGATCTTATATTCAGTTCCGTATAATTTGAGTGCCAGTGTAGATTTAGAGAGCTTTAAATACGAATTAGTTCAACCTTGAATAATTAAACCTACACGTGATGATAATTTAGTGTATTATGAAGATATTAAAATAAAAGAGGAATAATGTTGAAAAAAATAGCATTTTTAGCACCGATTTCAATTATGACAGTGATTACAACATTAAGCTGTAATCATAGTGTTAAACTTGCAAAAAATGAGAAAATCGTCTATAAAACTACTCAAAACAACTCAATTTATGAAATTTTTACATTTGATCAACTGAAAATAATAAATGATTTTCAACCTATTTTTTCTAAAGTAAACAACCAATTATTAAAATCGTCTGATATTACTTTTAAAAACAATGATATATATATTAAAAATAAATACAGGTTAAGTCGAATAACACCAAACATTCGTTTCCCAAAAAAAATAAAGCTTGAACTTAAAAAAAAGAATGATTTTGTTTATATTGAAGAATCTAATAAAAGCAATTTAGATACAGATCAGTATCAGTTTTTATTCAAAAACTATGATTACATTTTCAAAACAGAAAATATTGATTGACCTGGTATTAATAATATATTTAGTCGCATTGCTAAATCCGCGCTAAATGATGATTTAAATATATTGATTCCAAATTTTATCCCGCCTTCGTGAATAAGGGCGAAGGCCTGAATTAAAAATAATGAGCAAATTGAATATTGAGAAAAATTAATTTTACTAGAATTAAAAAGATTTGACTTTGGTCAGTTAAATTCAATTGAAAAAGTAAAAATTACTCCTGTGTCCTACATTGAAAAAGTAGAAGGTAAAGTTTTGAAAAATGCACCTGTAATCAAAATAGATTTTTTAGATAAGGACAATAAGAGTTTGCTACCTAATGAAATTAGACAACAAGAATGGATTATAGGAAATATTGATAACTTATTTTTATTACCTAATAATGTACAAAATCGTCAAAAATTTCAGTCTTTATTTAAGGATTACAACTCAAAAAGTGATTTCAATCACACGCTTGATATTGATGATGACCAAATTTTATTTAATGAGTACATAAATCCTTATTTTGGTGATATCACAATTTTAAAATATCGCAACAAATACACGCTAAATGATAATCAATATGAACTCTATGTGAACCCTCAATATAATTTTAATCACGCAACAGCTCGCTCATTCGCTTGATTTTTGAAAAATCAGTACAGCAATTTTGAAATATCAGTACCTCAGTGGCGCAAAAATATAGATGCTAAATACACACTTAAAAATGTTAAAATCAATAATAAATATTTAAATGGCACGCAATCATTAATTGAATTAGATGTTGAAGTTACTCGAATAAATGGCACTAAAAAGATGTATAAATGATATTCAATTGACATTAACGCCCATTATCATACTTTTGCCCAATACAAAACAAGTGCTGACTTTGACTGAAACTCTAATTTAGTTTATGGTTGAAATGAAAAAATAGAGAAAGATATTAAGATAAAACCAAAAGAGGTTGTTGATCCAAATGTATTTTATGAAAAAATACTGCCAAAATTAATGAGCATTCAAATCTATCGTTTAAAAAATTATTTAGCACTATTTAATAATCGCCCCATGGATAAATATGAAGCTCATTTAGCTTTAAAAAATAGCGATTTTTGAGAACAATTTAAAACTAAACTAGGTATTGATATTTTTAAGTATCTGGTTGGCACAAGTATTCAAGAAAAAGATTGAGTTGATGATTTTGCAATTCAAATTATTGGACTTGATAACCAAGCAGGGAGTATTTTGGTTAGAGTTGACTTACTTGATAAAGATAAAAAATCACTACTAAATACACAAAATAGAACGAAAATACTGAGAATTGGTGGATTTAATGGCTATGATTTTAAATTAATTAATGAGCAAATAGCAAAGTATAATATTGAGGAAATTAATTTAGAATATTTAATAAAAAATAGAGCTTTAAAATTAAAAAACCCTAACAATATAGTTGATTTTGTAACTTGAAAGGATAAATATGAAAATTAAAAGTGGACTTTTGTTGCCTATCGCATTTATACCAGCGGCCTTTTCAACAGCTTGTTTTTTGGATGGTGGCTTCAATGAAAGAAAACAACCCTGAGACTTTACAAAATTTAAAAATATAAAGGACGCAAAAAATGTTGCGATTGATTCAGTGAAAATTTCGTTTAAAAATAATCCAAGTCAGCAATACAAATTAGAAGTAATTAAACCTGAAGCAGATGAAGTAGCTCATGACAAAGCAAAAGCAATTGAATTTATAAATAGATATTTTGTAATATCAATGATAGTTACACGTCCTCACAACGGCTGAGACGCTGGTAATAATTACAGTCATATTCACAATGAAAGAGTTACAGATGCAACTAAAAAACACGAAAAAGTTCTTGATTTTGAGTTTAATTTACACAAAAAACCAAAATTTATCAATATTAAAGACAATGTAATATCATTCGATCTTGAGTTAGCTAATAAGATTTTTGACCATGAAAACAAAGAAGAACCATTATATTATTTACACAAAACATTCACAATAAATTTAGAGGGCTAGATGGACAATAAACTTCATAATATTTATCAATGATTGAGTAGCTTACCAAACATGAATGAGTTGTTATCGAAATTGATTTTTGGCTTAATTGTAAGTGTTTTACTGCTATTTATACCTATTTTTATTGCTTTGATTGTGCCGTTGGTTCTTAAAAAACCGCGAAAAGAGCTTTCAATTTACATATATGCTTTTATCACAGGAATGTTTATTATTTTGGGTTCGTTTGGTTATTTACGTGAAGCTATTGAAATCACTAGTTCGGGAAAAGGTTTAGTTGGCCAGAATATACCGATTGAAAATATATATATTTATAATATTTTAGTAATTGTTGGTGGCGCCATTATCGGGATAGGGGCTGCTAGCTTAGTCAAATTTGGAGTGTATAAAATTATTAAAAGTAAATACAGTAAAAATTCAATCTTTATACACACTCATGAGGCCGGGCATCATCACAAAGGCGAGTTAGCCCATGAACATAAACATGAAGATCACATTTTTAATTCCAACGACATTGTAGCGGTAAATGAAAATTCAAAAGCAAAAACTAAAAGCAAAATTTCAGCTCTTTTATTACTTTTATCACACCGAATTCCTGAAGGATTATTAATTGGGATTAGCTTGCATAGTTTAATAAACGATGCACAAATTTCCGCTATCTCCGTTGCATTTTTTGTTTCGTTTGTTTTGCATACAATTCCTGAGGAAATAGTGTTTTATTATCGCCAAAGAGAAATGGGAATTAAACCTCTAAATGCAACATTAATTTCAATTGGCGCCTTAGCATTAATTATTCCATTTATTTTTATAGGCTTATATGGTGGCGCTGCATTGTTGCAAAACCATAAGTTAAAAGCAATTATTATGGCAATAGTTGGAAGCATAATGTTATTTACCTCAATTGTTGAATTTTTGCCCGAATTTTATCATCACAATATGAAGAAAAAACGCTGACTATTAACTCTTGCAATGTTTTTTATTGGGGTTATCTTTACATTATTTATTCTTTCATTCCATACTCACGGAATTTAATCCATTAGGTTAAAAAGTTGTTATTAAGAAAAAAATGCACTAAAACAAAATTAGTGCATTTTTGGTATTACCCCGTGTTTATGGGCTTCGGGTAAATTTAAATTAAGTTGCAAGCAATCTATGTTTATTGCATTTTTCTTTATTTATCGCTCGGCACAATATCAAATATTTTTTTGATAGGTATTCATTTATCATTATTCATATCTTGGACATAATCTGTATTATTGATGAATAATTCATTATTTTTATCTCTGACAAAACCAAATTTATAGCCATTCTTTTGAGAAAATTTTTTTAAGGCTATAAATTTATTTTCGGCCTGAGGATCAATATTTTTACTTTCTCCCTGAAATTCGCCACCCTTTGTTTCTATTATCCAAATCGAACCATCATTCAGTTGTACAACATAGTCAGGGTAAAATAGTCGTTGTTTAAGAACCGTATCATAAACTATTGATAAATATTGTTGGCCACTATTTCCATTTTTATATAAGTATTTAACATTTTTATTATTATCACAAAACTTTTCAAAAAGTCTTTCTGACGTAGAACGAAAATCATCAGTTATCATAGAGGAGTTATATTCTTTATACACATTAGTTTCTATGTTTTGGATATTATTTTCATATGGTACATATCGGTAATATTCTTCGAGTGGTATTGAAAATTCTTCTATTTTTTCCGGAAGTTTTTTTATTTTATCATTCAAATTATCTTTTATAGTTTGTTCTAAAAACGAAGAGAAATCTTCTTTTAGTCTTTGAATATTATTTATAATAAATCCGTAAAACTCTTTTAAATTTAAGTTTAGTAACTTATATTTATCATTGCCAAATTTTTCCCGAAATAATGTTTTTAATATTTGATTAGTTTTATCGTAACTAAGCCCAATAAGTTTTTTTATTATGCCAACACAGTGTTGAAGGTCAATTCCGTGAGCGTGAGTACTTATTTTAACCTCCATGGTTCCATGTTGCGTATTTTCATCGCTTACATCGCTTAAAGTAGAATATTTACCAGTTAAGTAACTTCTTTTTAAAGTTGTGCCAAATATAAACCTGTTATTTTCTAGTCGAATTTTATTTTCTTTTGGTACAGTACCTAGCGAATATTTATCTTTAAAAAACTGAAAAATTTGATATCTAATTTCTTGCTCATCAACATACTCAGCGTCAAAATTTCTAAATTCTTTTTTTAGTTTGATAGATTTTGCTTCTTCTTTAAGAAAAACTCTCTGAGTTTCAAATGCGCCACCAGCTTTTATTACATCCAATTTATATTTTTCATCAAATGTATAAAGGTAAGAGCAATCTAAAATATCTTTTCCATAATGTTTTGCATTTGGCATTCTTCTAAGTCTGCCTAGCGTTTGAATTTCAAAGGTATCGTTCATATTTTCGCGAAGTTTTACAAGTATTTTAGCTCGTGGGCAGTCTCAACCCGTTGCGAGCGCTTGCTTAAATAGTAAAAATACAGGAGTTGCGTTTTTATTTGTTATACTATCTTCAACGCTTGTGCCAATATTTATTTTGCCGAGTTTTTTAGATTTTCTATCTTTATCATCTTTATTTTCAGCACTAAACCAAGAAGCGAGAAGCTTATTTTCATAGGTATATCCCATACTATTAAGTTTATTTTCAACAAATTCAATAAGTTCATCATTTAAGTTTGGAAATTGAATTAACACAAGCGGCCTTATATCTTCTCTCACATCAACATAAGCCTGTGCAATTTCCTTTCTAACTTGGTCAGCTTTTTCTAAAAGTAATTCAGCTTCATTTTTAGGATTATCAACTTTTACAGAATCTAAATCTTTGTTAATATACATGAAACGAGTAATTAATCCTTGATTGATTACATCAATTTCCGATATTTCATGAAACTCGCCAACAGCACGCTTAACAGGTGTGGCGGACACTCTAATTTCATATTTTGCATTAATACTTGCAATAATATCATCTGCTTTTGATGTGTTGTTTTGGTGTTCCTCGTCTATGATTACAATAAAGTTTTTACCCGCTCTATGAGCCTCGGCGATCCTTTCAAAAAGGTTTTTTCTTTCGCTATCTTGTATGGCGACATTATCTTTTTTAGTGATAGTTTCTCAGTTAATGAAGTAGGTTGTCCCACTTATGAATCCACTAGATATAACATCGTTTAAAGATCCGCTTTTTAAGTCAGGAGCAAAACGTTTCATTTTTTGCATTGATTGTTCTTCAAGTTCGCCTTTACCAGGACAAAATCAACAAATAATATCATCCCGATTATAATCTAAATATTTTTCAATATAGGCTACCAAAATAATTGTTTTGCCGCTTCCTGTTGGGCTTTGCAATATGATTTTAGGTTTTGCTTTGCTATCTGTTGTTTTATTGAATAAAAAATCTACTGCATTTTCTTGAAAATTTTTAAGTTTTAAATCTATCATAATTCCCCCACCTCTCTTAATTCATTTCGGAAATAATATTCTGGGATGTCGATTACACTTATATTTTTTTCTTTGATTATACTTTGCTGTGTTCTTGATAGAAATATTCCAGAGGGAATAAATATTTTTCCATCTTCCTGAATATCTCTAAGAACAGTGTCTAATTTTTCCTCGTTGTATAAGATAATATACTTTTTGTTGTCTATTTCAATATGATGTTCTAGTTCGATTAGTTCTTTGATGTGATCTAGCATTTTTTCAGAAATGGTTTTTTCATCTTCTTCAGATTCATATTTAGAAATAAAGTCAGTCTTAAAATATTTGAGATTGTGGGGTAGATCGGTTTGAATATTTTTAAGACGTTGGTAGGTAACTTTCTGACAAATGTTGTTTTCATTGTTGGTGCAAAGGATGTATTTTCTATTTCCGCCGTCTTCTTTATTTAGTTGCATTACTGCGTGGCCGGTGGTACCAGAACCTGCAAAAAAATCAAGAATAATAGAATTTTTTTGTGATACTAAAAATAAATCTTTTATTAAAGCAATAGGTTTTGCATTATCAAATGGTGCTTCTCCAAAAATTTTTTGTAATTCTTTTTTACCTTCTGAAAATTCTATTATTACTGATTTTTTAACTTCTGTTTCCACAGTTGTAAGCAATCTTTTAAATTGTGGAACTGTTGTTTCATCTTTACCAAAATATATTAGACCATTTTTTATATGTTCTTTCATTGTTTCTTCGGTATATCTCCATCCACACTTGGGTAGTTTACAAACTTTTCCAGTTATAGGATGTAACACATTATATATTGCACCTTTACCAGTAGATTTTGGAGCAGAAGAATCTGAAATTCTAAAAACATTCCAATTAATATCAATATTATTGTACATTGAAATACCTTTAAATTCAGGGTTATCTTTAAAAAGTTGTCTTAGTTTTTTTTGAGTTTCTTCTATTGTTAAATTTTCTTTTTTTGAATTAGAGATTAGTTCTAATACTTCATCATAACCTTCTTTTCTTTTTCTAAAAAGTTGCAAATTTTTTATTAATTCTATATTTTTAGCATAGGTAATAATATATTCATGATTTGTAGATGTAGTTTTAGATAAATTTTTAGTAGAATTTTTTATCCATATAAAATTTTCTACAAAATTTAATTCACCAAACACATCGTCACAGAGCAATTTAAGTTGAGCAAATTCATGTTCATCAATACTTATAAATATAACGCCCTCATCACTTAAAAGTTCCCTTGCAATTACAAGTCTTTTTTGCATAAAACTTAGCCATTTACTGTGTGAATAGCCATCTGTTTTGTCTATAAATGAGTCGTCATAAATAAAGTCTTTATTACCGGTGTTGTAAGGGGGATCGATATAAATTACATCAATTCTACTTTTGTGTGTTTTTGTAAGAAGTTTCAATGAATGGAGATTATCTCCCTCAAGCAAAAAATTGAATCTCTCTCTCTCTCTCTCTCTCCTTCTACTTTATCTATAACAATTTTCTTTTTACCATCTTCAACAAAAATAGGGATGTTATGTTCTAACATTTCATCAACTTTTTCAGAATGTTCCTCTCATACAAGACCATATTTCTTCTCGCTTAGTGCGTTTTCTATTTCAACTATAGCGCGCATATTTTCATCATCGCTATTAATTTGTTTTAATTTATTAAGATATTCAAGCATTTTTTCACGCTTAATTTTTGATAAATTCGCCATATTTTACCTCACTTTACTTAAAAGGCTATTATCAAGTCGGTATCTTCTATTTTCGTAATACCAAAACTCTTTTTACCTGCATCTTTTATAGAAGCTCCTATATGATAAACTTCTACTTTATCTATGATTATAAATCTATCGTGAAAATCTGAAGTGGTTTTAAGCAATAAATTTGGATTTTGCGCATTAAATTTCGCAATATCTTTTGTTGATAAATTCTCTTTGCTTGCCGTCATAATGTCAATGTCTGCATCTTTATTCTTCTTGGAAAGAATGTTTAAAGTGTTGGCATCACCATAGTTATTAATTAGTATTATTTCTTTCTTAGCTTTTTGGATAAGACCTACAATAAAGCTGAATGCATCACAGATTTGACCATTAAAAAAGATATTTTGTTTTACTTCAGTATTTGATGCAATATAGTGAAATACTTCATCTAATTTTTTATCTGTTTCTAATTGCTTTAATTCTAATCGATCTAGTCTTGCAAACAATTCTTGATTAGATAGTAAAAATTTTCGCATTTCTACAAAACTATTCATAATTTTAATGCTTACATCCACAGCTATATCATTTTTAAGAACAGCAGAAAGCATGGCAATTCCTTGTTCTGTAAAGACATAGGGCATATATCTTCTACCACATAATTATTATTTGAACTTGAGGTTCCATTTTGGCACCTCAAAAATTCATATTCTTCTTTCGTTAATTGAAAACAAAAATCCTCTGGAAATCTTGATGCATTTCTATTTCTTTGCTTATTTAAATACTTTGTTTCAACTCGCGATATAACTCTGCAAGGCCACTGTCCAGCATTACCCATTTCCCTCTAATGGTATAAATAATATTCTGTATTTCTATATTATCGACAATGATGAGATTTTTATCTTTTGTCATATATACCTCCTTCTTTTCCTTAGAACATCACGCAACCTGTACCTATAATCTTACCTTATCTCGGGGTCTATTTTTGTGGTAATGTCCATAATGTTGTAATTTAACTAAAATTAAGAGTCAAGTGCTTAGTTTTGTGCATCTCGCTTACCGGAAACAAACTACATGGATTTCAGCTGTCTACAAATTGTAGCTAATGCACCCCCCTTTTTTTTAGTCTTGTTTTCAATATGCACCAATACTTTTTTGGATTATTACTTTAAAAAAATACCTAAAATATCAATAATACTAGACAGCATTCTTGTTTTTCATTACTCAAATATTTTGATTTTGTTATCCATTTATAGCTAGCCACCTCGCTCAATTTGTTTTAAAACAATATTTTAGAATTCAACAACACTTATTTTTATTTTAATATTCTTTAGTTTGTTCTTATTAAAAGTATTTAATATTTTCATATTACTAAATGTTTTTAAGAATTTGTTTGATTTAATTAATATATTTTTAGTATTTAGTTAGGATACTAAAATGATTTTATATTTATTAGTATGTAACTATCAGTATTTAAATTAAGACTATCTGGATATTTGGTAGAATGATGAATAACTTTTAAAAAGTTGCATATAAAAAAGTAAAAAGTTAAATTAAGGTTGTAAATAAGTTTTATTTTTATGTTTTTAGTAAAACTTAGAAACTAGGAAATTCATATTTTTACGCCATATTTTTAAAATAAAAAATAAGTTAAGGACATAGTTAGCCTGAACTTATTTTGAATAACTACATATTTAATAATTAATCTAGAGTTAAAGTGTATAGTTCGGTAGAAACTTGAATTTTGCCATCAGCATCTTTTTTAAACAATCTAAATTTAATTTCAAATTTACCATCTTTTTTCTTAACTTTTAAGAAGCCACTTTCTTTATTTTGATTATTTCTATCATTATAGACGGGATTTGAATCCTTAGTTAAGGTAATTCCTTGTGGAAGGCCTTTAACTATTCCGATAATTGGGCCATCTGCAGGTGTTTTGTTATTTTTTACTTGAACTAATTGAATAACTCCGTCTTTTGTCGTTGAAAATACAGTCGCCTTTTTGGTTACAAGTGCAGTCATTGTGTTTTTGGATTCGAATGATAGAGATTCGGCTGAAATACCAAATTTAGTTGCCACAGCAACAACTTGATTTTTCGCTTTATATTCGTAACCTTCTGCACTATTCTTTTCAGTGTTTTCAACTAATGCAAATACTGGCTTAAATTGCTCAGTCTCTTTTAGAGTTGAACTTGTAGTAGTTTGATCTTTTGGTTTTTGTTCATTTGTGTTGTTGCAAGCAACAATAGTGAATGGTAAGATACCTGCAAAAGAATATAGACCGCTTAATTTAATTAATTTTTTCATTTTATCCTTTTCTCACTAATAAATATTAAGTTTAGGATTAATATTTTTATACAAAATGACTGGTTTATCCAGTCAATTTACTGATTTGTTAGTTTAGCACCATTTCATAAATTTGTGTTGAAATAGATACAGCACCCTTAGCTTCTTTTTTAAACAATCTAAACTTAACAACATATTTACCGGCATCATTTTTGGTAACGTTTAAATAGCCGCTATTATTTAGGTAGTGTTTATCGGGTTTTTTCTTATCTTTTTTAATATAAATCGGTTCCTTATCATTAGTTAATAAGTAAGAATCAAGTCCAGAAATAGTTGCAATTTTCGGTGCCTCTCATGGTTTTTGTTCGGGGGTTTTTTTTGTACCATACAATGCAACAACATTACTGTATGAATTAAAGAATACTTGTAGCCCATTGTCTTTTTTACTTGTTAAAATATCGTCATTGATTTTTGTATTTGTAAATTCTAATTTAACTTCACTTTCATCAAAAAGAAGATCTTTATAAGTTGCTCTATTGTCGTTATTCTTATTTGGTACAGTTTGATTAGCTAATTCAGTGCTTGTTCCAACTAATTTAACACGTGATTGAGATTCAGTTTTCCCACAAGATGCAGCAATCAATGGAACTGCAACAGTAGTACTTAATACGCCTCCTAGCGAAATTCAAAATTTATTTTTCATTTTGTTCTCCTTAATCAATAAAGAATTTTCTATAATAAATTATAAACTTAATTTTTTATAATAAAACAATCTAATTAATAATCAAAAGGCTCTTGATAATAAATAGGGATTAAATAATTACCCTCTCTTATTAGTTCAAATTCCAATCCTTCAGAATGTAAATATTCTTCAACCACAGTTTTCATCGCCCCTGTTCCTTTGCCTGTAATAATTAAGGCGCAATCATAGCTGTTATTTTCAGCGTTTGCTAAACCTAAAATTATTTTTGATATTGCCTGTTCAACATTGCACCCGTGGAGATCTATTATATATTCATCGTACATTATTTTGTCTCCTGCTGACAACTAGGGCAAAAGTAACTTCCACGCCCACCTACTCATATTTTTTGGATTGAATCTGAGCATTTTAGGCATTTTTGTCCGTTTTTACCATGAACTTTTAATAAGTTTTGATAGCTCCCTTTTTGCCCGTTTAATGATGAATAAGATTGAATACTACTCCCGCCCATTTGGGTGGCAATATCCATAATTTTACCGGCAGTTTGGATTAAATTGTTAAGCTGATTTTTTGTTAAAAAATTAGCAGGTGTGTTAGGGTGTAACGAACACTCAAAAAGCGATTCATTAGCGTAGATATTACCTATACCTAAAACTAATGATTGATCAAGTAATATGTTTTTGATTGGCGAAGATTTTTTCGCTATCTTTTTGTACAATCAGTCAATATCAGTTTCAAATGGTACTTTACCAAGTTTATTCAAAGGTGAGGTTGAATATAGTTTATCTGCGCTTTTAAGATGGAATGTAGCAAAAGCGCGTGCATCATTAAAATATAAAAAACCATTTGATAATTCAAATACAACGTGGTCATGCAGGGTTGGTTCATGTCATTTTTGGTAAAAACTATATTTCCCACTCATTCTTAAATGATTTAAAATGAAGATATCGCCCTCAAGTGCAATAATTATATGCTTACCAACATTGAAAATATTTTTAATTTGGCGATTTTCAATTGATAGTTTAAAATCCTCAGCATTAATATCTTTTATTAGTTTTTCTTTGTAAATTAATACTTTTAGAATTTTTGAACCTACAATTTTGGGTTGTAATGAACGAACAACCGTTGTAACTTCTGGCATTTCTGGCATAATACTCCTATTCTTGAATTTTAGCAAGCATTGCAATGGCTGCTGTTTCAGCTCGTAAAATTCTCTTTCCTAATGAAATAAATATAATTTTAGAATAATTCAGGTCTTTAATCGCTTGAATTTCTTTGTCATTAAACCCACCCTCAGGGCCAGCTACAATCAATGAATTAGTCGTCAATGAAGTGATTTGATATTCAGAATTCAGTGTTTCGTGAGCAACATAGATTGTATAGTTAAGTTTGGCGTAGTGTGAGATTGTGTTTAAAAGTTTATCTGGTTGAGTAATTTGGGGCAAAATATTGCGAAAACTCTGCTCGGCAGCGTTTTTTATTTTAGTTTGATAACGCATATATTTTTTGGGATTGAAATTGCTTTCAATTAATTTATGATTACAATATTGAGATATGGTTGGGATAATTGTTTTTACACCTAATTCCACTGATTTTTCTAACATTCATTCAAAACGGTCTGGTTTAATAATGGGAGCTGCTAAAACTACATTACCATTAAATTCATTGTCAATATTTCATTGTGCAATTATGTGTGCTTTTTCAGTGTTTTTTTCAAAAAAACACTCATAAAATTGATTTTTATAATTAATTAAAAAATTCTCGTTTTCAAGTCGAGCAACTTTAATGTGGTGCAGTAAATTGGAATCAAGGACAAAGGTATCTCCATCTTTTTGGTCGCAAAAAAATCTATGCATTTAAACCTCCATTTTATATGTTTAATTATACATTATGGAATAGTTTTAAGCGTTGATTGAGATATCAAAAAAGCAAAATAAAAACTAGCTTACGCTAGATTTATTATTAGAAATTAGGAATTTTGTCTCTGTTTTGGTTTTTTTCACCAGTTTGGAGATCTGAGCTTGTTCAAGAATTATTGAATGCAACGTTTCGAGTTAACTCATCAATATCGCTTTCTGATTGAGTTTGAGTATCATCTGGTTCGGTTTTATTCATTTGTTGTACTATTTCTTGTTCAGTGGCAATAAAGCTAAATTGTAGGCTATCATCTTTTGAATCTGGACTTTCGTAATTACCAATGGCTAATCTAGTGTCGATTGTACTATCCATATTAAAATGTTCAATTAAAGAATTCTTAAGGGCAATTATTTCAGAATATGCTGAATGTTGGTCAAGTAAGCAGTGGAATATAACGTGTGAAAAACTTTGAGGTTTATCAATTATGTTCGCTGATTCAGTTGCGTTTGCAAATACGGACTGAATTTTGTTATCACCTTGAGCTTTGCCTGAGCCAATCACGATTTTACCGCCATTTTGCAAGATAGCTTTAAAATCATTGAAGTCGACATTGATTTTTGTTGGTTGATTAATAATTTGTGTTATTGTACTTAAACACTTGGCAACTATTTCGTCAATCATTTTAAATGCTTGTGAAAAAGGAAAATCTATATTTTGTTGAACTAGTTTTTCATTGCTCAACACCATGTAGGCATTGACACTGTCTTTTAATTGTCTTAATCCCTGATTTGCGATTGCACTTACACGTGAACCTTCGAACTGCTCGAATGGAGTTGCGACCATTGCAAGTGTTAAAATACCTTTTTGTTTGGCTGTTTGAGCAATAACCGGTCCAGAGCCTGTCCCTGTCCCTTTACCTAGGCCTGCAACGACAACGACGATGTCAGCACCCTCAATAGATTTTTCTATTTCGTCAATGCTTTCTTTAGCACACTGAGCCCCGATTTCTGGGTCACCCCCTGTACCTAGTCCTTTTGTTGAGTCACCTAAGTAAATTTTTTTCTCTACTGGGCAATTGTTTAGTACTTGAAAGTCTGTGTTAGCAACTATTAAATCAATGTTTTCTAATTCTTTTGAAACTAAGGATGAAACAATATTGTTGCCAGCGCCGCCTACACCGATTACTTTAATTTTAATTAAGTTTTCAGTTTGCGACATATTAATTCCTTTTTAAGCATTATAATTTTTTGAAAAACCAAAGATTTTTTGCAAGAAATTCTTAGGTCTTAAATTTTCAATGTCTGTTAGTGTATTTGCTAGGTTAATAACTTTATTGCCGTTTGCAAATACACTCGCTCCAAGCTGAGCTGGGGTTAAATTTGTATTCTGAGCCATACTTAAGTCAATGGCTGATACATTCAACGATGTATATTGTTTTGATAAATACTCTAAATATTTTGGCTGAATTCCGCTGATTATATAGTCGACATATTGGCCTTGACCGTAATTATCATTATATGATTGTGTAATCATTTTAAAAACGATCTTACACATCAAATTCCCTAGGGCCTGAAATATTGTCCGTTCTTTTGAATCTTCGTTGACATTTTTAAGATGAAAATTTCAATTATTAACTACTGCATTTACAATGTGTTTGGCAACTGTAATACTGTGATTGTATTTTTTAGCAATGTTTGCAAAGAATGCTTCAAAATTCAAGTTGTATTTTTGTTTTCAAACAGGTATTGAGTTAAAGAAGCCATTAATTATAATTGAGTCTCAATTAAGTTCCACTAAAACTGAGTGAGTATTTTTTTCTTGCAAAACATTTTGGCACGTTGAGCTTAATAGAATTCGCTTAAACTCAATTGAATTCTGGCTGAATGTTTTGACAATGGCAGTATATTTAGTGTCTTTTTTGTCAATCAAGACCATACTGTGATAAAAAATAATTTTATTTGCATTTTTGTTTAGTGGGAAGTGAGCATACTTTTTACTTTCGCCATTAAACACTGTTTCATACATAAATGGAGCTTGAGATATTACATAATAGTTAGGATTATTTCTAGCAGATAATAAATATTTGTCTAGTTTGTCTTTGTGAGCAACTTTGACTTGATGCTCAACTTTAACTTCATAGCTATTGTGCAAAATTTCATTTTGGACCATTGCATCATCTAAAATCAGTGTATATTCAATGATATTTTTTTTACTAGGCAATTTATTTTTAATAAATAATTTAACTTCATTTATTAAATTTTGCAATATTTCAAAATCTCATTGTGCGATGCTTCGAGCAAATACAGAACTAAACGAAGCTGTATTGATAGTAGCGATATTGACATCGATTTTTTTATCAGATATTTCAAAATTCACTGAGTACTTGTTCATTTAGTTCTCCTTTCGTTATTTTAACTTAGTTAGCACACGTAGCTTTGCACTGCGCGAGCGATTGTTTTGCTCGATTTCGTCTTTTGATGGAGTGTAAATTTTAACGCTGTACTCTTTTGTCTCGACAACAGGCATTTTTGCTGGCAATTTATTTTTAATTAAATCGCCAAAAAAATGTTTTACAATCCTATCTTCTAATGAGTGAAAACTGATAATGGCAATTGAGCCACCACAGTTAAGCAACTTAAGGCTTTGTTGCAACATTGAGCGCAATGAATCTAATTCATTATTAACTTCAATACGAATTGCCTGAAATACAGCTTTGCAAGGGTTTTTTACCTTAACAACTTTTGCCGGCAAACCACTTCGTATCACATTAGCTAATTCTAATGTTGTCTCAATTGGGCGCGAATACACGATGGCATTCGCAACTTGACTAGCAAGCTTAACCTCTGCGTTATCGCGTAATATACGCACCAATTGAGCAACATCATAATTATTTATGATATAGTGGGCATTAAGTTCTTGTGATTGATCCATCCGCATGTCTAGCGGGGCATCTTTGTTGTAACTAAATCCTCGAGTTGGGTTATCAATTTGTGGTGATGATATTCCTAAATCCGCCACAATTCCATCAACTTTGTCAATTTTTAACTTTTTTAATTCTTCAGTAATATTTTGGAAATCTGAATGAATTAAAGTAAAATTGTTGCTTATTTGACTTAATCTGCTACGACTTTTTTCTATCGCGAATGCATCTTTATCAAAAGCATACAGATGACCAGTTGTTAATTGTGACAAGATCTTAGCGCTATGACCGCCCATTCCCAATGTTAAATCAAGATAAATTCCATCTGGTTTGATTTTCAGGGCGCTAACGGTCTCGTTTAATAAAACTGAATAATGTTTGTCCAGCATTAACGTTCCTTATCAGCGAGCGCTCTAGCAGCTAAGGCAATATCTTCATCGCTAATTGATTGTTCATAATTTTTAAAGGTTTCGGCTCCTCATAATTCAACAAAGTTACCAACCCCAATAAAAATTACATCTTTTTGGATTTCTCCTTTAGCTAGTGCGGGTTTAGGTATAATGAAGCGCGCTTGTGCATCCAATTCAATTTCGTGTGTATTACCCAAAATATATCTTTTTAGCATTCTGGCGTTGGCATCATAAATGCTTTGTGCATTTAAGTTTGCCGTCATTGAGTTAAACTCAGCTTCGTCCCTCAATTCGATTACATTATTCATGCTAATAGTCAAATAAAATTTGCTACCCAAAGCATCACGCAGCTTTGCTGGCAACGCCACACGGTTCTTAGCATCAATTGTTCGTTCAAATTGTCCGTACACCACTTCCTCCCACTAGCTACCACAATTATAGACCTTTTTATGTTTTTAAATGTTTAAATTTATTTAAATTCTTTAATTTTTGTCTCCAATCGTTGTTAATAAAATTAAAAAACGCAATTTTAGCCGTTTTTATTAGCATAAATTGCGTTTTTTAATTTTGTGAAAAAGTGGTAATTTTTTCACTATTCTTTATTTAAAATTCCAAAAACATGAGTGACATCGCTAACTTTACCTAAAATCGTGATTAAATCACCCTGCTGTAACATTGTATATCCAGAAGGTAAAATATTTTCAGCGCCCCGTTTGATTAAAACAACACTAACACCTTTTTCGACAAATTTTGCTTCTTTTAAAGTTTTATTAATAAATTTATCGCTAGTTAGTAGGGTTGTCCCCATTACAAAACCATCTCCTAATTCCTGTAAGCCTAGTGAATACTTAGCAAAGTTTGGGTTGGCAGCAATTAAAGCTGTACGTACGCCCGCTTCTTTTTCAGGGCTAATAATAGTTTTAACTCCAATTTGGCGCAAAACATTTGCGTGTCTTTCTGATTGAGCTCGAGCTATAATGTTATTTACTTGCAACTCAGTTAAAGCTGCCACAATTTCAGTATTATCATTTGTTGCCACCACGACAATATCGATGTCTTTAATTCCTAAGGCTTCTAATGAAATTGGATCGGCACCATCAGCGACAACTAATTTATCCACCCGATTAGCAAATGGTTTAAGATTTTTTTCGTCCCTATCTATTAGCAACAATGAAACGTTCATGGTTAGAAGCTGATTAATAACCGCACTACCAAAACGACCTGCACCAATAACTGCAATATTTTGATTTAATTTTTTACGCATAAGACCCCCGCAAAATTTCTATTTAATTATATTATGTTATTTTTATGTTTAATGTATTAAAATTTAATATATGAATAAAAGTGATATGTCAAATCGTTGGCGAAATTCACGCTTTCGAGCCAAAATTTCTGCAACTTTACACTGATTGCGTAAAGTTTCAAATGTAAGAATAATATTTTTTACTTATTTATTGATAGTTTTAGCTTCATCACTGTTATTGTGAAGTCCTATTACGCATGCTGAAGAGGGTAAAAATAAAATTTCATATATGGATGCAATTTTTACAACTGCATCAGCGTTCAGTGACACTGGTTTAGTTAGTGTCGATTCATATTCAACTTGAAATATGTTCGGTCAAGCAATCATTGCAACACTAATTTTATCTGGCGGAATTGGAATTTTTGCGTTAAAAATATTCTTTATTTCAATTTTGTTTCCCCGGGCTAAAAACTCTGTTAATTCAATGCGAGTTATTGCACACGAACGAGGCTCTGATGAATTAGGCACTACAAAACAAATAATTCTGCATTCTGTAGCAACTTTGTTAATCATTACTTTTATTTCGGGTATGTTTTTAAGCTTATATTTTTATTTAGCATCACCAAGATCGACTGGAAATATTGATTTTCATGGTCAATTTATTTCGCCAAAAGGTAATGTTTCACTCGCTTTTCGGTATGGTTTTTTTCACACGATTTCAGCAATAAATAATGCTGGTTTTGACATAATTGGTCAAAACTCTTTAATGAGTTATTACTGGAATATCGAGTTGCAATTATATTTTGCATTTCTATTTTTAATTGGGGGATTAGGTTATCCGGTTATTTATGATATTACCGGCTTTATAAAACATCTACTTACTAATCGCAAAAATAGACAACGTTATATTTTTAAATTGATAACTAAAATTTCCGTTACTACTTATTTAATTACAACTTTAATTGGATTTTCATTGTTGTGTGCTTTTGAATTTGCTGCTAAATCGAATTCTTTTGCATCTAATGGGGATTATGGAAACTGAGCACAAAAAACTTGACAACTTTTCTTTTTAAGTTTATCAACTCGTTCAGCAGGATTTAGTACAATTCAAATCAATCATTTAACTAATGGCTCAATTATTGTATTAACAATTTTAATGTTTATTGGCGCTGGTCCTGTGTCAACGGGTGGTGGGGTACGTACCACAACAATTGCAATTCTAGTGCTTGCTATCTTCAATAAAATATTGGGACGTCCAACTGTTAGAGTCTTTAAAAGACGTATTCCGGATGAAACTGTGAAAATGAGTTCAATTGTCTTTTGTATTTCAGCCTTTTTAACCTTTGCGTGAGTATTGATTATTTCTTCAAGTTTAGATACTTATGGAGGTAAATTAAACGCGATTGAGTATAATTTTGTTCATTTAGCATTCGAAGTTTGCTCAGCGTTAGGAACATCGGGATTGACCGTCGGTGTGACACGTGATTTAAATATTGTGTCAAAAATATTTTTAATTATAATGATGTTCATCGGTCAATTTGGTATTACAAGCAGTGTGTTGGTGTGAGGAAAAAAAGCTAATAATTCATTCAAGTATGAATATATTCAAGAAGAGGTTATGATTGGATAATTCAATATTAACCCCATCTCAACTTACACACATTTCAAAACGAAACAATAAAAAAGCATATACAATTTTCTTATTAATTTTGGCTTGCCTACTGATTATTAGCTTAATAACTGTGTTTTTTACATGAAAATATATTGAAAATTTAAAAATTACGTTAATTATTTTAATTAGCATTTCCATTTTAATGTTGTGATGTGCCTTGGCCTTAAATTATGCTCATTTTTGCTTGTTAATAACTCGAATTTTGAATCAAAAAGACAAAAACACATCTAATAAATTTAAAGTGAACACTTTTTCTATATTATTTAAAACCTTTTGCGCAGTGCTATGATTTAATAGTACACATCAAAAATCTGATTGAATAACTCAAAAACAACACAAACAACTTAAAAATTTACTAATAAAAACTCAATAAAATACTCGTCTTCTCAAGTTCTTTGTTTTTGGCATTAAAAATAACGAATACCTCAATTTTATATTGGTTTTCGTTATTTTTAATTTATTTTTAATGAGAACATATTCCGGTTTTGTATCTGAAATAACTTTTGAAAATAATTGGTAAATTAGATCGTGATATAGACGAGATCTAATTAAGACCTAGAATATTTATTATGTTTTTTCGATCACCCCGTACTTTAAAGCAATATCTTTAAACATGTAGATATTTAAAGATTCATAGCCTTTAATAAATGTAATTTTCATTTTAGAATAATAAACGTTGTCATAAGAATGAACGATTCCTAAATATACTACACATCTATTTATATGTTCTGAGTTTTTGACTCTAAAAAGCAGTGGATAAGATGAGGCGCATCAAAAATTTCATCTATTATTAGCTCAATTGCCACGATTGAAATTATAAGAAAATTTATCAAGCATTATTTGTTCTTCATTTGAATTAATATCAATAAAGCTTTCAATATAGTTTTTTCTATTGCTATTATTTTTTAATAATTGTAGTAGTTTTGATAAATAGGTAATTAGACAACCTAACAAAATAAAGTAAACAATAAATACCTAAAATAAAGCATGTAAGATAAATGTATATATTTCGATTTCGAATTTGAAGAATTTTTTAGCTATCCAAGAATTAAGTAGTGATTGCAAGATGGTATAAATTATGCCTACACCTATAATTAAAATCCTTTTTCACAAGAATGTTTTATTTTTGATCTCAAAAAATCAATAAAATATTCTTGTAATTTAATATTATTTGCTGAAAGATAGTCTTCCGACCTAAAACCTATACTAAAAACAAAACGATTCTTAATTATGAGCCAAATAATAGAGATAAGGCATAATTGAAATGGCGTTAAAATCATAATGTAGATAATATCCAAATTGTTATATCGTTCATTAATTATTCTAAATTGTCTTCTTTAATATTATTTTTTAGTGTTCTTATGTATCAGCCGTTGTTTGGGCTATATATTTTTGAGGTCCTTGTAAATTTAATTGAAGTTGCTCTTTAACAATTGCAAAATTTTTAGAGTCTAATACTCTTTGTAGTATTAGATTTTTCCGCCAAAAGCACCATTAGGGTAGTTTCCATACATTTTTTACTCGTGTATTACGACTCATTTTATTTGTTTTGCATACTTTAAACCACGGCACAATTATAGAACCCTATTAAGTTGTGTCTTTGTTTAAAAAGCTGGTATATTATGAGTACTATTACAGTGGGTTAACAACCTTAATCATGGAATCTAATATATCATGCAATTGTGTTGCTAATGATTTAATTTCAAATAATTCTTCTTTTGCATTTTTCAAAATATCTTCTAAGCCACTTATGTCTAAATTTAAATTTTTATACAAATTTTCAGTGTAAAACTTGCGTTTTAAATCATTATCAATAGCATTAATTTTATTCTTTATTTTAATCAAATCAGCTAGTTTAGTTAGAAATTCTGTATTTTGATTAATTGCATTTAAACTTATATTTACAAATGCGTGCGAATGCGTGTGTGAGTGATTGTTTGCTTTGTGATTGTTCTCGTTATCAAGATTATCGCTTTGCTCCTCAGTTAATTTATCCATATCAAAAATGTATGAATTAATAAATAATTTCAACGATTTTAATTTAGCTTGCATTTCTTGGTCTTTAAATCTTTTATTTCCAAGTTGTAACATATATTGGTTAAAAGTGTAAATTGCATTTGCTGAAGTTTGAGTTCTTAATTTCGCAATTGTTGATTTAGTTTGAATTAGAGAATCTTCGATGATATTTTCACTATTTTGTACTCATTTAAGACCTTTTTGAGTAATTAATCAATCTCTGTATATTTGCTTTTGCAGATTGCTAAAACTGTTTTGTTCATTATCGGTTAGAAATTTATCGCTATTTAAAAGTGGATTTGTAACTTTTTGTAATGATGAAATTAAATCCCTTTGCAATGATTGAAATTTTGACACAAATAAAGAAAAAGCTTTATTTTTCTGATTAAATTCTGTTTCTGTTTTACCCAATCTTGACTCTATTTGTCCAATTATATGTGTAAATTTGGCTCATTCTTCGCTAATTTTTGCGTTGTCGCCAGTTAATTTTGGTTTATCTGTACTTGAGTTAGTGCAAGAAAATGCAAGCATAACAGGCGCGGTGGTGATTAAGCCTAAAGCGATCTTAAAATTTATCTTTTTCATAATCTAAATATCATACTAAATAATTAAAGCAGAGCACTTTCTTCCACTTCTTTAACTAGATCATTAATAGATTTAACTATCTCCAAACTAGAAGAAAGGTTATATTTTTGTTCTTTTGCAATTTGTGCTTGCTGAATTAATTTATTTAACTTTTCTTTAGTTTCGTCTTTTCTAGCGTATTCTAATTGCTGTTGCGCTTTTTTAATGGCGCCAGAAAGAGCTATTGATGTTAATTTAATTCTTGATTCAATAGCTAATTTTGCATATGCTTTTGCTTTTTCCTTAGCATCATCTATTGAACTCGCTTTTTTGAACAATTCATGTACTTCATCTAACTTACTATTTTGAACGCTAAATTTGCCATTAATTATAGTTGATGAGTTAACAAGTGTTTTTATAAATTTAACTTCTTCTTCACTATATAAATTTCCAGCCTCAGCGCTATCTAATTCAAGATCGTAAATAAAATCTTTAATCTTTTCTGGGTTTAAATCATTGTCGGCATCAATATATTGAGTGATTTCATCTTTTGTTTTAAATTTATCAATAGCTTCTAAATTATCATCGAAACTCATCGATTTGGTTGATGAGTTTTCAATTTTGCCCTGTTTATTATCGTTATCTTTTTTGGTATTTGAATTTTTTGGAACATCTATCTCATTAGATTTAGTTAAAAAACCTTCAACAATTACACTTTGAGACTGAATAGGTTGATTTTGTCCAGTAGCTTTGAGCGCAACATTCACTACAACTTGTTCCAGATTTTGTTTTGTGTTATCAGAAACACTAATGTGGTGGGTTAAATTAGCTTTATCTTCAGTAAATGATGAAAAATCCTGCCCTGTATATTTTGTTATGATGGCTAATTTAGCTTTTGAATCAATTGCCGAATTGATTTCATTAATGAATTGTTGAGCAGTGTTATTTTGGTAATTTGCACTGATTTTTACACGTTTTTTAATTAATATATTACCAATTTTAGCGATGGTATTTCAACCTTTATTAAAGCTTATTCCTGGTTTACCATCAAGATCGAATAAACGATCAAACATGCCCGTTTTAGCATTTTCGGCTGTGAAGAAGGCATGAAATTCATTTTCGCCGTGAGCGTGTGAATGTTTACTTAAATGGTAAATATATTCACCACTTTTATAATCACCTTCAATATCAAAATATTTGTCTTGTTTTAATCAATCAAGCAGTTTAACTGGATCGCCATTAAATTCAGAATGTTTTTGTCTATAAATTTTACCAAATTCAATAGCACTCATTGATTGTGCTTTCGAACCTATTGAGGTGCTAATTGTAATATTACCTATTTTTATCTTTTCTTCAGTATTTTTTTTATCCTCATTGTCATGCTCAACCAACTGAGTTAAATTATTTAATATAGCTGTGTGTAGCGTTTTATTTGCAGTAATTTTCAGTGTAAACTTAACGCTTTTAAGTTGGTCTTCCACACTTACATATTGATAAGTGTTGTGGTCAATTGGTTTAGTTAAAAATAAATTTATGTAGCCGATTATATCCTCGTTAGATTTAGCGTTTAGTTGCATCATTTTTAGACGGTTCTTAATCTCGATTGGATACATTTTTTTACCGATTTCGTTGGGTTCTAAATTATCTAAATCAGCTTGTACCTGATTTATATTTTTGTTGCTGTTGCAACTTGACGCAGCTAAAGCGATTGGTAAAATCGATGATACCCCCAATACAAATGATAGTTTTTTATTCATATTACTCCTTAATTTGTGTGTTTTTCAGTAGTTATGAGTATTTATTACTCATTAAATTAAATTATTTAACGAAATGAAAGATATATGTTAATCATTTAAATTATATTGCAAATTCTATAAATATTAATTAGTATAAATTATAAATTTTAGGGGCAATAGTACGCAATTTGATGTATGAATATTTTAAATTATGTCCTTCTAAATATAAAAAACACAGCCTAAACTGTGTTAATAAAACTAATTATTTTTTGCATTATAAATTGAACGCATAACATTTTTAACTTGAGCTTCTGAAGGTTTTCTACCCATTTGCAAAAACATTGCACGAACCATTTTTTCGTTAATTGGAGGGTTTTCTTTAATTTGTTTTTGAATTTTTGATCTTGCGATAAAAAACCCGATTAAACCACCAATTAAACCTACAAATAAAGAAACAAATATAATGGTTAATACCCATCCGGTTGTCCCCATAAATACCTCCTTAAATATTGTATTATCTATTTTACCATAAATTATTTATTTTTTACTGGTTGATATCCTCGAATCATATCTTCTAAAAGAATATCTTCCATTTTTTTGCCTTTATTATATTTTGTATCAATTTTATCGCCATAATAAATATAAACTAGAGTGTGATCCCGACCATAGCGAGATGCTGAAAGATTATTGGATCTTGAATTGTATGTTGTAGTTCTACCGAATCATCCTTTTTCAACTAGGAGTTGAGTTCCTGCTATCCAATAATCGAGAGGTTGTTTTGTATCATTAAATCCAATTATGTCTAGCTTGCTTTTATATTTATTTAGTAATTCTTTATGTTTTTCGATTGCTTCTTTAAACGATTCTGTGAATCCGCTCATTAAGATTGCTTCGGCTGTTAAATTTGTACCATTTCAAAATAGTCATTTAGGATTTGTATTACCATACATCATCCTTGCGAAAAATGCATAAAATCTTCAAAGACTTTGATATGCAGATGATTGTTGTTTCATTTCTTCCGCTGTAGCATAAATTTTTTCAGTTTCTGAAAGTTCCTTGAAGTACTGTTCAGCAAGCGGTTTGACAAATACTTTAATAAATTTAGATGCCTTACCTTGAATTAATCCACTTATACCGCTAGAGGCATTAAACTGACTTTTTGAAGCTCCATACATTGCTCCATATATACCTTTTGTTTTGTCCTGTGGAGAATATTTGAACATCAAATTTAAGAAGTCTGAATATGCTTTTGTATCTAATTTACTGAAAATAGACTCAAAAAGATTAATATTATCAAATATTTTACCTAGCATTATCGTGTCGCCATCCATAATGAATTTTGTGCCACCAGTTTTAAATGCATCGAGAATTTTTTGTTTTATTTCATTTGGTTTAAATGTATCAACTTTTTTTAATACCTCTAAAATTTCACTAACAATATTTTCTAAAATTTTAGTTTCTACACCAGCTTTTAAAAATGAATGAATAAATTTTTGAATGGTAATATCATCCTGCTCAGGTATTTTTACGCCAGATTCTCTTAATTTTTGAGCCATTATTTTGCCCAAAGCGTATGCTATTTTTTCATTTTTTGTAAATATTGATTTAATTCAGGAAGTTAATGGTTGTTTAATTTTATCTTGGTCGATAGATTTGAATACTGTTGCCACAGCCTCTGGTCACGTTTCAAGGCTGCTATATTGTTCAGTTTTTGCAAAAAGTTCATTAATAAATAGGTCCAATATAGTTTTTAATTCATTTGATTTAAACGCACTTTTAGCTGTCTCCAACGCATCTTCGGGACTTAAACCTAACTCAACAAGCGAATCGGTAATTTTAAAATCATTGCTAAATTTTTGAACATTTTCATCTTTAGATGTAACTGATTCAATTAATTTTGAAATATTAGATTTTAACGTTTCATTATGAGTTGCTAATGTTTTAGATTTTAATAAAACTTGTGCGTATTTATAATTTTTAAAATCTAACTCTTGAATGATATTTTTGACTAATTCAGCTCCAAATGTAGAAGTGTCTGTATTAGTTTGTGCTGTTGAATTTAGTGCGTCTAAAACGTGTTTTACAAGACCTAAATCTTTGATTAATTGTGGCAATTCTTGATACAAATCGCTAACAAATTTTTTGTTAGCTTCTGTTTCGACATCAACTCCATAAGGGGTTATGCTATCTTTTCATAATCCGTTCAACAGTTTAAAAATACCATCAGTTGAAATTAAATTAGTAATCAAGTCTTCTATAATTTTTTGAATTTGTTCTCTTGAAGATTGGTCTTTTAACGCAATTTTAATTAGATCAAAAATATTTTTGATTTCGATGATAGCTTCTTTATCTTTTTTAATTATTGCAAAAACTAAATCTAATATCTCATTAATTTGGTTTTGTGATTTTGTAAATGTGTCAGATAAAGCTCTAACAAAATCAGTCGAATTCATATGTTTTTCAATCAATTCACGAGATTTATCACCCATTTTGACATAAATGTGTTGAGCTATTTTTTGATTATTTGTTACGTATTTTAAACCCAGATTAATTATTTTTTTAATGAATTCTGATTGTTGTGTCAATATATCTTCTTGAACAAAGAATTTAACTAAATCAATCGCCTTATCGCCTAATAAATTAGTGGCGATTTGAGAACCAAATTCAGCTCAATTTAATTGTTTAGTATCCTTAGTGATTTCGCTGACTAAAATATCGAATAGTTTTGAGAATATTTGAGTTTTAGATTCTAATTTATCAAATTTGGCTAGTAGGCTAGTTAAAAATTCCTTGATTTCATCTTTACTTATTCCATTATCGGGCGCAAGCTTTGTGAGTGCATTGTGTGTAAATGTCGATAGTAAATCTATTAGACTTTGACTGGTTGCATTAGTTTTTAGTAGTTCAATTATTTTTTCTTTAATAAATTTTTGCTGTTCGCTATTTTTTAATCAATTATTCAATATTTTTTCAATACTTTTGGTATCGGTTCCTGATGCGAGTTCTGCTAACGAATTTTTAACAAAATTTTGAGCTAGGTCATGTACTACATTCTGGTTTAATAAATCTTTTGCAAAAGCCAAAAACTGCGGAACATACTGAGTATATGTTTGATCTTTTAAATTTTTTGTAATTAAATTAGTTATTACAGAGTGAATTTCTTCGATATCTATAGATTTGGAAATTAATTTTAAAACTGCTGGAATTGTTTTTGAGTTATTTTTTACGATTTCAAAAATTATTTCAGAAACGGAGTTAATTTTTGCAATTTTATCTTTATCAATTGTACTAATATCATTTAAAAATGAGGTAATTAAATCTTCGAATTCAGGTAAGATAACTATGGATTGGATTGCTGAGTTAAATTGTTCTAAATTAACTGAATTTGAAAGGTTTTTTGGTAATTTTGAATATATTAGTTCGGTAATTTTCTGAATAGTGATTTTATCTTTTTTTACTGAATTTATTAGGTTTTTAATTATTATTCGCACTGTTTGACTGTGCTTTGGAAGGTCAGTATTTATAATAGATTTAATCAGTATTAAGCTTGCATCCAGTGGTTTTGTGGCTTTTAATTTTTTAGATAAATTTTTATTTAATTGACTGCTAAAAGCACGAAAGTCAATCTCATTTGGTAATTTTGCTTTTAGTTGGCTTAGCAAGGACTCAGCGATAACCTCGCTAATACCAAATAATTGGTCAACATTATTCCATGATCTAATTAAATCAATAATCAGCTCTGAAAGACCAAGGTGATTAACACCTTCAAAATAATCAGGATATGTCTCTATAATTCTTCTCGATACATTCTGAACAACTTCGAGAAATTTAGTATTTTGTACAAGGTCTTGTAACACTGAGGATAAAAGGTTTTTAAAAACACTTTTATTTTTTGGGTTATTGATAAAAGTGAATCAAAGCTCTCTAAATGTTTTATTTTTGGCAAAATTCTGGCTATCTTCAATTACATTTACAACTATGTCTACTATTGCTTGTTTAACTGAATTAGCATTTAAAATGGCAAGTAATAATTTCTTAGAATCTGATTTGGAAATAAAACTAGCTCACTCTGGTTTATAGATTAAATCAATAATTGAACTGATTTTCTCTTTAGCAAGGTCGAAATTAACAAAATTAGTTAAAATGTTTTTAATAATAGTCTTAAACTCATTTAAGTCGTTTTTAAATGGGCTTGTTTGTGTAAGGCTGAAAATATAACTAATAATTTTTTGCTCATTGCTTATTTCAGTTTTAAATGCACTCAGGAGATAATTTAATTTTGTTATTTTAGCACCGGGTAAGCCATCATTATCTCAATCTTTTTGCCAAAACTGTTGCTCTACGTTTTGCAGTAATGTAGCAACAATTTTTTGTTCGCTCATTCAAGATTTTAAACTTTTAAGATGTTCTTTATTATTTTTGTATAAAAAGTTTTTTAATGAGTGTTTTGGGTCAATTTTAGAGTAAAAATCACTCTCAAAAAAAGTTGGCAATACACGCTCAAAAATAATTTTTTCTAATCCGACATTGTCTAGAACCCTGCGGAAGTAATTTTGTTTGTTGAATGTTTTTGAATATTGAAGATAACGTTGATCATCTGCCAAAACATAATCCTTAACATTTGGACCAAAAAGTTTCAAAATAGTTGCAAAGGGAGCATCCTTCAACTTAATTTGAGTTAAAAATGAATCAGAATCGGTTAAAAAATAGTCATTGTTTCACTCAATCCCGTTTTTGATATATTCTGTTTGGTCACGAGATGGGTTAACTAATTTGATGAAAATGTCCTGAGCCATTCGTTTATATCCCTTAGCCCCAGGATGGATATCAAAGAGAGTGTTAGATAAAATACGATGATTTTGAACTCAATATTTCGCATCAAAAGGGTTTATAAAATATACGCCATTGGAATTAGCAGTGTATTTAATTTTATTGTTAATCAAATCAATTAAAACAGTGCTCAGACTAAATGAGATGTTTTCACTGTAATTGTTTATATGTCTATCAATCAAGTCTATTATGGTGCTTAATGGTGTTGGAAAAGCTATGAAATTAATATTTGCTTTTGGCGCAATTTTTTTGATTGTGCCAATAAATTCAGTTTGATTTTTTTCTATATTTGTGAATAAATCATTAAATAAATCGCTAACAATTTTTGAAATTTCAGTATAGTCAGGGTTTTTAGTATTTATGTATTCAATAATTTTTGAAAACGGGAATTCGCCAATCTTTGCCGAAATTGTGTGCATAAAGTCATTAGCCCCTAATGACACAGTAATTAGGTTAGAATTGGTTAATTGCTGAATAAGTCTATTGTATTTTTTAGTTCAATTTATACCAAACTTGGATTCAACGATTTTTAGTTCCGAATCTGTAAGTTTATTTGATTTTCCTTGTGATTTTAGCAATAAATTTCAATGTATGAACGTTGTGCCACTAACACCAAAATTCTCAAATGATTCAAGACGACCTAAATCATTAAAAAAAGATGCTATATAAGCGGGATAACTTAGGCCTTTAACACTATTTTTCTCAAAATTACCAGGGTAATCCTTGTCAGAAAAAGCGACAAAACCGGCTGTAATCGAATCTCCTAATGCTACATATTTTACTTGTTCGCTAGCTTTTATTACATTTGGTGAATAGAGTCTGTTTTCAAGTTTAACTGGGTCTTTATGGTCGAATTTGGTTAAAGATTCACGTTTACAATCTTTGCTTTTTTTCTCTAAAGTCGGAATTTTTACATTATCATTAAGGTTTTTTTGTGGGTTAACTTCAGCTGAATGGACAAGTTGTTTTTCTTTTTTTGGAATAAAACTTATACCAACAGCTAAGGCGATTGTGGCACTCAAAATTCCAATTATAGTCGATGCAGTTTTCAATACTCTTTTGCTCATGAATACTTCCAATTTAATTTATAAATTTCAATATATAAAATTATATTAAATAATTAAAAATTTAATATATATTGCAATTGCAATATTTTCTTGTTTTATGTAACCTATATTGATCCTGAAAATCCATTAGTTGAACTATTTTTTTAAATGGAGCTATTTAAGTGAAAATTATTAAAAAAAATAATATTTCAGTATATTAAGTGAGTAAAAAATCATTTTTTATTCAATTTTGCAAAAAAACAGTAAATATAAAAAGTCATCACCAAAATACATATTTTATAATATAATTCTAAATGTAAATATAAAGGAGATGTTGAAATGGCAACAATTGAAAGAGACCCTCTTATAGCGGCAGATAGAATTCAAAAAAGGAGAGAATTACTTATTCAACTCCACGCAGAAAACCAAGAAATTTTACAAAACCCCGCATTAATTAAAAATGATAAAATGGCAGAAAAAGATTGCCAAAATATTGACTGTCTATTGAAACAAAAATTAATTTCAGAAAAAGAATACAAGCGAAGTTTAGTGATTAAAGTATTATCAATAATTTTTTCAGCACTATTAATCATTACAGCTACATTGCTAGCGATACTATTTAGTCGGGTTTTTGGTTAATGGAGACAAAATGAGTGATAAAAATTTAAGTAATAACCTTAAAATTAACACTATTGTTTTATACATAGTTTTAGTTTTTGTTGTTGTCAATTTATTATTATTAGTTTTACCCAAAATTATGGCTGTAGCAAAAGCTAAATTTACTAAACGCAGGTTTGATAAGTTGGGCAATAGCACTCAAATTCGGTTGATAAATCAATTGCGTGAAGCGGTAGAACATTTTTCAGCAAACAAAATCGGGGCATTGATTACCATTGAAAACAGTGATAATATTGATAGTTTGCGTACCGATGGAATTATTTTAAATGCCGATATTTCTTCATCTCTATTAGTTTCAATTTTTAATAAAGAATCTCCTTTGCATGATGGAGCAGTAATAATTAGAGATAATAAAATTTATTATGCTGCTACTTTTTATAAAATCTCTAAAAAATCTATTGACAATCAGTATGGAGCGCGACACCGAGCAGCGATGGGGATTAGCGAAGTTTGTGACGCTTTAACAATAATTGTCAGTGAAGAGACAGGAGATGTTAAATTTGTCAAAAATGGAACATTTTTCAAAATAAGAATCGAACAATTCCAAGAACAATTAATTAAATATTTAAAGGATTAAAATGAACGAAAGTCAAGATAATCAGGTTAAAAACCTGATTAAAAAAACAGTTATTTCTAAAGACATTAAAGCTACACGAGCTTTAATTGATGAGCATCCTTATGCTGACATCGCTTCTGCTTTAGGGGAGCTGTCTAATGATGAACAACTAACGTTTTTAAGAATGCTTAAAACAGACGATGCGGCTGAGGTTTTTTCGTATTTAGAAACAGAACAACAAACTCAATTAGCGTTGAGTTTTACTGAAGAATGAGGAATGAAATTGCTTCAGGAGCTTCAAAGTGACGAGTTAGCAGACGTTTTAGAAGAATTACCGGCCAATGTAACAAGCAAAATTATTGCTTATACACCACAAGATAAAAGAAACGAGATAAATAGAATTTTATCTTATGGTGAAGATGAAGTCGGAAGTATAATGAGCGTGGATATTTCTTATATTCAAAATACATATACTTGCGAACAAGCTTTATTCAAAATTCGCCGTGATTACTCAAAAAACAAAGCCGAACTAGTACATTATTACTACGTTGTTAGTCCGAGTCAACAGCTTTTGGGGGTATTAACGCTAGAAGAGATTGTTTTTGCTAAACCTGATGCAAAAATTGATGATATTTATTCTCCGGTAACTTCAATTAGTGCAAATGAAAAACAAGAACAGGCGGCAAAAATATTTAGCGAACACGATATGTCAGTGTTGCCTGTAACTAACAATGATAATAGGCTTATTGGGATGATAACAAGTGATGACGTAATTGATGTTATTAATGAAGCGGCTACTGAGGATTTATACAAAATGGCTGGTATTAGTGCTAAATCAAGTGATCCCGATGATTATTTAAAAACTCCATGATACACACTATTAAAAAGTCGAATTTTATGAGCCGTTTTAATTCTATTATTTTCTTCAATTATTGAAATAGCAAGTTTTTTCTTGTTCAAACAAAGTGGAACTGAATTTTTAAAAATTTCTAATTCGGTATCCTTATTAATAGCTTTTGTAATATTTATTCCAACCATCACTACAGGAATACGTAATGCTGTTGCTCAAACTAATATAACTGTGAAACGTGCTTTAACAATGGATTTAATCGAGCACAAACATATTAAGAAAGTTTTAACAAAAGAAACTTTTGTTGGGTTTATGATAGGTTTAATTTTAGCTCTTATAAATGTTGTTAAATTGTCATTATTCCTATTATCAACAGGCGATTTAACACAAAATGTCATTAAAAGTTGAACTATAATTATTTCAATTTCATTAAGCCTAATTGTAGCGATGACGCTTCTTCAATTTTTATCGGCACTTGTACCTATAATGTATTTCAAACGAAAAAAAGATCCTTCCAATTCTTCGCTTGTCTTTCTTCAATCGATTGCTGAATTGATAACTATTTTAATAATTTTCGCAATTTTTATCATCGCAACCCAAATAGTTGCTTATATATAAAAATAACACGCTTAGGCGTGTTTTAATTTGATATCGTTATTTTAATAAAAAATAAAAAAAGTTATTTTTCAGTATTCTGCATCAGTAAAAACAGCTTTTTTAAAATTTTTTATCAGCCCCGGCATTTAACTAAATGCTCTTAAAAAACAAAAACCATTCTTATTGAAATTAATAATTTAAACAAATATTATCATTTCTAGACTAAACTATCCAATATCTTGAATAGGTAACAAATTTATAATTATTCATCTAATTAAATACTTAGTATTTAGTATAATTAATCTAATTATAAAATTAATCTAAATTTGGAGTAATAATGCAAGAAAAATCTATTAAAGAGTTATTTTTAAATTCTGAAATTTACCAAAACCACGAACTTACGTTTAGTGCGTGGGTAGCTTCAAACAGAGGGAACAAGAAAATTCGCTTCCTAGCAATTAATGATGGCTCAACAGTAGAAAATTTACAAGTGACATTCAAAGGTGAAAACTTTGACTTTAATTTACTAGATCAAATACACATAGGCGCAGCAATTAAAGTGAAAGGTAGAATTGTACTAACACCCCATGCTCAACAACCTCTTGAATTAATTGCATCAGAATTTACCTTATTACGTGATACAGAATTAGATTATCCAATTCAAAAACAAGCGATAAATGTTGAAACTTTACGTGAAATTCCACATCTTAGACATAGAACAAGCTTGATTAGAACCGTAATGCTAATTCGTTCTTCATTAGCTTTAGAGGTTCATAAATATTTTGAAAATAATGGATTTTTATATTTCAACGCACCTATAATTACATCTAATGATGGAGAAGGGGCGGGAGAAACATTTGAAATCAAAGATTCAAATTTAAAAGAACCATTTTTTGGACTTAATAAAAAAGCGACATTAGGAGTTACGGGTCAATTACACGCAGAAAGCTATGCGATTGGCTTTAAAAAAGTTTACACATTCGCTCCGACATTTCGAGCCGAGCACTCAAACACAAAAAAACACGCAGCAGAATTTTGAATGATTGAACCTGAGGTTGCATTTTATGATTTAAATGATATTATCGATCTTGCGGATGATTTCTTAAAAACCGTTATTAAAAACACGATAATTAAACATCCAAAAGAATTTGAATTCTTAACAAAAAATGTAAATCCCGATTTACTGGAAACTTTGAATAAATTTATTACAACTAAATTAAGTGTTTTAGATTATAGAGATGCAATTAAAGAGCTGGCGAAAGTTAAAGATCGCTTCGAAGAGCAAAATATTCACTTTGGTTTAGATTTAGCAACCGAACACGAGAAATATCTTGCTTCCGAAATTGCAAAAGGACCTGTTGCAGTAATTAATTTTCCAAAATCGTTTAAAGCATTTTATATGCACCAAAACAACGACAATGAAACTGTTGCTTCATTTGACTTATTGGTTCCAGGTATTGGTGAGTTAATTGGAGGTAGTCAACGTGAAGTAAACTATGACAAATTACTGACAAGAGCGTTAGAGATAGGAATTTCACAAGACGAGTTGCAGTGATATCTTGATTTAAGACGCTTTGGCGATTCTGGTTCAAGTGGATTTGGCGTTGGTTTTGAACGCTTGGTTATGTATGTAACAGGCGTTGATAATATTCGAGATGTTATTCCATATCCAAGAACATCTGGCAGTATAAAAATGTAGAGGTATAAATGAAGTTATCTATTATTGTTCCTTGTGTAAGTGAGTTTAACCAACTTGAACACGTTATCGAACATCTTAAAGAGCAAAATAATCAAGATTTTGAAGTTGTTTTTGTATTGACTAAACCAAACAAAAAAGCATTTTTATTACTTGAAAGCGCATTAGAATTTTTTGGATCGCGCCTACGCTTCATTGTTAATAGCAAACGTCGTAGCATTCAAAATGATATTGGTTGTTCGATTCATTTATTACGCAATCAATATGTTTATGTTTTGTTACCTCAGTCGGAAATAAAAAATAATTTTGTCAGTACCGTAGTCAATAAATTAAGTGCTACTCCCGCTGAAATTTTAGAATTTGCGCCAAATATTACTGGTGCATTAAAATGAAAACCAAAACCTCGTTTAAAAGAGGAACATCTTTACACAATCGCCGAGGAAAAAGAAGCGATTGCTTACGCTTTCCCTTTTATTTTTAACAAAATAATTAAACGCAATTTGCTTGAACAATTTTCTAAATATCGCACTAAGGAAATTAACGATTCTCAATTTGCATTAGAATTGTTGTATTTGATTTTAGCTAATGCCCAAACATATCAATATTGAAATAAAAAATTAGTCAATGTTGACATTTTCCCATCCGCTTCGTTAAATCCAGCGAATTTCCGCTCCCAATTCAATATAATTTTGAATTACTTGCAAACACATCATATTAAATTAAATTACGAAGTAACTTACGCAATGTTGTATTTTATGCAAATAATTTTAATGGGTTGTTTAAATACCCGTGAAATTCTTGCGTCTAAACTTTTGAAATTTATTTTACCTTTTAAAGGTTCGTTTAACGAAAAACGGGCTAACAAACACCTTGCCGATTTACATCAAAACTTGCAAAAATTTCACGAAGAAAACCATGAGTTCTTCTTAACTAATATCTATATTAAAAAACAACTCAAAGAAGCAGAAATTTTACGCTCTCTGCCCAACCTAGATAAAATAGAAGATTGGTACAAAAGTCTATAATGACTCAAAAAACATTACACAAAAATTCATCTTTTTCGTTGCGTTTTTTGGCGAATTTTATTGATTTTATATTAATTTTAAGCACTATTGTTGTACAGTATAAGATTCTTAACAACTTCTTACCCTTACAAAAATCTTCGTATCAATCTATCACTGTTTGATATGCGATCCTATTTTTAATTGTTGTAGACTTATTTGTTTACACTGTTATTATCCCTTTTTTCTGTAATTTTCGCACAATTGGTCTTTTGATAATGCGGCTTCAATTACTTCAACAAGCACCAAAACATCCAATAAAATTCATTTTTCAGTTAAATACTACCTCTTTTGGTTTTGTTTGTCTGATTGTCTTTATACTTTCAACCACAATTATGCCTTGACAAATTCCCTATTTACAAAATTATGTCGAAGCAAAAAAACAAGTTCCAATAAATGTTAATATAATAAGCAGAATCATTAGCACCTTAAGTGCATTTTGGGCAGTGATGAATTTAGTTAACTACAGTTTTATTCTTGCCCGCAAGGATAAAAGAGGTATTTATGAAAAAATTTTCGCATATCGAGTTGTATATTTAAAACACTACTCAACAAGTGACAAAAATGACAAAATAAAACTTCTTCCCTACCCCACCCCTAAAATCGAAATAATTTTCGCAAAGGAGAACAATGTCGAATAACAAAACTGATAAAATACTTTTACATCTAAACACCGAGCAAAAAGAAGCGTTGCTTTATTTTGATGGCCCTTTGCGAATTATTGCGGGAGCAGGATCGGGTAAAACAAGAGTTTTAACTCGAAAAATTGCCTACTTAATTAATGAATTAGCCATTCCACCTTCGGATATCTTAGCCCTAACCTTTACTAACAAAGCTACTAATGAAATGACACAACGTATTCACCAATACACCCCACCACATCTAGATCGTGTCCAGGTTTCCACGTTTCACTCACTATGCGCAAGAATTTTGCGCGCGGAAGCATTTCATCTGAACCTGCCAGCCGATTTTCAAATTATTGATGCCACTGACCAAAAAGCTATAATTAAGCGTCTTTTACCCGATTTCGAGATGGGCGAAGAGGACGAAAGCATGGGTGTAGCTGAAATTTTACGTGTTATTTCGCTTGCTAAAAATAAAAACTATAATTCAGCTGAATTAGTATCGGAATTGAACGACCTTTATACTGAAAACATTGAATTAAATGAGCGTTTAGGCCAAATTTTTGACCGATACAACTCACACTTGCACGAGCTAAAAAGTCTTGACTTCGATGATTTAATCATTAAAACTCACGAATTATTTACCCAAAATCAGAGCGTTGCCACATTTTGGTCAAATCGCTTCTCTTATATCTTAGTTGATGAGTTCCAAGATACATCACGCATGCAATATGAAATTGTCAAAAAATTATCTGGAAGCAAAACTCAACTAACCATTGTTGGCGATCCAGATCAAACAATTTATTCTTGACGTGGCGCAGATGTTAACTTAATTTTAAATTTTGACAAAGACTTCGCAAACACTAAAACAATCATCTTAAAAGAAAACTACCGTTCAACTCAAAAAATTTTAGATGCTGCTAATAACTTGATTAAACACAATCAAAATCGCTTTCACAAGGATTTGGTTACTAATAATGCAAGTGGCGAAGATATTGAATACACTCACGCATTCAGTAATGAAGCTGAAGCGCGTTGAGTAGTACAAACAATAAATAAACTTAAAAAACAAAAAATTCAGCTAAAAAACATTGCTATTTTTTATCGTTCAAACTATTATTCTCGGCCATTCGAGGAAGAATTAATTAAGGAAAACATTAATCACCGTATTTTTAATGGGTTAAAATTCTATCAACGTAAGGAAATTAAAGATTCCTTAAGTTACCTACGACTGATTTATGATGGACTTGATTTACCTTTATTACGGATTATAAATACACCTTCACGCAAAATAGGTAAACTAACGCTTGCTCAATTGCAAAAATTTGCTGCCGAAAAGAAAATGAGCTTGTGGCAAACTTTTTTAAATTACGCAAAAGATTTACCAGTCAGCAAAGAGGTTAAAAAAAATATTGTTGACTTAATAAATAATGTAAATTACCATCGCAGAGCGTTACAATCAAATCCAATCCACTTAGTCTTAGAGAAATTTTTAAACAAAATTGGTTATTTTGAGTACCTAAACACTGATGTTGCACTCAAAGGTACAGGCAAAGATAATGTGAATGAATTAATTAGATCAATCAAAAATTGGGAAGAAAATAATAAAGATAAAGGTATTAAAGAATATCTTGAATTTGTTTCGTTGGCCTCGGCTGGCGATGATTATGATAACTCTACTAACTACGTCACTTTAATGACAGTTCACTCAGCAAAAGGTTTGGAATTTGATAACATCTTTTTAGTAGGGATGTCAGAGTACATTTTTCCAAATGTACATGCCCTAAGTAGCGCTAAAAACGAAGATCTTGAAGAAGAACGCCGTCTTGCCTATGTTGGTATAACTCGCGCCAAAAAACGTTTATTCATTTCTGATTCTCGCGGGGTTTTAATTGGTTCGCAAATTCAGAAAAAACCATCACGCTTTATTAAGGAAACGGGTATTGATATTAATAAATATATTCTTCAAAAAGAAGCTATTTCAACAAATTATGATGATATAACAGATCATAAGCAAATAAAAGAAATTAATCGTTCAATGATTCCTGGAGATATTATTTCTCACACTCACTTTGGGGAGGGGACGGTTCTAGAAGTCAATAATGATACAATTGTAGTTCGTTTCGCTGGTTCGAATATAGGACAAGAGAAAACACTGTCTAAAAATCACCCTTCAATCAGACTGTTGCGTGAGGAAGGACAATAATGCCCTCAAATCCATCATCGCCAAACTCTAATTCTAACGAAATTAAACAAGCAATATTTATTGATTCATTTGCAGTTATAACATCTATATTGTTTGCCATTTTTTTGGCTTTTTGTCTAATTTTCGCTTCTTTTATTGCATTAAGACACAAAAAAACCGCTTACCACGGTATGTCAATTTTTAAAATTAATGTTAAGGAAAAATGAGCTATCAGAGTATCCCCTATTAAATTAAGTTTTTATCACAGTATTGACCATGGCAAACACGCTCTGAGCGAAAATAAGTTCTACCATATTGAAGAATTTCTTTCTTATTTTGATAATAATAGTGCCAGTGAAATTAGAAATGTTTTACAAAGCAACGTAACTAATAAGCGTTTTCGCTTTTTAGCCACTTTAAATCGCAAGCACACAAATACGTCAATTCAATCATTTTTGAATCACCTAATTAATCTCGAAGTTGATAATTCACCTTTAAACGTCAGAATCATTGGCAAAAATAGTGACGATAGCTTTTATATAACTATTAATTGACGCAATAATTTTCATGACAGCAAAATATTTGCTAACAAGATTGAATGTCACGATATTAATGAAATAATTGAATTCCGGAAATTCAAATATTTAGGAGTTATTGCAATTAAAACTCGAATTAAAAATATCGGAAAACACGTTAGCGACAATGAAATTAAACAAGTTTATGAAATCTTGAATTTAAATAAGAATAAATGAAAATACATTCATGAAAATGAAATAATTTATTTAATTAATCCATTTATTAAAAATAATTTAGCTCTCAAAACTATCATGAAGAAGCTCCATAAAAAAGTTATTGAGATTACACCTTTATTACCATTTAACGATTTAGTAAAAAAAATTGTCTTTTCATACACAAAACCAGCTAATAATCAATCGGATATTGAATATATTCAAACATTAGCAAAATATTTATTAGTCAATAATGATATAACTTTTGGACAAAAACACTCTTCACATGACCATATAGACTCTCTAGATAAAGCAAAACTAGATCTATTTAAAGTTAAATTAGTTGATTTTGAATCTAAGATCCACGCAAGTAGTTTTATTAAAAATGATGCTGTTGTTTCGGAATTGAGCCAAAAACCAACAAATATGAGTGTTGCTTTAGCAAAAGTGGCAGGGATAAATCAAGATGATATAAACAAGTTTAAATTCTTACATCAATACAATCTGGAATTAGACGAAGCATTAGTTAAATATCATTTAGATTCAATCCAAACTGATAAAGAATTATTCATCCATACAACAGATTTGTGTCTTTTTAAAAACGTCGATACATTTTCAAAATATTCAGCAAATTACATTTTGCACACATATGACAATGAAAACGATTTCGATATAATTCAAAAATTATTACAAATAATTGAAACGCAAAAAGCCAAAATTGGGCTTTATATTACTGATATATCTACTCGACTAATTCAATTTTTACACTCAAATAAGATTGATAAGTTTATAATTTCATCTAAGTTAGCATCGCAAATAACAACAAACACAGATGTATTTTTACAGATTTTGCACTTTAGTCAGTTTTTACGTAAAAATTCAAATGCCACAATTCTGTGAGAAAACGTACCAGAAAAAATAAATAGTTATTATGCTAAAAAATTAAATATAAAATATACTTATAAAAACCAATATCTTTAAGCAAAACCTGATCAAGTTCGATTTTGCTTCGTTGCTTCAAAGCAACTACATTTAGAAATGAGGCGATATGAAAAAATTAGGAATTATATTTGACTCTTTTGTTTGCTTAACTAAAAAAGAAGCGCAAGAGCAAGGGTTTTATTATATACCGCTTTTAGCTGAAATTGATGGCAAAACTTTTCAAGACGGCATTGATTTAGATCGTCGTGAACTACTAGAAGCGATTGGTAAAACAAATAAAATTAGAACGTCATTACCTTTTCCGGGTGATATCGAAGAAGTTTTTAGAAAAGCTAGCGTTGAAAATGATGAAGTTATATTCTTTCCAATTTGTGCAAAGTTATCTTCAGCTTTTAGCACGGCTACAAACATTGCCAAAGAATTTAATAATGTTCACGTTGTTGATACCGCTTTTGTTGGTCAACAATTAATTGACGTTGCTTTATGAGCGCAAAAACACTATCAAAAACACGAAGACATTCATCGCACAATCTCGCAAATACCTACTATTATTTCTAAATCTATTTCATTTATTATTACGCCAGATATCAAATATGCAATTAATGGTGGGCGTGTGAGTTCATTCAAAAAATTTGTACTGGGTGCTTTATCAAAAATTAAAATTGCACCAATCATTCGCTTCGATATTAATGGGGCCTCAACTGCAGGAATTGGAAGAGGTCCCAAAGGTGCGATGAAGCAAATTATCACTAAATTATGTGATTTCACAGGCTTGAGTGTTGATAAAATACCTAGCGAATTCCAAATTTATACAATTAACGGAATTGATGAAGATTTTAATAAATTAGCTATTGAGATTTTCAAAGAGAATGGAATTGAATTTATGGACTTTAAATTGAATTGCTCTCCAGTAGCTATCCACACTGGCCCGCAAGCCCATTGTTATTCAGTAATTCCTAAACTTTCAAACTGAGACCTTGAATAATATCTTAGTCACGCTAAGATATTTTTTAAAAAAAGACAAAAGCTACTCTTCCACACTGCTTAAACGCAAAATAAATATAGTGGCTAATATACAGAACTATATAATAGCTTTAAATTGATTATTATATAACGAAATTCACATTTTCAACTTAATATATATTATAATTTAAGTAGATATAAAATATTGGGAGACCAATTAAAAGGAGCTATTTTGAAACGAAAATTATTACTAAGTCTTAGTGCTATCTCAGCACTTGGAGCCATTCCTATGGTAGCAGCTGCTTGTGGTTCAAGCAATGATAAGCAAGGCGAAGTACATACACAAACACAACAACCAAGTACAGTAACATATACACACGTTAAAAAACCAACAACGTCAGTTGTAAATATTCAACTTAATAAAGATTTTGTGGTAACACCTGAAAAAATAAGTTCAGTACCGAAAATCATTATGATTAATGACGGTGGAGATTTAAATGATAAATCGTTTAACCAATCAGCATGAGAAGGTTTATTGACTTTTGCCGATTATCAAGCAAAACTTCCAAAAGACAAATACGACGTTATTGAAGTTAAAAACGACCAATTTGAACAAGCTTACAACCAAGCGCTACAAGGCGGATACAAAATTTGAATCGCCCCAGGTTTTCTACACGGTAACCACATCGAAAAATGATTAAATGCAAATAAAGCAAAAGTTGAAAAACAAGGAATCATTATTATTGGTGCCGACTATGATTCTAAGTTAGGTGGTCACGGTATTTACCAAAAATTCAAGACAAAAGAAGCTGCGTTCTCAGCAGGTTATGCAGCTGCAATGTTTCTTTCTAACGAAGCAAAACCTGAAGACAGAACAGTTTCATCATTTGGTGGTGGTGCGTTCCCAGGTGTAACTGACTTTATCGAAGGATTTTACAAAGGAATTCTATATTGAAACTCAAAACAAACTGACGCAAATAAAAAAGTTCACACAGTAGCTGATAAAGTTGACTTAACATCAGGATTTGCCGTTGGTGCTGCAATGACCTCTGTAATTAAAAATGTTATAGCACAAAATGCTAAATTAATTCTTCCGGTGGCCGGTCCAGCAACAAACGTGGTTCTTTCAGAAGAAGGCTCGAAAAACAAATACATCGTTGGTGTTGACACCGATCAAGCTCTTTCAGCTTCAAAAGGAAAAGAACAATTCTTTACATCAATTTTAAAAAGTATCGGTCAATCAACATACGATACAGTAGCAACTCTAGCAACTTCTGATGATTATTCAAAAATTAAATCAAAATTAGGTAATTTTGACTTAAATAAAACCGATGGTAATTTATCAGGTGGTTACGCTGAAAACTGAGTTGATATCTCTCCTACTCATATTACCGACCCAACTAAAAAACCATTAGCGGAACAAGCGATTAAAGCTGGTAAAGAAATGTTTAATAAATTAAGTGCTGAAGAAAAAGAATGATTAGCTTCTAATAAAGCAACAATGGAAGGTGATGAAATCAGCACAGAAGGTGAACGTCTTAACGCTCTTGCTGCCGAATTAATGAAAAAATAACTACTCAATGTACGCAGTAGAATTTAGAAACATAACTAAAAAATTCCCTGGAATTATAGCAAATGATAAAGTTTCTTTTCAAGTTGAAAAAGGAACTATTCATGCTTTAATTGGCGAAAACGGGGCTGGTAAAAGTACTTTGATGTCAATTTTGTTTGGTCTATATGAGCAAACTAGTGGAGAAATCCTAATAAATGGCAACAAAGTGCTTTTTTCTGGACCAAATGATGCCAATGCCTTAGGTATTGGAATGGTCCACCAACACTTTAAATTAGTTGATGTTTATACAAACCTTGAAAATATTATTTTAGGTGAAGAATGAGCAAATGCGGCTGGTGTAATTAATCGTGATATTGCGATTAAAAAAATAAAATCATTACAAAATAAATACAACTTACAGTTTGATCTATTTCAAAAATCAGGCGATGCAACTGTTTCGACACAACAAAAAGTTGAGATAATGAAAATGTTGTATCGTGGCAATGATATATTGGTTTTTGATGAACCAACAGCCGTTTTAACTGATGAAGAAATTCAAGGTTTATTAAAATCGTTTGAAATATTTAAAAAAGCAGGCAAGACAATAATATTTATTTCCCACAAACTAAAAGAAATCCAACAAGTTGCTGATACCGCTACCGTATTACGTTTAGGTAAGGTTGCGGGTAATTTCGTTATGGCACAAACTTCCCTTGATGAGATTATCAAAGCAATGGTTGGTAATGATGTTGTTGAAATTAAAAACAACATTGAGTGTAAAAAAGAAAATGTTGTTTTCTCAATTAAAAATTTAACTACAACAAAACTTAAGAAAAATTTAAAAAATATTAACTTTAATATTCACGCTGGTGAAATTTTCGCAATTGCTGGCGTTGCTGGAAACGGGCAAGAAGAACTTGAATATGTTGTCGGCGGAATGGAAAAACCACAAAAAGGTTCGATTCATTTACGTACTTTTAATTCAACGACAAATAGCTATGAATTGACCGATATTACACGTTTAGGTGCGCAAAATCGCAGTAAATTGCACATGTCTTATATTCCAGCTGACCGTCATCATCACGGAATGATTTTAGATTTTACAATTCATGAAAATGCAGCGATTCGTAGATTGTGAGATAAGCAATTTCAATCGTCTGGCGTTTTAAGAAATAAAAATATTGCTAAATTCACTCAGGAAATTATTGATCAATATGATGTTAGAAGCTCACAAGGAGCTAAAAGTATTGCTCGCTCACTATCTGGTGGAAACCAACAAAAATTCATTGTTGGTCGCGAAATGAAAACTGAACACGATTTTATTATAATTGTACAACCTACACGGGGTATGGATATTGGTGCTATTACTAACATTCATACTCAAATCTTGGAAGAAAAAGCGAAAGGTAAAGCTATTTTGCTTATCTCATATGAATTAGACGAGGTTTTAGCATTGGCTGATACAATCGCCGTGATTAATGAGGGTAAAATTTTATCAATTAATGATTCAAAAGGTATAACGCGTGAACAAATTGGTAAATTTATGTCAGCTTCATCAGGAGAGAGTGATAATTGATTTAATCCTAACGATTTCGAAGACTCCAAAGACTCATATATTAGCAGTCTGCATAAAAAATATGCAAAACTAAATGAGCAAGCTCTTCTTAAAGAAGCTTCGATTAAATCTAGTTTAATGATTGTCAAAAAGTCAAAAGATGCTGATAAATCAGTAATTAATGAATTAAATGAGACCTTAGCTCAAATTAAAAATGAAAAAGTTAAATTAGCTAAAGAATATAAAAGCGAAATGCAGTATGCTAAAAATTCATTTGAGCAAATTTATGATAATTATGCAATCAAAAACGTAAATTCAAAAAGAGAGGAGGTAGATTATGGAAAGCAAACAAAAACCAAATATGATTGATTCTTTACGCAAAGCGAGTAATTGAGCATCAAACTTTATCCGTATGGATAAAACTAAATCCACAGGTCGTAAAATAGCTTCTTCTCTATGATCATTATTTTTTGGGGTAGTTCTATCCTTACTTTATATCATTATTAAAAAAGGGTTACAAGAACAAATATTTGTCAATCCTTTCACTGTTGTAACTACAATTTTTAGCTCATTTAATCAAGCTAATAAAGAAACTATTTTAAAATATTTCCTTGTTTTTGGATTTAGCTCGGTAGCTTGTGCACTAAGTTTTAAAGCTGGACTATTCAACATCGGAATTCCTGGTCAGATGATGATTTCTGGTGGAATTAGTTTTGCAATTTTTATTCAATATGGCGCAACTCAATATCAAGCGATTCCGGCATGATTGTTAATTATGTGCTTGATATGCTCGGTTTTAATTGCTTTTGGAGTCGGGATTATAGCAGGCGCGCTAAAAGCTTACTTAAATGTACATGAGGTTATTTCAACAATTATGCTTAACTGAATAATAATTGGGATTTCAATGATGTTATTTAGACAAAATTCAGCATCTGTTGTGTGAAAAAACTTTAGCGATGCTCAAGCTAAATACTACTTCTCAGATGATTTAAGCGGGGTTAAACCTGGTTTTGTAACCATTTCTGCACACGTCAAAGAAATATTTGTTATTTGTGGTGTGGTTGGATTATTAACTCTTGCGGCTGTAGTCGCCTTCATATTTAACTTCACAACATTAGGTTATAAAATCAGAATGCAAGGAATTTCTAAATCGAATGGTAAATACATGGGTGTCAATGACAAAATGTTAACTATGATGGTTTTAGGAGTTTCAGCAGCAATTTCAGCGATTGCAGGATTCTATTACTATGTAATCAGCGAACAAGTATTTTCAGGGATTTCGCAGCCAATTAATTTAGGTTTTGAAGCTATTGCTATTAGTCTTTTAGCCTTAAACTCGCCGATTGGCTCATTATTCTCAACCCTGTTCTATACAGCTATATATACTTCTGAGGCAAAACTACAATTATATCCTTTATACATTCGTCCAGAAGACCTTCAAGTTATTACATCTATAATTTTATATCTTGCAGCTACATCAATTATGTTCTCACAGTTTAAACCAATTCAATTTAGCACTCGTACAATTTTATTACTAAGCGATCCTCGCTATTTAAAATATAAAAAATTGGAATCCTTGTTAAAACGCAAGGTGCGAATTGTTGCTAGTTATGAGCAAAAAATTCACTTAATTGAGCAAAAAAGTAATCAAGCCAATTACTCAATTTCATTAAAAAGATTAGAAAAAATTAATGAATCTTTTGCAAATAAAATAACCAAGATTGACAACGCTATCACACAAGCAAGGATCAATTGTCAAAAAGCTGAAGAATACACTTTACAAAAAATAGTTGAAAAAAACAAAAATGTTGAATTATATCAAGCTTTAAATCTTGAATATGACTTAAATGACAACAAAAATTCTCAAGATTCAATTCCAAGTGAAATTAAAACTAATATTGAGTTAAATAACTCAACTGATTCATTTATAGACCAAATTAAACACTTGAAAAAAGAATTAGCAAAATCAACAGATAAATATTTATCGCAGGCAATGAACTACAAAAATACTGATGACCAAACAATTAAGCATTTTGAATCTATAAACGCTGAAAAAATGCGAATAAATGCTGAATTAAACAGATTAGGTATTAATGCCAAGTTCAGAATTAAACAACAAAAAACAGCACAAATTAAAGATATTAACACTGAATACCAAAATATTTACGCTTCGATAAGCGAACAAAGATCAAAATTGTATAAAGATCGCAAGCATAAACAAGGAGGTCAAAATGGCATTAACAATTAATGTTTATTCATATTTGTTAGTTTTCTTTTGCATCTTCGGTTTAGGTGCGATTAGTGGTCTTTTTTCAGAAAAAGTCGGAATTGTTAATATTGGTATTAACGGTATGATGGTTGTCGGCGCGGCTTCATATTTGGTCTTTACTCAAGTTTTAGCTAAAACATCAGGAAGTAATGAGTCGAGTGGGTGATGACAAATCCCAGCAACAATATTTGCAAGTGCGTGTGCAATGTTGTTCTCATTACTGCACGGTTTTGCAACAATTAAACTAAAAAGTGATCACACAATTTCTGGTTTTGCGATTAACCTTTTAGCATTCGGAGTTGCTATAATTCTACTTGAATTCTTTGGTAACGGTAACCGTAAACCGATTATGGGGGTTATTGAATTAAAATACGCAATACCAGTAACAACTTCGCTAAAAGTAGAAATTATTTCGTGAAAAACAATTATTACATTAGTTATTGTTGCTATTGGTGCATTCGGGTTGTATAAAACCAAATGAGGTCTAAGATTTAGAAGTATTGGTGAAAATCCGCAAGCTGCTGACGTGGCTGGAATTAATGTTAATAAATATAAATGAGAAGGAATTGCTATTTCTGGTGCTATTGCCGGAGTTTCTGGTGCAATCTTCGCCCAAACTTTCCCTTCTTCATTTAATGGTGATGTTTTAGGTTATGGTTATTTAGCACTAGCTATTATGATTATGGGTCAATGAAATATCTTTATTGTTTGTGGAGTGTCATTTGCCTTCTCATTCTTATATGGTCTTTCATTTACTGCTGGCGCTTTCATCAATTCACTTGTTCCATATTCAGCGCTTCTACAAACAACACCATACATTCTATCGTTAATTGTTATTATGATTACAGCCAAAAGCTCTCGTGCTCCCGCAGCAGCTGGAATAGCTTATGACAAATCAACAAGATAAGGAATAAATATGAAAAAGTTTCGTAAATTATTTATCCTAGGTACTCTAATGTCGATATCTGCTCCACTCGCTCTTAGTGCGTGTAGTTTAGATCAAACAATTGAAAATGATACATATGTGCAATTTAGATCTCATTCTAAAACAGAATTAAATATTCCAGATCATGTAACCAAAATTATTCCATCAGCTCTCTTTTTAAAACATAAATTGCAAAAAATTAGTGCTAAAAATATTTTTGAAATTCCAGCAGAATTATTCAATTACGCCACTAAAGGGGCCACGTCAGGACTCAAAAGCGTGAATTTCCCTTCTGTTCAAAAAGTTGAAAAAGAAACATTTAAAGGGCTTTTAAACTTAGAAGAAGTAATTATGCCAAACGTTGTCGAAGTAGAGCAAGGAGCTTTTGAAAATACTCCCAAACTAAAAAATCTGCAATTAGGCACATTAACTAAAATTGCTGATAATGCGTTCAGAAAAACAAAATCATTAATTGACACTCCTAAATTTGCCTCTTCAATTACACAGTTGCCAAAAGGAATTTTTTCTGAATCGGCAATCAAATCATTCAAAAATGAAAATATTACAACTATTGGCGAATCAGCGTTTGAAAAATCAGAAATTGAAGAAATTAATCTACCTAATGTTGTTAAGGTTGATAAAGGAGCCTTTGCCGCACTCAAATTGAAAAAAATCAATATCAGTAGTAATGCCAAAATCCACTCAGAGGCATTTGGTTCCAAGTCCTCGCAAGCACCAAAAGAACTGTTTAATAATGAAGGTTTATTAGTGTTTCAAGACACATTATTCTTAATTGATTTAGATAAAGCTAAAAACTTAATAACATCGAAGGATAAAATTGTTACTTTAACTCTCCCTGAAAACATTAAGTCTATCAACACTTTTGCTTTTAAACAACACAAAGGCAAAATTAATAAAATAATAGCTCCTGGTGTTAAATCAATAGATGATGAAGATTTTGAACAATTTAAAAAATTAGGTATTAGTGAAATAGTGCTTTTTAAAAAATCTTAATTTAGATAATTTAAATAAATTCATGAAGTAATCATGGATTTATGCTTGATTGTAAGTTCAAGTGCAACACAAATTAATGTAAAATTAAATTGTGGGGCTTGAACTTTTTTGTTTCGATTATTCTTTAAAATAAAAAAAGAAAAAAGCTCCAAATTGGCCAGGAACTTCATATGAATTATAGCATTAAAAAATATACCCATATAACAAAAAGTGATAGAGAAGCAATTAAAAGTTATTTAGAAATAAATTTATCAATAAGAAAAATTGCAAATATATTACATAAAAACCCATCTACAGTAAGTAGAGAAATAAAAAGAAATTTAGATAAATTTGGGAAATATTCCCCATTTTATGCTGATATCAAAGCCCAAAGACGTCATTATCATAAATATTATTTTAAATTTTTGAATAGTAAATATAGTGAATTTAGTGAATTATTTCTAAAAAAATTTGACAAAAAATATTATGGGGTAAAACTTACCCATAAATATATAAAAGAGAATTTTAAAATTAAAATCCCTTGCTTAAAAACAGTATTCAATTGAATCAAAACAAATAAATGAATAATCAAAAGATCAAATTTATTGCGTTCCTCATATAAAAAGGGTGGAAAAAGACATGCAAGCGTAATTAGTCGCCTTGTAACATCAGCTGATTATGTATTCCCGATATGAACAAGACCTAAATCGATAGATAATCGTGAAGAATATGGTCATTGAGAAGCTGATATGATAGTTGGGAAAAGAGCTACTGGATATAACAACATTCTTACTTTAACAGAGAGAAAAACCAGAGTCGGTTTTGCGAGTTTGATACCAAGTAAAAACCCAATGAAGGTGAATGCAGCATTAAGAAAACTCGTTTTAGAAAGACAATTAATAGTAAAAACTATAACTATTGATAATGGCATAGAATTCGAAAAAATAGGTATTTTGGCAAAATGACTTGATATAAAAATATATAGAGCTGAGCCATACGCCTCTTTTCAAAGAGGATCAAACGAACACTGAAATGGACTTATAAGACGCGAATACAAAAAAGGATTTGATTTTAATCAAATTTCGCAAGAAATATTAGACCAAATTACCAAAAGAATAAATGATATGCCAAGAGAAATTTTAGGTTGAAAATCTGCCAATGATTTATTTATCGAGGCCAACTTTTACGGCCTAGTATGATAGTCGCTTATTATCTTGCATAAGCTCTATCCGCTTACACAATCTGCCTCTTTATTTTCTAACCCCAAACCCCTTACATAAGGGGCTTTTCATCATAAGTTGTATTATCTTTTTGCAACCCCAAACCCATTGAAAAGGGGCTTTTCTTTCTTCCTAACCCCCAACCCCTTACATAAGGGGCTTTTATAGTAACTACTATTTGCAAAAAATGAGAAAAAAATCATTAAAATGTTAAAATAAAAAAGCCAAGCGCATGTGTTGCACTTGAACTTACTATTTAGGATAAATTCATGAAGTAATCATGGATTTATTTTTTTAATCTCCTTAATTAGTAATGGTAATTTATTAAGCGTTAAATTAAAGGGTATTAAAAATTGAATAAAACCAAACAAGTTATCCTTTTCATTCCAAAAATTAGGTTAGCTTAAAAATATTAATTTAACTTGTAAAACATCATAAAAAAATATTTTGGATATTTATTTTTTTCTTTATAATTTTGTTGTTATGTTAAAAGTTTATTCATTTAATCGTATTAACAATATTAAAGAAATGGCATGCTTTGCGATTTCATTTTAAGTTAATACCTGTGATTATGAATAGATAAAATTATTTAAAAATAAGAAAGCAGGTAAAAAATAAGACCTGCTTTTTATTAAAACTATAGAGGAGCTTTCTATATAAGTAAATAGCGGAGCAGGCGTGCAAAGATTCTATTGAAAGGATAAGATAGCCGAATTAGTTTTCTAGGCATAGAAAACTAATGGCAACAATTCATAACAGTTTGTTGCTCTTTGGTAAACATTGGTGCTATAGTCATTACATATTAATAAGAATAACTATTAATTTTGTAAGACTAAGCCTAAAAAGTCTTGCAAAATTTTATTTTAATGAACTTTGAAAGGCAAAAAAACATAACTTAAATAAATATTTTACATTATGGTAACTATGAAAGGACAAAAATGAAAAAACAAAAATTATTACTAACTTTAAGCGCTGTTAGTTCATTTACAAGTCTTCCTTTACTGGCTGCTTCGTGTGGACAAACGGAAAGCGCCCCTAAAAAACGAGTTTCAGACCCTTCTTATGCAAAATTAGGAGTTGTTAGAAGTGGGATAAACTCTGAATATAAAGAAACAGAGTTTCTAATGGATACATCAAATAGTTATGGTGGCTGACTTGATAAAAATAAAGAGGATACAGCTGCGTTATTAATTCGTAAAAGTTTCTCTGGTGAGCCTGTAATTGAGAAAAAAGACGTCAATGAAGGTGGAGCGATTAAAGAAGTATATGAAATTAAAAAACCTTCTGTTTGAAGATATAAATTGGAATTAGCTTCAAAAGTTATTCTAACAATGAAAGATGGAAGCAAAAGAGAATTCGATAAAGATGATGCTACCTTAGTTGAAAAACCTGTAAATGGGTTATATAAACTAGCTGTATATAAAGGTGTTTCAACTGACCCAAAAAGCATTAACTCTACAGCATTCCAAGATGCCTTAAAAGATGCAGTTGCTTTGCAATTCGAAGTTAAAAAAGGTGTAAAATGAGTAGATTCAAAAGGACATAAAACAGAATACGAAGTAGTGCCAACCGATTTTTGAATTTCGTATATGAGAACTCACTTACTTGGAGCAAAAGAAAGAGCGGCTGCGGCTAATGGTACTAACGTTGATACCAAAGCTCTTGACAAAAAAATGACTTCAATTACTTCAGAAGGTTCATCGTACTATACCGAAAAAACTAGATATCCTAACAGATACTTATTCGACTTATTTAACATTGATGCCTCTAAGATTGAACAAGAAAAAGAATTCTTGAAAGATGGTATGGTTACGTTCCATAAAAGTGAAAAAACTGATTCAGCACACTTTGAGCAATTGCTGAAACATATAACATCATCACAAGAATTTATAGCTGCTCCTAGTCAATATATTCAAAAAGTAACGGCTGAGGATAAAATTCCTACTCTGAAACCATATAAAAACAGCGACGAAGCAAAAGCATTTAAAATGGATGATATTAAAGCTATTCCTAAAGATAACATTCTATCGCGTGCTGGTATTTACTGATATGGATTTAACTGAACTGATGGATTATATGCCGGACCATACTTATATGAAGGCTACATTTCAGGATCGCAAGAAGAAAGATGAAAAATTAACCCTCATTATCATGATGCTCAATTTGTTAAATCGCCCCATTCAATTAAACAAAGCGTTTTAAAATACCAAGGATCAGGTGGTGATCCAGTTCAATTTAAAACTGTATTATTTGATGAGTATACAAAAGGAAGAGTAACACGTTTAGCTTGATCGAATATCCCTACCGACAAACAGACAGATGTAATCAAAAACCCTGAAAAATATGGAGTTTCATACACACAATCACTGAATAAAAATAGTTTAAATGCTTCTCAAGGATGAAATTTATTACCAGTGATTATTGGAGTTGAAAAACCTAATGATGCTAGCGTAGTAAAATCTGTTAAAGAAACCATTTTCTATAATGATAACTTTTCTAAATTAGCTTATGGCAAAACAGTTGAAGAAATGATAACCGACAAACTAAAAGGTCAGTCAGAATTAATTAATTTATTAACTGGAAAAGGCGTTGTTTTTAGATCGCTTTTAACTGCTGCAATCAACTTCGATTTTGTTGCTTCATTAACAACTGAAGGTCAAGCTAAAATGAATGTTATGGTTCTTGCACCTGATTCAAATATTGGTGGAAGAGACCAATCAAGTGCAGAAATTAAAACACCTCGTGACGCTTATGAAAAATTAAATACTACAACTTATCTAACCACCGATTTCAAAAAAGGAACTCCTAAGACTCAAGCAGACTACGCTTCTAACTTCGGAGCACAATCAGACGTTGATAAGCTAAAATCACCTCACTTTGAAGCATTGAAAGCTGAAATGAAAAAATTATTAGATGAAGCTGGTATTAAAGAGGATGAAAAAGTTAAGTGACAACAAACATTCCGTTACATTAACTGATCACCTACTAAGATGGAAATTATTTTTAAATTATTGCCAGGTTTATATAAAGAATTAGATCCACGTCTTGAAATGAGTGCTGTTAAATACGAACGTGCGCAGGCTGCTCAATGACTTGACCAACATGATAATGGTAGATCGCCATTCACTGCCGGAGGTTGATTATATGATACAAACTCAGTTGGTTCAGGTATTGACGGTATGTTAAGTACTTATAAAGCAACATTACCTTTCCTAATTGTTTCGCACCCACTTTCATCAGAAGAAGATAAAGCAAAACAAGCTAGATTCAAAGAAGCGTTCCCTGCATACTACAAAGCAAGTGAAGACTTTAACAAATGAATTGAGGACCAAAAAACTAAAGGCTCAATTGAATTATCAATCTCTAATCTGCATGATCTTGGCAAATTGTCATTAGGCGATTTACATAAACTTCACGAACACCTTAACACCTATAAAATTGAAGGCGACAAAATAGTTGCATTAAAACCAGAAGAACAAAAACCAACCTATACAGACTTAAGTGCTCTATCATCACGTTTCTTTAACGAATATGTTCCAACGCTAACAAACCAACAAGTTATTGATTTAGTAAATGAAATGAACCTATACTTCGGTACAGTCGTTGATGAACGTAAAACTATTTCGGTCAAAGGATTCTCAAAAAACTTAACAAATGATAACTATGCATTCCCATACACAAGTGCTGATAAACTGTGAACAACTGACGTTGAGACAAAAGTAGAATATCAACCAGTTCAAAGCTAACTAAATGTTTAAATATTTTGCAAAAAGAATGGCCTTGGCCATTCTTACGCTATTTATTATTCTACTTTTTTCTTACACACTCATTGTTTTGTTTATTAAAGACCCCTATCAAATTGCACTTGAAAAGGAAACTGACCAGCATAAAAGAGTGCTTCTTTTACTGGAATCGAAAAAATTCACTGAAACCCCAATATTTTATAAAATACTTGATTACTTTTCACGTTTTTTCAGGGGTGATTTTGGTCAAATTTATATTACAAAAGCCGACTACAATGATATACCAACATTATTTTTTAAACCGTTAGGCTGAAGTATTTTAGTTTCATTACCTTCATTTATTATTTCGGCATCACTAGGAATTATTTTAGGTGTAATTGCCGGATATAAGCGCGGAACCTGAATTGATACTTTAATTAGTGGATTTGTCTTTGTTTTTATCGCCGTACCAAGCTTTATTTTGGCCCCTATGTTTTTAAATGTTTTCCAAAAATTAGGTTTTGATATTCGTTTTGTATCGCCAACTGATGTTAACGCGACATGATGAAGTACAATTAAGTCTGTAATTCCTGCCATCACAGTTGTCAGTCTTGGATCGCTATCGGGATATACCTTATACGCCCGTAACCAGGTTGTAACTGTGCTAACATCGAATTATGTTCTGATTGCTAAAACTAAAGGTCTTTCAACTGGCCAAATATTTAGAAAATATGTTTTGAGAAATATCTCAATCCCTCTAGCAACTATTATTATTCCTTCATATTTGATTTTATTATCTGGCTCAATTATTATTGAGAGATTCTGATTTATTCCAGGTTCAGCAAACATTATTGCACAAGCATTCCCGTCAGGAGAAATTAATGTAGTTATGTTCAACATTTTCTTCTTCACAACATTAGGGTTGTTCACTCAAATTATTGTCGATATTTCTTATCCATTTATCGACCCAAGAATTAGATACCAAGCAAGTAGTGGTATGTCAATTCTGATGATTTTAAAAGCTTATCGTCTAAGAAAAAAAGAATACCAAACAAGATTATCGCAAGCAGGAGGTACTAGTGAGTAATATTGACCAAAATTTCAATAAAAAATACGGCATTAGTGCCGAATTGGCCTTAAAATTAGTTCGCTCTCAAGAAGTTTCTAACAATAATATTGCAGGAAAACCAAAAATTTTAGCTATTGAAATACTGCGTCGCTTTTTCACAAACCCAGCTGTTTTGATCGCTTTTTCAGTATTTTTAGTCATTATTTTGATTGCAACCATTGTAACATACACCTCTCCTTATCCAGCGACAGAAAGAATAGATGCCTATTGACCAGCTGATCAAAAAGTAAGTAATGTTGGATCGCTACCCCCAATGTTTAATCCGTGAAAAGAAACCACTGATGAAAGTGTTATTAAAAGTATAAATTTCTGAGCTACTTCGACCAAGTACAAAGAATATTTAAAACCTTATTTAACCCATACTTTTATTAATTCTAGCCTAGTAAGATACAATCCATACACATATTTTGAAGGATCGCAATTGTTGGCAAGATTAATTAAGTGAGAAAAAGAAAATCCTACTAGATTAATCACTCCAGATGTCATAGCCCAAATTAAGTCACAAATTCCTGTTTTAAAAACTTTTTTAGGAACCAACGAACTTGGCGCTGATGTGTGAACCACGGTGTGAAAAGGAACTCTAGAATCGTTATGAATTGCATTATTTGTTTCAACAGTGGAAATAATTATCGGTGTTTTTGTTGGTGCTTATTTAGGTTTTAATGCCGGAAAAGCGCTTGATACATTTATGATGCGTTTAATCGAAATCTTTACTTCGCCACCTTCAATTATTTGATTGTTGTTATTTGTAAGTATTTGAGGAACTAATCCTTGAGTACTGATTGCAGGTTTATTATTTGTAGGTTGAACAGGCCCGATTGGTGTAACAAGGTTATTTATCATCACGGTTAAAGATGAAGAGTATATTATTGCCGCAAAAAGTATTGGGGCAGCTGAAACAAGACAAATATTTATGCATGCTTTACCAGCAATTTTAGGTAAAATTGCAATGAGTTTTGTTCGCCGTATTCCAAGCGTTATTCTTTCTATTGCTTCGTTAGCCTTCTTAGGATTCTTTAGCGATTCTAAATCAGCTAATTTAGGTAAATTTATGTTAGATAACATCAATGATTCTAAAACTAACCCGTGATTATTAATGTTGCCTGCTTCAATTTTATTAGGCATTTCAATTAGCTTACAATTCATTGCCGTTGGATTGCACGACGCACTTGATCCAAAAGTTATTAAAATAAAAAGATAGGAGTATTTATGAGTTCGCAAGTAAAAAAAGAAATCGATAATCAAGACTTATTAAATGATGCTTTATTGCTTGTTCGTAATTTAAGAGTCGATTTTAGAAATGGTCGTAAAAACTTCATTCGGATTGTGCGTGGAGTCGATTTAACAATTAAAAAAGGTGAAATTGTTGGCTTGGTTGGTGAATCTGGTTCTGGTAAATCAGTTACTTCAAAAGCGTTGATTAATGTCAATGAAGGAGCGACATTTTTAGCTGATTCAATGATTATTGACGATGTTGATTTAAATCAATTTAAAAAAGAAAAAGAGTGACAAAAAGTCAGAGGGCACTACATTGGTTACATTCCGCAAGATCCCTTAACTTCATTGAATCCTACACGTAAAATTGGCAAGCAACTTCTTGACGCTTTGAATTTAAATACAGAGTGAAAAGAAAAATCTTATAGTGAAAAAAGAGCTTATTTAGTTAGCTTATTAGATCAATTCGGAATTCGCGATGCTGAATCAGTATTTGATCGTTATCCACACACACTAAGTGGGGGGATGAAACAAAGGGTTGTGATTGCGATGGTTGTGGCCTTAAAACCTAAGTTAATTATTGCTGACGAACCTACAACTGCACTTGACCCAACTGTTCAGGCATCGGTTTTAGCTTTGTTTGAACGTATCCGCCAAACAATGAATATTTCAATTATTTTAATTAGCCACAACATTAGTGTTGTTGCTAAATTCTGTGATTATATTTATGTTATGTATGCTGGACGAATTGTTGAACGCGGGACACGTAAAGACATTTTCACTAACCCGCAACACCCATATACGTGAGCTTTAATTTCAGCTATTCCTGAAAATAGTCAAGACCGCCTTTATTCGATAAAAGGTACCCCGCCCGACATGGCGAATTTACCGCTTGGCGATCCATTTGCCCCACGTAATGAATATGCGCTTGAGATTGATTTTTACAAAGAACCGCCTTTAATTCCAATCTCATCAACACATGCCGCCGCGACATGGTTATTGCATCCAGAAGCCCCAAAAATTATTCTACCTCCTGAGTTAGAAGTTAGAATTGACAGTTTTAGAAAGGTCTTTACCGATGAAAAAAGATAATGCTAAATTAATTTTAGAAATTCAAGGACTAAAAAAATATTTTACTAACAGCGGTTTTGTTAATAAGGCTGTTAATGATGTTAGTTTTAATGTTCATGAGGGTGAGATTGTCGGTTTAATCGGAGAATCGGGTTCAGGAAAGACTACGGTCGGCCGTAGCTTGTTAAGGCTTTATGATGATTTTAATGGTTTTGTTACTTTGGACGGTAAAGTAATTAGTGGTAAAAGAATTTCGCGCGGACAAACAAAATTTTTACGTAAAAATATTCAAATGATTTTTCAAGACCCGCATGCGTCATTGAATGGTCAAAAAAATATTTACTCAACATTGAAAGAACCTTTAATTGTTAATGGCATTATAAAAGCTAAAATTAAGGATATTTTCAAAGATTGAAATGATGTAAAATCAATGTATTTTTACACATTTCAGAAGAAATATAAAACTTTAGAACTAGAAAATTTAAATGCAATTAATGTTTTAGCAGAGAAATTTTTTACTCCTTGAATTGATAAATTTTCACAATGAAGTTATGACGAATCATTATCATTTGAAGATAATTTCAATAGCTATTTTGGCTACTTAGAGCAAAAACAAAATATGGAAAGCCAAATTGTTAATAATTTATATAACAATACTGATGATTTGATGGCGTTTTATTTTCAAAAACAAGCGGATTTTCGCTCATCTAATTTAGAAGTTGATGAAAGTGAGTTAAAAGCTGCGAAGGATGAGTATTTCAGAATTTTAAAATTGTCTAAAATGTCTGAGCAAAAATATTTATCTATTGCAAAAATTAAAGAAATTAAAAGCAAAATACAGACTGCAAAAACCACTGAAAAAGAACGAATAGCACTGAATACTAATACATTTAACAACTTTATTGTTGAATTTAAAAAAGATGCGCAAATATTTAGGAATGCTAAATTAATTGCCCCAACAATTGATATTTACCTACATAATTTAAAAAATCAATTATTGGCCCGTAAATTGTATAAAGTTTGTATGGATTTGAAGTCAAAATTAAAGCATCTTGAATACAATCAAGTTAGAGAAATAATTGATCGGCTAGGTATTTATTCAAAAGAGTTTTTCAATAAATATTTATTACCAATCCCTTACGAGCCAAATGTTAAAAAGCAAATATTAGCAATTATTGCCAGCGAATTTAACTTTATTTTTGAGAATGAAGTTATTCTTAACCAACAAAACGCAAATAAATATTCAGTTAAAATTGTCAATTTGTACTCAGAAATTAATCATACACGCAATTTAAGCACTGATAAAACATTTAAAGCTAGTGCTGATGATGTTGCCTTGGCAAAAGCTAAATATGAGCAAGCAATTAAAAATAATAAAGAAATGCTAAATGAGTATGCAATTGGTTATAACAAGGAAATTGAAATTTTAAATCAGGAAATTTCAAACGCACGCAAGCACTATGAAACTCTAAAACAACAACAAACTCAGGCAAATAAATTCGTGCAACAAATTCACGCTGAATTTATTATGCGCTTACAGAAATACTCTCATGATTTAAAACTGAACAACGCACCTAAACAACAACAACGTGAACATGCAAAATTAATTAAAATTTACAATTCAAAATATCAAACCAAGCAAAATACTTTAAATTCGTTTAAAATCGAGATTAAATACTTAAATAAAGATATTAAAGCTATTAAAGTTTTATTAGGGATTGCAAATAGCGATAATAATATCAATCCTGTTATACAAAAAGTTAATAAAATTGCAACAAGTATTTTCGCCCGCCTGCTGATTAGTAATTTGTTAATTAAAACAACAATTTATAAATCATTAGAAGATGTTGGTTTATTAAAACAATTCGCATTCCGTTATCCACACGAATTTTCAGGTGGGCAACGTCAAAGAATTGTTATTGCTCGTGCCTTAATAACTGAACCAAAGGTTATTGTCGCCGATGAACCGATTGCCTCACTTGATATTTCAATTCAAGCTCAGGTTGTCAACTTACTTAAAGACTTGTGCGAGAAAAAAAACATCGGCATGATTTTTATCGCGCACGATTTATCAATGATTGAATATATTGCCGACCGCGTGCAAATTATGCACTATGGAAAAATCGTTGAGTCAGGAAAAACTGAAAAAGTTTACTCTAAACCAATTCACCCATACACAATTAACTTATTTAAAGCTATACCAAAAATTTCAAATGCAAATGAGAAATTTGAAAATATTAGTTTTGAATTAGATTACTTTAAAGGACAGCAATATCCAAACTCTCCTGAATCTTATCAAGTTGAAGATGACCACTTTATCTATGGTACTCAAACTCAAGTGGAACAGTGATCTAAACCTTTTGCACTGGTGCCTCATAAAATTGATTCAAAAAGATTTTAAACATCCAAGTTTTTAAGGTTTTACATGAATCAATATTTTAGAAGTGGTTTAAGAAAATTGAGGCTGATACATTTATTTATTGTAGTAGTTATTGGCTTAATTTTTTGAGCTGCCATTATTTCAATTTTAGTGTTAAATTATAAAAAAACATTTAAAACTGCTTTTAGCGATAGTGGATTTGTGGCGGGATTTTTCTGAATAGCTTACGGAATTGTGTTTATTTCAGCTCGTTTAGGTCTTGGTTCTTCTTGACGCTCGATGAGTTCATCACGTCGCGATGCTAAAATTCGTCGGGAAATGGATAAAATCCGCAATAAGAATTTATTAAGTGATGATGATAAAATTTCGCTAAAAATTATGCAACAAAATTTAGATCGAAATTTAGCTCGCGATGAAGTAATAGAACAAGAACGGCGTAATCAATTGATATATTTTATTTTGATTGGTCTAGGTCTTATACAAATAATAATAGCAGTTATACTTGCATATATTTAAATTATTTAATCAACTCCCCGGGAGTTGATTTTTTGTGCTCTGTTTTTAATCAATCGATGTATATCAGTGAGTTAATTTTGCCTAAAATACTCGAAATATACTCATTTTGGTTAAAAATAGCATTTTGCGAAAATGCAAAAAGTTATCATTTTTAAGAATTTAAAAAAAATACAATTAAGTCATGGAAAAAATGCTAACAATACAAACTAACAGTGCTGCTATACCGGTACTAAAACCTATAGTATTGAACCAAGATTTTATTAACAGAATTAAAGGAGGTAGTTTAAAATCTAGTTCAATTGTAATTATCGCAGACGATGATGAATACGTTTTCTTTGTCCAATGCATTAAAAAATGAGATGAATCATTACATCAAAATTCCAATATTGTCAGATTACAGTGCGATAACGGGATAGCAGATAATGGCGACCTGGCGACAATCGATGTTGCTAGTGCAATTGATATCTCAGTAATTTTTAAGATGAACTATCACGATTTAAAAGCAAAATTAGATTATCAAAACTATGATTTCAATTCTATGCCGTATTTAGGGATTGAAGATCAGCTCTTAATTGTCAATAAATTAAGTGCAAAACTCAATGACACAACGAATTTACCTAAATTGGTTGTTTTAAGAAAATCTAAACAAGAGTAAAATCGTTTATTTTGCAAACAAAATAAATCTTGCACAAAAGTGCAAGGATTTTTTTGTTTTATTATAACAAACTAGATTCGATGTTTATTTTACACAAGAAATAATCGCTTCATTTTTTAAAAAATAACTGCCAATATTTAGCGAACCTCATTTATGCCAATTTAAAAAAACATGTCATATGTATTGGTGCGTTTGAGAAAATAGAATTAAAAAAGATTGAGTTAATCAATCTTTTTTTAGCGAAACTTTTGATTTTGACTATCTAACAGAATGATATGTCTACTAAGGTTATTACTTAAAATTTAGTGTTGAATTAATTAAATTGTCAAGATCTTATTTTTTAGATTTAGGTTTATCAGGGGTGATTATTATTGGGTTAATTAAATTGTAATCGCGTGACATTTCCACTAGTTTAGCTATGTTTTCTTTTACTCATGATGCATCTTTTTTGTGTCAAACAAAGTGATAATCATTAATGAAAATAAATTCTAGGTCAGCTGCATTATCTGGTAATGAATTATATATTTCTTTCAATTTTAGTTTATCGGCGTCAGTAACATCATTTTTGCGAATATTATTGTCAGCTTGATTAACTTTATTTTTTCAAAAATCAAATTCTTGCATTTTCACAATAAAGTCATAGTTTTTACTTGTGCTAACATAGTAAAATGCTTTTTCCAAAATTTCATAGCTTTTTGGATTTTTGGCATCGCTAGCGCTCAATATTTGGTCTATGTAATCATCATCAATTTTTGTTTTAAAATCGCGATAAACACCTGAGTAAATAGCACCGTGCTGATAAGCTCTTAGCTTATTAAAGTCGCCAATTGCATCATTAGCCAGTCTAAACAAGTTAACCATTACAAGAAAGTTCGATAATTTAATTGAGTGTTTTTTGATATACCCAATTAATCCTGCTCTATTTAGTTTCATTTTTTTCATAAACCATTTAATATATCTGGCTTGTCATTGATTTGTTTCTAATTCCATTTTTCTCCTTAAAAAATAAAATATAACCTCATTATAGTGCAAAAATTAAAATATAAAATTGATTCCACATTTTTGCACAAGTTATCTTATTTTTTACCTCACAAAACAAAAAACGCTTGAAAATAGCGTTTTTACCTATCGTAATCACTGATGCGTGTCAATGTTGTAAATTTTACTTGGAATACCACTTGGTTGACCAAAATTATATATGTTGCTAATTTGCGGGAAGATGGCGCTAGCTTGCTTAATATTAATTGGCGATTGCCCTGAGATATTGGCGCTAGAAACATACATCGGACCATTTTGACATAAAAATTCAATTAATCCAGCTTGATTAGGCATTCTAAAACCTTGACCGTTAACAATAAGGCTATAATTACCCGGTCAATAATTAAGAGCAAATTCCTCAGCTTGATCATTTCATTCTTTAAAAGTTCGTGCTTGCTCAATTGAACCAACTAATATAATTATTTTTTTGTCAATAGGACGTTGTTTTAACAAGTATATAAGTTCAAGTGTGTTTTGATTGACTGGTCCGCCAATACCGCAAACTGTATCGGTAGTAGTAATAAAAAGGTTCTTAAATTTATTCATAGTTAATTAAGTTGTTAATTTTTTTGTATCGAAGTCAACTTTTAAGATTTGGCCTTTGGCCAATTTATTTTTAAAATCATAAATATCTGGAAAAACACTAGCAATAAATCCTAATAAAAATTCATAAACAACAATCATCGCAACAACGTCATTATGGCAGTATTCTTTTAGTTTTAGTGATTTATGCGCTCACTCGTGCTCGCCAATATAACCGGCAAAACGGTTTATTGCGATTTCGAGTGCCATTGAGCCGTTTTTAACTTCTAAACCAGCGTATTCCTTGATTTCATAATCATATTTATAATTATTTTTTGTAATTAATTTTTCAAGTTTTTTAATACTTGTATAACCCAAGAGTTCAATTATTTTGACAGCTTTAATATTTTTTTTAAATATTTGTCGGCGGAATTTGTCGCATTCTTCTTGATAGTTAGCTTTATTTCCTTTGAAATCGTGAATTGAAAGATTGAATGATGGGTTATGATATTCTGAATGCTTTACGTAATCAACACTATAAAAGGCTTGATTAGTTGTGTCGCTATCTTTTGTAAAAAAGTCCATCAGATCTATTGTGTTTTCATTAATATATAACACAATTGATTCAAAATCAAGCAACGATTCAATTCCTAAGGCCCTCATTTCAGCAATAAATTCAGTATCATTTTGTTGATAATGTTTTAAAACTTGGTCTCTAACCTCTAAGTTTCGAGTGTTTTCGTAACCTTTATTAAAGACGACATAGTAGTCTGCTTTTTGCTGGTAAACGGCTAAAATTACTTTTACTAAATCAATTAGGCTCACGGTTTTAGGATCGTGAAGGATATCCTCTTCATAGACAATGCTTCCATTCTGGGTAACGATAATTGATACTTGATGGGCAATTTGGTTATATGATTTTAGGCCATCAAAAATTGGGACAATTGAGCTCAATCCCTCATAATCATACCAGACAATTTTTGTATCTTTTGACATCAAAGGCGAAATAAGTTCGAGTGCTTTATCAGTAAAAAAGTTAGGAAATGAGTATAAATTTTCCACAATGCTTCGTTGCTTGTTGATGAAGTTAATGTCCAATTTTTTGAGTGAGTTTGCAGTACCACTGTTACCAGTTGAAAAAGCATATTGCTCACCCATGTGTAAAAAAGCAATTCTTTTTAGGTCGGGATTTTTTCCTCAGGATGAATTATCTAAATCCATATCCAATTGATATTGTTTCAAATCAGGGTTGAATTTTGAATATGTGGGAATTTGAACTTTTGAAGCATTAATTATTTTTTCAATAATTTGCTCATAAGGTTCAAATTCAAATTTAGTTGATATTTCAATTGAAGGTTTAGGATCGCCAGTATCTAATTTTTTAACTAAATCAGCAATTGTTTTTGAACGTGGGTTCCCCCACACTTTTCGCTCAATCATTGCATTCATAATAGTGGTTTGAACACCGTCGCAAATACCATATTGGATAGCAACGCCTGAATTTTTCATTCCTACAATTCTAACTTCGTTTGGGTCTTTTAGTTTGCGATAGTCCTTATTACGACTAACAGAAGATTTTGTATTAGCAGAAAACGCACTACGTGAAATAATGAATGGCACATGTCCTTTTTTGTGTTTTGATTCATCCGGATCAACTAGCACAAATTGAATATCTTTGATTTCGACACCCATTTTCGTGGCTGTGTTATAAATAAAATTTGTTTGTAAATAATCTGATAATGATGTACTATCTTTAAATTTGTTTATATAAAGGATTTTACTATTTTTATCATAGGCAAATGCTGTTGCCTTAACTACATAATCCGATTCATTTTCAGGTGAAATTAAGTAAGTGAAAATAGGATCAATTATTAAACTCTGAGTTTTATTATTTATGAAGTTTTGAAAGTCTTCAACCGCAAGATGCAATTGTTCAAGCGGTCTAATCCGTGAATTAAAATAAATATTTTCCAGACTTAAATTCAGTTTTTTAATTAAAAAATCCACACATTGCTTGTACGCTTGAGCAAATAATGATTGATTTTCGGATGCATAATCTCAGTTACTATTTAAAAATTGCTGAAATTGCTTGTTGAAATATTCATTGTGGATATCATTTTCATCGCCAACATTATCTTCATCAGTATCTAAAATTGCACTAAATTCAGAATCAGGATTTAGTTCGGCGTTATTAGTGTCAATTTGTGTATTTTCCTTCTTGTAAAGTTCAAAACCATTTATGTCAGTTGGTGCTAAATTGATTAATTCGCCATTAATATTGCGAGGCGCTCAAATGAAATAAGGTTGCGAAGTTGAAGCAATCTGAAAATGCTTAAATGTAATTAAGTGAACATTATTTTTATTTAACTTTTTCAAACTTGATATCTGCATCAATTTTCCCTCTTTGTTTCCATTTGTTGAATAAGGCAAATCATTCATCTTCATTGCGACATTGTAAATATTCAAGGACTTGTGCATCCCGAATAGGGTCAAAAATCGGACTCACACCAGTTCGAGCGTAATTTAGTCAAAATTCATTAATTTTATCCATTTGGTCTTGAGCTTTATTACGATCGACAGAATATGGTCCATAAACCTTAACTTTATTATTGTTTAAGTCAATTTTTTCTGTGTCGACATAGTCAGAATCTTTTAAAAATACAGCAATTATAATAAAACTAGGATATTCAAGCATGTGTGCGTAAAGTTGAGCTTGCATAATGTATTCATTTGGTAAATCATACTTGTCAACTCATTGTTCAAGTTTTTTTTCCTGAGCCGATTTAATTTCTAAAACAATTTTGCTTGTTTTATTTAAGCCGTCAGGCACACCACCTATGTACTTTTGTTGTCCCTTAAAATAGTCGTACTGGTATTTCGATGCTACGATGTGTTCAAAAGAAAATTTAGGCCCAAATTTGTTTTGTAAAAATTCAAAAAGTTTATCTTCAACCACTTGTCCTGCTTTAATATATTTTTGTTCAAGCACTGGCATTGCCAAGCGAGACATGTGTAAAAATGCTAAAAATTGCCCTTTAAAACGATCGTTAATTAAAACATTTGAAATAGATGAGCCACCAAATTTTTTAAATCCCTTAGGACTACCAGGTTCATTATTTAATAATTCATTATGAAAATCAGGATTTAGTCTTATAACTTGATTTTTCATATCAAGCACGTAATCTTTACCGTTATATCTACGCATTTTTAAACTCCTAAACAATAACTATATATATTTTATTACATAAAATAATATAGTATATAAAAAAAGTAATAATTTTTGAAATAAAAATTATATTCACGCATAGTAGCAAAATTTTCTGTTTGTGGAACTAAGTGGAAACGTGCAACAAAAATGCATCTATTTAAAATAAATGCATTTTTGTTTAAAAGAATTTATTGATTTTATTTAAGTAAGTATTTAGCAATTATTAAAACAAACAGAATGATTATTACAATTAGAACAATTGAGTATGCTCAAAAAGCAACGTCAGTTGATTTTTTGCCACAAGAAACAGTTTCTTTGTATTCTTTAACTAATCTTTCTACTTTTTGTTCTGGCAATGGTTTTTCTTGCGATTCAACCATTATCATCGGTACTTCTTCTGGTTGAGGCATAGGTTGGATTTGTTCAACGTTTTCTTCAACGGCTTCCATTGGAGATTGAAATTCTTCTTCGTGTTTTTGAGTTTGAATTTCTTCAACTTTAACGGGAACAACAGGGAATAGCACATTACCATCTGAAGGTTGAGATAAATCAAACATTGCCACATCTGAGTTACTTATAAAGCCAGATTTTGCGAAATGATATGTAACATAAACATTTTTATCACTAGTTACATTAATTTGATCGATTACAACGTTCAACATTGAGTTAGTTTTAACGTGTGAAGAAGAAATTTCAATTGATAAAGGATTTTTTTCGATATCTAAATAAATTGATGATACTTGAACCGCTTTGACAAAGTCGTCTTCTGTGAACAATTTATCTTGTGCATATAAAATATCGGTGCCATTTGCCTCTCTGAAATCAAATAGTGATGCAAATGATTGTGATTTGATATCGCCAGCTTCATAATGATACACCACTTGAGCGACATAAGTGTTTGCAATATTGATTTGTTCAACAACCAATTTAACTTCTTCAGTTGTAAATAAGTGACTTGAACTCAGTAATGTAGCAGACTTGTTTTCTTTAACATCTGCATACAATTTAGTTTTAGCAACTATTTCCTCAAAGTTTTCAGACATACCCATTCCAATTTTGTGAACATATAGTTTTTCTGCCTCGATATCACGAGATGAATAATCTAATTCGCCAATGAATGATTCTGAAATAAATTCTTGTCTTGTGAAATGGTATTTAACATATGATTTATCTTTGTTTAAGACAATAATTTCCTCAACGACAACAACTAATTCAACATCTGATTTAATTTTTGCTGATGACACAGTTGTGGCCGAACTTTTTCTCTTTACCTCAGCATATACCTTAGCTTCTTTAACAAGTGTGTTAAATTTTTCTTCGCTAATTGCATCTAATTTTAGAGCTTCTAATGTTGCAGTGTATGGTGTAACACCAGTGTAGTCAAAATAAGCGACTTTTGTATCTGAAACATGTTCATCCTTAGTCAAATGATATTTAACAAAAGCACCTTTTGTGTTAGCTACAATACTTTCAACAACTAAATCTGCATCGACATCAGTATAGATATCTTCATTTTGAAGTTCCTGTGGTTTAACTTTACCGTTAATTTCGGCAATAATTTTTGCATCTTCTAGCAGTTTTAGAAATTTATCTAACGGCATTTTTTTAGATGGTGCTTTTTCAACTAAGTTTTCCTTGTTGATGTATTCAATAACATCTTGATCTTGGATTTTTGCCTCAGCTACACGGTTTAAAATTATTTTAGCCTGCTCAATAGTTGCAGCGCCTCTGAATGCTCCATCGCGGTGAAATCAAACTTTTGCTGTTATTGGTAATAATTGAGCTGTTTCTATAAAATTGCTTAACGCTTCACTAAAAGTTTGAAAATTAGTGTGTTTTTTTAACCCTTCTTTTTTAAGATTAAATGACACGTTTCTATTTTTATCAAATTTTTCAGCTAAATAAAATTTAGCTAATGTTGGTTTTTTACTAGCCATTTTTCTCCTTACCTAAATAAATATATAGATATATAAATTTTATATTAATTTCAGCATTTATTCAATAAAATGACTTAATTAATTTTTCATAAAATTTTATTTTGGCAAGAAATTTTTATTAGTGTTGCTATTTTCAGTATTTTTTACTCAAAAGACTGAAATTATTCAATTTTAGCAAGCGCAATATTATTAGTTTGTACTGGCTATTAAGTTTTTGATTTTATTTATATTTGCTTAGTTAAAAAAATTACTAGACCCATTCAACAAAGAATTACTAAAATTGCTAGTTGACCTCCCTGATAAATTATGAAGAAAGCTATATTATAATAACGATGAAAGATATATTAATTTAAGAAAAGAGATATTTCCAAGCGGGATAAATTTAAATAAAGCAAAAGAACTTAGAGATAAAAGAAGTTCGAAAAAAGAGGAGAAAGGTGAAAACGAATGTAATTATTAACGGTGATTGTGTAGAAAAATTAAATGAACTACCTGAAGAAAGTGTTGATTTAATATTTGCAGATCCTCCATATTGAATGAGAACCTCAGGATCTCTATATCGTGTTGAAGGCACTGAATTTAAAGGGGTTGATGACGAGTGGGATAAATTTTCTTCTGATAAAGAATACTATGATTTTAGTAAAAAATGATTGCAGGCATGTTATCGAGTTCTGAAGAAAAATGGTTCGTTTTGAGTAATAGGTGGAATGCAATGTATCTATACAATCGGTGCGATTATGCAAGAAATTGGGTTTTGAATTCTAAATGATGTAATTTGGCACAAAACCAACCCGACTCCAAATTTTAAAGGAACAAGGCTAACAAATAGTCGCGAAACACTAATTTGAGCTACAAAAAGTGAAAAATCCAAATATACTTTTAACTATAAAACCGCAAAAGAACTGAATATAGATGTTAAGGATTTTGGTAAAGGAATACGTAAGCAATTAGGATCGATTTGAAAATTTGGTGTTGTAAATGGTAACGAACGTTTAAAAGATGCTGGCGGAAATAAATTGCATAATACTCAAAAACCAGAAGAATTACTTTATAGAATAATAACAATTTCATCAAGTGTTGGAGATATAGTTTTGGACCCGTTCGGTGGCACAATGACCACGGGTAAAATAGCAAAAATGACAGGCCGTCAGTTTGTAATGATTGAAAAAGACCCTAAATATTGTTTTTACGGTAAAGAAAGAATAAAAAACACAAAAACGTATATTGGTGATATTGAGAATGCTATTTTTGATGTAAAGCCATTAAGGGTATCGCTCAAAGAAATTATCGAAGCCAATTATCTTGATGTTGATGAAAAATTGTATTTAAAAGACGATCAACACAGCACTGTTAAATTAAATTCCGAGGGTAAGGCAATTTTAGAAAATGGTCAAATATTAGATATTCATACTGCAGCCGCGTTAATATCTAATAAGAAATCATTGCGTGTAAACGGTTTTGATTATTGATATGTAATTAGGGACAATGAAAAAATATCTCTCAAAGACATCAGAGAGCAATACCGTAATCATTTGCGCCAAAATATTTAATTACCGTTGGATATAATTTATATATTATTTCTTAATCCAGTATTATTTCAGTGTTAAAAGTAAATTTTGTTGGTGCTCATAACTGAAAATCCCATACTTTGTACTCTTGAATTTACTAATAAAATTTTATATATAACTAATATAATAATTTTATTAATTCCATTTATTTAGAAACTAAACAGGAGGGCGAATAAAAAATGTTAATATTAATCTTTTTGTTAAGTGAGCTGGCAGAAAAAGGCGATTGTTGGATGAAATAGTAAAAAATTGCCAATTTCATACAATAAGTATATTAATTGCGTTTCAGTTTTTCAAATGGCACAATCAAATTAATGCTTGTAATTTAAATATTCATTTTTAGAAAACGGTAAAAGACGCCAGGGATAATTATTTCATTGAATAAATTTTAATTCGAGAGAACCTAGACTAGTAATTTATAGTGAAATGAAAGTAAAATTAGAAATAATAATTTATAATAACTATAATTTAGTAGAAAAGGAGAAAAATGCGTTACAAACCAATAAATGATACTTCAACTATTGAGGTAGTTAAGTCAGCAAATGATCAAAGTCTAAGTGACGATAAAAAAGTTGTCCGCGATCCTAAAAATCAAATATCTCCACGCGTTTATGGAGTAATTAGGACTGAAAAGATAATTAAAATCACCAATTTATCAATTTCATACTCACTAATGTTAGCCTCAATTGTTTTATTCATATTATCATATTTTAATATCTGGATATTTAAAAATAATATAGGTTATTTAATCTTATACGGAGTAAGTGCATTTATATTTTTAGCACTGGGAACAAAGAATTTAATTGAAAATATTCAATGAACCAACACAATTCATCGTTATAGGGATGCAATTAGTAGAGGTGAGTCAACATCGTCATCTACATTTCACTTAGCTTATCGTCAAATTGTTTTAAAATCAGTAAATTTAACCTGAATTTTGATATTTATATTAACATATATGGGTATTTTTACAGCAATTATATACGGATTGTATAGCACAAAATCGTGGCAATTCCATACACAAGAATTAGCCGGTTCTCATTTATCATTTAAAATTGACTGAGTAACTATCCTTGATAAAACCTTCAAAAATACAAATGTATTTTGCTTGATTTGTGTAATTATTATGGCTAGTGTTGTCGTCTTTTATGTAACGATGCGTTTAATCGATAAAAAACGTCTTGCTGATTTAAATGATTACTTAGGTGAAAAAAGTGTGGAAATTCATGAACAAATTGAAAAAGCTCGCAAAGATCGTAATAAAGCTTGATTAATAGCTTATATCGTGGTTGTGGTTTTAACAATTTTACTTCCTTTAGCACTAGCGTTAGTTGCCATTTGACGTTTAGTTAGAAAACGCCGCTTAAAAATCGGATAATGAGCATTTTGCTCATTTTTTTCTGATTTTTAGGATTTTGTTGTTAAAAAGTAATTAAAAATACACGAAAAAAACGTGTATTTTTAATTTCGGCGAATTAACATATGGTACCCAAGACAGGACTTGAACCTGCACGGATTTCTCCAGTAGATTTTGAGTCTACGGTGTCTACCATTCCACCACTTGGGCATTTGTGTTAATAATTATAAATATTTTTTAAAAAACTGTATAAAAATTTTTTGTTTTGTGTTAAATTATAATTAAGATAAATATATACTTAAACGAGTGGTTTTTATTATTGATTTTTCTTCCGATAGCGATATATAGGTCTTTACGGAGACTGCGTACGGGGTGTGTTTTAAAATAAGGAGGTAAAAAATGGCGATAGGTATTGTTGCTGAATATAATCCATTTCATAATGGGCATATTCGACAATTAGAATGGATTAAGGCTAATTATCCTGGAGAAAAAATTATTGTTGTTATGACTGATAAATTCACTCAGCGCGGTGAGTATTCAGTGTGTAGTTTTCGGTGCCGAAAAAAAATCGCAAAGCACTATGGAGTTCAAAAAGTTTTAAAACTTAAATTTGAACAAACTGTGCAAGCAGCACACGTTTTTGCTGAAAATGCAGTTTTAGCCTTAGCTTCGCAAAAGGTTGATAAAATAGTCTTTGGTTCAGAGAGTAACGACGTTGAAAATATGATTAACACTGCTAAAATTTTGCGTGATCGTAAAGACGAATTTGATCAAATAATCCGTCCCTTGATTAAAAAAGAAAAATTATCATATCCAAAAGCATTTGCTCTTGCCTTGGAGAAAATGTGTGGATATAGCTGAGCCATGCCTAATGATATTTTAGGTTTTGAATATGTGAAAGCAATAATTAATAATAACTTAGACATTCAACCAATATCTCTACAACGTAATTTAGCATTTCATGCAACTGAACCTATGGGTAAATTTGCATCAGCATCGTACTTGCGTGAATTAATTAAAAATGGTGATGATATTTCATTATATACGCCAATGACCATTAAAAAAGCTCGTCGAATTGAGCAAAAATACTCACGCTTTATAAAAATTTTAACTACAACACCACTTAATAAATTGCGTAAAATACCACTTGTAACTGAGGGGATTGAAAATCTTCTGATAAAAAATGCATCAGAACCAACGTATGCTCATTTTGTTAATGCATGCGTTTCAAAAAGGTATACAGCAAGCCGAATTAAAAGAATCATTGCTTGGATTTTATGTAAAAAATGAAAATAATGGTAGGTTATATATGGAATTAATTGTTATAAAAAATCACAAAAATGCTAAAACTCTAATCCAGGAAATGGAAAATCAATTGGACAACCAGTGAGAACTAGGGGCCCAGGGTGCAATTTTACAATTTAGCACTCCTCTTGATATAAATGTTTGAGATGTAATTGTCAAATATTTTCAACAAAATAATCTGGAATTTAGCTTTAAAATTATCGAAGAATATTCTAAAATTTCCGTTGAGTTTGTAATTTAATTTTTTTGAAAACGTTAAAAAACGTTTTTTTCTTTATTTTGCACGTACTTTTAATCGTTTTTCATTAATTTATTTTTTTCAGGATTTTTAATGATAAAAGCAATCCTTATGTTAAAATATAAAAGCAATATTTAATTGCGGAAAGTAGATTATTTCTCACCTGATGGCCATAGCCTTGGGTTTCTAGCTACAATTAAAATTTTTTTGATGTAGTTTAGAAGTGGGAACCCACTTTTAATTTTATTTTAAATTTATCTATTATCAATATTAAGGAGTTTATTATTCAACCTACTAATACTAGAAATAAAAAACCGACAGCAGAACATATGATTAATAACAACATTCCATTCGCTAAGGTCTTTTTAGTTGGACCTGAAGGGGAAAAATTGGGTGTTAAACCCACACGAGAAGCTATTGAAATTGCTCGTGAATACAAAATGGATTTAGTTGTTATTTCGGTTGAACCAAAACCGATAGCTCGTATTTTAGACTACGGAAAATTCAAATATGAACGTAAGAAAAAACAAAAAGCTGCTAAGGAAAAACAAACAATCATTCAAAACCGTCAAATTCGTCTAACTGTCATGATAGGACAACACGATCTTGAAACAAAAGCTAGAAAAGCTCGTGAGTTTTTATTGGACGGGGATAGATTAAAAATCAGTCTTAAATTCCGTGGGCGTGAAATCGCGCGTCCTGAATTAGGCCATGATGTTTTAAATCGTTTTTATAAACTTGTTGAAGATTTAGCTGATATCACGAAAGAACCGACGGTAGTTAATGGTAAATTCTTAGACGTATATATGCAACCGAATAAAGTTAAAGTTGCTAAATATAAAAAAGAAAATAATATAGTAGATAAAAACACTACAAACAAAAACTCAGACTCATCAAATGATGAAAACATTGATGACGAAGAGTAATAAGGAGTAAAAATGCCTAAAATGAAGACAAAAAGCGCTCTGAAAAAACGTATTAAAATTACTGGTACTGGTAAAGTTTTAAGAGAGCAAGCTTATCGTTCGCACCTAGCCCAAAATAAATCAACTAAACAAAAACGTCAAGCACGTAAATCTGTTCAAATGCACGCATCTGACATCAAAAGATTCAAAGGCTTATTTTAATTAAGTTAGTCAAATATTTAATATTTAAAGAAAGAGGAATATATGAGAGTTAAAGGCGGAACAGTTACAAGAGCTAGAAGAAAAAAATGATTAAAACTAGCTAAAGGTTATTTTGGACACAAATCAATCGGTTATAAAGTTGCTAAGCAAGCAGTTGTTAAATCATGAACATATGCATTCAGAGACCGTAAACAAGTAAAACGTAATTTTAGAAAACTATGAATTGCTCGTATTAATGCAGCAACTAGAGCACAAGGAGTTACATACTCACAATTTATTAATGGTTTAAAAAGAGCAAACATTACAATTAATAGAAAAATGCTTTCAGAATTAGCTATCAATGAACCTAAAGTTTTCACAAGTCTTGTTGATATTGCGACAAGCTCTAAATAAAAACCTTAATTTAGCCCCTAAAAAGGCTATTTTTTTTATTTTTAACATTGATTAGTTGATGATTGCAAATTTTATTAATTATATAAATAGATATTTTTAAAAATGTTATTCTTAATATATAATGCTTATATAAAATTTATGGATAATTTATCGAGGTTAGATTATGAATAAAAAAATAGTATTGAAGTTGGGAACAATTACTACCGGAATTTCATTTATTTCATTGAGCGCAGCATGCAGTTCAAAGATGAATGAACATCCAATTCCAGAAGAAAAAAAAGTTACTGACAAAAACATGTTGCCAACAACTAAATTGAATCCAGTTGAATTAAATGATAAATTTAAATTAGACGCAACAGCAAAGGCGAATGCTAAAAAAATAGTCATGATTCAGTATGAAGATGTTGCTGAAGGAAGCGAATTTAATAAATTAGCATGAAACGGAATTAAAGAATTTGCTCAAAAACAAAATAATTTAGACCCAAGCTTATATCAATTACTAAGTGTCAAAAATAATAATTTTGAAGAACTTTATAAAAAAGCGTTAGATGAAGACTACAAAATTTGGGTGTTATCAGGTATTGAACACAGCGAGCATTTTGAAAACTTTTTCAAAAACAGTGAAAATCTAAAAAAAGCACAAGAAAAAGGCATAAAAATTATTCAATTAGGATTTGATGAACAGGCTAATATTAACGGTGCAATAATATCGCAAATTTATAACGTGAAAGAAGCAGCGTTTAATGCCGGGTATGCAGCGGCTGAGTTTTTATCACACGAAACCCCTGAAAATAGAACTTTTGGCATAATTGGTGCCGATTCACAACCCTCAACTGTCGGACACTATGCAGAAGGCTTTATGAAAGGTGTTATTTATTGAAATCAAAAACCTGAAAATAAAGATAAAAAAATTAAAATAGCAAGTCAACAACCAATTTTTAATGCGACATACCAATCAGGCCAAAAAATGGATAAAGCGATTGAAAAGCTTATGAAAACCAACCCAAAATTAATTCTATCTATAATTGGAGATGGTATTAATGAACTTTTAAAACACAAAGAAATTGCAACTAAATATATTATCGGCGTTAATGAAGATTATTCAGTTGGTGAGGTCGCCAAGAATAAGTTATTTTTAACATCTATTCTTAAAACGCCTGGACAAGGGGTGTACAATATTATAGGATTGCTTTCGACAACCGACGGCGATTTAGAAAAAATTTATACAAACAATGATGTCAAAGCTATTTTAGGTAAAAAAGATGGTCAAAGATTTTCTAAATACGGAAGCTTTAGTGATAAATTAGTAGGTTTAGCTAAACCTAATTTAGCAGATCGAACAAAAAACGAACTAGCTGAAAGCGCAATTAAAAAAGCTGAAAAAATGTGAGCCGAAATAAGCGAAAGTGATAAAACTTGAATTGATACTCCTAAAGCTATTAACGACGAAAATAGCGAAATTTTGAATGATTTTACTCGTTTATATAGAGAAATGGCAAATGTACTTAAATAATATTCTAGGCTGATGCCTAGATTTTTATTATTTAATTTAAATTTGATAAAATTTTTTTACTTTAAAGGAGAAATAATGGTAAGTATTTTTGCTTTTGACCTAGATGGCACGTTATTCACAGAAGCTAATTTAATTCACCCAGAGACATTGCTAGCATTAAAAAAATCTAAAGAAAAAGGCCATTATAATGTAATTTCTACCGGCAGAGCTTTGGAAAATATTATTAACTCATTAGGTTTACATATTGAACTTTTTGATTATTTAATTGGGTCAAATGGCTCTGTTATTTATGACGTAATAAATAGAAAAACAACTGTAATAGGTAAAATAGACACAGTAGTTTTCGACTTGTTATTTGCCACGGCCTTGGAGCAAGGTTTAATAATGCGGATTGACACTTTTAAAGAGAGTGTAAATTTTTATAACCAAAGTCAAGTTCCGGATTGATTAAAAGAACAAAATGCAATGGATATTTCACAAGTTAATTTTGTGAACGCTGAGGAAATTAAGCAATTTGCCGTTGAACAGCGTAATAATATTGTACAAATGGCGCTACGAGGACCACTTAAAACAATGGAGAATCAAGCTAATTTGATTCGTGAAAAAATAGGTAACTTCTACGAGGTTAAATTAACTAATTCAATATATATTGATGTTAATGCTAAAAATATTAATAAATGAAGTGGAATAGAGTATATTCTTCGCCCAGGATTGATAAATGCTCAAAATATATACGCATTTGGAGACTCGGGTAATGATGTTGAGATGCTTAAAAACGCTTCTATAGGAATTGCTATGGGTAATGCTAGCGATGATGCAAAGCAAGCAGCTGATATAGTTATTGGCGAAAACACATCTAACTCAATTGCGACAATGATGTATTCATTAATTTAATAAAAATAGAGCCCATTTAGCTCTATTTTTAGATTTAAAATGCATCATCGTGAGAAATGAAAATTGTGTCGGTAAGGTTTGTTTGTTCGCTTTTCATCATTGTTGCGTATTCACTGGTAAGTTGTTGGTCAATATCGACTTCTAAAGTGTTTATATCCTTTTGGCTTAAATTAACTATCATTGTGTCCTGAGTATCATTATATGATTCGAGATCAAAAATGGATGTTGCCTCTAATTCAATTTCATTACCATCATACCGATCGTTTAAATCGTCTGCACTTAAACGCTTAATTATATTGTTGGGCGCTATGATGTAATGCCCTGATACAAATTCAAATGGCTCAGCAAAAATGTAGTTACTAATCTGATTAATATCTTGCAATGGTTGATAAGAAGAGTTCAAAAAACGCTTTAAAATTGGGTGTAAAGGAGATTTTAGAACTTTTCTTGTTTTACCAAACTCAATTAGTTTTCCGTCAAAAAAGACAAAAATATTGTTAAATTCGTGATTTTTAATCAATTCTAAATTATTAGTGATAAAAGCGTAGGCAATGTTTGATTCTTTACATAAATCGTTAGCAATCCGTAAAAATTCATTTTTTAAACGCATATCAGTGTTTTTAATGTCATCATTAATAAAAAGCAATTTAGAACCACTCATCAACTCGCTTAAAAGTCCTATTTTTAAGCTTGATATATTTGAAAGATTGCTCATTGGTTTAGTCAAACTCGATATACTGAACGATGCATTGTTTAAAACTTTAATTAGTTTTATAAAGATATCAATTGATTTAATTGATTTATCAGTTAAATCAAAGCGTACAAATAGCATCGAGCGAAGAATTTCGACATAATCATAGAGAAATGAAATTGATTTAAGTAGTTCGCTCACTTTTATCATGTTCTCTTTAATTGTGTATAAAATCTTGTGTTCTTCTTCATTCTTGGAGGTATAATGCTCAATTATTTGACTTAATTTTTCAAGGGAATTATGATCAAAATCAACTAATGAATAATAATTTTTTATTAATGTTTTTGCGTTAGTGTTGTAAATTGCCATCAAATTGATTGCTCGCTTAAATTCTTCACGCTCTAACTGTTTTTGTCAATCACGTTTAGCTCTGAGGGTATTCACACGATTTTTTAGATGGTGTAAATTGTTTTTGTAATTTTCAATCCCAAAAACATTTAGTTTTTTAGCTTGTATTCGCTTAATGTGTCGCTTTAAACGGCGAAGTTCATCAGTGTAGATTGTATCATTTCCATAGCTTTGCTCAATGTATTGTTCAATATCAACGTAAAATTCTTTTTTAACAATAGCTTTAATATTTTCAATATGCCTTGTATCCTGTGTGAGTGAGTTTGATGCAAGGTTGTTGGCTATAAAAAGTGAGCGTCGTGCTTCTAGATAAATTTTTAAGTCGTCGAAATTCTCGCTAGTGAGCGCTCGCAAGGTGTATTTGGAGCGGTTTAAAACTTTAATTATATGCTTGATTGTTATAATATTTTTTCAAATATGTGTATACTCAGGTGATTTTTTGTCAAAAAAATGACTTTTATTTTTAAGAATTTTGACAGCAGATTTGTATCACTGAATTAAGTTTGTGCCACGTTCAAGTCCGTTTTTTAAGTTCTGTTTACGTAGTTTTTCAATAATGTGTTTATCATTTCTAATGTCGCGAAGATGAATTTGTCGCTTGACCATTTCTTTCGATGTGTGTTGCATTTGATTGACTAACTCATAACGCCGACTGAAGGATTCAAGTTTAGTTAAAGCTAAAAAACCAGGGCTTTGATAATGTTCCATCATAATTTTACGAGCTGATGCGAATAGAGTTTGAAATAATTCTAAAAATTCATAAACAATTTTTTCGCCAAACCAATCAAAATTTTCGACATGTCGCTTACTTAAATTTAATGCATGTTCAAATTTTCCATCTCTTAGTGCTTCAATAATAGAATTGAAATTGTGTTCAAAATCACGTTTAAAATCAGTGTTTTCTGAGTGAATTATATTGATATTGTTACGAAAAGATTCTAGCATAATAGCTTTAATTTTAAATTCATTAACTTCCATTAAATTTAGTAATTGTCTATAACGGCTCTTGTCTAAAAAGTAGCTTTGCTTGATCCGCGAATACTCTTGGGCAATTGGAGTCATTTGTTGATGTGTGCGTAAGTTGTCCAGACCATAAAAACTGATTGCATTAATAATTTCCTTATTATTCAATGTTTCATACCTTCTACCATTTTCATCAGTCAAGAACATTGATTTAACGCAGTTTTCTGAGTTGATTATATCTTTAAAACAGTTTTTAAGCATGTCAGAATTCGAGTCTAAAATCAAAAAAGCGTTAGCACTATTATTTCTTATTTTTAGGGTCGGGATATCGCTAAATGTATCTTTATTTTTTCCTGGCTTAAAATACATATCAATTGAAAATAATTTTGAATCTTTTGTCATATTATTAAGTATAGCAATTTAAATGTCAATATTAAATTAAATATTATATTTATGAGTGTTGAAGTGTTTTTAATTTTTGTTTAAGTCAATAGATAGCTTCCAGAAAATAAAAAAATGGCTATAGCCATTTTTTGGATTGGTAATTAAAGTTAGAATTGGATTAAACAAGTTCGATAATAGCCATAGGTGCTGAGTCACCTTGACGAGCTACAAGTTTGTAAATACGTGTGTAGCCGCCATTTCTTTGTGCGTATTTAGGTGCAATTGTGTCGAATAAATATTTTAAAACATTATCTTTATTGTTAATTAATGTTGGACGCAATACTGCGGCAACTGCACGACGATTTGCGAGAGTTGGGTTTTTAGCTTTTGTAATTAGTTTTTCAGCGTGACGACGTAATTCTTTAGCACGAGTTAGGGTTGTTGTAATACGTCCGTGTGCGAATAATTCGCTCACAAGTGTACGCATTACACCATTTCTTCATTTAGTATCACGAGAGTAAATTTGTTTTGGATTAGCCATTATTCTTCTCCTTTTGCCAATTCATAGTCGAATTCTTTTAATTTAGAAACAATTTCATCTAGAGATTTTTTACCTAAGTTTTTAGTATTTTCTAATTCTTCATAAGTCATTTGAGCGATTTGTGATAGTGTAACTTTACCTATTTTTCTTAGAGCGTTTAGAGAACGCACTGATAAGTTTAGTGCACTAATATCTAAATCATTTTCTTCTTTAACAACTTCTTTTTCAACTTCATCTTTTTTGAAAATGTTATCAATCATCATCCCTTCAACATTGCCGACTATTTGGAAGTGACCAATAATAATTTCACAAGCCTGTTTAATCGCTTCTTTAGCACCGACTGTGCCGTCAGTTGTTACAGAAAACTCTAATCTTTCTTCAATATCAGTTGAAGCAGAGTTTAACTCGTTAATTTTGTAATTTACATTTTCAATTGGACTGAAATTTGAATCGGTTGCAATCAAAATACCTTTTTTGATATTTGAATGAATTTGAGTTAAAAAGTTGGTTGAGGCAATTAGTTTCTTGTTTTTTTCATTAGAAATGAAGCCACGTCCAGGACGCAAGAACATTTCTAAGTGTAATTTGCCTTTTGTACCACTAATTGTTGCCAAATGTATTGATTTTGAAGTAATTTCAATATTTGAGTTAACAACTTCTAGACTTCTTGAAGTAACTGGCCCAGGTTTATCAACGTTTAAAACAACTTTGATAACTTCATCGTCATTTACTAACTCAGGGCTATATTGGAATTTAACTTTACGTAAATTCATGATTAAAGATGTAACATCTTCGACCACGCCGTTAATTACTTGAAATTCATGTTCAACATCTTCAATTTTAACAGCGCACATTGCCAATGAAGTAATATTTGACAATAGCACTCTACGTAAAGCGACTGCAACAGTTTGACCAAAACCTCTTTCTAAAGGTTGTAAGGCAAAAGTTGCATGATTGACTTCTTTAACATTTGCATTGATTGTTTCAAGTTGGGTGTAGTCTAATTTTGCCATTTTTTCCATTATTTCCTCCTTAGATTGTTTTGTTTCTATCTCATTTTTTCACGTTTAAGAACACGTTTAGGAGGTCTAGTTCCGTTGTGTGGAACTGGTGTAACATCCTTGATTTCAGTAACTGTGATACCTGACACTTCTATTTGTTTACGAGCGGCATCTTTACCTGCTCCTAAACCTTTTAATTCAACTCTAACACTTTTCATGCCACGCTCTTTAGCCATTTCGGTAGCTGCTTGCGCTGCTAGACCGGCAGCATAAGGGGTTTTTTTCTTCGATCCTTTGTAACCAATAGCCCCTGATGATGATCAAGCGATTACGTTTCCGTTTTCGTCCGCAAAAGTAACAATTGTATTTTGATTAGTTGAGTGAATGTGAGCAACACCACTAACTACTGCTCTTTTTTTAGTTTTTTTAGTTTTAGTTGTAGCCATTATTAACTCCTATTTTTTCTTACCTGCAACTGTTTTTCTAGGACCCTTACGTGTACGAGCATTAGATTTAGTTGATTGACCTCTAACAGGTAAACCTTTACGGTGTCTCATACCACGGTAGCATTTAATTTCCATTAAACGTTTAATATTTAATGAAACTTCACGGTGTAAATCACCTTCTGTTTGGTATTCTCTCGCAGCTTCACGGATTGCTGATAATTGTTCTTCGCTTAGATCTTTAACTCTAATGTTTTCGTCAATTTTTGCTTTTGCAAGTATTTCTTTTGATATTGTTAAACCAATACCATAAATGTATGTTAATGAAATAACAACACGTTTATTGTTTGGGATTTCAACGTTTAAAATTCTAGCCATTTATATTCCTATCCTTGTCTTTGTTTGTGTTTTGGTTGTGCGCAGATAATTCTAATAATTCCTCTACGTTTAATAACACGACAATCTTTGCACATTCTTTTAACGCTTGCTCTAACTTTCATGTTTTCTCCTTATTTATGACGGTAGATAATACGCCCTAAATTCAAGTTGTAAGGACTTATTTCTACATCGACGCTGTCCCCCGGCAAAATACGAATATGATTTACCCGCATTCTTCCAGAGATATGAGCTTTAATTACCATACCGTTTTCAAGCTCTACCTCATATTCATCAGTAGAAAAAGCTTGTTTAACGATTGCTTTAAATTTAATAGCATCTTTTGCCATTTAAATTCCTTTCGTCAAAACCACACCCTTGCCATCCTGAATTAAAACTGTGTGTTCATAATGTGAATTAGTTAAACCGCTAGCGCTAACAACAGTTCAGCCATCACTTTTAACTTTGACTTTTGAATTTTTTTGCATAACCATAGGTTCAATGCAAATTACCATTCCATCTTTTAATAAAGGACCACTTCCAGGCAGGCCATCATTGAAGACGTTAGGTTCTTCATGTAATGAATAACCTATCCCATGCCCGCAGTACTCATCAGGGGTGTAAAATTTGTTTTTTCTAATAACTTGACCAATTGCGTAACTGATATCACCAACTCTAGCGCCGGGTTTAATCGCTGCTACGCCTGCCTCAAAAGCTTGTTTGGCCACATTAATTAGTTTTTTATTTATCGGAGTGATAGTACCAACACCTTTTGTGAATGCACTATCGCTATTCATTCCTTTGTATATACATCCTAAATCACAAGATACGATATCGCCATCTTTTAAAATGTAATCACTAGGAATGCCGTGGATCAATTCTTCATTAACTGAGATGCACATCGTATGTTTAAATCCATATAAACCTAAAAATGCAGGTTGTGCTCCTCTTTTTACTATTTCATTAAAAGCGATTGAATCCAGTTCTTTTAATGAAACACCTGGTCTTATGTAGTTATAAACAATTTGTTTAACTTCTGCCAGAATTTGGCAAGATTTTTTAATATTTTCAATTTCAATTTTATTTTTAATATGTATTTGCATCTTGCCACCAAAAATTGTTATATTAAAATATAACATTTAAATATTATCAAAAAAACATAAAAACACAAATTTATTTTTAGGATTTTTTAGTTTGTATTAAAATTTTGCTTTATTTTTTTCTTATATATTTAATTTAGTGCAATTTTAAATGTGATAGCGGAAAAGTCTAATTTGCCACAATGTCTATACGCATTTTATATAATTAATTTAAAAATAAAATTAAATTTTGAATTACAAAGATAGTATTAGATGATAAATTTTTGCAATAAATTTATTATAGTCATTTATGATAACGTTATCACCAAAATCTGAATCTACGTCGTCATATTTAACGTTAAATTCTTCTTGATGTGTTAAAAAATAATCCTGATATTCAGAAAAATTTTTAGGATTAAAGTCAGCACGCGTTTGTAAATCAATAACTACTAAGAGAGTTTTATTTGGCGTATGAAAAAATAGTCTGTGTTATCACGGCTCGTTTTGACATATTTTTTTAAATTTTCAGCAGAAGGACAATCTCATCTGGATATATTTTTGTGCAGATCATAATAAGGCATCTTTTTAGAAATTATAAAGATTTGAAAATACGGGATATTATTTGTGCGTATATTTACCGTTTCACCGAGCATATTTTCAAAATAATTGTTAGAATTCTGCTTATAGTTTGACATTACGAATTTAACTGCGATTTCTGCAATCGCTTTTTTATTTTTAGTAATTGTGACATCAACTCTTTTATCAATATGTCGTCCGTTAATTGTACCCTCTTTACCTGCATTAAAGCCTAAACTTTGCACTTCGTACTCGGTGCCTAATTTTTTGCTTAAATCTGTAGCAATAGCGCCTGCAAAATTTTTAATTTAGCATTGCTTGGAGGCCCTGAAGTAAGCGAGGTTAAAAAGATTTTTTTAGAATTTCTAAAAATTGATAGTTATAGCTCCCATATGTTTTTGTTGAGTTTTTTTTGATTTTTGCAGTTTATAACAAATATATTTTTTTATGTCACTTGATGAATAAGTAAAATAACCACCATTCTTATACTTTCCCAGCCTTGAGACATAACTTATAAAATCTTGATCTCTAAGTATACCCTTAATTTTATTGCACAAAAATTAGCATTTTTATATTTTGAATGCTAATTTTATTTATTTTTTTACCTTTTTTTAATTAATGCACCTAGATATAAATGTAGATAATTGAAAGGTTAAAATGAAATATAAGAAAGTTAAAATCTTAAGCACCATCACGACATTAGCGTCTTATGCTACTGTTGCCTGCGCGAAGTCCAATAACGATGTTGGGATTGATATTAAAGTTTCAAAAAAACAAAATCAAAAAAAGACGATTAAAAATAATAAAATTGATCAGTTTAACTTTAGTTATGACGGAATAAATTATTTATGTCTTAAGGAAGATAATTTCCATAAAAAACGTTTGTACTATGGTTCGATGGTGCTTGATGAAAAAAATTCACAGATCGATAAAATGATACCTAAGATAAAAGATTATTATATTGATAATTTTGAAGATTTTGATTTTCCCACCATTTCAGAAATATCGCTATTAATAAGGTCGCTAAAACCAACTAGATTTTGAACTTTTAGCAAGTATGAACCTAGGCCAATAAGCCCTTCTGAATTCAATGAGATTGCTGATAAATTATTGTCTTTTTTGGACGTTAAATCCATCAGAGAATATATTGCAACTCCTGATGCAAAAATATTGAAAGAGAGTGCTTTTAGAATTTTGAATTTTGACTTTTTAAAAAAACATCTTGAGACTTATTTGCATAAGAGTTTTGAACTTTATTGCTCATATGAGGCGAGTGAAAATCTGATGAAAACACAAGATAATTTGATTGGCGGCTACCAAGAAAATAATGAAAAAACCTGCTCAATAGAGAATTGAGTGCCGAGGTCACCAAAAGATAAAAATTCATATCACGACAAGAATCTAAATAAAAAAATTCCTTCGCTTTTGTGAAAGTTGCAAAGAACAATTACTTCTAAGTCCAGTTTCCATGAAGATAACCGAGATATTTTCATATCAAAACAATTTTATGAAAAAAGCTTAAAAGAAGATGAGTCGTTATCTCTTGACCTAATTGACTGAATTTATTTAAGTGACGCTAAAGGACTAATGATTCAGTCAATACAATACAAATTACTGCTTAATTGACTGAAATTTTTATGTTTTATTACAAATTCAGTGCAAAATGAAATGCAAGAAAATCTTGTTTCAATTAACGACCCAAGAAAAACACTGGCTGAACATTTTGTTGATAATTTTAACATAATAAGCGAACTTGAAGATGCAATTTTAAATTATCTTAAACTTGATTATGCTATGGGTCTAACCTTTGAAAGTGAAAATAAAAATATTTTTCAATTATTTAGTGGGTTTGAATATACAAAAACAACTGATTTTAGAGATACCTATCGCTGAGCATGAAAAATATATCATGACGTTGTTCAACCTATTAAATATTTAATGGGACAAAAATGACAAAAGGAAACTAATTCAAAATTTATAAAAACATTTTCGTCAAAAAATATTGAATTTTACAACTTTATATGAGCAAGCATAAGTTCTGTTGACAAAATTGATAAACCTTATCTATTACTAGAAGAAGCTGCTGAATTAAAATTAAGCAATTTTATAAATCTTTATTCTGAGATATTTCAATGGAAATTTAAACATTAAAATTCAGTGTATTTATTTGAACTTTTTGTGTAAAAACGCAATTTTTTTCCTTTTTTTAGAAAAACTACAAAATAATTGAATATGTATAAGTGAATGGATAATCGTCCATTTTACTAAAGGAAAGGAGATAAATGAAACTAAGAGCAATTTTAGATGGTGCATCTAGTGTAGGTGGTGGATTGGATATAAGCAATAATTTACAAGCTATTGCAGATAAAGTCCAGTTTTACTTAAACATCACATTAGGTGCATTTGCTGGACTGCTAACTTTAATTGTGATTTGTGTTGCCGCTTACTCATTTTGAGCGGCAGGAAAAACGTCTAATGAAGAAGAAAGAAAAACGCAGTTAAAAAGGTTGAAGTGACTTGGCATATTTTTAATCGCAATTGTTGTTTTATGAGGAATAACACCAATTATTACAACCATTATGAAAACATTTGCAACAATAGGTAATTAATATGATTACAAGTGCAATAAATACATTAATTTATTATATTTGACTAGGTCTTTATTACATTTGTGTTGTGGTACCATTGTTATTTGTTAAAGGTATTGTCAAAATTTATGAATTAATTTCTATAGGTCTACCTCAGTATTTGCTTTTTGGGATGAATGTAAATAAACCGCTAAGTTTTTCTCATTTGCCAGATATGTTTAAACGTTTAGCTATTATTTCAGCATTGGTTTACGTGTTTTTATTCATTATTAGCGTTATTAGATTAGGATTTTGAAGAGGGGAATGGGCGGAAACTAACCCTGTGTCTACTGCTTTGAAATTTTCATTTATTTCAATGATTTTTGTTGTTGGCATCCCGTTATTAATATATTTATTTAACATTTTAATTTCGATAATGTTTAGCCTAATCATTTCAACAAAGGATTTAGCAGTAGATAAACAAATTTTTAATTCTTTATACAACCCCGAAGAAATGTCTTCGGTAAGTTTTGATGATTGACAAAGCGTAGCAGACAACAATTTTAATTTTACGCGGGAAATATATAATGAGTTAAGTCACGGAACCCGCTCTAAAATGTTATTTTTAGGTTCCTTAATGTCTTATGCCACCTGTATTCCGTTGGTGGCGGGTCTATTAACTATAGTACAAAAAATATTTCAGCAATTTTATTTATTTATTATTTCTCCATTTGTCGCATCAAGTTCAATTGCGGATGGTGGCAAACGAATGAAGAGGTGAGCATGAATGTATTTTGGAAAAAGTTTTGTAATTTTAGGCCTAGTATTATCAGTTCAGGTATTTACAATATTTCTTTCACTAAGCGAAAAATGGATAAACACTCTCGAAATCGACTGAATAGCCAAAATTTTACTGCTGTTTGCAGTATGTGTGGGTGGTGCATTTGCTGCCAAGGGTGTGGCATCAGAACTTGGTAATCTAGTCGGCGAAGCTACGTCACTCAAAGCCTCATTGAATCAAACTAAAAAAATATTCACCACATCTTCAAACGTCATACAAAATATGCCTGTTTACAAAACAAATAATTTTAGTAAAGATAGAACCGTATTAAATAAATTTACTAATTATGAATGAGCGGGAAGGTTAAAAAGAAGGGATATTTTATCAAGTAATATTGCCCAAAAACACAGAACTAATACTGAATTTAATCAAAAAATAAGCAATGTTACACAATTAAATTCTAATACAGGCCTGTCAGGGGTAAGAAGCTCAATCTTAGATATAGTCTCAAAACGGTTAAATTCACACAAGGTCTCTAATTCAAATGCAAAAATATCATCTGGTTACAAAAATAAAAATATATTTTAGAAGAATATTTAAACACAAAAGGAATAAATATGTTACAACCTAAAAATATTAAAAAGACAAAAAATAAAGTATTTAAAAACTATACGTGACTAGATTTTGGTATTCTTGTTGCTATTTTAATGACTTCATTTTTTGGATCAAATATTTTATTGCCTAAAAGTTTAAACACTCTGATTAAACTTGTGGTTTGGTTTGCTTCGTTTGCCGTTTTAAGTATAGTTTTAATTAAAATTCCTAAATATCAGGTTCGTTTATATATTTTATTTTTTTGAATGCTTAGATACTCATTTAAAACTAAGAAATATGAGAACAAAAATTTAAGCACACAATTATTAGTTCCATATGAAAAAATTCTAGACAACACTTATGTGCAAACAAAAAATTTAAAAAGTGGAACTAAGTATTTTGCAGTAATTAAATTTAAAGGTAAAACGCCATGAAGTGAGGAAGCAGAGGATGCCGAGGCGTTTTTAGCAAAGTTTATCAATTTGCTAGATTCGTCAAATTTACATTTAAGCATTATACGGAATAAAGAACTTATTGATTACACTGCGAATTTTGAGTGTTTAAAGTCAAATATTGAGTCTAAAATGAATCGGTTAAATGATTTAGGGGCACCTAAATCTGTTAAAGAAAATTTTGAAAATCTTTATCACGAAAGATACTTAGATTTTGACATGCTTGATAAAGAAATTCTGGTGGATACTTATTATATAGTTTTGTATCAAAGTCGAATTCATGAATTAAACAAAAGCGTGGACAATGCGTATACGTTACTTAATTCTATGGAACTTGAACCCGAAGTTGTAAAAGGTATAAACTTAATTAAATTTCTTGCAAGACAGAATCATTTAAAAGTTGATCAGCAGAAAGCTAACGAGTATTTAGAAAAAGCAAGCGATAAAAACAATTGAAAAACTCAATTGAACCTACCAATAAACAAAAAAGATTGAATTTCACGTGTAAAAAACTGGTTTTTTAGACATAAAACAAAAGGAAAAGAACTTAGCATCGAAGTAAAAGAGTTAAATTTATCATCATTATTATGTAGCGAAAAAGTTATTTTTAAGCCTAGTTATTTTATTAAAGATGGCAAATACTATTCAATTCAGGTTTTGTCCGAATTACCATTGCGTTTAATGAACGGGTGGAGTTATGAGTTGCTAAATAATAATTCCAATATAGTTTGAAATATGGGTGTTATTGGATACGATGGAATTGCTGATTTAATAGATAAAAGTAGCCGAACAACTCGCGACAATAATGAAGTTATAAATTCGCAATTTAATAAAAAAGGGAATAATTTGCAGTTGGAAGCGATTGAACATCTTGAGGAACAAATATTGGTCAATGATAATAATTTGTTCAATTTCCATTTATTAATAGTTAATGAAGCAAGTTCATTGCGTGAGCTAAGAAATCTTGAAAATAAAAATTTATCAAACGCGAAAAGAAGCAAAATAAAGCTAAAATCACTGCCTTTTCGTCAATTTGAAGCATTCGCACAAACTATGCTTATTCCGACTGACAATTTAAATGAAGCAATGCAAATTAGCTCGCATAATTTAGCTTATGGATGAAGTTTTGAAAATGAATACCAAAATGACGGAAATTTAGCTTTATTAGGTACTACACTCGATACTGGCGAAGCGATTATTGTTGATCGATTTTATAAAAAAAATAATCGTCGTACCAACTACAATTGATTTACATTAGGATCAAGTGGTAAAGGAAAATCAACCTCAAAATCAAAATCAATTGTCGATGCTTTAATGGAAAATCACAATGTTTATGTAATCGATCTAGAAAATGAATATAACTATTTAGCAAAAAAATTTGGAGGGACAATATTTAATTTAGGCACAAGCTCAACAGCTTGCTTAAATCCCCTTGAAGTTAGAATGCAATTGTGAGAAAAAGAAACTAATAAAGAACCACAAATTGGTTCGATTATTAAAAAGCACAATGAATGATTAGAAGGATTCTTTAAACTTGTTAAAGATGATTTTAGTGATGTTCATATTATGATAATAATGAAAGCAGTTAAAAAACTTTACGATAATATCGGAGTTAAGGAGTGTAAGCATTATACCGATTTAAACAACCTGAAATGGCCGGTGATGAGTGATTTAATTTCTATTTTAAAAAAATGGGATTATAAAGATAATTACGATCGTGAGAGAAAGGCATTTTTAATTGATGGCATTATTGATACTTTTGAGTATTTATTCGAAAATAACGGAAAATATGAAAAATTATATAACGCACAGACCAACATTAATTTAAATAATGATTTTATTGTCTTTAACACAAAAGAATTAATGAGCTTAGGAAAAGAGGAAAATAACATTGCAACATATGTACTACTATCTTTAATTCAAAACCTAGTTTATCAGAACGTAATTTTAAACCCTAATAAACACACGGTGCTATTTATTGATGAAGTACACCAATATGTTGATGAATTAAAACCACTAATGCTTAATTTCTTATGAAAACTAACTAAAACAGGGCGTAAATATTTACTTTCTATGGATTTAACAACACAATCGCCATCAGATTTATTAATCTCTAAAAAAGCGGAAAGTATAGTTCAAAACTGCCAATATTCAACGATTTTCGGTCTTAAAAATCATGACTTAGGAGCTGTTAAAAAGATGTACGAATATGCCGGAGGGTTGAACAGCACTACTACAAGCTTTTTAAACGATGGTATTATCGGTAATAGTCTTGTTTCATTACATTTGAATTCTAAAATAAAAATTGAAGCTTGATATAACAATTTCGAAAAAAACCTTTATTTTAAACAAGGTGATTTTAAGAGAATGGAGTAAATTTGGGTATATTAAAGAGAAAACTACCATTACACAAGCTTGCTGTTGGGCTTCCTATGGCAGTTAGTTTTATTTCATTAGTTTCTTCACTTTCAGCAACTTATAAACAACTGCCCATCGAGTGATCGTCGAAGGCTACTAAGACACCACAAACAAAAACAGCGCATAAAATCAATATAAATAACGTAAATCTTCCTTTAGAAAAAGGTGCGGATACAATAAATATTTTGGGTCATAAATTTAAAGTGGAAAAATCCTATTTTTCATCAGAATACGAACCATTAGATGATGTGATGAAAGAAGAATTATTTAACACAGAGCGGACAAGAGATGAAAAAATATCCAAAGGATTTATTACGCAAATTAAAACAAGTTTTAAAGAATTTAATCAATTTATTGCCGATAATCTATTAAAAACTACTCTATCTGAGTCGGAAAAAGAGTTTATAAACGATTTGCATGATAAATTTAAAATCTTGAAGATGAATTTAGATGAAAAATCAAATCCAAGTGTTGAATTAATTTTTGAAAATGACTACTATGTTGTAAATTATGAAGAATATGACACAGAAGAAGTACTAGATCATATCGAAGAATACCACGGTGATTTTATTTACCATACTGAAACAATATGAACTTGACAGTCAAAAACCTTTCAAGCTCCCGATAGATTAAAGAATGCTTCGAGAATGACACTTTCTATAAAAGGTGATTATTATCAGCCCTTCAGAAATAGTGAACAGATTGAAAAAGACTGATCATTTATTAAAAATGAACTTCTTAAAAACACCGATTTAATCAAAATAAAATCAGAAATTGGCGGTGATTTATACACAACTGTTAATAAGGCGGGATTTAGGTCTAATATTGATATGCTAGAAGATAAGATTAGTAATTTTAATAAAAAGCTATCTGATATAGGGGCTAAATTACGTCTGAAATACAGAGTAAAAGGCAACAATAACATTAATGTTATTGTAATTAATAATGAAAATAATGAAACTAAACTGTTTGCTGAAAACATAAGAATTATTATTGAAGCAAGCGAAAATATTGATCAATATAATATTGATGAAAGAATTAAAATAAATCTTGGAAAATGAGTTGATTTCAACACAAATACAACTGAATTAGTTGATGATGTATTGGTTCGCGACCCAGAAGATAAGACAAAAATAGGCAAAATAAATTCTAAAGAATTTTGAGGTGGACGTTGAATAGCTCACACTCCTTTAAAAATTATTTTTAACACAAGTTTAAAAGAAAATGAAGTTTTATTAGTAAACGGAAAAAAAGTTGATGTTATAGATAGACAATTTAGCAAAATCCTGTTAGATGGAAGAAATGATAGTGCTGACAATTCATTTAGCGTAGATAGTCAAAGTGGTGATCGTTTTCAAAAAAACGAGTATAAAATTGAAATTTATCAGTATAAAGGCTCAAATAATTTAGAAGAGAACCTTACACTAAAATATACTAAAATAATTGTTGTCGATTCACTTTCTTCGCAAATAGATTTTAAATGATATGGATGAGATCCTAGCGCAAATAATAGCCAAGCTCAATTAATTAGCGAGTATTTAATAGATTCAAATGGAAAGAGAATTAGAGACGAAAAAGGTAAATTAATAAAAAACGAAAAATACGACCCATCAATCGATCCAATCACGGGAACTAAAAAAGAATTGGTTTTACTTGATTTTAATCACTATTTAAAAAAATCTATGTTTACTGACGGTAACTATAAAGATTTCAGTTATTTATACTCAAATTATCAAGAAAAAAAATATTATCAGCAAACTAAATTACCCTATAAAGCCAAAACACTATTTGTACCTAATTCAAAAGAAACACTCGATAGAGGCGTTATAGCTGAAGCAATAGTGTTAGGAAAAGGAGGTTTAAAACAATTAATAGGAAAAAGTGAAAACTTTTTACTTTTTAAACTAGTTCAAAAAAATAATATTTTGCAATTTGAAAACTTTGACAATAAGCCGTTTAAGGAAGAAATTTTGCAAACGAGTGATAACAGCTACTTTTCAAATAGCGGAATTTGGTTATTTGTATCGAATTCGCATAATTCAATAAGTAATTTTAAACTGGTTTTAATTAAAGAAAACACTGAACCATCGAGCAATTTTACTGATAACGTCGCTTTAACAAGTGGTCAAATAGTTCCGTTATGAAAATCGAAACAAGGTGCTCATTTTCGCGATTATTTATACTCACAAAACATAAAAGACAAGGAAATAGATAAATTAAATTATCAACAAACAATGGAGCATTATAAAAGGTATGTTAATTACTTATTTTGACGTTCTAATTCTAGTCAGTATATTCCAATAACTCCCTTGCCGACACACATTAAAGATAACTTATTTACAACTAGCTCATTTTTGTCAAAGTATAAATCAGATTTAAATTTAGCTAAAAAAGAATTGCTAGATGAATTTAAATATAAAGACAAAGTGGAAATTCAAGGGGTTGAGTTAAGTAGAGATAATCAAGGATATATTATAAAAATCAGACCAAAAAGTTTAAACGATAATTTTAAATTAACAAGCAATGAGATTTTTGTACCGCTTAAATTTTCTGATGTCGACTATAAAAATGTTGAAAATATCAATATAAAACTTAATACCGAATATTTACATCTCTTGTTTACCGAAAACTCACTAGACGAATTTGAAACGAAAATAATACAAAATATAGATCAAGTGCTAAAAACCGAAAAATCAGTTAGTTTAGCCAATTTATTTCATATATATACATTCCTAGATAAAGTAAACAATGTTTTAAACATACAACTTAAGGTAAAAGATGGAAAAAATATTCGTGCTTTTCCCTCAAATAAATTTCAATTTTATTTAAAAAATAATCAGCAAGGAATCTCATTTAAAACACAACAAAAACATTTATTTTTGAATAAAAAAATCAATAATATTCACTTAAATGGTTTAACAGAAGTTAAAAAAATAAAAGAATTTATTACTAAACAAATTACAAATGATTTAGCACCCTTGACTAATGAAGATTTTATAATCAAAAACCTAGACCAAGTTGCAAAAGAACGCCAAACTCCTAATACACCCGCAAAAAATGAATACAATCCACATTCTATACTAATAGTTGAGGCAAAAAAAGGAGCTGGAATCTTATTTGCAAAGGTATACAATAGCGCATCAAATATATTTGAAAAAGAAGTCGATTTATCAAAGATAGAATTTGAGTCTTTTAGTTTTAACGAAGATAATGCAGAATTGATAAAACCGATTTTGGATAAATTTATAGTTGAAAGAATTGCGAAATTACACAACCTGAGACTTAACCAAGATATTAAAATAGATAATTATGATATTGGATTGTGAAAATTAAGCAAGGGAGGGGGCGAATCGTTTACCTTTACGATTTCGGGGATAAATCGCAAACTTGTTAATAGAGGTGTGTTTAAAATTACTAACCACGCTTCAAAAGTGGTTTATTCCAAAAATGAAAATACCGTCCTAGATTTAACTAAAATTACTGGAAAACAATTCAATTACGCTGAAAGTCAAAAATCAATTTTAAGATTAAATATAGTTAGAGATATTGTTAATTATTTTGAAAATGAATTCAAATTAATATTTAATGTAGATTATCATATTAGCGCTGATGAATTGGATAATTTAACAAATAAATTGACCGCTAGCCCCAATCAATTCTTTAAGGAAAAAATTGAAATTAATGCGTTTGGAAAGTATGTAAAAAATTCAGCCACACTGTGATTTAGTAATAAATCAGGTGAGCGAATAATTAATGATTTAAAACCGATAAAAATTACTGACATACTCACAAAATTGAATATTAAACAACATAAAACAAAATCAACAAATACTAAATTTTTATTAAGTATTATTATTCCTTCAATAGTCGGAATTGCGCTAACGACTATCATTGTTGTTTGAGCGGTCAAAACTAGATATTATGATAAAAAAATTAAATAACTCAGTATAAATTTCAGTAAATTAATCATTTTTAGGTTATCTCCATTAAAAATAATTTAAGAATCTCTTATATAATCTCTCAATTTAAATTTAAATGATATAATTTTATATACTTAATTTAAGTATGAGAAAACGGGGGTGTTCATGATTTTAGATAAAGTATATAACCCAAAAGATTTTGAACCTGAAATTGCGAGTAAATGAAAGAATAAAAAGTTTTTTAGCACTCATGATAATGCTAAAAAACCTTTTAGTTTATTATTACCGCCTCCTAACGTTACTGGTAAATTGCATATTGGACACGCGTTAAACACAGCTATTCAAGACACCATTATTCGTTATAAAAAATTAAAAGGGTACGATGTTTTTTATATTACGGGAATGGATCATGCAGGAATTGCGACCCAAAGTCGAGTTGAGAGCAATATATATAACCAAACAGGAAAATCTAGACATGATTTAGGTCGTGAAGATTTTCTAAAAAAAGTGTGAGAGTGAAAGAATGAGTATTCAAAATCAATTCGTTCTCAATGAGAAGTGCTTGGTTTAGGTCTTGATTATGAGCGTGAGCGTTTTACACTAGATGAAAAATCCAATAAAGCAGTTAATCATGCTTTTGTCGAACTTTATAAACAAGGTTTAATTTATCGTGGGACTAGAGCGATAAGTTGAGATCCAAAATTAAAAACAGCACTATCAAATATTGAAGTTATCCCCAAACCAACCGAGCAAGAAATGTTGTACATTAAGTACCCAATTTTAAACTCTGATAAACATTTGCTAGTAGCAACTGTACGCCCTGAAACTATGCTTTCTGATGTTGCGATTATTTATAATCCAGCAGACAAAAGATATAATAATTTAAAAAACATTCAGATTTGCCACCCTTTAACAAATGAAGTAATTCCTTTTATCCCTGATGATTACGCAGATATTGAGTTTGGAACCGGAATAATGAAGTTATCAGCTCATGCTGAAATTGATATTGATATTATTAAAAAACATAATCTTGAAATTAAAGAAACAATAAATCAAGATGGGTATATCAATGCTTCCGATTCAATCTTTCACGGTTTAGAACGCTTCGAAGCCCGTGAGAAAATTAAGAAATACTTGCAGGATAATAATTTCCTAGAAAAAATTGAAAAAACAACATCAAATGTTGGATATTCAGAACGTAGTGGAGAAGCTGTCGAAATTTTAGTTATGCCGCAATGATTTGTGAAAATGGACAAATTAAGTTCTTTAATTTTAGAGCACTTAAAAACAAAAGATTCAGTCAAGTTTTTCCCAAAAAGGTTCTCTTCAACACTGCGTACCTGAATGGAAAATGCACACGATTGAACAATTTCTCGCCAGTTATGATGAGGCCACAGAATTCCTGCTTGGTATAAAGGAAGTGAAATAAAAGTTCAAGTTAATTGCCCAGGAGAAGGTTGAATTCAAGATGAGGATGTTTTAGACACTTGATTTTCATCAGGTCTTGCTCCATTTTCATTTTTAGGTTGACCTGACGCTAACTCTGAAAGTATAATAAATCGATATTTCCCTACATCACTGCTTGTAACAGGTTACGACATAATCTTTTTCTGAGTTGCACGCATGTACTTTTTCTCCTTAGCATTTAAAAACGCAAAACCATTTGAGCACTTACTTTTAACCGGTCTTGTTCGCGACGAACAAGGACGGAAAATGTCCAAATCGTTAGGAAACGGAATTGATCCAATGGATGTAATAGCTGAATATGGTGCTGATGCATTACGATGATTTTTAACCACCAATACAACGCCTGGATTAGATTTACGATATTCAACAGAAAAAGTTAAATCTGCCTGAGCTTTATGCAATAAAATTTGAAATATAGCTCGTTATATTCAAAATCTGCCAGATGATTTACAAAATAAATATTCCCCTGCCGATAAATGAATTAATAATCGCTTAGTTCAACTAAATAAAACAATTGACAAAGCTTTTAAAAAATATGAACTAACCATAGTAGGCTACGAATTAAATAAATTCATTTATTCTGATTTTTCATCATGATACGTGGAACTTTTAAAAATTATGCCTAACAAAAAAGCGGCATTAGATAACTTCAAAAAATTATTATTAATTCTACATCCATTGCTACCATTTATTACTGATTATTTATATAAAACTCTTTATGATAAAGAAATCTTAGAATCAAAACCGTTAATGTTAAAAACCTTAAATGACGAGGTAATTGATCAAGTTCAAAACGTAATAAAAATTGTAACAATTTTACGAAAATACAGAGAAGACAATGGTATTAGTAAAAAAGAAATATTACACTATGATGTTAATATTGATCTTAATCAGTTTATCTTAAACTCAATAGACAGCTTAGCAAATGCTCGCCGTGAAGTGAATAAAGATTCGCTTTTTGCTAATGGTGATTTGAATGTATACATCAAACAAAGCAAAGAGCAAAAACAAGAATATATTAAAGAACTTGAGAAAAAAATCGCTTTCCTAGAATCAGAAATTAAACGTGCTGAATTAATGTTACAAAATAAAAATTTTATCGCAAAAGCACCGGCAATCAAAATTCAGTTGGAACAAGATAAATTAGCTAAATTCAATATTGAACTAGAGCAATATAAGGAGGAGTTAAAATGAAGATCTTAGACGGTAAAGTTGTGGCAAATAAATTAACTCTTGAACTAAAAAATGAGTTTGCTGCTGTAACAAAGGAATTAGGTCGCAAACCAATTTTAGCTATTGTTTTTGTCGGCAATAATCCTGCAAGTGAAAAATATATAGCTAAAAAAATTGCAAAAGCTGACGAATTAGGTGTTGAGACTCAGGTTTATAGTTTCCCAGAAAAAATTCGCTATAAGCAATTATTAAAAAAGATGGATGAAATTAACGAAATAGCTGATGGCATCATTGTTCAACTCCCACTTCCAGAATCAATCAATACATACACTCAACCAATTTTAGATGCGGTTAGATTTGAAAAAGATGTAGATGGTCTGTCTTCGCGTAACTCATTTAATTTCTATAACAAAACTAAGGACTTTTATTTTACCCCTGCAACTGCACAAGCAATTATGGAACTTTTAGACTATTATAATATTGATTTTGATGGCAAACGAGTTGCTGTGATTGGACGTAGTTTATTAGTTGGGAAGCCAACTGCTAATCTACTTAAAACTCGCAATGTAGGTCAAGTATCAACTCACAATAGAGAGTCGGGCATCAAAGGTGTTGAAAACGCAGATATCTTAGTTGTTGCCGCTGGCGTGCCACATTTAATCAACAAAAAAAATATTAAAGAAGATGCTGTTGTCGTTGATGTGGGCTCAACATTAGTTGAGGAGGATGGAACTAAGTGTCTTCGTGGTGATGTGGACTACACTGATTTAGAAAACCATATTTCTGCCCTAGCTCCTTCACCTGGTGGCGTTGGACCTTTAACGGTTGTATGCCTTTTCAGAAATCTTTTAAGAGCTGTTAAAAACAACAATGATTTATAGATTTTATATTTAATTAAAAATCAAAAAAAGCGGGATTAATTTCCTGCTTTTTTTGTCTGAAGTTGAGTTCTAATAAACGTTTTAAAGAACCTCTGTATGAAAATTTTATTGCAAATTTTACTCATTTGAAATTTGGTGGTATTAATCTAACAATTTAAAATGGTAAAATACAAACAAATAAAAAATTAAGATAGCAAAATAAAAAAGGTAAAAAATGAGTAAAAGAAAATTAGGTTTCTTATCCTTAGCACTTACATCTGTGGTATCAATTCCACTAACTGTAATTTCGTGTGCAAAGGAAGAAATAGATTATGAAAAAATTATTTCGATAAGTGTCAAAGAAGAATCTTTTGTCAAAGAAGCAAAAGATGTTGAGCCTAGCGATATTTTGACAAAATCAAGCGACAAAAATTACACACCAGAAATTAAAACGGTTACACCAGCAAACAATAAACCTGGTGCAGTTTTGGTTATACTAGATGTTAAAGATAAATCTGGCAAAGTTGTATTTGCTAATATGCAAAAATCAGTTGAAGGATTCAAAATAGCTGATAAAGCTAATAGCGAACTTGTTTCGCCCCCCCCTTACTAAAGAACCGGAAAAAATAGAAAATACTGATAAAGACCCTCAAAACGGGGAAATAGAAAAAGATACAACCCCTGCACCTCAAGCGCCTGACAAAGATTTAGGACATAACAATCAAAGCAACAAACAATCTGCATCCGAACCTAAGGATCAGTTAAAAGATTTTAGTGATCCTGATTTATTTAATTATTTAAATGAAAACAAAAAAATATTTACATTTGATCAATCAGGAACTAATATTACGAAAATAATAGACCAAGCCAAATCAAAAAATAGAATTAAAATAACAAAGAACTATGATAAAAAATCTGAAAAGTCATCAGGGATTATAGTTCAATATATAAATGGTCAAGATAAAAAAACAGGGTTAAATGTAAATTCTGACATCCAACTAAAAACTCTTACTCATGGAAATGTATCTTATATTGCACCTGCCGAAATAGAATTTGGTAAACCAGGACCAAATAAAAGAAGTAGATTAAAAGGAATAAATTTAATTTTTGAAGATGACAAGGTTTATGCAGAATTTAGATTAGTTAAAAAGGATGGAACCGTTGGAGAAAAAAGAAGAGAATTGATTTATACTCCAGACGCCACTCTAGAAAGCGCAAAACCCGATGTTCAAGGCGAAGGCGGTCAAGGAAAACAAGGGAATACGGAATCAAATACTCAAAGTCAACCAAGTAAACCTCAATCAGATGCTCAAAGCAACCAAAGTAGCAAAGAACCAAAAAAAGATAATGATAAAAATAATTTAGCATCACCAGAAAAACCTCTTGAAAAAAATGAAGCTGAATTATATAAAAATCCAACACTATTCAAAGTTGCAAAAGAAACTGGCGGAAAAATATTTAAATTTGATGAAAAAAAAGAACATTTAGATAATTTAATTGCAGCTTCGAAAGATACAAATAATCGACTAAAAATTCAAGATAAAAAGATTAGTTTTGTAGCAAGTAAATTTAACAAAGACCCAAACAAAAAGCAACACGGGCTTTCATTAATCGATTCATTATCTAGCGTTGCCGATAAAATTATTACACATCCTGGAAAAAATAAAACTATTGATGCAGGTAAGGGCGGAAATAAACATGGAATTTATTTAGAGGGAAATCCAGAAGAAAACTCAGTTACCTTGGTTTATTATCTTGTTAAAAAAGATGGTACTTTATCAGAAAAGTTCGAGCAAAAAATAAGTATAAACGAACCAAAAAACCAGGAATCTACAAAAAAACAATCAGACCAACCGTCAAATCAAAGTGACGAAAATAAACTAAAAAAGGAACCAGAGGTAGAGCATTCCTCTCCTAAACGAGATAACCCGCCAATCAATAGTGGTTTAAATTCGCAAAATGAACCAGAAAAATTAAACCCGCAACATCAGGAGGGGCGAGAGCACGAAGATAATAAAGATATTGCGGAGTTAATGAAAGAGCAAGAAAACATTACCGGCTTCACTCAAAAACATAGCAATGAGGAAGACTCAAAAAAAGATTGATCAAAAATAGTTGAATTTGTTCAAGAATTTAATAAATCAATGTCGGAAATAGAAGATGGAGAAGAACGTAAAATTTTTGAAGAATTCCACAAAAAAATGGAAAATGTTGTTCAACAAATTCCAAGTGTGTCCAAGCAATCTGATTACGAAAAATCAATTGGTGAAATATTAAAATTATTTAGCGATTGAGACAATGAATTGAATAATGAAGAAAATTTAAAAACCGATGAAGGACATAGAGGTGTTCAACCAGATAATAGGAATCCCGAAGCAAACATTTCAAAAGACGAAGATAAACATCAATCCGGAGAGTTAAAAGATCCAAATTTAACAGAACCTAAAAAAGATTCTGGCGAAAGAGAAAATCAAGGTTCAAAAAATAAAAAACAACCGGATAACAATACAGAATCGAGCTCAAATAGTGATAACCCTAAAACAGAAAACGCGAAAAAAATAGAAAGTGATTCGGAGGCTGAAAAAAGTGATGTTCCCGTACCTAACGTTAATGATTCTAGGGACCAAATGAAAGATAAAAATCCAAAACAGAACCAGAGTAATTTGTATGAAAAATATTTATATCCCGATATTAAACGAATAGTTGATCAAAACAATGTTTTTAGCGTTCCTGATGATGCGAAATATCAAACATTTGTAGATAAATTTCAATTAAAAGAGCATCCTGAGTATCATTTTTACATTTATTCAGGTTCAATTCATTTCGGAAAAAATAAAAGTGATTCGAAAAAAAATAAATTAAATGAATTTATCAACTTGAGCGATGAGGCAAAAACGCACTTTAGAACAAGCAAAGAAAAAGACAAACAGGTTTCTATTTATTCATCTTCAAGTCAAACGGCAAATACAAAAGTACAATATATCGACTGGGAAAAAGACGATTCCAAGAAAACTATTACCTTTAAATTTAAAACTCCTTTAAAAGAGGATTTAAAAACATTGTCTGAAGAAATTAAAGTTGTAATTCAATTTAAAAAATAAATGTAGTTTTTCTAATTAGCATAATTCAGTTTACCTTACTATCTTAAAATAGCTTTAGCTCCAAAATTCACAAAATGCCATAATTTTTGGCATTTTTTGTCTTAAAAAATCGATATGTTGTAAAATATTTTTTATATTTAATAATATAAGGGGAACTAAGATGGAATTTACATCATTAATTCAAAAGACAGTTAATAATATTGGGACTAAAAAAAGAATTGTAATCGTTGATGGTGATGACGATCGTGCTATTGAAGCATCGAAAATTCTTGAACAATATCAAAATTGTGAAGTAATTTTATTGACTGAAAAAGACATGACAATCAATACAAAAGCAACTGTAATCAACATTCACGCTGATGCAGATAAAAAAGCTCAACTTGCTCAGCTAATGTTTGAGCAACGCGAAGCAGCGGCACAAGCTAAAGGTAAAGAAAATAAAGATACATTAGAAGTTTGTCAAAAAGCAATTGAACAAAGACCTTTTTATGCAATGATGCTTTTACAAAATGGTGAAGTGGACGGCGTTGTAGGTGGTTTAATTTACTCAACAGCAGATATGTTGCGAGCAGCTTTTAAAGTTATAGGTTCAGCTAAGGGTATTAAAACAATTAGCTCTGTAATGATTATGCACAAGGGAGATGACACAATATTCTTTAGCGATATTTCTGTCAATCCAAAACCTGACCAAGCTGGTTTAACCGATATCGGAATCAACGCAGCGCGTTTTGTTAAAGGTTTTAATATTGACCCAAAAGTTGCATTTTTAAGTTTTTCAACTAACTTTAGTGCAAAAACACCTGAAACCGAAATGGTTCATAATGCAACTATTGACTTTAATGCTAAATATGAAGGAACTAAGGCAATTGGAGAAGTTCAATTAGATGCAGCAATAGATTTAGGAGTTAGAAAAGCTAAATACCCTCTAGATTCATTTAATGAACCAGCTAATACATTGATTTTTCCTAATTTAGAGGCTGGAAACATTGGATATAAATTGGTTCAAAGACTAGCGGGTTATGGAGCTATTGGTCCAATCATTGTTGGTACAAATAAACCCGTAAATGATTTATCACGGGGAGCTAAGGTTAATGACGTAGTTAATACCGTTTTAATCACAATGATTCAAAGTGAAGGAGTGAAATAATGAGTAAAAAATTATTAGTTATAAATGCAGGTAGCTCATCAATTAAGCTACAATTATTTGAAAAAAGTGATTTAAGTGTAATTGCAAGTGGTTTAGCCGAAAGAATTACGCTAAATGATGGAATTATCACAATTAAAGAAAATGATAAAAAACACGTAAAAAACATTGATATGCCAAACCACACAGTCGCTGCGGAAGCGATTTTAGACTTAATGGCTGAAATTAAGCTAATTGAAAATGTTGAGGATATCGATGTAATCGGTTTCAGAGTTGTTCATGGTGGAACATTTTTCACTAAGACCGCTGAAATCAATGATGAGGTTATTGGCGTAATAGAAAAATGTTCAGATTATGCACCACTTCACAATCCTGGGGCTTTGCAAGCTATTAATGCTTTTAGAAATGTTTTACCAAAAGCTAAATTAGCTGCAGAATTTGACACAAGCTTCCACACAAGTATTCCGGATGTTAATGCAGTTTATCCTATCCCAATGGAGTGAACTGAAGAATATGGTATTCGCCGTTTTGGTTTTCATGGAATTTCTCACCAATTCATCACTGAAAAAATGCAAGAAATATTGGGTAAAGACACAGTTAATATCGTTAATGCTCACGTAGGTAACGGTGCAAGTATTTGTGCTATTAAGGATTCAAAATCTATTGATACAACTATGGGTCTAACACCACTAGCCGGAATAATGATGGGTACTCGTTCAGGAGATGTTGACCCTGCGATTATTGAATTTGTATGCTCACGTAGTGGCCTAAGCGTTTCAGAAGTAACCTCAGCTCTAAATAAAAAATCAGGATTGCTTGGTGTTTCTGGAATTTCAAGCGATATGCGCGATATTGAAAAAGGTATTGCTGAAAATAATAAACGTGCAATTTTTGCCTGAGATTTATATGTGCAAAAAATCGTTGACTTCATTGCTAATTATGCAAATAAAGTAGGTAAATTAGATGCAATCGTTTTCACTGCCGGCGTTGGTGAAAATGCTCCTGATTTACGTCGTGATGTTATTAGTAAATTAAAATTTGCTAATATTGAAATTAATTCAGACAAAAACTATGGCAAAATTGCTGATTATGAATTGATTTCTACTCCTGAAAGCGAAATTAAAGTTTACGTAGTTAGAACAAACGAAGAACTTTTAATTGCTCAAAACGCTCTAAAACTATTTAAATAATGAAAAAAGCTATTTACGCAGGATCTTTTGACCCTCTACATTCAGGGCATAAAGCAGTAATTATAAAAGCCTTAAAATTAGTTGAACATCTAATTATAGTTGTATCAAATAACCCTGATAAAAATAACCTTTCAAACCTTCATCAACGATATGAAGAAATTAAAGCAATGTATGCAAATAACACCAAAATCACTGTTATAAAAAATGAAAATGAGTTAATTGGCAATATTGCTAAGCAACATAATGTAAACTTTCTAATTCGTTCAGCCCGCAATAATATTGATTACGAACTAGAATTAGACATCGCCGCCGGTAATCATCAGGTTAATCCAGATTTAGAAACAATTTTAATCATTCCTGATTATGAAATGATTGGGATTTCTTCTACTTTAATTCGTCATAAAAAGGCATTGGATAAAAATAATGTTTAAATTTATAACAAGTTGTTTACACCCCTCCACTTGGCACGACACAAAAGGTAATCCGCAAATTGTTTTTTGGGGTCGCTCAAATGTCGGGAAGTCGAGTTTACTCAACGCTTTAGTCGGGCAAAAAATTGCTTTTGTCTCAAAAACCCCTGGGCGAACACAATTAATAAACTTTTTCGCCGATAACAATAACAAATATATCGTCGATTTACCGGGTTATGGCTATGCTCAAATGTCAAAAACTCAGCAAAATGAGATGATGCAATCAATTAAGCAATACTTGGCAAAAGACCCCAACCCTAAACATATTTTCATCCTTATCGATTCACGCACTGGCGTCACAGCAATAGACCGCAATATATTGAGTTTCATTCAGTCTTTATCATTCAATTTTTCACTAATTTACACAAAATTGGATAAGTTGAACCAAAAAGAAAAATCAACTTTAATTAAGAACCACAATAAATTAATTGAGTTTAACATTATTGATGAAAATACAGAAGCTTTTTTAGTTTCGGCGCAGAAAAAAACAAATTTAGATGAATTAATTAATTTTATCAACCTGATTTTATATCCAAATAAAACACACTAGTAGGAGAAGTAGTATGAAGCTTAAAAAAACATTATTAGCAACCACGTTAACAATTGGATTGTCTGGCGCGACCGTAGTTACAATCGCGCTTGTAAGCAAGCATACCCAGCCACAAAAATCAGCTGAGATAGAGATCGGCAATTATCAGTTTAACTTCGGGAAGGGTTTAAAAAATCCGCAAAATCACTATGCTTCAGAGTTTACGTTCGCTTCTTATTACGACTCTCGAACAAACGCCAACGGCGCAATTGCTCAACCTGAGTTAAAAAATACTACGTCGCTTCATAAACAATTTTGACCTTATAATTTAGAGCTTAGTTTTGACTATAAAACAGCTAGTGATGAAGATTACAAAAGAAAACAAGACCCCTTATTTACTCTAGTTAATCGAAAAAACGGCAATCCTATTGATTTTTTAAAAGAAACTCACAATATTTATTACCATTCATACGCTAATGATTTAGAAGGTGCCTTATATTTACAAGTGTTATTGGAAAATAAAAAACCTGCTAATAAAAAGGAAAAAGATCTTCTAGCTAAGTCTATTTCATCGCGCGAACGAATTGATAGTTGAAAACGCATAGAATTTAGACTAAACGGATTTAAGAAGTTGAATGTTAACGACCAGAATGAATTATTGCGTTCAAAAATTAGCAAAGATTCCTCAATTATCAGCACTTTTCCTATAGCTGAAACATCTAATCTTAGAGAAGCGTTGCATAAGGGTTATTATGAAGAAAACAGCATCAAAATTCCTTTAAATTCAGTTAGCGATTTAATTGACAACAAAATTTTGCCTTCAACAACCTTGGAGCAAGGAAGCACTAAAGAGTTGATCCAAAAACAAAATGAAATTGTTAAAAAGTTTTTATCAATAACTTCTCCTAATTTAAATAATCCACTTTTAATAATTGACTGAGAAAAACCTATTTGATTTTCTAAGTCTGCTGATGATAAATCAAAATTAATAATGTATTATTCAATTAAGCGTCAAGTTGCAAAAGCTTCAAATCTTAATCTCTTTCAAACCTCTACATTTCCAATTGATGAGGTTCAATCACAAAAAATACATTTTAATTTCTTTAAATTAAAAGCTATTGCCAAAGAAATGGTCGAAGTTAAGCCGAAAACAAATATCAATATTGCTAATTTTTCCCAAATTGGCACAACAGCACTGAAATTTACACAAAATCACTCTAGTTCACAGCCGAATTCATCGCATGGTTATTTCGATGAGCTAAATTTACAATTTAAAGAAATAAATGAATTAAAAAAATTACTAATATACACAGATTTGAGTAGTTCTGAGCAAAATTTAAATAATTATACACTCGCTTTTGATACTAGTTTAAATAGCCTTTTAAACAAAAAAACCACTGCTTCTCCGTACGTCGGATCTCAACAAGCTGACAAAATTACTTTCGCATATTCATTAAGTGCTAAAGACATTAATGCTCAAAACGGTATAAACAAATTCTACGGAACATTTATTTTAGGCGGTTTTAAAACAAATTAATTTAATTAAGTCTCAGTTTAAACTGAGATTTTTTTAAGGAAAACATTCCACTAATTAATAATTAATATATTAATATTAAGTAATAAATATTAATATTGGAATATTATATAAATATAAGATATTTTCCACGTAGGAGTAGATATGAAATTAGATAATCATAAGCAAAAATTAACAATTACAATGGGTCCAGCAAGCTCAAATTTGGAGATAATGAAACAAATTATTGGTGCAGGAGCAACAGTAATTAGAGCTAATTTTAGCCATGGTTCAATTGAAGAACAAAAACAAAAATTCGAAATTGCTAAGCAAGCAGCTAAAGAGTTAGGCGTTAACATTTCTTTGATGCTTGATACAAAAGGTCCAGAGATTAGAGTGGGTCAAATGCGTGATGGAGCTGTTGAAATCAAACAAAGTCAAGAATTAAAAATATTAACAACTCCTGAAGCATTTGCAACAATCATTGGCAACGAAAAACAAGTTACCGTTCCATATGACATGAGCAAAGACTTAAAAGTGGGTGATAAAGTATTATTTGATGATGGTAAATTAACATCAACTGTTACTGAGGTTCACCCTGGTGAAATTAAAGTTGTCACAGCTAACACCCATATTTTAAAAACAAACAAACGAATTAATTTACCTAATGTTGATTTTTCACTACCGTTTATGAGCGAAAAAGATATTAACGACGTGATTTTTGGGGCTGAGTATGGCGTAGATTACGTTGCCGCTTCATTTGTTAATAGTGCTAAAAACGTTGTAGAGCTGAGAAAATTACTAAATTCGCACGGCGGAAACAACATACAAATCATCTCAAAAATCGAAAGCCAATTTGCAATCAATAATATCGACGAAATTATTGAAGCCAGTGATGGTATTATGATTGCCCGTGGCGATTTAGGACTAGAAATACCTTATTATGAAGTGCCTTATTGACAAACTCAAATAATTGCAAAATGCCGTCAGGTAAATAAAGTTGTTATAGTAGCTACGCAAATGCTTGATTCATTAGAAAACAACCCACAACCAACTAGAGCTGAAGTTAGCGATGTTTATTGAGCAACTAATTCAGGCGCTGATTCAACAATGCTTTCTAATGAAACCGCGGCTGGCAAATACCCTGTTAGAGCTGTTGAAGTTATGCGTACAATTAATCTTAAAGCCGAAAACGATTTCTACAACAGTGTTAAATATAGCCAAAATATTGAATATTTATTAGCTAATTTAGATAAATCTGCAAAAGATGCTTCATTAATTGAAGAAATTGTTAAAGCTACTGCTGGCGGGGCTTATAAATACGCCATTATAGTTACAAATAATCCGCAAATTTTACAAAAACTATCAAATTTTAGATTAAATACATTGTTCATCGGTGTTATCGATAACGATGAAAAAGCAACTAAATTCGGTCTAACCTCAGGTGTAAAAATACCTTATAACACTGCTGATTTATTTAAAAAAATCAGTGTAAGTACTGAAAAAATTACTGAAATAATTGATAAATTAGACCTAAACCAAGGCGATGAATTCTTGTTTGTCCACGAGGGCAAAATTGAATTAAAAAAGGTTTAGTTAACTATGAATTTTAAAAAAAATAAATTATTTTCAATTATTTTACCCGCACTATCAGCTCCACTAATCTTGGCCGCGAGTTGTTCATCTTCAAGGGAATCTAATCCAGAACAAGAGCAAAAACAAGAAAAAGAAACAAAAGTTCAAGGTAAAACAAAAAATAAAAGCAATTATTTTATCGAACAAAAAATCAAGTTCGAAGATAAGTTACCATACACCATCGCAAATAATATCGATACTTTAAAACCAAATTTTGCATATGAAGTTGATAAAAAACATAGTGTTCGTGATGGCGATACAGTGGATTTTATATTTTTGGGTATTAACAGGAGGCTACCAGTTCGTTTTTCAGGTGTAGATACCCCCGAAAAAAGAAATTATAATTTAAAACAAGAAACTGTTGGGCAACAACGAGAATACGCTTTAAAAGCTACTGAATTTACCCAAAAAATGCTAAATGAAGAAAGTGTTTCTAAAATTTATATAGTTCCACAGAAAACTAGGGGTGGAAAGGGTTATTTTGCTGATGTCAGCGGTACATATGGTCGTATTATCGGGATTGTTTATATCGAATACAAGGATAAAGATAACAAAAGTAAATACATTAATTTGAATGCTGAATTAATTCGTTTAGGATTTGCGCTTGTTAAATATATTAGCCTGTCTGAACGATCACAATATTACACGCCTAATACCATGTATTATTACCAGTTAAAAGCATCTGAGCAAGAAGCACGAGAGAAAAAAGCTGGGATTTATAGCGATAATGCAAATCTTGCAGAAATCTATCCAAACCCTAATTAAAAATGCGATTTAAAGAGAATTTTACTCAAAAAATTAAACAAGAGCTTCTCGCAAAGAAAAAAACTAGACAAGAAATTAGCGATTTTTTAAGAGGTTTTATATTTGCTGGAGGTAACATTGGTGAGTATATATTGCTGAAAATTACTGCTTCGGAAGTACAAAATTATATTTTAGACTTGTTGGCATCAGTTAAAATCGATTTTGATTTTGATGGAAATTTAATAAAAATAAGAAATGGCCTTGTTGATTTAAAGGAAATAATATTTAGTCCATGGGCATTTTTTGCCGGCGTCTTCGTAGCATCGGGATCAATTTCTAATTTAGATAAGTCATCATACCACTTGCAAATTAGCTCCCGTTATGAAAAATATATTGATTTATTTCAATCCAAACTTAATGAATATGATTTTGGCTTTCAAAAGATAAAACATCAAAACAGATATTTAATTTATATTAAAAAACATGAAAAGATATCAGATTTTTTGAAAGCTATTACAGCAATTGATTCAATGTTTTTATTCGAGGATTCAAGAATTCAACGTGATTTTGACAATTCAATGAATAGAATTAACAACGTTGATGTTGCAAATATTAAAAAAGTAGTCGAAAGCAATCAAAAACATATTAAAAACATTGAAATAATGATCGCGAACAATTTACAGCACCACTTTAACCCAAATCAGATCGCTTTTTATAATTTAATGCATTCTAATCCAGAAGAAAGTTTAAATTCGTATGCAAATATTTTATCTCAATCCGGAATAGAGATTTCAAAATCCGGTCTTAATCATTGACTTATAAAACTAGCTAAAATTGTTAAAAAAAATGCCATTTAATCGATCTAAAACCACGCTAAGTTGTGGTTTTTATTTAAGATGAATTACTTTAATAATGCCGCAATCCGCACTAATTTAAATATGCTTTAAATTCTACACAATTAATATTGAATTTTCAATCTAACAATGGACAGGTAAAGTATAATAAAATTATGTTTATAATCTATGGTCAAGAAAAATATTTTATTAATAAATATATCACAAACATAATTAAAGCCAATGAGTACGCACAGGTTCATAATTTTTATTGAAATGAAATTACTGATTTAAATAATATAGTCGAAACAATTGCCTCACATTCACTTTTTGGCGAGCAACGGATTATTTGTATATATGATTGTCCTTATTTAGAGACTAAAATCAGTAAAAATGAGCAAAATAGCGCCCAAGACCTTTTAAATCAGATTTTAATTAATGACCAAGATATCATTGTATTTATCAATAATTTAGTCTCAAAAGATAAAATTTATACTAATTTTTTTACCAACTCATTAAATTCTTTAAGTCCAACCTTATTATTTGCGAATACGCTGAACGGCTTTGAATTAAATCAAGAAATACAACAAATTGCAATGCAATCAGGAGCGCATATAGATAATTTAGCCATAAATGCCCTAAATCGTAAATTACCTAACAACTTATATTTAATTCAGCATGAGATTACCAAACTAGCACACCTAAATTCAAAAATAACTGCCGATTTGGTTGAAAATAACGTTTCTAATGTTTATGTAGAGGATACATTCGGCTTTTCAAACTCATTAGAGACCAACTCATTTGATATCATTTGGCGTAAATATAAGGAAAAAATTAATGAAGCAATTGAAATAACTTCTCTAATTTCGCAGTTAAGTCAACAGCTGATTTTAGCTGATCAAATTTTCCTTTTTATGTGTGCAAAATACACAATAGATGATGTTGCAAAATCGCTTAAATTAAATCCATATCGTGTCAAAAAAGTTTATTCACTTCTAAATATATTAGGCATCAAGAAAGTGCAGGCATTAATACTGGCTTTAGCTGAACTAGACCAAGAAATCAAAGAAGGTAAAACCGATGAGGTTTTAGGTTTTGAAAATATCCTTATAAGATTTTTTAATTAATAGACAATTTCACACAAAACAAAAATTGCAAGTTTATCATTAAACAATTTTAAATTTAGCTTTTTTTGCAAGAAATCGTTTTGTTTTTTTTTTTTTTTTTGCAATAATAATTAAAATAATAATCTATTCAAAATTGGAGAATATCAATGAAAAAACTTTTATTATTAGCTCCTTTAGGAGTTGTTCCATTTGTAGCTGCATCATGTAGTACAAAAGAAAAAGTTAAACCAATCAATGAGCTATTAACAAAACAAAATTCAGGCATCCAAAGCCCAATAAATTCCGATAATAAATATAAAAAAGAATTAGAGGAATTAGCGAAAATTATTGATGAAATTAGTATAAATTTAGGCTTGGATAAAGATACTTCAACAGTGTTTAAGGTATCTAAAATTCTTGAATTATTAAAAAATATAAATAAAGATCTGCTTATTAAGATTTCAAAATTTAAAAATGCATTTAATCTTAAAGATATTGCTGATAAAAGTGATGAAAAAGTGAAAAAGGCACTAGAAGCCTTGAGGAAAGCATTTGGTGAAGAAGGTTTAAATCAACCTAATAATGAGCAAAATGATGATCCATTGCAAATTTCGCATGACGAAAAAATTAATAATTTGTACGCAAAAATTAAAGAACTAACCAATCAACTAGAAAAAGTTGAGAAAACAAACCAAGTAATTAATCTTGTTGCCCAAAAATTAGGCATTAAAACTTTAAAAAGCGAGGGTGATAAATACCTTGATGAAATAAAAAACAAACTTGCGATGTTTAATGAATCTGATTTAACAAAACTTTTAAAATTCAAAGAAGAATTTAAATTAAAAGATTTAGCAGATAAAAAAGATAAAAATGTTAAGCAAGCAATCGAAGCACTTAAAAAGGCTTTTGCTGATGAAGGAATCGATAAACAAAATCTATCTGACGCGCCACAAGATGATGAAATTACACCGCAAACAAAATCAGATACTGAGCAATTAAAAAAAGAGACAGAACAACTAAAACAAGAAAACATAAAACTTCAACAAGAATTACAGCAACTAAAAAATCAAACAAATCCATCTATTCAAGATAGTGAGAAAGACAAAAAAATCAAGGAATTGGAATCAACTAATGCAGACTTAATGTCGCAACAACAAAATCTAATTAATGAAGTAAATGGATTGATGCAAACCCAACACCTTATAAAGCTAAAACCTGAAATTTTAGATGTAATTAAAGGTGACCCAGATTTAATGGATACTTTACAAAAAGATGCCGAACTTAGAGATTTACTTAATGAAGGTGATTTAGATCCTTCAGAAATTAAAAATAGCAAAGAATTCCAGCCCTTGGACGACGATGATAATGATGATAGTTTAATAACAGATGATTTCTTATTTTCGACATCGCCGAAATATGATGAGGAAATTAAAGTCTAAACCACATAAAATCACCTTTAAGGGTGATTTTTATTAAAAAATATCTTGGATTAAAACCAAGATATTGCTTGATTGTAAGTTCAAGTGCAACACAAATTAATGTAAAATTAAATTGTGGGGCTTGAACTTTTTTGTTTCGATTATTCTTTAAAATAAAAAAAAGAAAAAAGCTCCAAATTGGCCAGGAACTTCATATGAATTATAGCATTAAAAAATATACCCATATAACAAAAAGTGATAGAGAAGCAATTAAAAGTTATTTAGAAATAAATTTATCAATAAGAAAAATTGCAAATATATTACATAAAAACCCATCTACAGTAAGTAGAGAAATAAAAAGAAATTTAGATAAATTTGGGAAATATTCCCCATTTTATGCTGATATCAAAGCCCAAAGACGTCATTATCATAAATATTATTTTAAATTTTTGAATAGTAAATATAGTGAATTTAGTGAATTATTTCTAAAAAAATTTGACAAAAAATATTATGGGGTAAAACTTACCCATAAATATATAAAAGAGAATTTTAAAATTAAAATCCCTTGCTTAAAAACAGTATTCAATTGAATCAAAACAAATAAATGAATAATCAAAAGATCAAATTTATTGCGTTCCTCATATAAAAAGGGTGGAAAAAGACATGCAAGCGTAATTAGTCGCCTTGTAACATCAGCTGATTATGTATTCCCGATATGAACAAGACCTAAATCGATAGATAATCGTGAAGAATATGGTCATTGAGAAGCTGATATGATAGTTGGGAAAAGAGCTACTGGATATAACAACATTCTTACTTTAACAGAGAGAAAAACCAGAGTCGGTTTTGCGATTTTGATACCAAGTAAAAACCCAATGAAGGTGAATGCAGCATTAAGAAAACTCGTTTTAGAAAGACAATTAATAGTAAAAACTATAACTATTGATAATGGCATAGAATTCGAAAAAATAGGTATTTTGGCAAAATGACTCGATATAAAAATATATAGAGCTGAGCCATACGCCTCTTTTCAAAGAGGATCAAACGAACACTGAAATGGACTTATAAGACGCGAATACAAAAAAGGATTTGATTTTAATCAAATTTCGCAAGAAATATTAGACCAAATTACCAAAAGAATAAATGATATGCCAAGAGAAATTTTGGGTTGAAAATCTGCCAATGATTTATTTATCGAGGCTAACTTTTACGGCCTAGTATGATAGTCGCTTATTATGTTGCATAAGCTCTATCCACTTACACAATCTGCCTCTTTATTTTCTAACCCCAAACCCCTTACATAGGGGCTTTTCATCATAAGTTGTATTATCTTTTTGCAACCCCAAACCCATTGAAAAGGGGCTTTTCTTTCTTCCTAACCCCCAACCCCTTACATAAGGGGCTTTTATAGTAACTACTATTTGCAAAAAATGAGAAAAAAATCATTAAAATGTTAAAATAAAAAAGCCAAGCGCATGTGTTGCACTTGAACTTACTATTTAGGAATATCTTGGATTAAAACCAAGATATTTTAAATTATTGCTTAGCTTTTGCCATTTGTGCTTCAACTTCAGCAGCAAAATCGTCTTGACGTTTTTCTATACCTTCACCAACGCCGTAACGAACAGCTTTGATAAGTTCTAAATTGTGTTGTGATAGGTATTTTTCAATTGAAACACTTTCTTCCATCATAAAGCCTTGTTTAACTAAAACTATATCTGCTAACTTTTTATTTAATGAACCGTTAATGATATTTTCTTGAATGTTAGCAGGTTTTGAATCAAAGTTAGCGGGTTTAACAAATTCTGCTTTAAATGTTTCGATTCTTTCAGCAGGGACTTCTTCAACAAAAATAAATTCAGGTTTCATAGCAGCTGTATGCATCGCTACATTTCTTGCCACTTCTTCATTTGAGCCTTCGACTTTAACAAGAGCTGCTATTTGTCCATTTACGTGAGCAAAAGCACCAATTGTTTCTCCTTCGCTTGCTTGAATTCTTTCAAAACGACGAATACTTAGTTTTTCTCCAATTGTTGCTGTTGCATCTTCTAAAATTGATTCAACAGTTTCTGAACCTTCTTTAACAGCTAAGAATTCTTCCACAGTTTGCGCTTGAGAATTTAAAAGAATTGAGCTAAATCTTTCAACTAATTTTCTAAAATCTTCATTTTTAGCAACAAAATCAGTTTCTGAGTTAACTTCTAGCATAATTGCTTTGTTGTCTTTTGATGCTACAGCAACAAGACCTTCGGCAGAAACACGCCCTGCTTTTTTAGCGGCCTTAATTTTGCCATTGCTTTTTAATCAAATAATTGCTTTTTCAACATCTCATTCTGACGCCTCTAAAGCTTTTTTGACATCAATCATTCCGCCGCCTGTGCGTTCACGAACTTCTTTAATAAGAGCTAATTGATTAGCCATAATTATTCTCCTTTTTCCGAGGTTGTTGTAGCAGTTTCTGTTGTTTCAGCTGACATATCGCCTCTTTTGAAGAAACCTCTACGTTCTCTTTTAATTATTGTTTTTGGATCTGGTTCATATTTAGGAAGTTCAATTTCTGCATCAGGACGATATGCGTATTTAGCTTTTCCGCCACGAGCAGTAACTATTGCATCCGCTAAAATAGTAATAATTAGATTAATACTTTTAGCTGAATCGTCATTTGCAGGAATTCCAAAATCAACTGCATCAGGGTTTGAGTTAGAGTCCAAAATACCAATAACTTTAACACCTTTTTTACGAGCTTCTTTAACTGCAATTTCATCTTCATTAGGGTCAGCAACAATCATGAATGTAGGCAAACCACGCATATTTCTAATTCCGTCTAGGTTTTTGTGTAGTTTATCTAATTTTTTTTGAAGATCTAATTTTTCTTTTTTAACATAGCCATAGCCTTCAAAGTTGTTTGCAGCTTTTTCTTCTAATTCTTCCATTGCACTAACTCTTTTGAAGATTGTACTTGAGTTAGTTAGAGTACCGCCCAATCATCTATCAACAACGTAGAAACTACCTGTTCTGATAGCATTTTCTTTAATGGTCTCTTTCGCTTGTTTTTTAGTACCAACAAAAATGAATTGAGCACGTGGGTTTTTAGCTACAAATTTATTAATTAAATTGTAAGCAAATTCAAGCCTTTGAGTTGTAACCGCTGTATTAATGATGTGAATACCTCTTTTTAGTTGTGGGTATAGGTAATCTTTCATTTTTGGGTTTCATTGACTAGCTCTGTGCCCAAAATAAGCACCTGCTTCTAGTAGTTTTTCTTTTGAAACAATTGATGTTTTAACTTCTTTTGCTTTTTCATCAACTTTTTTTGTTGTTGCTTCATTTGCAACAACTTCTTTTTTTTCGACTGTATCTGTCATTGTAATAATTCCTTTAGTTTGTTGTTCTTCCTAATGTTTCTAACGCCTAGCACCCTTTCTGGGGGCACACCCAAGCGAATCCGCATTAGTGATTTTATTTGATATCAAATTTTAATATAAAAATTCTTTTTAATTATAAATTAAAAATTTAAAAAATCAAATAATATTTTCAATGTATTTACGTTATATTAATTTTCCTTATTTCAATATAAAAAGAGTAGTTTTAGTCAAAAATATGATTCAATGAATAAAAAAGCACAAATAATATTTGAAGTTTTTATCTTGTAATATAATTCTCATAATAATGATAAGGAATTAATATGATAAACTACATAACATTTAAAAACCGCAAAATAGAAATTTTAATTCAAAATAATAATAAGCACAAAACTGCATTATTTATTCATGGATTTTCTTCAAATTTTATTGTTTTTGAACCGATAATCCAACTTCTTTCTAAAGACTATAACATCTGCGCAATTAATATGCCATCTCACGGAAATAGTGAAATTGCTCCAGAATTAATGAATATGGAATCTTTTAAAGATATTGTCGCCCATTTTGCGCAAACATTTAACCTGCAAAATGTTACACTAATTGGACATTCAATGGGCGGGGGAATCGCCTCGATGGCCGCTTCAATTTTGCAAGAATTTAAAATACTTGATAAAGTTGTTTTAATCGCTCCTATGAATAGAACAATGTTAATATTCAGACACCTTTGACCTTTGTTTTTCCCACGGACATATGAAGAATATACAAAACTTGTTCCTATACTCTTAAAAAATCCAGAAATTATCTTGCAAAATGAACAGCTTACTGATCAAATGAAACAATATTACCAAAGTGAATCGACACAACGAAGATTAGATGTCATATATCAATGAGGTTCTCGTATGCCAGAAGAACATAATCAAGAAGTGGTGGATTTAGGTATAGCCTCTATTGCAGTTCCGTGTGCATTAATCAATGGAGATCACGATGGAATAGTTAATGTTGAAATTTGCAATAACCATTATAAAAAATTGAATGAAAAAATTATTCCATTTGTCATTAAAGATGCTGGTCACAACATATGAATAGATAACTGAAATCAATTTAGTAACGTATTGGTCGAATTTTTAAATAAATAGCCAGCATTGTCTGTTTTCCAAAAATGAATAAATGCTGATAGACTTAGTTAAAAAACGCTCTTTTGATTTTAACAACCATTATTTGGTTGTTTTTTTAATAATTTTTTCACTGATGACACAAAATAATATTAAATTTAATAATTTAATATAGCTAATTCTACATAGAATAAATCAATATTTCAATAATTAATATATTGAAACGATATGAAACCTTTTTTATATGGAATTGACTAAATGATAAAATTTAATATGGAGTGATAAATGAAAAAAAGAAACAAAATAATTTTAGGAACACTGGGCGGCGTCGCTGTAATCTCAGCGATAGTTGCCATTAGCGCTTGCTCAATAGTTAAAAACAAACAAGAACAACGGAAAAAATATCAAACTAAATTCGATAAATACATTGAAGAATTAACTCTTGAATTGCAACAAAATTTTTCAACAGAAAAAGAAAAAGCAGTTGCAAGAGATATCCTTCAGGAAATTCAACAAATTAAAAACACAGATTTTTATCACAAATTGACTGATGAAGGCGACGTACAAAATTTAATATTGCATGCACAACAAATTATTGAAACAAAAATTTTTGAACACCATAACGATATTGACGATCCTGAAATCGACACTTGAACTCATCTAAAAACCGAAAAACCTAAAAAACACGGTTCCAAAGATAAAATAGAAAAAAGTAAATTAATTTTAGAGAAAGGCCTTCTTGAAAAAGTTAGGGCTATTTTCGATAAAGCTAATAATCAAGAATTTGCTAAATTCATTCAAAAATATAAGAAAAAACCTGTCGTAAGCCGCGGTAATAAAAGTATTGACTTTAAGCATTTTAATCATTTAATTAAAAAAGTGAAATCATTACACCAAACCAAACAATACCAAAACTATGTGAATGAGCTGCAAAAAGAAAAATTTGAAGAATTTAAACTGCCATATTGAAAACGTTATAACCAAATTAACGATTTTTATACCCGTTTGATTGCTGCAAAACCTAATGATCCTCTATTGGAAGTCGACAAAGATCAAATTTTAGCTAGATTAGAAGAAATAAAAGGACGTTTAATTAATGCTCCACTTAAAAATTATGATCACGTAAAACTCGCTGACAAAGAACTGGAATTATTTTATATTGCACGGATTGAACCTCTAGTATTTAGAGAGGATTATTTGATTCTTTTAAATCATATTAAGGAAAACTTTAAGGAAATAAATGTTAGCGCTATTGAAGAAGAAGTAAATCAAGGATTGCAACAAAATATCACAAGAGAAGTTTTTCACAAAGGCTATCAAGCTTTAAAAGTAAGTTTATTTTTAAACAAAAACTTTAATATTGATAATTTAATTCCGGAGCCAAAACATTATGAAATGGGCGAATTAATAAGTAAAAATGAAGTTTATGCACGAATTTATGTAACTTTATTAACCAATCAAAAAAATATTGCATCATTCGAAAAATATGGTTATTCAGCACGCATTCGAGATAAAATAGGAAAATTAATCCAAAGCGATAAAAATTACATTAATTATTTCAAAGGAATTTTATTCCTAGAGCAACAAATTGCCCTTATTAATGAACGAATTAAAGCGGGGCAAGAAATGTATGTGTATTATAAGGAAGTTGTGGATGGATGAGGCTTTACTTATGATGTAGAAGATCGTCGAAAAGTGGAAAATATTAAAGATAAAATTTCCTTTACATCAAGTACGGAAGAAGTTAGAAAAGCTACTGAAGAAATTAAAGAAATTATTGCTTCTAAGAAGGTTAATCACCGTAGATAAAGTTAATGACTTAATCGAATCAAAGCGATATTTTCTCCTGACATTTAAACTAATTAACTATAATTTTTCGTATAAGCATTAAACAAAAAACATAGCTTAAAAAATATAATTAAGCTATGTTTTTGTTTTACTAATTTATCAAATTTTTACTCGTTTTGATGGCTCAATATACATCCCATCGCCTTCTTTAATATTGAAAGCTTGGGCAAATTCTTCACGATTGGCCGCTTGGATGTTAGCTCTTAACTCAACAGGGGCATGAGGATCTTGTTCTAAAAGTCTTGCCGCTAATTCTGGTTTATATTTACCTTTTCATATTTTAGCTCAATTAATAAAGAATTTTTGTGCATCATAATCAGGTTCCATTTTTGCTGCTTCTAACGCACAACCTAATCCCCCGGCATCGGCAATATTTTCTGAAACTGTTAATTCACCATTGCAGGCTCCGTGTTCGATTTTAGCACCTTGAAATAAATTGATCATTCCTTTTGTTCGCTCTTTAAATTTAGCGAAATCCGATTCTGTTCATCACATTTTTAAATTTCCGTTTTCGTCAAAGTTAGCACCGTTGTTGTCGAAAGCGTGAGAAATCTCATGGGCTATTACAGCTCCTATTCCGCCGTAGTTTTCAGCAGAGCTTTGTTTACTTGAATAAAACGCTCCCGCTAAAATACCTGCCGGAAAGACAATATGGTTCATTGATGGGTTGTAGTATGCATTAACAATGTGTGGAGCCATTCCTCATAGGTTTTTATTAACCGGTTCTTTATATTGGGATAAGCTATACTTTGCAACAACTTTGTTGAATTCAAAGACATTTTCAATTATTGAATCGCTAGTAACTTTAAGTTCTGGATAGTATGGCTTGAACTCGTTTGGATAACCAATATGAACGCCTAAAGTACTTAGTTTTAGAATGGCCTTATCAATTGTCGCCTGACTTAATCACTCATTAGATTGAAGTTTATGTTTGTAGATATCAATCATATGAACAACCATTTTTTCAATATTTTTTTTACTTTTTGGTCCTAATATTTTTTTAGCAAGAATTGTTCCGATCGGAATTGAGAAATAGCTTAGCGCTAATTGAAGAGCGTGTTTTCGTTTATTTGTTGGCTTAGATTGACCACTAATTGATAGCGAATATTTTTCGGCTGTGTTTCTTGTTTTTTGATCAAGATATTTTGAAAATTTCAATACTAAATTAATAGCTAATCATGCTTTAATTTGTTCAAAAACATTTTCATTGAATAATTTGTCAATATTACGCGCAAATTTAGTATCGCTAAATATTATTTTGTCTACAGGTTTTGCAATTGATTGTGAAATAACACTGTTGAAATCAAAATTTTTAGTTTTTGATGCTATTTTTTCTAATTTAAACGGTTTATATAATTCGGTATATTTAACTTTTTCAAGAGATGTTAATGAATATTTGGCAATTAATTTATCGTATTTAAGCGCTAAATTAATTAGATTTCTAACTTTTTGTGCATCTTGCAAGTATGGAATAAGTAATGATTTTGCCATTGATTTATAAGTACGCAAAAACTTGGTTTTAACTCTTGGAATGTCATAGTGCGATTTATCAGGTAAAATGTGGTCAGCAATAGCAAAATGTAATGTTTGAATTCTAGAATCCATAAAATCAGTTGTAACGCCATAATCGATTGGTAAAGTGTATCCACGAAGAGAATATTCCACATATTTAGATTTTAATTCATCTAAATCCTTTAAATTTATAATTTCATCAAAAAATGGTTTTAGTGGCTGAATATTTTTTTCTTCACGAGAATCAAAATTTTTTGTTAAAGCATAAAACTTCGCAAAATTAATTGTGGTTTGCTCACTTAATTCATTTTTATTTAGTTGTTCAACTAATTTATCTGCCAATCTTTGCATCATTCTTTCATTTTTAATGTGCAAAACAGTAAATTCGCCAATAGAGCTTTTGTCGTCTGGTATTTTATTTTCCGCTAATCATTCGGCATTTACAGCCTGAAATAAGTTATCTTTAATTTCATATTTCATTAGCATTCTCCTTATATATTGATTTTTATCTTAGTTTTAGTATATCTATTATTTAAATAAATGATCAAAAATTTCTTGATAATGTTCCACAGGAACAAATTGAATTGCATTTAAAACTTCCTCAGGGATATCTTTTAAATTTTTTTCGTTTGATTTTGGTATAAACACTGTTTTAATACCATTTTTAAAAGCTGCAAATGATTTTTCTTTTAAGCCGCCGATTTCAAGCACGCGACCTCTCAAAGTAATTTCACCAGTCATTGCAACATCTTGAGAAACTGGTTTTTGCGTCAGTGCTGATATTAGTGCTGTAGTAAAAGTAACTCCGGCACTTGGTCCATCCTTAGGAACCGCCCCCTCAGGGACGTGAATGTGAATCTCATTACTCTCAAATTCAAACTCAATTCCAAAATTTTTAGCATTTGATCGAACAAAAGAATATGCAATTGAAGCAGATTCCTTCATAACATCTTTAAGCGAACCTGTTAGTTTAAATCCACCATTTTTATTTAGATATGGTATAACCTCAATTTGTAAAGTGCTTCCACCGATAGATGTGTATGCTAGACCATTAACGACTCCAATTTGCGGTTTACCAATTTTGTCCTCGCCCGAGAATTTTGGAGTACCAAGTAGTTTGAAAGCTGTTTCTTTATCGATTTTAAATTCTTTGATATTTTCGCCTGCAACAATCTTGGTTACTATTTTACGAGCAATTTTATCAAATTGACGTTTTAAGCCACGGACTCCAGCCTCAGTTGTATAATGCTTAATTATCGCTTCAATTACATCATCCTCAATAATAAACTGGTCCTTGGTTAGCCCTGATTGACGTATCGCAATGTCAATTAAGTGTTCACGGGCAATTTTTATTTTTTCGTTTGTTGTATATGAGTGTAATTCAATTATTTCAACGCGATCTAGCAATGGTTTTGGAATATTTTCATAATAGTTAGCAGTAGCTATAAACATAACCTTCGATAAGTCGTATTCATGTTCCAAGTAATTGTCCTGGAATTTGGTATTTTGTTCTGGATCTAAAACTTCTAGCATAGCTGATGAAGGATCGCCTTTATAATCCGAACTCATTTTATCAATTTCATCAAGTAAAATTAATGGGTTTGAAACACCGGTTTTTTGAATAGCTTTAATAATTTTACCTGGCATTGCCCCAACATACGTCCTTCTGTGTCCTCTAATTTCACTTTCGTCATGAACCCCACCTAGAGAAATTTTGATGTAACTTTTATTTAATGCTTCGGCAATTGCACGGGCAAGTGATGTTTTTCCAGTTCCTGGAGGCCCGACAAGAGTTAAAATAGGAACATTATTAAAGTTTTTTTGTACTTTTGCATTTTGATCTTCTTCTTTAAATAATTCTAGGTCAATTTGATGATTATCATCAAAGTTTAATAAAACATCTTTTTTAGAATTTTTCGCAATGTTTTTGTGATTAATAATCAGTGATAAATACTCAATGATACGTTCTTTAACTTCTCCTAAACCATAGTGATTTTTATCTAGTATTTCTCTAGCTTTATTGATATCAAGAGTTTCGACTTCAACTTTTCTTCACGGTAAGCTTTTTAAAACATTTACATACGAACTTGTAATATTTGCATCAGGGCTTCCTGACATCATTGATTTTAGCTTATTGGTCTCTGATTTTATCAACTTAACCACTGAATCAGGGTATATTTTGGCTTTTGTTTTATCTTTTGAGTTTTTCGCAAATTCAGAATCGTCTTCATCATTATTAGACTCTTCTTGTAACGTTTCTTTAATAACCTTTAATTTTTCTTTTAATAAGAACTCGCGTTGTTGCTTTTCTAAATTATCTTTAACTTTTTTATTTAATTCATTTTCAACAATAGCATCACTTATAGGGTCAGTAGATTTTTTGCCTTTTTTAGATGACTTAGGATTTAAAGATGTAGCTTCTGCAATTTCATCCATTTCACCATCTTCGCTAAGTGCTTCTTTGAAAAGAGCGATGCTTCTGAATACAACTTCTTCTTTGGGACTTCATTCCATTAAGCTATAAAATCAAATTATTTGATTTGTTAAAATTTCAGCTTGTTGTAGATATGTTTTGGCTTCAATTATTTTTAGTTTTGTTAAGTTATTGGCAAATGAATAACGAATTAGTTGCGAAATAGCCTCGAAATAAGTCGGTAATTCATCATCAACATTTTCTGATTTCGCAGTTTTATAACCTTCGGACAAATTTTGCTTATATAAATCATTTCAAGGGTTGGATAAAAGCATTTGTTGTTCTATTTTAGGTCAAACAGAAGATTTAGCAAGCGCAGTCAAAGCTTCTTCAATTCTACTTATCGCTATCTCAGTTTGTGGTATTTCTTCATCTGGTAAAACAAGAGGAAAGCGTTTTGCCGACACTCTAATAATATCTTTAATTAAAATTTTATCTGCGCTAATTCCACTTTCATCTGGTAAAGTAATAATACTCTCCAATTCATAACGGTCAATAGATTTAAGTGTAAATTCGTAAATGTTTTCTTCAATTTTAACAACATCCAAAATTTGAGCATAAGTCAATACACTGCTAATATTTTCCACTTTCAACTCATCGATTGGAATTGTTTTATTATCATAAAGATCACCAGGAAAAATTGGGTGGTAACCCAAAAGTAAATATTCAGACGACTTCTCACTATTTTTAGATTTAGAAGTGGTTTTAGTTGTATCAAGAACCTTGCCTTCACCAACTTTTTTTACTAAGCTATTTAAGTATTTTTTAGTTCACACTTCACCATATGGCTTAACCTGTATCGTTCTTGTTTCATAGCCGTATAGAACGTTTGATTTTAATTCAGGGTCACCAATTCTAGTAATTAATAATCTTTCTTCCATAATTCCCTCTTTTCAATTCTTTTGATATATTTTAGCACAATAATACTGGGAGTGCTAAAAATATTTTAGATACTTTCAATTATTTTCTTTTTTAATAAAAAAGGGGGATTTAACCCTTTATCACAATATTAACAATTTTATCTTGAACAAATATTTCCTTTAAAATTTGTTTTTCTTGAATTCAATTAGCTACTGCTTTTTTAGCTTCTGAAATTACAAATTCTTTATTATTTTTAGATTTTAAAATATCAATCTGAGCTCTAATTTTTCCATTGACTGTTATAGGATATGTGACACTATCGACTTCGAATGCACGCTCATCGATTGAGAAATCATAGAGATTTTTTAAATCGAAAAATCTTTTTGATAATTCTCACGAAAGATGAGGGATAAATGGCTCTAATATATTTAATAAAACGTAGAAAAATTCAGTATTTAATGTGTGTGAATTGATTTTTTCGTAAGCATTGTATGTTTCCATACATCAGGCAATAATTGTGTTGAATGCATATCCGCTACGACGATCATTAAACATTTCTTTTTGCTTTTTAAGTCCTGCATATAGCTTGCGACGAGCAAGTTTTTCATCAGCATTAAGTTTGGTTATATCTAAACTTTTAAAATCAAAATCAATATTTAAAGTTGATGCTTTTTCAATTAATTTATTAATAAATTTAAAACTGCCATCAATTCCTGAACTTGATCATTCCAATTCTTTTTCCGGCGGAGCGGCAAAAAGAATAAACAAGCGTAGCGTGTCAGCATTATATTCTTCAATTGCTTCTACTGGGCTAACTATATTTCCTTTTGATTTAGACATTTTTGACCCGTCTTTTAATACCATTCCCTGGGTAATTAAGTTGGCAAATGGTTCGCGGAAATTTAAGTAGCCTAAATCAGCTAAAACCTTTGTGAAAAAGCGCGCATAAAGTAAGTGTAGGATTGCATGTTCAACCCCACCAATGTATTCATCAACTTGATTTCAATACTTAGTATGTTCAGGACTAAGAGCCATTTTCGAGCGCAAAACAGGAGGTACGCTGAAACGAAGGAAGTATCAACTAGATTCGAAAAAGGTATCAAATGTATCACTCTCGCGTCTAGCATAACCATCGCAAGAAGGGCATCTAACTTGCATTCATTCTTTGTTGGTTTCTAATGGATTGCCAAATCCAGCAAACTCAACATTTTTTGGAAGAGTTATAGGTAAATTTTCAATTTTTTCAGGTACAATTCCACATTTAGGGCAATGGACCATCGGGATTGGCGTCCCTCAATAACGCTGTCTCGAAATACCTCAATCACGCAAATTCATTTGTTCCGCCGGGAATAGCATTTCAGTGTTTATAGGGGAATTTTCAATGTGAGTGTTGATATTATTTTTTCTTGCATATTCAGCATGAGATTTAGACTTTTCAACATTAACTAAAATAACTCTATCAACTGCTCCAATGGAAGTGAAATCACTGATAAATACGGGATATTTTAATTCGTTAAATGTTGCTTGCGCACTGACATTTAACCTCAAACACAATTGTGATTTAAAATCCTTCGCAGCAGATTTTGCTTTAATTTTTTGAATAAGTGTGAGTTCATCATCACTGAATTTATTAGCTTTTATTAACTCTTGAACTAATGGGTGTGAAGCTGAAATAGCAATAAAATTAAATCCCTCTAGCTCGCTTCCATCTTTAATGAATACATTTAAATCAGTATATTTTGTGTCTTTATCCTGAATCTTGAAAACAGCTTTATATCCATTTACAAAATCAATTCAACGTTTTTGCATTGTCAAGACTTTTTCAGGTCAATGACCTCGCAATGAGGCCAAATCATTTTGAAGTTCCTCAGCGTATGATTTAATTTTTAGATAGTATTGATCCATTTCTTTTTGAATTACTGGCTCATCGCACCGTCAGCATAATCCATCAATAACTTGTTCATTTGCTAATACTGTTTGATCTTTTTCACATCAATTTAATGGCGATTTTTTTCGATAAACAAGACCTTTTTTATACATTTCAATAAAAAGAAATTGTTCTCATTTAGTATACTCAGGATCGCACGTAATAACTTCATATTCATCTCTTGCGAATGAAATACCCAGCCTTTTCAATTGCGGATTCATGTTAGCGATGTTTTCGTATGTTCAATCCTTGGGGTGGATTTTGTGCTTAATAGCTGCGTTTTCTGCCGGCAAGCCAAATGCATCTCAACCACCAGGATGTAACACATTAAAGCCAAGACGACGATAATACCTCGCCATTGCATCACTAATTAAATAATTACGGGCATGACCCATATGTATGTTTCCTGATGGATAGGGAAACATACTCAAAATGTATTTTTTAGGTAAATTTAAATTATTAGATGGCTTTGAATAGTCAGTATCATCTCAGTATTTTTGTCATTTTAGCTCAATATTTTTTTGATTATATTCAAATTTTGACATGAAAACCTCCGAAAATTAATAAATTATTTTTGCGTTTTGTGCCAATGTAAATAAATTAGCCTTAGCACCAATTCTCAAAATTAAAACAATTAGAACTGAGTTTATAGCGTAGTTAGAAATATTAAAAAGACCATAAACAACACTAGAACCTAGGTAATAATTAGGTATTCCGAAAAATAATCCTTTAAATTTTGAATCGTATTGAGCAGCTAGTGTTACAAAATTTGGTGATTTGATTGCTTTAAATAAATAAAAATAGGTTGGAGTTGCGAAAAACACATTAACCACAATCATAAAGACAGTTGCTAAAATGGTAGCGATAATTAAAGCGATCGGGTTAGCTATTAATTCAGCTTTAACCCTAGTAGAATGATGCTTTAAGCGAAAATGAACTGTAATTAACTTGTAAAACAATAAATAAAACAAAATAAACGTGGTTTGAGCCAATAGAAGAAGTGCGTGACCTAAAATTCCAATATCAGTGTAGCCCGCTGAAGAATAAGTGGGGCCTAAAATCATCAACGAAAAGACAACAATCATACCTCAACTAATGCCAATAAATCTAAATGCACTTAAAGTGAAAATTAATGATAAATTAAATTTCAAAAAAGAATTGAAAGGCAGAAATTTACCAAAAAAGTCACCAATGATTGATAAAGCTAAAAGTAGTCCTGTTAAAACTATTTTTTTAACAATTTGCGAGCTTCAATACATTATTTTGTACCAAATATCCTATCACCGGCGTCACCAAGGCCTGGAACAATATACTTTTTGCTGTTCAAAACAGGATCAAGTGATGCTAAAAATATATTAAAGTTAGGGCCAAAATTATTCATCACATTTTGCACACCTTCTTTAACTCCGACTAAACATACGAGTTGAATATTATTAAATCCATCGTTTTTAAGTTTTTTAATAGCATCAACAGCGGATCCGCCAGTAGCTAACATCGGATCGACTACTAAAATGTAGCTATCTTTTGGCACTTCAGGCATTTTATAAAAATATGTTTCAGGTTCATGTGTATCAGCATCACGATATAAACCAATATGACCCACACGAGCATTCGGAATTAATTTCAGTAACCCTTCTGTCATACCTAGTCCCGCTCTCAAAATTGGGACGATTACAATTTCTTTGTCGTAAGTCGCTCCAACATATTCATCATTTAATGGAGTTAAAATAGTTTTGTTTTTTACCTTATAATCTCGCATTATTTCATAGACCATTAATGATGCAATTTCATTCAAATTTTGACGAAAAACTTGGTGATCGGCATTTTTATCACGCATTGCGGTTAGTTTTATTGAAATTAATGGATGTTCAATTACCTTAAGCATTAATCCTCCAATATTAAATATATATTTATAATACCATAATTAAATTTAATACTTAATTATTAATATAAGTTATGATTCATTATCTTATTGTCAGCAGTTAAATTAAGGGTTTTTATTAAAAAAAACACAAAAACTCAGTCTTATATACTGAGTTTTTTGCATTTTTTATTTTTAAACGTCCCCACTCTCGAAATCACAAGACTAGTTAATATAGTAACAAGAATAACCGTTGAAAAAGAAATAAACATACGCCAAAAAACTGAAAGAGGCGTTAAAGAAAGTACGATTACTAAACTATATAAGACGGGAATAGTTATCACAAAATTCATACCTTTTAACCTAATAACATTAAAGTAAACAAGTAAAATAGCCCCGCAAATAGAAATAATTGTTATCCCTAGCGGAATTCACAAAATAAAGTGAAAATTGAAAATTGTTTGATTTTGGAAATCGGGGGTGGCAAAATACCACAATATTGTTAAAGGTAACACTTGTATTATAGCTATATAAAATAGAGCAACTAAGGATCAGTAGCGATTACTCATAATTTGCTCTTAATTTATTTAGCATCATAACAAAATCATCCAATGATACTGTATGCGTGTCAGTTTCGCCATATTTACGGTATGAAATTGTTTTAGTTTTAGATTCGTTTTCGCCTAAAATTATCTGGTATTTAGATTTTGATATTTGTGCTTCGCGTATTTTTTTGTTCAATCTTTCATCACGATCATCAAGTTTTACTCTAAAATTATGTGACCATAATCCTTCGTAAATTTCTTTTGCGTATTCAAGATTGTCATTAAGATTGACCGGAATAATAGTAATTTGCTTTGGAGCCAATCAAAACGGTAATACACCTTTAGTTTGTTCTAAAAGAATGGCTACGAAACGTTCATAAGTTCCAATCAAACCTCTATGAATCATAACAGGGCGAGCCTCATTCCCGGTTGAATCTGTGTATTTTAAATCAAATTTCATTGGTTGCAAGAAATCTAATTGAATGGTTGCGACAGTAACCTCGTGACCCAAGGCAGTGTGAATTTGGACATCCATTTTTGGACCATAAAATGCAGCTTCTCCAGGCATTTCCTGGTATTGAACATTCATTGAATCAAGAGCATCTTTCAACATTTTTTCGCTCTTAATTCACATGTTCTCGTCATTAAAATATTTTTGTGTGTCTTTTGGATCGCGAAGCGAAAGTGAAATGTAAGAAATTTGAATGTTAAATATTTTTAATGTTTCACTTATTTGATTGTACATGCGAACAATTTCATCAAAAATTTGGTCTTCGCGTACATATAAATGCCCTTCGGTTAATAACATTCCTCTAACACGTTCAAGTCCGGTTAAAGCTCCTGATTTTTCATAGCGATATAACTGAGATTGCTCTGAATAACGAATCGGCAAATCACGATACGAACGTTTTTCCAAACCAAAGCATATATTGTGGTGCGGGCAAGTCATTGGCCGAGGAATTAAACGTTCTTTCTCAACGACAATTGGAGCAAACATATCATCTTTATAGTGTGCTAAATGACCGGAAATTTTGTAAAGCTCTTCATTACCGAAATGGGGAGTTAAAACCTCTGTAAAACCATATTTTCTATCCATTTTCAGTACTAAATTGCGGATTTCATTATGGATATACATACCGTCTTCTAATCAAATCGGCAATCCTTGCCCAGTCAATTGATGCATTGAAAATATTTTTAAATCTTTACCAATTTTGCGATGGTCCCGCTCTTTTCGATCTTGTAATATAGCTAAATAATTATCTAATTCTTCTTTGGTTTCTCAAGCAGTTCCATAAATACGTGTCAGCTGAATGTTATCTGAATTGCCTCGTCAGTATGCCCCGGCTAATGATAGCAATTTAAAATTTTTAATTTTTTTTGTACTTTCAACATGACCGCCAGCGCAAAGATCTTTAAAAACAATTTCCTTGTTCAAGGGATCCTGCAAGGCGTAAAAAGTAATTGTTTCACCACGTTCTTTTAATTCGTCATAAAGCTCTTTTTTGTATGGTTTATCTGTAAAATCATACTCATCTTCACTAATTTGCACTGTAATAAGATTACGACTAGCTAATTTTTTCATTAGTCTTTCAATTTTGGCTATTTCACTATCACTAATCACTTCAGCGAATTCAAAATCATAGTAAAACCCTTCTTGAGTGGCTGGTCCAAATCCTAATTTAACTTGAGGATATAATAGTTCTACAGCGGCGCCTAGTAAGTGCGAACAGGTGTGATTTAATTTTTTATCAACTTGTATTTTCATATGATTCCTTTTATTTAAAAACCCATTTTTTTAGCCAAATCACTCACAATTGGAGCGCAAATTAATTTAGCATTTTTGCGGCCTTGGGCGGTAATTTGGTCTATATTTTGAGTAGCGTTTTGATAATTTGATTGAATTTTAATTAATGTTTGCTTAACGCTTTCGGCAACTGCACTTTTAAATTCTGCATAATTAGCTTCCTTGAAAACATCAGCAGCTTTTTCAAGCGAAATATCATTTAGAGCGGCGTAAATATTTAATAAATTCAAAACGCCAGGCTTATTTTCGGAAATGTAAACTTTATTCTCTGAATCGGTAACTGCTTTCATAATTTTTTTGTAAGCAACCTCAGGGTCATCCAATAAGTAAATCGTCCCTTTTGAGCTTTTATCACTTTTTGACATTTTCACTTTTGGGTCACTTAGCGATTTGATTCTGGCGCCAACCGGCGGAATAACACCTAAAGGCAACTTAAATTTTGTTTTGTATCGTTTATTAAGACGTTGAGCAATTGTGCGCGTCAATTCCAGATGCTGTGTTTGGTCCTCGCCGATTGGCACAACATCAGCGTTATAAATTAAAATATCAGCAGCCATTAATATTGGATACATTAAAAGACCTACTGGTATTTTTTCAGTTCCGTTTTCTTGTTTTTCAATATTTTTTGCTTTGTCCTTAAACTGTGTCATACGTTGAAGCTCGCCTAACGAAACTTCGCTAGTCATCAATCATTGAGCATATGTATGTTCATACAGTTCCGATTGATAAAATATATTTGCTTTTTTCGGGTCTAAACCGCAAGCTAAATACATCGCCACAGTTTCGCGACGCGCTTTTAAATTTGCGACCGCATCAACAAAACCAGTAGTCAATCCGTGTAAATCCGCTACAAAAAAGTAAGCATCGTATTGATCTTGCATTTTGACAAAATGTTTCAAAGCGCCGATGTAATTACCTAATGTTAGCTCGCCAGTCGGTTTAATTCCGCTAATCAATCTTGGTTTTAGCATTTAACACTCCTATTAATTTATAATTTTAAATTATAATACAAAAAGACAATATTGATATAATACAAACATGACTAAAAAAGATAAATTTAATTTGGTATTATTAACAATTTTTACTCTTGGATTTTGTTGGTTGCATTGGTATTTGCGAAATAAAAAACGTAAAAATATAATTTTAGGTAAAAAAGATTTAAATATTAGCGATGCTAAAAGCGATGAGCTTATTTCATTATTAGGTGGTGTTGATAATATTATCAGTTTGAGTGCTAAAGGTTCAAAATTAATCGTAGAAGTAAGCGATAAAAATATTGTTAACGTAAACCAAATTAAATCTAAAAAAATAGCTTCTGGCATTATGATTTCAACAAGTAAAATAACCTTAATAATGGGCGAACAAGCTCACTCATATGCTCAAAAATTCAATAAATAATCCAGTATTTTACACACAAAATACTGGATTTTAAAAATTAGCCCTCGGGCTAATTATTTGTCTTGAATTGCCTCAATAGCTGGTAATGAACGTTCAAGTAAATATTCTTGACTAGCTCCTCCACCGGTTGAAACGTGATTAATTTTGTCTTTGAAGTTGAATTTTTCGCTCGCCGCAATTGTGTCTCCGCCACCAATAATGGTGTAGGCTCCTGAACTTACCATTGCAAGACCGATTTCCCTAGTCCCAGCTTCACCAAATGGCAACTCAAACACTCCTAAAGGACCATTTCAATATACGAGTTTAGCAGTCGCTAAATGTTTTTTGTATAGATCAATTGTTTTTGGCCCAATATCGATACCCATTTTTCCTTTTTCAACATTTTGATCTTTTGAGTATGAAGGTTGAGTGGCATCGAAATTTTCAACCATAGCGTTATCAAGCGGGATGATAAATTCTGCTTTTGATGTCGCCATTAACTCTTTGGCAAATTCAATATGTTCGTCTTCCACAAGCGATTTAGCAATTTCAAATCCTTTGGCTTTTAAAAATGTATAAGCCATCGCACCACCAATTAGTATTTTGTCTGCTTTTTGGCTTAATTTTGTTAGGTATGAAATTTTATCTTTAACTTTTGCTCCACCAACAATTGCAACAAACGGATGAATATCGCCAGCAAAAGCAGTGTCAAAAGCATTTAGCTCTTTCTCAACTAATAACCCAACGGCACTTTCGTTTACACGTGAACTAATTCCAACATTCGATGCGTGCGAACGGTGTGCTGTTGCAAAAGCATCATTAATAAATATATCTGCTAGTGAGACTCATTTTTCTCCTAGTCAACTAGCATTTTTGCTTTCCGCTTTTTCGTTTAAGTCTTCGTAGCGAGTATTTTCAACAAGTAACACTTCTCCATTTTTTAAATTATCGACAGCTTCAACTAGTGTTTGGTCGCTAGTTTGTGGCGCAAAATAAACTTTGTGCCCTAATAACCTTGCAAGCTCAATCGCTACAGGTTTTAGTGATTTTTTTGCTTTATCTTCCTCAGTTTTTATTCTTCCTAGGTGTGATAATAAGATTATTTTTGCGTTATTTTCAATTGCGTATTTAATAGTTGGCAAGGCCGCTATAATTCTTTCATTTGATTGAATAATACCATCTTTAATCGGTACATTAAAGTCAACTCTAATAACGACTTTTTTATCGTTTAAATTGATATCTTTAATTGTTTTTTTCATAATTAATCCTTACTTATATATCTTGTATTTTTATTATATTAAATTCAAAGATGTTGAAATTTTAATGCAAACTTTTCTGTGTAATCATTTACACAGAAAATATTAAAAAGTTGAATAGCACACTATTCAACTGCAATAACTTCTAAAAATGTATCTAAATCCAGAGTAGCATTACCAATCAAAAAACCGTTTATTTCTTCAATTTTTGCTAATTCTTTAATATTTTTAGCATTTACCGAACCGCCATAAATAATTCTTGTATCAGGAGTGGTTATTGAGCGAATGTATTCAGCCATTTCCTTCAAAAACTCAGGTGAAGCACTATGTCCTGTACCCATCGCCCAGATTGGTTCGTAACTAATTATCACTCTATGAAAATCTAGACCTTTTGAAGAATCCATAATTTTCTTATGAACAACCTCTTTCGAGCGTCCTTGTTGATATTCTTCTAGTGTTTCTCCAAAACAAATAAGTGGTGTTATGCCATATTCAAGTGCAATTCGAGCTTTAGCATTGACATCTGCACAAGTCTCATAGTGATACTTACGGCGCTCAGAATGTCCAACAATTACATATTTAATATCAAATTCACTTAACATTTCTGCTGAAACATCTCCTGTATATGGGCCAGCGTGAAATGCCGAAACATCTTGGGCAACTAAAAGAAGTCTTTTTTCATTATTAAAAGCTACGTGAGACGCTAAATTAATTGGGGGCATAGCAATTCCAAATTGGTTTGAATATACGGCGTCGCGGTACTCGCGATCATTTTTTATTTTTTTTGTGAATTTTTTGTTAAATTCAGTCAATCACTGCGCACTTTCATCAAATGTTTTATTCATTTTTCAATTAGCAATAACAATTTTATTCATATTACTCCTTATGAACTTATTTTAATAAATTATTAAATTCATTTTCATTCAAAATTTGAATATTTAAACTTTTAGCCTTATCTAATTTGCTACCGGCGTGTTCGCCCGCTAATAAATAGCTTGTTTTTTTAGAAACGCTTGAACTAACATTGCCCCCGTTCGCTTCAATGATGGCAACAAAATGCTCACGTGCATAAGATAGTGTCCCAGTAATTACAAACGTTTTACCAGCAAAAATATTTGATTTTGTTGCATTTGCATTTATATAATTTAAATTAATGTCTAAAAACTTCATTAATTGAACATTATTTTCATCACTCATATAGTCTAATATACTGTTAACTGTTTTTGGTCCTATATTATCAATATTTTTCAATAAATCCAACTCACGATCATTAATCAAATCAGCGAATGAAGAGTATTTTTGTGCAATTAAAATTGCAGCACGGGATCCTAAATGATTTAGTCCTAATGCAAAAAGAACTTTCGCAAAAGATACATTTTTACTTTTCTTAATGTTTATTAATAATTTCTGAGCTCTTAGCAAGCCAAAATTAACATTTCCTTTTAACTTAATGTTGCTTAACTCTTGAATTTTTGTTTCTAAGCTGTATAAATCTTCAATTTTCTCAATAATTTTTGCACGATATAAGCTCCGAACAAGTTCAAGACCCATACCAACAATATTCATTGCTTTACGTGACGCAAAATGATAAATTTTATTTACTTGTTTTTCTTCACAATTTTGGTTTGTGCAAAACTGGTCCACTATTCCTTCATATTCAACTAATTGGCTTAAACACGAGGGACAAGATAATACTTTTTTGAATGTATTTTCAGTGTTTTTGTGTGTTAAAGCAATAATTTTAGGAATTATTTCACCGGCTTTAATGATTGCTATCTCATCTCCTACATTGATTTTAAGTTCCTCAATAAAATTGTAGTTGTGTAAGGTTGCTCTGGTTACTAGCGTTTGGTTTAATTCAACCGGATCAATATCGGCAATGTAAGTGACTTTCCCAGTGCGCCCAACAGAAACTGCAATATTTTTTATAATACTACTTGCTTGCTCAACATCATATTTAAAAGCGACTGAATGTTTTGGGAATTTAGCAGTTTTACCCAATCTTTCTCAATATTTTAAGTTATTTAACTTAATTACTAATCCATCAACATCATAATTAAATTTATTCTTTATTTCAGCAAAATCCTCAATTTTATCAGGCAATTCCTCTGAATCGACAATTTGCATATATGGGTTTATTGGGATATTTATTTTTTTCAAAAAAGCAAGAACTTCTTTTTGAGTATTTAAATCATGTTTAAGTGGCTCCACTATTTCATAAATATAACAGCTTAAGCTACGTTGTTTTACAACTTCCGAATCTTTTTGACGTAGTGTGCCGCTAGCCGCGTTGCGTGGATTAGAAGGGATTTTTTTACCTTCCTGTGACATTTGTGTTTTTAACGTGTTGAATTGGTTTTTACTCATAAACACTTCGCCACGCACTTCTATATCGTTGCTGTAATCGATTATATGAGGTATGTCTTTAATTTGAAAAACATTGTCAGTAACATCTTCTCCTTCAACTCCATCTCCACGAGTAAGCGCTTTTGCTAAATAACCATTTTGATAGTGCAAGGCGATTGAAAGTCCATCGATTTTAGGTTCTAAACTAAATTGAATTTCTTCAGTCGGTACAACTTGCTCAATGTTGGAGATAAATTTTTCAACATCATCATAACTATAAGCTTTGCCAAGCGAAAGCATTGGTTGCATGTGTTTAACTTTGGTGAATTTTGAAAGATAAGCATTATAGTTTGCTCCAACCTTTTTGGTTGGTGAATTTGGGTGGATAAACTGAGGAAACTCTTTTTCTAGTCTTTCTAATTCAAGCAGTGCTTTATCATATTCTAAGTCACTCACTGTTGGTTCATTAAGTATGAAATACTCATAATTTCACTGATTTATTAAGTTAGTCAATTCACTAATTTTTTGCTTCATTCACCCTCCAAAATACATATTTTTATTATATTATGTTGTGTATTTTTGCTCAACAAATGGCTTAAATTTTACGATATAACCACACTTAAATAAAAAGCTCAATTATGTGAGCTTAGTATTTGGCAAAACTTGTTAAATTATATAAATAAGTTAATTCTAACATATCTTTTTTTATTAATACAGTTAAAACTAATAGCCCGATTAGCACAATGCTAACAATTAAATCTCTTCAAGTAGGAATTAATAAACGATAACGAGTACGTTTAGAATATGGATCATAACCCCTTGTCTCCATTGCGTTTGATAAGTCCTCAGCTTTGGCAAAAGATGTTGAAAATAAGGGAATTATTAGCGTTGTAAAAGCTTTTGCTTTGTCTTTAATCTTGCCATTAACAAAATCAACACCACGCGATGCCTGGGCTTTAATTATTCTTTTAGCTTCGATTAATAAAGTCGGGATAAAGCGTAAAGCTACAGAAATAATCATTGCAATAATGTGTGTAGGAATGAATAATAGTTTCAAAGGCAACATTAAATCTTCAATTGCTTTTGTCAATAAAATCGGTTTTGTTGTTGTCACGAATAAATTCGTTGACATAATCATTATGTAAATTCTAAATACTAGCGATAGTGTGCGAGCAATAACACCATAACTTAAAGCGTACGTTGAAGAACCAAAAATATAAAGAAATGGCTTATAATCAGTTTCCGGAGTATTTTTCATCGTGTAAATATTGACGAAAAATACAAAAAATCCTACAAGCAGTGGCATTTTTAAAAGTTTAAAAACGCTTTTAATGTTTTTAGTCCCCAGCAGGTGTAAAATCAGTAAAGGTATAAATAATATTGCTAGTGTTGCAAAATGAAGAGATAAAAAAGTCATTACAATATAAACAATATTAGCAACTAATTTTACTCGTGGATCAAGCCTATGCACAAATGTATCATCATAAATGTAACTTCCAACCGGAGTAGAATTCATTATTTAACCCCCTTTTTAGCGATATATTCACTCAAAAATGCAGCCAATTCATCAAGGGATTTAGTTGGTGGAACTTTAATGCCTTTATTTTCAAGTTCGCTTACAAATTCAAGTAATCTAGGTGCTTCTAAATTATGCTGTTTTAAAAATTTTGTATCTTTTAAAACATCGTATGTCGGCCCATCTTTAACAATAGTGCCGCCATGCATCATTACAACACGTTCGCTAACTTGTAAAATGTTATCTAAATCATGAGTAACAATAACAACTGTTTTTCCCATTTTGTGTAATTTTGTAAAAATTGACAGAATTTCTTGCACGCCAACTGGATCTAAACCAGCGGTAGGTTCGTCAGCAACTATAACATCAGGTTCAATCGCTAAAATTCCAGCTAAGGCTACTCTACGTTTTTGACCTCCCGATAATCCGAATGGCGACTTATGCAAAAACGAATCATCAAGTCCGCAAAGGTTTAAATATTTCTTAGCTCGTTGTTTCGCTTCTTTTTTATCCACACCAAATGACATCGGTCCAAACATAATGTCTTTTTCAATTGTTTCTTCAAACAATTGATACTCAGCAAATTGAAATGCAATCGCAACACGAGAACGTATATCCTTTGATCTCCGCACTTTTTTCAATCTTTTTGTGTGTAATTTAACTGTTTTTGTGCCATCTGAGTGGTTACGCTGTGTGTATCAAGATGCTCGAAGTTGAATTCGGTCCTGATATTTATATCAAGTTTTTGATTTTCGATCAAAAGATTTGTTTTCAAAATCTCAAGTTATTGAGCCAGTACTTGGCAGTAATAAGGCATTTAAGTGTTCGATTAAAGTTGACTTACCGCAACCTGTTTGCCCAATTATCCCAACAAATTCACCTTGTTTGATGTTTAAGTTAGCGAATTTAACTGCCGTATACTCCATACGAGTTCCAGGAGCATAAGTGTGTGAAAGATTATTTATTTTTATTTGCATATTTGCTCCATCAATTCATTTAGTTCATAAGTAGGTTCAACACCTGCAATTTTTTCACTTAATTTATAAATAAATGGCGAATCTATTTTGGCGATTTTAATAACTTCTTTATTTCTTAATATATCCTTAGGTGACCCTTGTGCAATAATTTTTCCTTGCGAAAACACTAGGCAATAGTCAGCTAAAATAGCCTCGTCCATATCGTGAGTAATCGAAATTAAAGTTTTTTCTCTCTTTACCTGAATATCACGAATCAACTTTAATACTTGTCTTTTACCAACTGGATCTAACATAGAGGTTACTTCATCAAAAATAATTATTTGAGGATCGCGAGCTAATACAGAAGCAATCGCAACACGTTGCTTTTGGCCACCTGATAATAAATGGGGTTCACGTGTTAAGTGATGTTTCATTCCGACATTAGATACTAACTTATCAATAATAGGTTTCATTTCCTGGCGTGGAACACATTTATTCTCAAGACCAAAAGCGATATCATCTTCAACGCTAGCTCCTACAAACTGATTATCTGGGTTTTGAAAAATAATTCCAATTTGTGCCCTAATATTTCTCATTGTGCGTGATGATATTTCTGTTCCGTTAATTTCAATTGAACCACTTTTAGGTCTATAAAGAGCTACTAAAAGTTTTGAAAAAGTTGATTTACCAGAACCGTTATGACCCAAAATAGCCACATATTTACCGTCAGGTATTTCAAAACTAATCCCATCGATTGCATTTTTGTCCGCATCTGGATATTTAAAAACTAAATCTTTCACTTTAATCATAATGTCTAATTATAATACCAGTTCGATTTTAAAACACTAAAAAAAATAAAAAGCTAAATTTAGTTATTTATTCTTTTTATAAGTGGCTGAGTTTGAACAATGCAAGATTTTGATATATTGTTTCAGTATCAAAAAAGGGTAGATTATAATTCAATTATGTAATAAAAACAGATTTTTGCAATATTTTAAAAATCAAAAAACATAAATAAACCTTAAAAACGTGTATTTTGGGAAGGGATGATAACATGAACAAATTAGAAAAATTAATTGCCTCAATGCGAGGGTTAGTAATGGATGCGGTTAACAATGCTAAAAGTGGCCATTCAGGAATGGCGATTGGTTCTGCTGAAATTACAGCGACATTGTTTACTAAATATTTCAACTTTACAAATCTCAATCCAAAATGATTAAATAGAGACAAATTTATTTTGTCAGCAGGCCATGGTTCATTAACTATATATACAATCATGCATTTTATGGGGTTATTGGATCGCCAAGATATTGAGCAATTTCGAAAATATGGTTCTAGAACTAGTGGCCATCCTGAAATTGATCGTTTTCAATACATTGATGTGTCAACTGGCGCTTTAGGACAAGGAATTGCAAATGGTTTGGGGATGGCATTAGGTCGTGATTATTTAGCTAAACGCTTCAATAAACCTGATTACAACATTATTGACCACACTGTTTATGTTTTACACGGCGACGGGTGCTTACAAGAGGGAGTAGCTTTAGAAGCGATCCAGTTAGCTGGAACCCTGCAAGTTAGCAACTTTGTTCTGATACACGATTTTAACAAAATACAAATTGATACGCCTTACAATGAGGTGAATAATATTGATTTTAAAAAGTTTTTTGAGGCTCAAAAATTTAATGTTATCGAAATTGAAAGCGATCCCTATTTAATTGAGCAAGCACTTTTAAAAATAAAAGATTTAAAAGGGCCAACATACTTGCAAATACACACAAACATTGCAAAATATACTGATTATCAAGATTCATCAAAAGGGCATGCTGCTTTATTTACACCAGAACAAACAATAGCCACTAAAAAAGCTATGAGCCTAGATAGCTTTACCCCTTTTGAATATGATGATGACAACTATTCTTATGCTCAAAGTTTTTGAGAACAAAAAAATAAAAATTATCAAAATTGACTGAAAAATATTGATAAATATACTGAAAATTACCCAGAATTATCTTCTGAACTTCAATCTTTAATTAGCAACAATATTTCTTATGATTTAAGCAAAATTGAATTCTCAGCAAACGATTTATCAACTCGTGAATATAGCGGGCAAATTGTTAAATACTTAGAACGAAATTATTGATCAATAGTTGGTGGAAGTGCCGATTTGTTTTCATCGACTAAAATTGGATTTTCAAAATCTATTAGTGAAGGCGGCCAAGGTATTAAATATGGTATTCGTGAGCATGCCATGTGTGCAATCAATAATGGCATTAATTTAGCTACCAATTTAAAAACATTAGCTTCTACATTTTTAGCCTTTGCTGATTATTCAAAAGGCGCGATGCGTCTTGCTTCATTAATGGAATTACCAGTAATAAATGTGTATTCTCACGATACATACATGGTTGGCGAAGATGGCCCGACACATCAGCCCGTTGAACAATTAACTATGTTGCGCTCAACGCCAAATATGGTTGTTATTCGCCCCTGCGATCAATACGAAACTGAGGCAGCCTTTGCTTATGCACTAAATTCAAAACGTGAACAAATTTCAATTATAACATCACGCCAAAACTTAAAAACTTATACACAACCCCAAGATTTAACAAGTGTATTAAAGACACGTTTAATTATTGAATTAAATTCCGAATCTACTAAGTCAATTAACCTTTTGGCAAGTGGTTCAGAAGTTGAAATAGCTGTTAATGCGGCTAAAAAATTAAATGAAAAGCACAACTTGAATGTAAAAGTGTATTCTGTTCCAGTCTTACAATTTTTAGTTAATGACACCGAGGAAATTGCAAAAATTTCTAATCATTTTCAAACTCCTTTATTAGCGATTGAAGCAAGCAATGACACAATGTGATATAAAATTGCTGAATATACACGTTTTAGAGCCATTTTGGCCAAAAAATTCGGTTGCTCTGGTAAAGGTGAGCTAATATACCACGATAATGGGTTAACTGTTGAAAATATCATTGATGAAACAATTAAGATGCTTGAGTTGTAATGCTAAAATTACAAAAATTTTTGATGCTAAATTAAAATTTTATATTTTAAATTAGCCTCGTTTTTTGTATAATGTAAATTATCTATTTATATTTAATGAATTATCCTAATTAAGTCATTAGAGAAAGGTTGTATGAAGAAATTTTTTACCAATATCGGTTACAATTTATCTCGTTTTTGATATGGTCTTGGCCAGCGTTGGAAATCTTTTTGAGAAAATAAAGATGTAACAAAAAAGGTTATTTTAACACTTTCATTTTTAGCTTTATATGTAATTATGACTACAATCGGGTCTCCATTTGTTAAAATTAACAGCCCTGATACAGTTCAACAAGATACATTTTTTAATACATTGAACTTAATTGGGGGTGGTGGTTTAAGGAATTTTTCATTAGCTGCCTTAGGTATTTCTCCCTTTATTAACGCTTCCTTAATTATGTCATTGCTTCAAACTAGATTGTTTCCTGCGATACACAAATTAAGTCAATCTGGTCCGCAAGGTCGAAGAAAACTAAATGTTATTACTCGAGTTTTAACCCTAATCATCGCCTTTCCGCAAGCCATTCTATTGTCACAATCCCTAGGAGCGGGTGATAATCCATTTATAAAAATTATTCCTGTCTATGGACCTAATTCATTAGCACTGACAACATACTTGATTGTTCCATTAATCTTAATTGCGGGATCGTTGTTTTCATTGTTTATCGCCGAACAAATTACTGATCGCGGGATTGGAAATGGGACATCCTTAATTATTTTTGTAGGTATGGCATTTTCATTACCAAATCAATTTAGAAGTGCTATTACATATTTTGTAGGTAGCCACTCAAATTCGGCTATATTTATTGGTTCATTAAATTTTGCAGTATATTTATTCATTTTCTGCATAACTTTATTTGTTGTAGGTTTGATTTATAACTCAGAACGTCATATTCCAATCCAACAAACTGGGGCTGGACGCTCAAGAAATGTTAAAGATATGGGTAAATTACCAATTAAATTAAATCCTGGTGGGATTATGCCAATAATTTTCTCAACAATGGTTATTTCATTCCCGATTATGATTGCTCGAATTTTGCCAAATGGAAATGGTGCTAAAGCTTGAATTAATGAATATATGCAATTTACATCACCTCTTGGTTTGTCATTGCTAGTTATCATTACTTTCTTCTTTAGCTACTTAATGGGTATCCAGCAATCAAAAATTGATAAAATCAGTGAAGATTTTGCGAAAAATTCAACTTTTATCCCCGGAGTCCAACCTGGTGAACAAACCGAAGATTACTTATTCGCAATTGTTTTAAGATTATCAACATTTTCGGCATTTTATTTAGTGTTGCTAGCGTCATTTCAATATTTACAAATCTTAATTTTACATTGACCTCCTGCAATTTCTTTTGGCGGGACAAGTGTGATGATTTTAGTATCTGTGGCACTAGAAACAATTGCTCAATTTAAAGCGAGATTAAAAACAACTCGCTTCGCTAAACAAAAACAAATTACGCGTCAAGCCAGCGAACAAATCGCTTACGAAAATATGTATACAGAGTATGGTCCTGACAAAAAAGATACAAACAAAAACAAAAATGATGAGGGGTTATTATGATAAAAGATTCGCAGCCTAAATTAAATATGGTTTTCATGGGTCCTCCTGGTGTTGGTAAAGGCACTGTGGCTGGAATAATCGCCAAAGATTATGGATATATTCATTTATCAACAGGTAGCATATTTCGCGAAGAGATAGCTAGCCAAAGTGCACTGGGATTAAAAGTATCTGAAATTGTTAAATCAGGACAGTATGTACCAGATGAAATCACCAACGAAATAGTTAAAAATAAATTAATTGAATTAATCGGCGAGCAAAAAAGCGTTATATTAGACGGATATCCGCGCACAATTAATCAAGCTCAATTTCTAGATTCAATTGAAGGGTTTGAATATGCTGTTGTGTCATTGCACGCTGATGACGATTTAGTATTGAAGAGATTATCAGGACGTCGTTTTTGTCCACAGTGCAAAAGCGGATATCATATCGAATACATGCCATCAAAATTGGGTGATAAATGTGAAAAAGATGGAGCTCTTCTATTTACGAGAGCTGACGATTCGTTAGATTCAATTAGAGTTCGCCAAAAAATCTACCACGATTCAACTCAACCTCTTTTAGATTTTTACCAAGAAAACGGCCGGGTAATTTCAATCGACGCTAACGGAAACGCTAGTGATATAGCACTTGAAGTTTTAAACAAAATCAAAAAATAACCCTTAGCTATAGTTCAATAAGATATTTTATAGCACGTGTCTTGTTGAAACTGTTCTAATCGATTACCAAATCATAAAATTGGCGCCAAAAGGCGCTAATTTTTTCATCAAATATATTTAGTTAGTGAGCAAATTACTCAGCCACATTTTTGTTCCATTAAAACTACTAACGCTGACTTAAATGGTGAGTAAACATTTCTATTTTATTAATTTTGAATACAAAAATATGAAACAAGTGCAATATAGTTTGCTTTTTTTACAATAACAATGTTATTAACAAAAAAAGGAAAGTAAAAATAAAAAAATATTGAAGTTAACAATGTTGCTAATGCCATTGGCGACAACTACAACATTATCAATGTTATTCGCATCATGCAAAAATAAAAATCATGACACCAAACAAAACCAAGAACTACAAATAGCTAAAACAAATTATGAAACTACATTGACATCAGCTAATCAACTTAAAACTACACTTGAGACACAAATTGCATCAGCTCAAGAATCAGTGCCAAAATCGCCAACTAAACTAAACTACCAGTCCGCAAAAAATCAACTTGGAAATGCAATCCAAGCTGCATCAAAACAAAAAAGTGAAATTGATGATACAGAAGCAAAAAAACAAAAACAAGAATCTGAATTAAGCTCAGCAAAAGATAAAAGCCTTAAAACTCTTGATAATGCTATAAAAGAGGCCGAGCCAAAAGAAAAAGAACAATTAGAAAAATTTAAAAATAAATTGACCCCAATAGATAGCGAACATGACTCAAGTGGCTACATTGTCTTTAAATTTAAAACATCTAAAACAATTTATAACAAAATAAAAGATAATATCCTTACAATGAAATTCAAAATAATAGGGGTTCAATGTCATATGTATAGTGATACCACAACTTCGGCTGAATATAGTAATGGTAATTCTAAAATTTATGCTAATTTATGCACAATTTATAAAGCATAATTAAAAATAACGAACACCTTTACAAAATAAAGGTGTTCGTTATTTTAATATCTAAGGTATATCTCAGGATTTATTTTATTAATTTCTAACTGTGTTTATTTGTTTTACATTTACGTCCTCAATTTTGTATTCAAGTCCATCACCATCGCCACTACTTATTATAATATCCGCTGTAATGAAGTATTTTTTAGTTCAATCGGTTTGTAATTGAATTGTTTCACCTGGCGATTTATGATGAACAAATTTAATATTCATATTTTTAAATCGATTTGAAAGCGGGTTTTTAGTTACATGGATTTCTTTTTTGCCGTTTTTTTCTTTAATTACAACGTATTGTATTTTGTAACTAGTTTGATGATAACTTGTATCCTTGATTCATTCTTTTTGAATTAGATCAACTTCTTTTCTAAAAATTATTTCTTTCGCTTCTTTAACCGAAGCATCAAAATATGATTTTTGATTAATTACATTGTTATAACTATCTAATGGCCTAAATTCATTATCAAGTGGATTAGAACCATTGGTTATAATTTTAGTCATTTCAACTCTAAGGTTAGATGATAATGTATCAAATTTAGTTCAAGCTTGATTTTTTGTTGCTTCGTCTTGACCTCTTTGGCTAATATACTTATTCAAATCAGTATATCCTTTTTCATACATTGAAATCATTTCATAAATTTTATCTAATTCAGAATTTGCTTTTTTTACATTATTTTCTTTAAGAATGTCATTAAATGCATTTTTATAATTGTCTGCAATATTCTTGTAATTAACGCTCATAGACTGGTTTGAACTTTTAATACCATTATTATTTGGAAGATTAACTATTAACGCACTTGCTGATTTTTTAATCATTTCAATTTTTTTATCAAAATGGGTTTTTTGTTCCTGATTTTCTTTTATTTTTGTTTCTATTTCTTCTTTAAGTTTTTCAAATTCGCCAATACTTGCAGTATCTTGACCTAAATTAGATTCAATTCTTAAACGATACATTGCTTTATGACTTTCGCTCAGCAATCCAGAATCAATTGTGTTTTTTAGTTCATCATATTTTTTCGTTAAATCAATTTGTTCATTTAATAATTTTGATACTTCTTCTAACTCTTTAATCACTTTATTAAATTCAGATTGATTAATTTTACTATCGCCAAAACGTGTTTTTAGTTGTGTATTAATATTTTTATAGGTTTGAATACTTGAATCAAATTCTTGTTTTAACTTCAATAAAGCATCTTTTTTATGAAGATTTTGTGAGTTGAATATTTTACTTCTAAAATTATTAGAAAAATTTTGCATCGCTTTATTTAACTCATTATATTTTTTGCTTATTTCTGATTCTAAATTATTATTTTTACTTTTTAATTGAGATAAGGAATCATTATTATTTTTTGTGTTTGTAGAAATTAACGAATTCAATGAATTTAACACAGATTGTACTGAATTATTGTCAATTTTAGCTAGCTTTTGAACCTCTGCTTTAACTTTTTGTGCCGTATCAATTAAGCCAGCATTTTTATCAGTTTCACTATTTCAACTTTGGATTCCTTCGTTTATGCTGTTTAATTCTTGCTCGGTAGTTTTGTCTAGCAACTCATCTTTTAAATCTTGCTTACCTTTTTGAGTAATTTTATTTGATGATTGAATAGTTTTTTCAATTGGTTTCTTTTTATCGTTTAAGCCATTCAATTCATTGAATTTTGCTTTGGCTTTTTCTGCACCATCTTGTTTTTTAATTTGTTCAATCGCACTCGATTTTTGACCTTGCGAAATAAGACCTAATCCATTAATCTTATCAGCTCACATTTTCTTATCGTTATTTAATTTTTTAGCTTTTTCAAATTCTTTCTTAACATTAGGTACATTTTTTTGTTTTTCAATCAATTGTTTAAATTGTGTTTTTTCTTTTTCACTCAAATAAGTGAATTCATTAATAGTTGCCGACTCTTTTTTAGACTTAACTAAATCATTTTCTTTTCTTGCTTCATTCACAATACCATCAACTTGGTTTTGTTTTTCAAGTTTATCTATTCTGTCTTTATATTTATTTTTTTGTGTTGTTTCTAAATGATTAAAGCTATCAATAGATTTTTTAGCATTTTGTTTTTTAGTGTTGAATGCTTTATGATTGTCAAGAATTTTTTGAGCAGCAGGTATTCCATTTGCGTTTTTAATGTTGTTTTTCGCACGCGTCTTTAGAACTTGTGGCAATAAAGTTAAACTATCAATTTGATTAGCAATCTGTTTCTTTTGTCCATTTAAACTCTCAGCATTTTTAACGCTATTATCTATTTGGTTATCTAAATTTGCATTAACAACTTGTTTTTTGGCATTTTCCTTCTCGGCAGCGGATAGATAATCAAGTCTAGATATTTTATTAATACTATCAGATTTTTTCTTTTGGTCTTTTTGAGCTTGAGCTTTAACTTTTTGAACGCCTTTTTCATCATCAACTGCAATTAATTGACTTTCAAAATTATTTTTTTGTTGGTTAGTTAAAAAACTATTACTTTTTATTTCGTTATTGGTATTTTCTTTAGTTTTTGACAGTCTTCTAGCTTCATCAAGCTTAGAATTAGACTTGGTTTCATCCTCTTGCCGCGTAATTTCAGTCTCAATTTTTTTCTTATAAGCATTATTAAGCAATTTAAAACTATTTAGAGCGGCTATATTATTAATGTTTGTGTTATTTAGGCGTTCTGCCCGAGTCAAAATTCCTTCAATTTCATTTTTATTTGCTTTTGAAATTTCGTCTTTAAATCCAGTTTTTAATGATGGATCTAATTTGGCAAAAGTGTCAACTTTATTGTGTGCTTGTGTAATTTTTTGATTTCATTCTTGGTACTCACGAACGATTGTATCAACACTTGACTTAGTCTTAGCGTCTTTTAATTTCTTGCCAAATTCAGCTTCAATACCACTATTGACTCTTAGTTTGGTTAAATTCAACTTAGTAAACTCTTTTTCTTTTTTATATCCATTTAAATCTGTTGCTTCATTAACTAGTTTTTTAACTTCCTCAATATTATTTTTAGCATCTAATTGATTTTTTAACTCATTTTTATGCTCATCAGAAATTAAGTCAAGTTTATTGATATTATATTTTGCTTCATCAACAGCTTTATTTAGCTCATTTTTCATTTTAGCAGCTTCAAGAACTGAATCAACTAGCGTCTTATTAACGCTTCTGTCAATTTGGTCTTTAAAGTTCTGTTTGTGATTTTTTAATGAGTCCATTTGCTCTATTTTTAATTTAGCTTCTTCTTTTTGTGATTTTAACAATAAATCTTCATAAAATTTGGTTGCTTGAGATCTAGTTTGCTCATTTTTAATCTTATCTATTATTGCTTGTTTTTCAGTATTAACGTGTGTAAGTTCAGTAATTTTATCAATTAAATTCTTTTTAAAGTCATTTAAATTATTAGCGTCCTGCAATATCTTTTGTGAGCCTTGATTATCATCTTTTTCTTTTAATGAAGCAATAAAATCTTGCTTATCTTTTGTGCCTAAATAATTGAATTCATTTTGAATTTTATCTTTAATATCAGTTTTAACTTTTTCTAAAGCTTTAAATTCATCTTTAATTTTATCTCAGTCATTTTGTAGCGATGATTCAATTATATTTTTCTTAATTTTATTTTTATATTCTTGGTTAAATTCAATTGATGATGCGATATTGTTATTATATAAATCTTCTTTTTGTTTATTTTTATTTTTTAAAGCATCAAGCTTTTCTTTAATCTGAGTTTTCTGACTTTCAGTCAATGAATCTAGTTCTTTTGATATCTTATTTTTTTCACTTTCAGCGATTCAGTTAAGCTTTTCGATTTCTTCCTTAGCTTTTGCTACGTCGACTTTAAACGTTTCTCCTTTCGCCTCAGAAATAATTACTTCAATAGTGGCCGGAGAGGTTGCTTTTTGAATTTTATCTATTAATTCTTGTTGTTTTTGTGGTGATAATTTAGAAATTTCATTAATTTTTGCAATAGTTTCAACTTTTTTGATTTCAAGCTCTACTTTTTTTCTAAGGATATCTACATCTTCTTGCGTTTTTCTATTTTGTAGTTGATTTTTTAGGCTATCTTTATCATTTATATTAGCTTGTTCAATTAGTTTGCCAACATCTTTTTTACTGTTCTCAACAGCAATTACTGCGTTGTAAATTTGACTTGCTTTTTCAATAGAATCACTGTTTTTGATTAAATTAGCAAACTCATTCTTAACTTCTGAGCTAAAGTTATTTGATGCCTGGATTTTATCAATAATGTCTTGTTTGTCTTGATTTAATTTTGCTGCTTGATTTTTAATTTTTTCAATTTCTTCTGTAGTTAATGATTCTAAAATCACTTTTTTAAAGTTGTCTTTTGAATTTTGCGATAAATTGCTATGATTTTGAATTTCGGATTTAGCATTTTTCTTAATTTCATTTAATTGACTTGCTTTTTTTAGCAACTCATCAACAAGTTCCTTAGTTTTAGCACTTGCAATTTCACTAGCAAAATCTTGGTTTTCTTTTGTATTTAAATCTGAAAACGTGGTTAAATCAGATAGAGCTTTTCTTTTAGCATTATCCAAGTCTTTAGCATTTTGTAGAATTAACTCAATTTCACGGTCGCTAGTTCCATTTTGCAATAATACATAAATATTATTTTTGTCACTTTGACTTAAATTCTTTAATTCGCTTATTTCTTGCTTGCTTTTTTGTTTAGTTTTCTCAAAATTAATTGCTTGTTCATAAATCTCATTTAAGGCGTTTAGATCTTGGGTAGCCACAATTTTGTCATAAAATACCAAAATTTGTTTATCAGATAAGTTCGATAAACCTTTTATTTTTTCATGAATTATTTGTTTTTGTTGTTGTAAATTATTGATGCTTGAACTGATATTTTGAATTGAATCCTGAGTATTAGCACTCTTAATTTCATTCGTAATTGCAATTTTATGCTCCTTAGAAATTAAATCCATTACTTTAACTTGATTTATTAGCTCGTTTTTTAGTTTTGCTAATTTAATTTGATTTTGAGCATTTTTAAGTTGGTCAACTGAATTAGATTCTGAAATCAAGGAATTTAATTTTTGTTTATTTTCTATATCTAAATTAGCATTATCTAATTCAGAATGTAAAATAGATTTTAATTTATTCAGTATATTTTCAGCAATTTGGTGTTCTCGTTTTTCTACAACGCTTATTTTCTCAATAGCTTCTTGATATTTTGTTAGATTTGCTTGATTTTTTACTTCTTTAATAGGTCCGCTTAAGCGCAGTTTTGAATTGTTAAGTTCTTTTTCTAGAGTTTGAAAATCTTTGGAAACTTTAATAATTGATTGAGATTCGTTTTGTTCTTTTTCAACTGAATTTATTTTTTGCTTAATCTCGTCTTTAATTTGGTTTAGTTTTGAGCTTAAGTCAGAAAGTGTTTGTTTAGTAATTTCAATTACTTGTTTTAATTCAGTGTTTTTGTTACTAATTTCAGTGTTTAACTCTTCCGGATTAGAATCGATAAACGAGCTTGTGTCTTGGGCAACAACTGCTTTTTGCGCTAAATTCTCAATAAATTTTGTAATTTCTTCAACGTCAGATCCTAGTTTTGCACTTTTAGCTATCCCGTCATTCAATTCAATAATATGTTTTTGCATTTCTTGCAATCATCTTTGTTTTAATTGGTCAACAGATAAACTTTCTAATTCTTTAACTAAATTAGCCACTTTTTTCTCAGCTATATCAACTTTTGACGCAATCTTAATCAAGTTGTCGACATGTTCTCTGGAATCTGTCGCTTTTTTACGGGCTTCCTCCAGTTCTTTTAGCGCCAATAAAAGCTCCTTGTTAGCTATTTTTAAACCTGGAGTATTGATTTCAGATGTATTATTTAACTTTTTAATTGCTCTTTGTGAAGTATTTTTAGCTTTATTCACAATCTTGTCTAAATTAGATTTATTTTCTTTTAATCTTTCTCTTGATTGAACAATTTTATTTTCAAAACTAGAAATATTATCTTTTAATTCTTTAAGAGCTTGTCTAATTTTGTTGTATTGTTTATATTGATCTTTATTTAATTCTTGATATTTTGCTTTAATGTCTGATAATTGTTCTTGCGTTTCATTAATAACACTTTCTAGACTATCTACTGAATTGTAATGTTTGTCAAGTTTTTGAATAAATTGCTGGGTTTTTTGGCTTTGTTCATTGATAATTCCAATAATTTTATCAATTTCACTCGCACTAAGCCCACTTGTATGGCTAATTGTTATTGCAGTGGTGCCAGCAGAAGCGGCACCGGCTGCAATAACTAAAGAATTAAATAAACCTCGTTTGACAGATTTTTTCATATCATCCTCAACTTTATCATTCATTTTATTACTAATTTATGAGAAAATTTTAAGCCTTTCGAAAAAAAAAAAAAAAAAACTACGTAAATTGAGGAAAAATTCCACAAATTTTGTATGTTATTAGCTAAATTTAGTTTTAATACCTAAAACCTGTTTAAGGGCACTAATCTTAATATTAATATTAATTTTAAGCCCAAAATACATTTACTCATGCTGTCATCTAAAATAAAAAACCCGGCCTGAATGCCGGGTTATATAATAATTATTTCTTTAAATCTATAAACTCAAATGAATCAATTCCAGAACTATAAACTGGTAATATGTTAACACCAACTAAATGATGTTGTGGGTGGTCCTTATCGTAATCTGTAAAAATATATTTACCTGCTGTTCTTGGGTTTTTGACAATAATTTTGTTGTCTATTTCTTGTCCATAAGATTCATTACTTTCTTGTTTTTTAAATTTCACTTCCGAAACTTGACGAGCGTTTTTCCCGTTAGGGTCTCAAATATCTGTATGAACAGCTAGTCATCTTGCAAAATCATTATGCGATCAAACGTATGCATACGCTCTGTTGTTTTCATATGTTTTTATAGGTGTATAGCCATTCTCAAATAACTGCATATGCTTAACCACATGATAACTATCATAATGATTAATATACATATAAATGTCTTTTGTACTAGTATCATAGTCAAATGAGAATTTAATTGTATTTACTAATGCAGATGGCATAGCTTTTGTATCATCTGTGACTTTACCATCAAACACAACTGAATTTAAATTTTTATCTTTGTTTAAAAAACCTACAATTAAATTTGATGGAACAATGACTTTTGCCACAATTTTATTATTCTCGACCGAAAGACGAACTAATTGTTTACTGTTATCTGAGTTAATAAATGTCGCTTGTTGATATTGGTGAAATTCAGGGAAAATAAATTTAACATTGAAATTCTTATTGTCTTGAACAGTCTTTTCAACTAATTTTTCACTTCCGCCATTTTTCTGAACATCATAGACTTTATTTTCAGAGTGGTTTATAACTACTGCACCATTTCCATTAATGCCTAATGCTTTTTTAAACTTAGTAATTAATTTATTTATTATTGTATTTTTATCACTGCCTTGTCAACCTAGATCGTCAGCATTTCCTATTTTTTGCTTAATAGCATATCCATATTGGTTATTGTTGTTATAAAATATTCCACTTGACTTAGGTTCTAAACCTAATTTATTTGCATTTTTAAATGATATTTCAAATGGTTCTTCATGAACAAAACCTTTATAATCACTAAATATATTTAAATTATTAGGTTTATATTCATAACGTACTTTTAGTTGTATATTTTTTTCTTCTTCGTCTTGTCTTCTGTCTGTATATCACCCGTTGCTATTGTTCTTATCTTTTATTAAATAAGTTTTTAGATAAAGGTGATTAAAAGGTGAATTAGCATCTAAAACTGTATGCCCAAATTTATTAAACATTAACAAGAATCTATTATTACCACTAATTTCCATTTGGTCAGAAGCTTTTAACTTAGATGCAATGTCTTCTAATTCTGCTTTAAATTCTCTTAGCAAAATATTAGGTTTAACTTCATGATTGTTTCTGTTGTTGTCTTGTAGCAACTTTTGAAATATTTGAGTTATTTTCGGATCATTCATTCCGTTTCTAAATTCAAGAATTTTGCTAAATATATTGCTTATTGATGAATTTATGAATGTATCTTGTATAAAATCGCTAAAACCAGATTTATTAATTTGATTATTTTGTTCCTGTAAAGCATCTTTTTTAGCATTGTATATTTTGTCTATTTCAATACGTAATTGTTCTACTTTTTCTGGTTTAAAAATATAATTCATTATTTCATCTGTTTTTGCACGTTTTTCAATTAAAGAGTTAATTTCCTCTTTCAACGTGGTGTAAAAGCTGTCAATATTTTGAATTAATTGTTTTGTATTTGATAGTTTTTCTTGAATAAATTGTAATTCAGAGGCATATGATACATTAAAACTATTTTTTAATTTATCATATTCATCTTTAATTTGGTTGAAAATAATTTTAGAACCTGGTAATAAATTAAATATATCATCTGCACCTTGGTCGTTAACTCTTTGTTTTAAGCTATTTTCAATCGAATCAATAAATTGGTGTGCTTTACCTGTTGAATTATTCAAAACTTCATCCAAATCACTATTTATTTCAGTTTTTAATTTAGTTAAAGCTTCTTTTCCTTTTTGCAATATTGAAGCAGAATCTTTTAAATAATCATTTACAAAACTCTGTTCTTGATCACTAAATTCGGCATATGTTTTTAATTTGTCATCAAGAATAGTTTTTGTTGTTAAAAACTTATTTACTTCTTGTTTAATAGGATTTATAGATTCATAACTTGATTTAGTACCGTTTGTTCATATATCGTCCACTTTTATAGAATCTTGCGTACTATCTAGCTTTGAATTTAACTCATTTAGCAGAGATTGCTGATTATCATAAAGAGTTTTAATAGCTATCCAATTTGATTTAATTGCTTCAGAAATTAATTTATTTGCATTGTTGATTTCTTCTACCGGTTTACCAGATGGTTTAATCGGAATATCTGTTAAATTATCGATTGATTTTTTAACAAAATCTTGACCTAAAATATTTTTATTGTTTTTAAAGTCATCGCTAGTTTGAATATATGCTTCAATACCTTGAGCTTGATCTCTTAATTCAGTTGTTGATAAAAGTTTTTTTCTAACAATATCATCAATCGCATTTTCTAAATCCTTGACGTATTTTTCTTTTTCACTAATATCGCCATTAATTTGAGATTTAGGAGAATCGATAAGTTGTTTAAGAGTTTCATAAGCTTTGTCAACTTCAGAAGAAGATACATCTTCACCATCAACTTTTTTATTTGTTTCTAAAACAGCTTTAGCTTCATTAATTTTTAAAGTCAACTTACGAGCAATATCTAATAGGAATGGAATCGAATCGGCTGTGTGTGCTTGAGAATTATTATATTTTTGATTAATTTCATCATACTTAGTTTTGTCTGCGTTATGACTACTTGATATTTTTTCAAGTTCCTTTTTAAATTCTTCCGACTTAGCATTTAATATTTTTCTGTTTTCTAGCGAAATGATTTCATCATTTTTAATTTCATTATCTATTTTTGCTCATTCTTGGAATGCATCGATTTTGGCTTTATGCTTATCTAGATCTAAAATGGTTTTGTCAATTTCATCAGTTAAATTGTTTGTATTATTTTCGCTAAGTCCATTTTCCAGTAATTTAGATGCTTTTTCAAGCTCTGAAATCATTGCTTTTTCGTAATTTTCAACATCTTCATTTAAAGGTGTTGTTTTATTACTAAAATCATATAACTCTTTTATTTTTGCAGCTAATTTAAGTTTAAGTTGCAATGAAGTAGCGATATTATTTGCCTCTTGCTGAATTTTTTGTAGGGTAGGATTATCATCTGCTTTTTCAATTTGTTTTTCCAAGCTCTTTAATTTTGCTTCAACTAGCGATAATAGCGATGGAAATTGACTTAACTCACTATATTTAGAATTAGATTTAACTCTTTGTAACGCTTCATAAGTTTTAATTCGTTCAGCTCTTATTTTTTCATTTTTATCTAACTCTTGACTTAATGATTGAATTTTGCCATCAATTTGATCAATATTTTGTGGGGAAATTTCACTAACCTGTTTTAGCGTGTCTCACATGGCTTGAATCATTTTATCTTCGTCTTTTTTGGTTGAATTAAACTTATTCAAGTCATTTTTACGCTCTTTTTGCCATTCTAAAATTTTATTAGCCACTTCTTTTTGCTTTTCTAAATATAATTTAGCTTTGTTTACTTTTTCAGTAGCTTCACTAACTTTTTGTTTATAAGTGTCGGCATTTTGGTTTTTTGAATCATAAAATGCATCAACAAGTAGCTTATCTACTCAATCGCTCACAATTTCTTTATTAAATTCACCCGAAAATCCGTTTAGTGAATTGTAGTTAGTGCTACTGCTTATGCCTTTAACATCGTTAGCTAATTTATCTAACTGTTTAACTTTACTAATTAATTCTTTTGAAGTGCCAAGATCTTTAATTTTTTGGGCTAATTCTGATTTTAATTGCTCTTTAGTTTTATCTAAATTCGCTAAATTGCTATATTGATTTCTCGATGAACTTACTAAATCATTTAAGTATTTAAAAATATATGAATCAATAAGCGGGCTAGCAGATACCTGTGTTTTTTCTATTTCTCTAACTGCATTACCAAGTTGTAACGCAAGTGCGTTAACATAATCTTTTAACTCATCCACATTATCAAGATGGGTGCTAATTTTTTTAATTTCACCCAAGTTAGATGCTTTAACATTTGAATCTAAAACCTTGTCAAAAGCAACCTTAGTTAAATCACTAACCTCTTGGTCGACTGTGTCATTTAAAACTCCGTTATTTGGCACTATCTCTGATAATAATTTGTCAGCTTGCTGACGTTTTGTATTTGTATTAATTGTATTTTCAGGAACTTTTCTAAAGTTATCAAAGTATTCTCAAAGTTTATTAGCTTTAGCTTTATTTTCTGAGCGTAATGCATATTGTTCATGAATTTGTTTTCATTTAGCATATATTTCAGCTTGTTTTTCGGCAATATTAGCTATTGTGTATGGTTTAGTTGGTTGATATTGCGACTCTAATAACAATTTAAGCTGCGGAATAGCCTTATTTTTTTCGTCAGTATTAATACCTTTTGCAATATCGCTTTCAAGCTCTTTAATAAAATCAGCAATATCTTTTTGTGTCTCATTGTAACGAGCAAATGATTGTACTAACTCAGTGAAGTTATTGGCTTGTTGATCGTTAAAGTTGCCTCTTAAAACATTTTCAGCATTCGATTTAAAATCGCTAACAAGTTTTTTAATCTTATCGCCACTATCTCCTAGGATTGGGGAAATGCTAGATTCAGTAAATTTTTTGTATTTTTCATATGCATTTACAGCTATATCTTTATAGTATCCTGAAGTTAGATTAGCAATTTTGTTTTTTAATGATTCGGGGGTTGAATTTTTACGATCTGCTAAATCGTTTTCAAACTCGGTTAAGGCTTTCTCATAATTGTTATATTTAGCATTTGGATCAAGTTTTTTATCAGTAGCAACTCTTTTTGCTAATTCATCACGTTTCTCTTCTGCGTTGTTTTTAGCTTCATTATATCGATTGTTAATTTGGCCTTTTTGGGCTAAAAGTTCATTAATTTTGGTATCTAATTCAGCTTGTTTTGCTTCAATTTCTGCTGGCGAGTAAGAATTTACATCCGAATCTAGAATATTCCTAAACTCACGCTCAGTATCGTTAATTTTAGTTTTTAAATCAGAATATAATTTTCATTCTTTTTCTTCTTCAGATAAAATTTTGCCTAAACTATTAATTATGCTTTTGCGCAAGATATGTTTTTTCTCAGTAACTAATACTGCATTTTGCACCTTTTTAAGTTTATTTTCAATAGTTTCGGGAGTATCTGTTGTTCCAGTGCTTACGCTTGGCAAGTTTTGTTCTATTACCCTAGCTATAACATCGGCATCTAACTTACTTTCTTGTGATGAAATCGATGTATCAGCTAATATTTCTTTTTTAACTTTAAGTGCTTGCGCAATGGCTTCAATTAATTCAAGTTCTTTAGACATAACTTGCTGAGCAACATTGGCATCTAATACTGAATCAGTGTTAGTTTTTTCTCGACCGTACTGAATTAGCTTTTCAATTGAATCGTTAAATTTATTAATTGAGTGATCATTGGCTGAATTTTCGCTAATTCTTAATTTTTCTAACTTTTTAATCACTGCTTCAATTTTGTCTTTACCATATGCTAATTCCAAATTAGAATCTGCTTGACCAACCTTCTTAATTAATTCATCAATTTTTGAACGTTTTGGTGGTATGTCATTAAGACTGATCGAACTTAAAACTGATTGAACCTCATCTTTTAAGCCCTGAGCATTAGCAATTGCTTGTGGTGTATGTGGTCCGCCATCGTTACTTTTGCCATATTCAGCTTCTTTTTGTTTATATGAATTAAATTTAGTTTCTAATTCTTTAACTTTATCTAAAAGATCAACTAATGCGTTGGCTTTTGCGTGTAATTTTAATTTATCTTCTTTAGTTAGTTGAGGGTTTTGAGCTTGTTTGTATAACTTTTCTCATAAAGCTCTAATATTTCTTTCTTCTTCACTATTTTTTTCTGAGGCAGATTGTTTTGATGGTCACAATTGGTCAATTTTTTGTTTTGCTCGCGTTAATTTCAAAAGTAACGAGCCATCTTTTCTCATTTTAATTATTTTGTTGAGTAAATTTTGAGCTTCTGAACCTAAGCTATCTATTTCTGAAGAAGAAGGATTATTTTTTTCTAATGCTTCAATTAAGTCTTTTTCTAATTTATCAATTTTAGCAAACTCAACTTTAAAGCTGTCAGGGTCATCATGTGAAGCAATAATGTCTTGACGGGCTTTTTTAAGCTCTTCAATAGCATCATTAGCAATTTCTGCTTTTTGAGTTATTAAAACATTATTGTCAAGAATATGCTTAGACTTTTTATCTAACTTATCAAAGTCCTCATATTTGAAAATTGAAGCTAAATCATTAAGCTTTTTACTGATTGAATCAGTATTTTTGTGCAAAAATGTGTCAAAAGTTAAATTTATGTCAGTGTTGAAGTTTGAGTGCTGCTCTATTAATTTTTGTAAATTATTTAAATATGATTTTTGGGCTAATGTGTATTGATGTTCACTATTTTGCGTTCTATTAAATGCTTTTTGAGCATATTCTTTTGCTTTAATTAGACCGATTAAGTTTTTGTTGTGAACTAAAGCTCTTTCCAGGGCGTTAACTGCAAAAATGTATTTATCAATTTGTGCTTGAATTTGATCCGAAGTTATTGGATTAAATTTGACACTAGTTATTTTATGTGTTTGGACATTAATTTCATTTAGCAAGTTTGTCAGTTTTTTTGTATCTAACGAGTATTTTTCAATATATTCTCTGTTTTTTGAGTCTAACTGATTATAACTTAGATTGATAAATTTGTCTAATGGTTGTAAGTCAGAAGATGTTTTAGTTTCTAAATATAATAATTGGATTTTCTGAATAACCCGTAATTGCTCACGAACATTATTTTTTTCTTCAATAATTTTATTGGCATCAAAATTTGAATCTAAGGTATGCTCACTAATTTTATTTAGTAAGTCTGTTGATAATTGGATTGCATTAGGGCTTAAATATCTCGCTTTTATATTAGGATTAACACTATTTCAGTTGATGATTTTAGCGTTAATTTCGTAATTAATTTTAGAAAATGTCTCACGGGTTTCAATTAGGGCTTCAATAGCATTAATATTTTCATTAATTTTTTCAATTGCTGAATTAGGATTTTTAGCACTTTGAATAATATCAAAAGCCATTGCCCTAAATTTAGCTAAGTCTGTTGAAGTGATGAGTGAATTGTGTGATGAAGAAAGATTTTCTAAATTATTTAATGTTTGACTAAGTATTTTCTCACTAACATATAATCGATTAATTAAGTCACGGTAATACCCGACATGTTGGATTAGAGTTGATTTTGTATCGGAAAATGAACCTGCCAAGATTTTAGTGTAATCTTTTTCACCTTGGATCGATAAAAATGTCTTTTTAAAGTGAGTAAAACTATTTTTGTATGCAGAGACAAATTCTTTAAATTGAGCCACAATTTCATTTGTGCTCAATTGAGTTGCTTCAATCATTTTTTTAGCATTTCTAAAATCGTTTAGTGCATTTTCTAGATCGCTAATATTCGCTGATGAATCAAGCAATGATGTTGATGATTCTAGATAATATCTTGATAAATTTAAGTAGTTTTTAACTAATTCATATTCTAAAATTTTACTTAAATTATTTTCCTTTGTTGAGTTATTGATTGTATGAATTAGTTTATCAATAATACCTCTATTCACCAAAACGGTATTCGTAGGTTTAAGGGCGCTTACAATTTTATTTAATTCATCTTTAACGTTTTTTTCTAAACTATAACCTAAAAAGCTATCCTTTGCAATTGTTTCGCCAATATAAACAACATTTAAATTGACAGTTTCAATCATTTCCTGGTTATATAGGGTATATTTATTGTTAAAGTCTTTATTTTTTTGTGTTTTTGCATCTTTTAAAGCATATTCAATTGATGCTTTATTTTTTGCTATAACATTGATTCTGAATGTTTCATTAAATAAATCATTTTCAATCTGATAAACATTTTGCATTCATTTATAACGCAATGCACGAGTTGGGTATAAAGTTTTTAATAAAGCAACGTTGTCATCTAATGAATTGTTATTTTGCAATAAATGTAATTTAATCAAACTAAATTGCTCATTGATTGTTGAATCTAATACATTTTTATATTCACTTATTCATTTTAATTGAGTTTGTAAATTTTCATTAACTAATTTATTTAAAGAGCTTTTTGTATCAGTTAGACTGATATTTTTAAATCTTTGTAAAAGATCTTTATCCTGAATTCTAGTTGAGTGTTCTTCTAGTAAATTGCGAATAATTTTAATAGTATATGGATTAAATTTAGCTTCTAAAATTTGAGCATTTATTCATTTAAATATAATTTCTTCTTGTTCTTGCCCAATTTCATGTAATAAAACATACTTTTGTAATGGAGTCAAATATTTATCTTGCAGTTTTGTGCGTATTTGAACATCTTTTTGTTTTCATTTTTCAATATCTTTTTGAGAAGAGAAGATGTTGTGAATATTTTTATTAAATTCACTACTAAAAGCGATATATCTAGCTATGGCATTATTTGCAATTTCTTCATCTCTTTGACTCAATACAAATAAGGTTGTACCCACTGCCGATATTGAACCCAAAATTGATAATGCGCCAAGAGTAATTTGTTTATTTTTACTCATTTTCTTCTCCCTTCTCTGGATGAATTTTTACGTATTTTCGTATTTGTCGACGAAAGTAATGAAATTTGAACCGGAAAGAGTATCATTTGTTCATCGATTATGTCTATGGAATCAACCACCATAATTCTCACTTGCAAGTTCACCTTTATCACTTCAGGCTTTTGCGAATTCCTCGGCAAAAATATTAGCTTTAATAGCTGTTTTAATATTGTTATCACTTATATTTTTAAACTCTTTACTCATCCTATCATTCGTTTTTCTCGCAATCTCTTTTGAATTCGGGGTATCTCATCAATAAAAATGTCATTTAAATTTTGCATTTGTATAATCATTTATATTTTCGAAAAAAGTACTATTAAATCCGCTAGAGCTATTACTTCATTTATTTTCATAAGAAATGTGCAAGACACAAAATGAATCATTATGTACTAGTGGGATAAAAACAAATCAAGGGGTATAAACATCATATTTTTTAGAGTCATCTGAAATTTCAAAATCATTTCCGTTTTGAGTTCAATACATAAATGATTTTCCATTAACTTTTGGCATCTTCCAACGCTTGCCATCACCGTTTTGTACTATGCCATCATTCACTAATCTAATTTTATATTTTAAAAATGAACTAGATGTAGATCAATCAACGTCTATCGATCCACGTGGATCTATGGCGTTATAAAGTTTCATATTAAACTCAGGAATCTTATTTTGTATGTTTGATGTTTTAGCCAATTTATTCTGCATAGCCTTATTCCACGATTCTTCATCATGGAACGAGACATCTTCTCGAATAAATTTTAAATTATGTTTTTTCATGTATGATGCGTTTTTTGCATATAAATTTAATAATTCAGTATATGGATTTTTTATATTTCAGCCCGCTTTTGATCATTCAAAAATTGGTGTTTGTTCTCTCATTCTATCATTCAACATATTATCTTTTTTAATACTAAACGATTTCAACGTTTCAAAATTAACTCATATATCTTTAAAGTCTCTTCTAAATCCTTCAACGTAATTGAAGAAGTTATTACCATTACTTGGTTTTTGATATCTAATACTTAGATTTATTTTAGCTTTTTTATAGGTTGTATCAGCTAAATAAATTTGGTCCGAGTAATTAGGATTACTTGTTTCCTTAGTTAGATATACCTTAACATTACTTGTGTTAAAGTATTGTTTGTCACCTTTCAATATGTTAAAGTGCTCAAAAAGATTTAAAAGTTCTGTCTGATTTGTTATTTCGATTTCATTATTGCCGCTAGAATTTCCTAATAGCTTAACTTTTTCTTCAAATGTTTCTAAAAGAGTACTTGATAATGGCTTAATGTGTTTTATTACCTTAGAATCATTTTCTGCAAGACTGCTAAAGAATAATTGTTTATTTTCTTCAAGGTTTAATCATTCTATAAGTTTGCTAATAGGCGTGTAAATTGATTTTAAAGCCTCAAGTTTTGATAAAAAGCTGTTTTCTTTCTTTTTCAAAACTTCATCGGCTGATTTTTTATTACTTTCCTTAATTGTATCAAATTGAGCTTTATATGCAGTAATTATAGGTTTAAATGGTTCATTAGAAATTAAGTCATTTTTTTGATATTCACTACCTGCTATTAGTTTTAGCATGTTAGAAAAATCCATATTTTCAAGAACTTTGTTGTATAGTCCTTCTAATCCATTCTCATCAGAACTGCTACTTCCATAGATAAGCGTATCAGTATATTTGATTGCTTTTGATAACTTAGCTATTCCATCTTTATACTTGTTAAATTGAGCTGTATATTGACTAATTGCGCTAATATCACCATTTCTTAAATTATCGCTAGTTTTTACTACTTCAAAAGAACCTTCATTAGAACCTAAATCACTAATACTTGTTTTAGCTGTATCAATTTTTGTTTTTAGTTCACCATCTACTTCTTCGGCGCTTTTATATTGATTTTTGTTCTGAATACTTGCAACTTGTTTATATAAGCTGTCATTATTTGGAGATTCCAATTCTTTTTTAAACTCATTTAGTTGCTCTTTCACTGATGAATAACTAGCTTTAGAAATTGAATTTAAGTGGGTATAGTCTTCATATAATATTTTAAAATGTTTTAAAAGTTCAAAAGCCTGCGATTCATATTTTGCTTCATCATATTCATTATTTTGCTGACTTTGAGCCTCTAGAATATGTTTTTCATACTCACTCATATATTTATCTAGCCACAAGTATCCGCGTAATAATGTTGCTTCTTCAGTAGAAATTCCGCCATTAGTATTTTGAGTACTTCCTTTTAGAAAATCTACATATTGTTTTAATACATTAACCATATTTTTTACTTGGTTTTTACTACGTTCAACAACTTGTTTTTTTAACTCTTTTAATTTATTGCTTGCTTCTATATATTTATCATTTTGAGTCTTTAAATCAGTTTGCGATTGTATAGTTTTAAAATCAGGGCTATTTAAATCTATGTTTTCAAAACCTGTTGCACTAGAACCAAAATTATCTTTAATTAGTTGTTTAACATCATTAATTTCGTGTTTTAGTTTATTTATTTCATTAGATTTTTGTAGTTTTAATTTAGTTACTAAACCATAAGAGTTGTTCAAAAGTCTTTCAACAATTTCATCTCTTTTAGTTTCTATTTGATAATCTTTTGAATGATCATAGTTTGTTAGTAAATCTTTAGCAGTGGCAATATCATGCTCTAGGTCTTTATATAGTTTTTGCATTTCTGGAGTTTCTTGTTTTTCAACATAATCCTTTTGATCTCCTGGAACTACAAATTTTTCTGCTTTTGTAATAGCTTCGCTTAACTCTTTTGAACTTTCAAACAATGTTTCAAATCCTAATGCTCCATCATTAAGGTATTCATTTTGTAATTCTTTTAATTTAGAATCATTTAAAACTCTATCTTGTTTTACTTTATTAACGAAATTATCTAATGCAGAATGAACTAATTTTTTTGCATCTTCTGATAGTTGCGATTCTTTTAACTCTTGTTCTTTTTGTGATTCTAAGGTAAATAAATCAATCTTGGTTTTGGTTGTTTTTAATTCTTTTATCTTAGCACTCAAAACAAAAGGACTTTTTTCATTATAGTAATAATTATCTTTAACTGTTTGTGAGTTTGGTTTATTAATTGCTTCTAATTGCGTAGTTAAAGACTGGATAGTTTCAGTTAAACTATCTGATTTTTCAGTTAATTTATTAGCTTGTTCTTGTTTTTCTTTAGCTTCTTCAGCATTGTCGGCAATTTGTTTATATAAATCCAATAAAGATCTAGTTGATGAAAAATCATTCATTGCTTTGTCAATTTCATTAATTTGATTTACATCTGTTATTTTGCTGATTTTATCAAGAGTTTCCTTGAATCAAGTCTCCATATCTTTTTTAAGTTCAGCATATTTAGGCTCTGTAACTTTTGCTTGATCCTCAGTAAATGCTTGTTGAATCTGTTCAAAAGCTCTTTTTCTCGCTTGTTGTAAATCTTTAGCCTTCTGAATCTTTACTGGTAACGATGCACTCAATTCATCAATCTTGTTTTTTAAATCAGTTGCGCTAAATGTATCAGATTCTGCGCTCGGAACTGATTCAAGCACTGTTTTTCTTATGTTTTCGATATCGCTATCGTAACCGTATTTAATATTATTAAATTTAAATTCAGGAATTTTTGTCTCTGTATCCAAGGTATTTTTTTGCAAATCAACTAAGCTTTTTGTTTGCTCAATAACGCCATTTAAAAGTTGTATATCTTTTACATAGTTTGAACTAGCCATTGATGTTGTATAACCGACTAATTTATCGTAAAACTCGTTTAGTTTTGCACTCGGATTCTGTGATGTAGTTCCATTAGAGCCCTGCGATTGTAAAGTATCAATTTTAGCTTTCAATTCAGAAAATGCAGTGTTTGATTTTTCAAAATGTTTTAATTTATCTAATATTTTTTGAATCTCTTTGGTGTGCTTATTTTGTTCTTCGAACTTAGTAAAATCAGTAGATGCTTCATTTATTTTTGTGCTTAATTCATTCTTAACTGTTTCAATTTGAGTTTTTAAAGCCCCCCCAACACTTTTATCCTTTTCAGCTTTAGCGTCTTTTAAAAACTTGGCAAAATCAGCAGTGTTTTGAATATTATTTTTTATGTTTCTTGCTTCTTGCTCAATCTCACGAACTTTTTTCTTGTCACTTGAGACATCATTACTTTGGGTTATTGCTTGAATTTCTTGTTTTAATTTATCAAGTTCTTCATCAACTTTATTAGCTCCCGCTTGAAAATCAGTCGCTTGATTTTTCACTTTCGAATCGTATTCAGTTTTAACTGAATCAACAAATTTAGTGACATCCTCTTTTATTTTGTCTAAAGTTAATAACTCATCAAGTGCATCTTGTAGTTTGTCACGTTCAGAATTGATCTCAATTACCGATGGGTGCTCAGCGCCATTGGCATTTATGCTTAAATTAATATTTTTAAATACATCAGATAATTGTTTGTATTTATCATCACTATTTTCAACAGTGTCAGCAACTTTATTTTGAACTTCAATTAAATCTTCAAGAGCAACAATTCTATTTAATTGTTTTATAACCTCTGAAGCTTGGTTTGGGTCCATTTGAGCTTTAACAAAATCGTCCATAGCTTTGACAACATCTTTTAATTGTTCAACTACTTTTTTATTTTGTGCATTAGTTCCATTTAGTAATGATTTTGATGCTAATTTTGACTCAAGATTTTTTATTTTTTCATCAAGCTTGTGTTTGTTTGTGAAGAATTTATCTTTTTGGTAAGCTAAATAAAGTCTGTTTTTAACTTCGTCTAGTTTGTCATGGCTTAAAATATCATATTTACTTTGAGTTTCGCTATTATTTTTAGCTTTTGAAATTAATTCTTTAAATTCGGCATCAAGTTTTTTAATTTCAGTTTCTTCTGTATTATCAGCACCTTTGATATTTTCTTGTTTTTCTTTGTCTAAATAATCCTTAATTAATTTTTCAACATCTTTAACAGAATTTTCTAATCTATTATTAATAGCTTGTTTTTGTGCTCTAAAACTACTGATATCTTGTGTAATGTCACTCATCAAGTTTTCAAGTTGAACTTTGGTTGTCTCAGGTTTGAATAAAATTTCAGTATATTTACTGATTTTTTGCTCAATTTCATTGTCTACATCTTTAAAAATATCACGTTGTGATGAGTCGTTATTATCTTTGAATTGGTTTTGTTTTAGTTGTTTCAACTCGTCTAGTTTATCTTTAGTTGCTTTACTAATTTCAATTTTATCTATCGCTTGATTTAAATTAAATAATTTATTGTTAGTTTCACCTGCTGAATCGCTAATTAAAGAGTGATTTGCGTTAATATCTTTTTCAAAAGTAGCAACTAATTCTGGGTATTTAGTTTTATCAATTTCACTTAATTTGATTGCAGCCTCTTTAAGGCGAGCTAAAAGTTGCTGACGAGCATTGATTTTGTCAGCCATGTTTTGCGCTCTGTTTTTGGCTTGTTCTTGTTTAGTTTTCAACTCTGATCTTAAGGATGCGATTTCACCTTCTAGTTGCGATATAGCTTTGGTATTTGCGGATAGAGCATCTGGATTAGAAATTTCAGCTTTTTGGTTTCATAGTTGTTGAAGCTCTTTGCTTTTAGCTTGAATGTCTGAATCTAAAGTAGCAATTTCATTTTTAGTATCTGCTACAAATTTATCAACAACCTTTTTCTCGTTGATTAATAAATCAATATCAGAATTTAATTGTGAATAAGGATTGATGTCAACTTGAGCTTGATTTTTAAGATCGCTATTGCTAATTTTATGTTTTGCTAAGTTAATGCTTTCGTTTTCTAAATCGCCCTGTGCTGAGCTGATGGCAATGTTTTTACGTGTTTTTGCTAAGTCAAATGTTTTAGCGTCAAAAAATTCTTTATTGTGAATATTTGGATTAAATAACTCTGATTCAATAAGTTTTCTGACTTCATCTAGTTGTGATTGACCGCCTGCATTTACTTTCTTAATTTCCTCAATTTGCTGAGTTAATGTCTGATTTTGAGAGTTTTGTGCAGAGTCTTTTTCAAGTTTGTCTAAATGAGCTTTCGAGTTAACTAAATCACTTTCAAGGTTTTTACTTTCAGAATCTAAATCTGATAAAGATTGCAAGCTCAATTGCAAAATACGCATTTTGTTTTTGATTTTCTCATTTTCAGCTTGTTTTTCGAGCTCGTTTTTATTCGTGTTATCACGGTTAGATTTTGATTCTTCGGCCAATTTGTCAATTGCTTGGTTTAGTTTTTGTTCGATAATACTTGGTTGTGAATTATGGCGTTTGTTGATAAAAGTGTCCTTGATTTGCTTTTTAATCGCTTTAGAAGTGCTGTCGCCACCTGCACGTGCAATTTTGTTACCAAAATCATCAACAGCAAATTTAAGATCACGGTTAATTTTAGTTAGATTAAAGCTCTCATTCGCAGGATCTTTTAGTGCTTGTTGAGCTTGTTCAACTAAATCTATAATTGACTTCATTTCTTTTGAAAAATAAGTGCGGGCTATATCGTCATTTTCATAGGCCTTTAAAACCCTTTGAGCTTCCTCAGCGGTATCAGCCAACTCTTTAGCTACGTCTATTTTGCTTTTGAAAATAGTTTGTCAAGCAGCAATCTGTGCTAATTGCGCTTGTTTTTGGTCAACGCTTAAATTTGCGTTAGCTTGAATTAGTTTTGCTTGGGTTGCAAATGAACGTACTTGATTAATTAAATTTTGTTTCGCCTCTGAATTAGCGCTATCTTGGTAAGTTTTATTGATAATTGTTTCAATATTTTGCGCTTCAGATTCAATTGCGTTAACTAAAACAGCTATTTTTGCTTTTTCTAAAATGTTAATCGCTTGATAAATGGCGTTTTCTTGTCCTAACTCATTAGACGGTTTTAATGAAGATAATTCTTGGCGTGTTGCTGTCGAAAATTCATTAGCATAAGAGTTAAAAATTGGCCGTAAATATTGTCATTGTGCCACTAAGTCAGGGGATTTTTGAATTGATTCCTTAGCAAATTCAGCATCAATTGCATTAATCAAATGGCTTAGAATAATTTTTTGTTGTTTACGAAGAGTATTAACATTAATTGCGAATTCATTAGCGATATTATCAGGAGTTAAAGTGGTATCTATAGATTTGTTAGGCAAGCTTTGAACTAAAGTATTAAATTCCGCACTTGATGTTGGTGCGTATTTAGAAGAGTTTATATCAGCATCCTTAACTTGCGATTTTAAAATTATGCTTTGCTCATTGTAGAATTGTTTTATTTGTTCATCGACACTTGCTTGAATAACAATTTTGTCAATTGCTTTGATGTATTCAAAGAAATCCTTGTATGGAACCTGTTGTGCTTTTGTTGTTAAAAGCTGAATGTTTTGCTTGTCTAATTGAGCATTTTGCAATTTAGTCAGCGATTTATCTAGGAGATTATGTGCTATCTTGATTGCGTTAAAATCACGCATAAACGCGGCGTTAAAATCAGTGATATTTTGAAAATCAGCATCTTTAATATATTTATTAGCTTTAGCAATTAACAAGTCAAGGGTAGCTTTAAATTGAGTAGGAATTGTTTTAGCTAAATTCTTAGCTTGGTCAAGTTGCGAAGATAAATAAGCTTTTGTTTGCTCAACATTATTAAAATATTGAGCATTACGTGTTCAAAAAGCGCTTAAATATTCATCAATTACACTTGCAAGACTTTGATTTTTATCGAGGTCTAAACTTGCTTGTAAAAGTCCTTTATTAGCCTGAATGAAAAATTCAATAGCATCTAATTCTGAATGCAATTTGTCTTTTATTGATTCGTCTAATTGTTGTGAAGTAATGTTTGCTTTTGCGTCAGCAATCTTAGCATAAATAGGTTTAATAATTGCATCATTGTGCTCAGTTTCAACCTTAAATAAATCATTTAATTTTTGCTCCAACAAATCACTTAGAACAACTGCTTCATCACGCGAACTGATACCACGACGAATTTGATTTCTTACTCATTCAACTATTCCGTTAGCAATGTTAACATATGGACGAATGTTCAAATTATCTTGGCGTGTCTGTAAATTTAATTCAAATACATTAGCTTTTGTTTCCAAATCCAAAATTAAATTAGCATTCTTTTGCGCTAAAGAGACCATTTGTGCAAATGTTTGCTCAAAATTGTGTTTATTATTATAATCTTTAAGTTCTGAATTGACTTTTGCTTTCAAATCGTGCGCGCTCAGTAAGTGTGAAAATGATGCAAACATTTGTTCGCCAGCTTGTGATTGGTTATTTATGTGATTGATTTTACTTTGAGCTTTCGCTAAACTCAATTGCATTTTATTACGGTGTTGTAAGAGACTTAATACAAGCGAGCGAATATCCTTGTGTCAATTACTTAATTCTTGACTTAATATTTGTTTAGCTAATCTAATATTGTGCTTTAATTCTTCCTCATAGCCACTTTTAGTTGCATCATTAGTACTCAAAAACTCTTCGCTTCGCTTAATTAATTCTTCAAGTTGCTTATGAGCGTTAGAATTCATTGTGTATTTGATACGATCGGTATTTGAGTATCAAAAAGGAACACTGATAGCTAAAGCTGCAGCAGGAATACCAGTTCCTAAAAGAGCAGCTAAAATCTTTTTATTTCTTGCTTTGTTCTTCATAATTTTCTCCTATCTATTTCATCACCCGAATATTCCATGATTTCTTCGTTCAACACTTCATATCCAACCATCTTGCACACTTCCGTTGTAATAAATGAAATCAAATGCTAAAAAAACACCAAAAACAATAATTGCTACAAACAATAAAATCGCAATAATGAAAAATGTTTTTTTAGTACCACTTAACTTTCCGACATTGTTCAATTTTTTATTAGATTGAGACAATGCAATAGTTTTTACCTGATTTGAAGCAACTTTTTCATCGTTCAACAACTTAGCTTTTTGCTTCATTGATTTTTGCTTGGTTTTGCTTTCTGAATTGATTTTCTTTTTTAATTTAGTAATTTTAGGGTTATATTTTTCTAATAACTCATCCATAAAATACCTCTTTTATATATATATATATATAAATATAGCATAAAATATATAAAATTACAATCTTCCTTCCTCTTTATTAGATGAAGTGAAAATTTAAAATAATTTTGTTTAGGAATTTCTTATTATGTTTTTCCCTATTCAATTGAAAAATGAGTAAATACGGATAATAAAATTATCTTTAAAAACGCTTTAAATAATAAAAAGAAAGTACTTGCAAATTTACTAATAATTTAAAATTAATAAATTTAATAGAACAATTTTATTATTCATACTTAATTTATCGTTTATATTTCTTCAAAAAACAATCAAACAATTATTGATATAAAGTTCATGCTTTAAATTTAGTATTTTAGTCTGAAAATTGCAAATATTTTTCACACTAAATATGTTTTTCTATAATATTAAGAATTTAAAACAGTATTTAATTTTATAATTTAGTAGAAGAATTACGTTTGGAGGGGTTATGAGCAAAATTCAGCCAGCATTTGCTAATGATGAGATTATAGTAATAAATAATTTACAAAAAAATTTCAGAAAAAATAAAGCGTTAAAAGGAGTTAGTTTTAGTGTCAAACGAGGAGAGTTATTTGGTTATTTAGGATTGAATGGAGCAGGGAAAACTGTTACTTTGAATATTATTTTAGGTCTGCTAAAAAGGGACGGTGGTGAGGTTTATATCAATGGTTTAAACATTGACAAAAATCAACTCGAAATAAGAAATCAAGTTGGTATTGTTTTTCAAGAATCGATTCTAGACCCTGAACTTTCGGTACGTGAAAATTTAATGATAAGAGCAACACTTTACAAGGATTTTTTAAAAGATGAAACAGTAGCCTCGGTTGTTGATAAAATCATTGACGAATTTCAACTTAATGATTTTGCATCTCGCCGATATGGTACTTTATCCGGCGGGCAAAAACGGCGTGCTGACATTGCCAGAGCGCTAGTTCACAGTCCAAATATCTTGTTTTTGGATGAACCGACGACAGGACTTGACCCAAATTCAAGAAAACTTGTCTGACAAATTTTGAAAAAAATTCAACAAACACGGAAATTAACTATAATGCTAACTACTCACTATATGGAAGAAGCCGATGATTGTTCAAGAGTAATAATTTTGGAAAAAGGGAAAAAATTAGTTCAAGATACTCCCGCCGCCTTAAAAACTAAATACTCATCATCAAAGATTCGCATTTATCAAATGAGTGATGAATTAAAAGAGTTAATTAACACAAGTGCAGACTTAAATTATCAAATAGATAATCAAACCTATATTTTACAATTTCCCACAGTGGCAGCTGGTCAAAGTTTTGTTGCAAATAATATTCAACATTTAAAAGATTTTGAATTTAATAAAGGTACAATGGATGAAGTATTTTTAAATGTAACGCAGAAAGGAAAAGGACAAAATGAATAAATTAATGCAGCTAACTAGACGTAATTTAATAATCTTTTTCAAAGACCGTCGTAGAATGTTTTTCACTTTTATGGCTCCATTAATTGTGCTATTGTGCTTTGTTTTATTTGCTCGCCGAATTTATTTTTCACAGATGCCAAATGAAGTGGATGAAAAAATAAAAAATCAATACGCTGATATATCAATGTTAATTGGTTTATTATCGGTTACATCCTTTACGAATGCAATTAGTTTATCGTCAATTATGGTCAGTGATGCTGAACGTAAAGTTCTTAACGATTTATACATTTCACCCGTTCGTGCGGGAATTGTTAGATTTAGTTATCTTATCTACAATATTATTTTGAATATTTGCATTACATTTCTAATGTTTATTATTGCTTTATGTTGAATGGCGATTAATCAAACATTGGTTGTTAAGGTTGATATTTTAGGAATTTCTAAAACTTATTATTCATTTAACACTGCTAAAATCTTAATAATTATTGGCATAATTGTCCTGGGTGCTTTTTTAAATAGTTCTTTATTTGTGTTTTTTCTAAGTTTTTTAAGCAATAGTTCAGCTTTTAGTGCGATTAGCGCTAGTCTAAGTGCAATAGCAGGATTTTTAATTGGGGCATTTGTCCCTCTTCACACTTTTCCTCGTCCGATTGCAGAATTTAGCTCCTTAATTCCTTCAACTCACATTTCCAATATGATTCGACACTTTATTGTTGAGGATTTAATTTTTGCTAATAAAGAATTATTTAAAGTTAATCATGCTTTATCCGATTTTAATATCTTATTTGGTCAAGATATCAAATGATGAGCATCATTTATTTACACAGTTTCCTGAACGACATTAATGATGAGCCTTAATATTTCTCTTACTAATCTAAAAAGAAGATAATTTTAAGCCCCACTAAATAACGAATAACACTCATTTTAAAGTTTATTCGTTATTTTTATTATCCAGAAAAATAATATAAATTTTAGAATTTTATTAAGTGAAAATTAAAAAAACAGCCAAAAAGACTGTTTTAAACTTGCAATGTGTAAATTTCACCTGCTAAATTACCATTCCCTGGTTTTATTCAAAAATCGTATGTACCAGACGGCAATAATATTTTATTACCTCTTATATCTATTCATTTATCAGTGCCTTTAACACGATATTGCATCGAATTATCAACACCTGTAACATAACCATTATAAATTTTTATTTCCCTATCAAGATCACGAGGTTTAAAAGGCTTAATAACTTGGACTTCACTTAACAAGTGCGTAGCATTAGCTTTTTTACGCAGCGAAACAGTTTTTGTTCCTGTCTCATTTAAATTAATGGACGTTCCTTGAACAGATTGTCAAACACCAACGTCAATTCTATACTCTATCGTCTCATCAACATTTATTATTTTTCCTGATTTATTGTCATTTCCGACAAATAAACCTTCTGGTTTAGATTGTTGAAGAACGTCAAAGGTAAACGTTTTTTGTTCATATTTAAAATCGTATCCTATTTTATAAACGTTTATTTTAATATTTTGATTTTTTAAATCGTCAAAATTATATAAATACACCAAAGTGTGATTGTCATAATTTTCAATACTTTTTATAAACGCGCCTTCAACAAAAATATTTTCGTTATTTAAATCGACTTTTTCGTTTTTATTTATTTTTAAAATATATGAACTTTTGCTATTTGTATGTTTTTCAATAGTTAAATTAACACTTTTTATATTACTGTTTTCTAACTTTGGTAAAAAGTATTCGTATTTAACCATGTTCATTTCAGGGTTTCTTTTTGCGTATGGATTACTTCTTTGTTGAAACATTTTTTCGATTACATTTTTAACAGTAGGTTCAAATTGTTTGGTATAAGGTGTATGTAATTGTAAGATATTATTATTTGTCTTTAACATTAATTGTTTATTAATTATTTTTTTAATATCTTCTTCGCTAGTAATAAAATTATTTAATTTATACGCTCTGTATTTTTGACCCATTTGATTAAAAGGGAATCTATTATTATATTTCCGATTTTGAATTTTCAAATCATAATCATTGACCAAAAAATAATTGTAATTTACATCCCGACCTAATTTTTTAGCCCCTCAGGTAGCATCCACATGATATCAACCATCATCAAGCTCAATCATATTCCAAATATGTTTTTCACTGCCTACATCTCCTGTTAGTAAAATATTTGGAATTTTTAACTCATCCATAAACATTTTAAATCCTTTAGCATATCCAGTACATACACTTGCTAAACCAATAATTGCTGAATAAGCAGTTTGATCATCACCTAAATATTGCCCTTCTTGATATCTAACATTATTACATAATCATTCATAAGCTTTTAAAGCTCTTTGCAAGGGACTTAAATGATGTCAGCTTTGCGATAATTCTTTAACCCTTTTAAGCGATTGGTTGTATTCAGCGATATTTTGGCTTTGTTTATGATTTCAAATTTTAACCTTTAATTGATACAATCCGCCTTGGTATTCGCCTCATACTTCAACATTTTTTTCTTTATCCGTATCATTAAACCCTTTTATAGTGTTGTCATTGACATACACCAGTCCCGTGTCTTTATTTAAATTGTTTTTTAATTCATAAACAACATCGTTAGGATAATAAATTCTTACATACCATTTAACACCTTCAACAGGTTCGTTTTGTTTGTCTAACAATTCAAGTTTTAATTCTTGATCTTTTATTAATTCTTCTGCATTTTTACCAAAATGATAATCAGGCTGTGAATAATAATTAAAACCAGTGTGGCGTGCACTCAAAATAGCGTTATTAATTTCTGAATTTTCTACTTTTGGTATTTGCAAAACTAATTCTTGTTTTGGATCGTTCTTTAATGGTTTAGAGGAATCGGTATTTAGTTCTTGTTTTTCAGATTTTGAGACATTATTAGCTTCATTTGCTTGCAAATCAGGTTTAATAGTGGGATCTTTGATTTTTATTTCGCTTGTAACTGGCGATGCGGGAGTTAATTTGGTTAAGGGGTGAGTTAGCTGTTGCGTTTGTTTCTCAGTCTGGTCGGACATTGTTTCACTTTGACTTGGTTTAGTGGTTTTATTAGCGGTTTCGTGTTCTGTAGATTGGTTTGAACTAGGTTTACTTAGTGATTGCACTCTTTTTTTATCGTTGTTTGTTTCAGATGTTTTTGAGATTGCATTATTTGAATTGCTTGCTACATCTTGCTCACTTAGTTGTGATAAATTTTTACAAGATACTAGTTGAGTTGAACAAATAGCAATATTCGCACTTAATATAAAACCAAAACCAATTATTTTATTTTTCTTCTTCATATTGATAATTTAGTCCTTATTTATAATTTAATTATATTTAATTGTAACTAAAATAAAAAGATGATTTTCAATATTAAAACTTTAGCAAAAGTAAGAATGCAAGACTAAACAATTAGAAAATTAATTGATAATATAACATAATTTTAAGTAGAAAACTTTATAAGACTTATATAAACATTTCTTAAACTTTAAAAATTTAGAATTTTAAATTTACTTTATAATTGACCTAGTAGATTTGGAGTCACAATGACTAAAAACAAAAAACTAAAAATTCTTTTTATTGGCGATATTTTTGGCCAACCAGGTATTGATATCCTCGCACAACATTTACCAGCACTAAAAAATGAGCACAAAATAGATATAACTATTGCACAGTGTGAAAATGTAACTGAGCGTAAAGGTTTTATAAAGCGTGATTATGACCAATTGAAAACTATCGGCGTTGATATTTGTACTCTTGGTAATCACGTTTGAGCAGAAGAAGGTATTTTCGAAATAATTCATAATCCAGATATTATTAGACCGTTAAATATAGACAAATCATATGCGGGTCAAGGAACTAATATTTTTTATTTAGATAAGGGTGTAAGTCTAAGAGTAACATCCCTGATGGGAATAACATTTAATAAGTTAATGAATCCTTGAAAAGATGAATATGCCGACAACTTCTTTGATGCAATGGACATTATAAAATATAGTGCCGAACCTGCTGACTTTCACTTTGTTGATTTCCATGCTGAAACCACGAGTGAAAAAGCAGTATTAGCACTATATTTAGATGGAGACGTGGATGCTGTCTGTGGCACTCATACACACGTTCAAACTAATGATGCAAGATTGCTACCTAAAAATACTTGCTTTATAACCGATGTTGGAATGACAGGACCTCATAATTGCGCAATCGGAGCAAATTATAAAGAGGTCTATGAAAATATGCGCTTTAGAGCAAAATCTAGATATCAAGTCTCTCCTAATTCTTGCCAACTTAATGCAGTTGTAATCGAATTGAATACAATCAATAAACATAAAAACAAAATTATTCCAATTAAAATTGATCCTAAATAATATTCCTACACACATGAACTTTGTGTGTATTTTATTTTTGAATTTTAACTATAAACCTATCTTATTAATTTAGGTTAATTGCACTTATTTAATAGTAATGTCTATTGTTTAAGTATAAATCGTTATTTTAAAATAAAATAAAACATTGTCAATGACAGGACAATGTTAAATGAATTTAATAATGATTTTGAACACGTTCAAAATTCTTTTTATTTTTTAAATTGTAGTACTCTATAATTTCATCATCGGTATAACCCAAGATTTTTGCACATCCAAGTGCTAAAGCAATAAGCTCGCTAATAGTTTCTTTTGATATATTTATTGTAGTATCACTTGCGATACGAAAAATTTCTAAAATTTGGTCTGTCGGGAATTTAGAAACAATTTTAGGTTCTATGATTGGATCTACATTCAACTTATACCCATATGATCCAAGAAAATGTAAAACATCAGCAAATTCCTCTAAAACAGCAGCTTTATCTACTGTTTTGTGTTTTTTTCAGTATTTAAAACACTGAATTTCATTAGCGAATTCAGCAGTTTCAACAAGTAAAGCTAGAAGTCATTTTGCTTTATATTCCTCAGGCATAACGTGTTTAAGGTCTTCACGCGAATTGATTGCTTTATCTAGTTCAGCTTGCATTTTAAAAATATGTGAGAAATTCATTTTCTACTCCTAAATATTTCTATAAGGTTGCTCTAAATAAACGGCGTTTATCTTAATGTTTTTGAATTTTGTTTGTAATTGTTCAGAAATATCACCAACAAAAACTTGTTCAACTAAATGCGGTATTTCAAGAATTTTAACATTATGTTCTTGAAACATAATTCAGTCCGACCATTTTATATCACTAGTTATAATTAATTCAATGCCTTCTTCACTTAATTGGCGGGCAAGTGACGATGATCCCGACCCTGCTAAAAAAGCGATTTTTGAGTATTTTTGTGTGTAGTTGCCAGCATTTGTACGAAATGAGTGAAGATTTAACTTTTTAGATAATGCATCAATAATTTCATTAACGCTCAAACTTGTAGATATTAGGCAGGGATAATTTTGTTGGTATTTTAGTACGTAATTTTGCAAATCTAAATAGCGAGCAATTTGAAATGAGGTAGACTGAGAAGAATTGTCGTAATTAGTATGAAGAGAAAGTACACTAATGCCATAGCGACGTAATTTTGATAGAATTTTTATCTTGTAGGGTGCTAATTCAAAATCGTCAGACCATAACTTCGCAAATTTAAATGGATGATGAACTACTATTAAATTCGCCTGCAATTCAATCGCTTTTTGAACAACTTGTGAATTTAAATCAATAGCTACAACAACTCCTTTGAGAGAAGAATTTAATTTAGTTTTAACACTTAAACCACTATAATCTCAGGGTTCTTGTCATTCTAATGGGTATTTTTCAAGTAAAAAAGAAACTATTTGACTAACTGTCATTATCTAAAAAAATCCTTTAGATGTTTTCCTTTTTTGGTGCAGTTTTTTAACTTGCGTAAAATTTTGTTTTCAATTTGGCGAATACGCTCTTTTGAAACATTACGCTCACGGGCTAATTCTTCAAGCGGTGTGATGTTGTATTTTTCTCCGTTTTCATCATAACCGACGCCAAATCGCTTGCAAATAAGTCTTCGTTCGTCAGAGTCTAATGATTCACGTAAAATTTCATTCAAAATATCAACTAATTCTTCCTGCGATGCATAATCAGTTGGATTCACCACACTTTCATCTTTGACAAAGTCAGAAAATGAAGAGTCGTTTTCTTTTCCGATTTGTTTATTCAAAGAAATAGGATCAATGTTGATGCGACGGATATTACGAACTTTTTCGGCATCAAAGCCTTGGCCAAAACGACTTGCTACTTCTTCATCTGTTGGTTCTGTCCCGTTTTCTTGGTGTAATTCGCGCTCAATCTTAGCTATCTTATTTATTGTTTCAACCATGTGAACAGGAACACGAATGGTGCGTGCTTGGTCAGCAACAGCACGCGTAATTGCTTGACGGATTCATCAGGTAGCATAGGTAGAAAACTTAAATCCTTTACTTACATTGAATTTTTGCGATGCTTTTAATAAACCGGCATTACCTTCAGAAATCAAATCAATAAAGCTTAATCCGCGATTTTTGTATTTTTTAGCATTATTTATAACTAAACGTAAATTATGTTTAATTAACTTATCACGAGCCCTTTTGCCTCTAAAGCCTCCTTTTTCCATTTCGAAAGCTAGTTTTTCTTCTTCTTCTTTATTTAATAATTTTCCATACTTACCAATTCAACGCATGTATCACTTAACAATATCGTTGGTTTCGCTTAGTTTGTTGATTAATTTATGAGGGTTGACATCATCAGAATCTTTGCTTAAATCAATTTCCTCATCGTCATAATTTTCAATCTCTAAATCATCATCGGTAATTGACTTGGCAGATTTGCGTTTCGATTCTTTTTTGACTTCTTTTACTTCTTTTTTCTCTATTATTTCATCTTCGTCATCTTCTGCGTAACTTGAATCGTCTGAATATTCATAATCATCGCTAAATGAATATTCTGATGAATAATCATCATCATAATCACCTAAATCAATGGCGCTTTCTAATTCGTCGTACTCTTCTTCCTCTTCATTTGAACGAGATTTTTTGAAAACTTGTTCTTCGTCAGTATTATCCGAGTTGTCATAGTCTCCATTTTCATTAATTTCTACCATGAAATCTTCGACATCACTAAAATCATCATCCCCCAGGTCTGTATCATCAAGAATCAAACCTCTTTGATGAAGTTCTGCAAGAACCTCATCCATTGAATCATCTGGTATTTCCACCTTAATCTCGTCTAAATATTCATAAACTTGTGCTTGCGATAGAGATTCGATGTTGTTGCTTTTAGCGTATTTCGAAATTAGTTTTATCACTGATTCATATTCTTTTTTAGCCATTTTTTCTCCTTATTTCTTATTTTTTGAATTAAAACTATTTTTTGAATTTATTGCATGGTCGCTAAAAACTGCTGGCAACTTGTTGGCACGGTCACTAAATTCGGGCGTTGCCGTCTCCATAGCGTATCTGCGAAAACTTTCGTTTTGAGCGTTGCGGTAAGCAAAATTAAAATTTTCTAATAAATTGTTGTAATTTTGTTCTGTATTGCGGTAAAAATCTTGTGTATAAGAATCGAATTCTTGCCGTTTTTGGTCATTGGGTGCTAAAATTTTTTTAACGTATTCCAAATCGCAATCGGGTTGAGTTATTAAATCATAAACCTCGCTTTTGTAGTCTTTGAATACCTTTAAGTATAATTTCCCTTCATTCGAATTAGCTCGTTGAATAAAAAGCTCTCGCAAAGATGGATGTTCCAAAATTGCATAAAATAATCGATCAATCCAACTTAGAGACTCTGTTTTTTGCTCACTTGCTAAATATGGTTTTTGGGGCAGTTCATGTTGATAAATATAATTATCTTCAACAAATGCTTGATTAGTATAAAAAGATTGGGTAAATTCATTAGTATAGTCAGCATTATATGAGTGTTTCTGTGTGTTTTTGGACAGATTAATATTGATTGCAGGATCAAAACTAAATTCATTTTTAATTCTGTCAATGTAATAATTTCTTATGTTTTGATTGCAGACATTGATGTATTCAAAAAAACTATCCACAAAATTACTAATGCTGTCTAGATTATTAGAAGAATCAGGCTGCAAATTATACTGATGTTTAAAATAATCATAAATAAAATCGGTTGCAAGTTGCGCTTTATCAAGCATAGTTTGGATATATTCGATTCCATATTTTTTGATAATTTCATCAGGATCAAGTCTTGTTTGATTTTTAACTATATGAACATTAATATTTTTCGATAGTAAAAATTTAGCATTTTTTAAAGAAGCGCTTTGACCCGCTTGATCACCATCTAAAAATAAAATAATATCTTTGTTATGCAAGAATTTCAAATGATTATTAGTCAATGACGTACCCATAAGAGCCACAACATTGTCTTTACCAATTTTATACAATGCTATAACATCAAAAAATCCTTCGACAATAATTAATCGTTTTTGTTCATGTGTCGCATCCTTAGCTCTTCAATAGTTATAAAGCAATGCATTTTTCTGAAATAGTGTCGATTCTGAGCTATTTATATACTTTGGCTTAGCATCTTTGTCTAAGGAACGGGCGCTAAAACCCACTACTTTCCCTTGGTCGTCCCTAATAGCAAAAGTAACGCGATTGTCAAATGTTGGAGCTAAAGTGTCGACATGTATTAGTCCTGCTTTTGCAAAAATGAGTGGTTTTTCATGAATTTTAGAACCAAAAAACTCCGTAAATACCCTCGCTTCGCAGTAGCCAATATCAAAATTATTTAACAAATCTGTGTTCAGGTCACGAGAGAGAAAAAAATTATTCAAGGTTGTGTTTTTTAGTTTTTTAAAATTTATCTTAAAAAATGAATTCACCTCTTCATTAAGTTCGGTAACTTCTAAATCGAAGGCGGAATAGCGCGAAGGCTCTGTCATAAATAATGTATTGTCATAATCTAAATTTAACTCATTAGCTAAATATTTAAGTGAATCATATCAAGAAATTTTTTTAAATTTAGAGACAAATTTAATAACATCGCCACCAACCTGACATACAAAGCACTTAAATATTTGCTTGTTGCGATTAATAGTTAGCGACGGATTTGAATCGTCGTGAAAAGGACATAAACAAACATAACTTTGGCCTTTTTTGACCAAAGTAACGTGCTTGCTAATTTCATCAACAATATCAAGTTGTGAAAGAATTTCATCTTTTAAGGATTGCAAATTATCTGTGTTCATAATTAAATATGCATTATTAAATCTGTAATTTTAATTCTTTTTTGTTCCATTGTATCGCGATCACGAACTGTTACGCATTCATCTTCAAGGCTGTCAAAATCGACAGTGATGCAAGTTGGTGTCCCTATTGCATCTTGCCGACGATAACGTTTTCCAATTGATGCCGTTTCATCAAAAATTGCATCAATACCTCGGCTTAATAAATCATCATAAATTTCGGATGCTTTTGGCGATAACTTTTTAACAAGAGGTAAAACAGCTACTTTATACGGAGCGATTTTTTTATCTAGTCGTAAGACAATCCGTGTATCTTCATCAATTTTTTCTTCATCGTATGCTTCAATTAAAACAGCAAACATTAAGCGGTCTAGACCCATTGATGGTTCAATAACGTGCGGGATGTATTTTTGATTTGTATTCGGATCTAGGTATTCTAAACTTTCGCCAGTTGCTTTTTGATGGGCGCTAAGATCAAAATTTGTACGATTAGCTACCCCTAATAATTCCCCCCATCCAAAAGGAAATCTATATTCGATGTCAGTAGTCGCTGTCGAATAGTGAGAAAGCTCTTCTTTTTCATGAATCCTTAAACGAGTATTTTCATTACTTAAACCCAGTATTTGCGTGAATTTTTGAGCTCTATTGACATAGTATTCAAATAACTCATTAGCTTGTTCCGGGGCACAAAAAACTTCAAGTTCCATTTGTTCGAATTCGCGAGTTCTAAATATAAAGTTTCCCGGCGTCACCTCATTACGAAAACTTTTGCCCACTTGACCAATACCCATTGGCATTTTAGCGCGCATAGCTCTTTGCACATTTTTGAAATTAACCATTATTCCCTGAGTTGTTTCAGGTCGTAAATAAATTTTTGATTTTGTTTCCTCTGTCACACCTTGTTTTGTTTCAAACATTAAATTAAATTTACGAATTTCACTTCATTTCGCTTTTGAACCCTCATATTCAGTTAGATTCTTATCCAAGAATTCTTTCATTTGCGAAAAAGTTAATGTTTCAGCAACAATCGTTGAATCAATTTGTTCAATTAACTTATCAGCACGGTATCTTTTGCCATTTGTTAAATTTTCAATTAAAGGATCATTAAAATTAACAACATGTCCTGAAGTAACCCATACTTGTGGATTCATTAAAATTTTAGAGTCTAATAAAAAATTATTTTTTTCTCCTTGAATAAAAAAGCGTTTTCAGGTAGCCTCAATGTTATCTTTTAACATAGCTCCAAGGGGACCATAATCTCATGTGTTAGCTAAGCCGCCATAAATTTCACTTCCTTGAAAAACAAAACCCATTGTTTTTAAATGGGTAATTAGGGTTGTAATATTTTTGTCTTTATTCAGCATGACTGCATCCCCTTATCATAAAAAGTTAAATTAAAATTTAATTAGTTTTAAGTGTACCAAAATTGCAAAAACAATTAATGCAATTAAAAGAATTGTTAAAAATACCGAAGCAACTATTCATCATTTTGATTGTGGTAAATTTCTATACTTGTGTTGGATTGGTTTTTGATGTTTTTCTAAAACGTGTACTTCAGGTAAATATTCAGTCACATAAATAACTGATTCTTCTTCCATTTTTTGAATAGGATTAAATTCAACGTTTTCTAATTCTTTTTCCTTAGTGGTTTTATTTAGTTCTAAATCTTTTTGCGGATTAGACTCTATTATTTCGATTGCTGGTTGCGGCTCTTCAATTCGACCTAAATCAATTTCTGCCGTATCAACTTCATCGGCTAGTTCAATATCACTTACCATAACACTGTCTTGCTCGATTTCAACTTCGGCTGAACTTAAAATGACATATTGGTATTCATGTAGTGGCACAAATGTCACAAATAATGTATCACTCAGCACGTATGAAGTCTCATAAGAAATTGAATTTTTAGAAGCGCCATCTTCAAAATAAGCGGCAGTTGTTGGTAAATCTTTTGCTGTATAGTCAATGCATAAAAATTGCATTATTAAACTTGAATCTAATTTAAAATTTTCAAACAATTTAGCAGTTTTATCTCTAAATTTATAAACCGGAATAGTTAATAAATCTTCAATTAAACTCGTAACATTGGCAAAATTTGCCTTAACCCTAAAGTATTCATCCTGACTTACTTGATAATGTTTTGTATTGTTTTTAATATTCTCTATTTTTTGCACATATGATTCAAAAGAGTTTAATATTTGTTCTTGAGTAAGTTCAGTGAAGTATTTTGGTTCCACCCTTGTAATTATTCTTTTATTCATTTCGCTACCCTTAAAATTAGTTAAAAAATATTGCATTTAATACTTTAATTATATATTAAATTTCTATTTATTTATTGATAAATAAAAATTAGCGAAATACATTGAAAAATGAGCATAAAAGTAAAAATATGTTTCCTTATTGTTTATAAAAAATATCATTTAGATAAAAAATAAACAAAAACTTCACTTTCTTTATATAATTAAATTATGAATAAAAAAGGTGATATTTTATTTGGAAAAGTAATTCACGTTTGTAGTGAAGGAATCACTGTTTTAACAAACAAAAAATATGTTTTTGAAATACCAAAAAAATTTGTTACAGATTGAACAGGCAAAAACCTTTATAGTGACTTCAAGCTCCGTGATCGCATTAATTTTTATGTTGAAGAAATTGATAACACTAATAAAACTGGGATTGGTAATTTTAAGATTAACCACAGCTACTATGCACGCTCTCCTTATGCCGAAGAATTACGTGAAACTAAACATGGCTTTACTAAATTAAAAGAATCAATTAAAAGGGAAATAACTTCTTGAGAACAGAATAATAGAGGTTGCTAGTGTCAAAGTTATTGCTTAAAGCGTATAATTACTACCCCGATTTTAGCAATGAAAATATTGCTAAAATCGGTACAGAAATTATTGACGGCATCAAATTCAAAACTGTTGATGGTTTTGAAAATTTTGGTTTTCATGAGCTAGCTCTAAATTTCAGTAATCAAAACATTGAAGAAATTAAAAAACTTGCAAAAAATATTGTAAGCACTAAAACTACTGACATAATAATTTTTACTGATTTACGCACCGAACAAAATTATCGCTCAGGATATGAATTTGTGTATAGTAATGATTTATTACTTGAGAACAAAATACGCTTTCACTTCATTCTATCTGACAGTCCACAATATGTTTGATTTCAACGTTTTGAATCGCTTAAAATGCACTTAAACTGAGAGACGACAAGTTTTATTTTTGCTAAATTACACACATTTAATACTGAATTTATTGAATATATAAAAATTATTCTCAATTACTTGCAACAACACCATGGATATTGACGAACGCTAAATAAAAGCTATTTAATCGGAAAGGAAAACGTAGAATTACAGCTAGATTTTATTGAAATTAGTGAAAATAATAAGCTAATTAGTCCCAATATTTTAGAGCCCCGATACGCCTTTTTTGCGGAAATAAATTTACTGCTTTTATTTTTAAAAGGTGTTGATATAGCCAAGGTTTTGCAAGGTTACGTGAGTGGTTCCAATGATTTCACTTCAAATTTAATAGGTTTAAATCAGGCACTTCAGTATGCATATATTTGCTCGATTTTGGCAAATGACAAAAAAAGGTCTCTCCTAATTAGCAGTGATCCGGCAATAAATTCAGTACTAACTCTGTACTCTAAATTGAAAAACGAGCAATATATAAATAAAAACAGACTGTGTGCAACAATGCAATTCCCTGAACATATATACACATATGCTCCATACACAATTGCGATGAGTAATATTTATTATGCAACATTTGTACAATTAAATTCACAAAGGCACGACTATCGAATTACCCCAGAATTAAGTATCAATGATGGAGTAGGCAAATTTAAACAAAATCGCCTGAGCGAATTTAATCACAGAAATAACGATGGAATTGTTACGACATTATCATCTGTTGCGAATGTTCCGCTTGCACACATTATACTCGAACAAAACGGAGAAATAGAACTGGGGATTTTAGTCGCTTTTTTTTACTGGTCTAATATTTTTGAAGCATATTTAAACAAAATAAACCCTTTTGAAATTTAAGGAGAATTATGAAAACTATAAATCTTAATTTGAAAAACGCAATAAATACTGAGGTATTCGACCGATACCAAAGTAGGATATCTAAAATACATGACGCTATTTATAGTAAAAGTGTTGTTGAAAGAGATTGATTAGGCTGGCTTGATTTACCGACAAAATTAAATAATGATGAATACAAATCAATGCAAGAACTAGCTAAAAAATGAAAAAATATGAGAGTTGAAACTGTTGTAGTAATTGGTGTGGGTGGTTCATACTTAGGAGCGGCTGCGGGATATGAGTGACTTTATGCGACACCATCAATAAAAAAACCGGATATTGAATTAATTTTTAGTGGTAATAACGTAAGTGCTGAGACACTTGTGTCTCAATTAAATTGTGTTGAAAATAAACATTTTGCAATTAATGTTATTTCTAAGAGTGGAAAAACACTCGAAACAGCAATTGCTTTTAGAGAGTTTAGAAAATTATTAGAAACAAAAATTGGCGCAGCTAAGGCTAAAGAGTTAATAGCAGTAACCACTGACGCTAAAAACGGTATATTATACGAAATGGCAAAAACGAGGGGTTATACTAGATTCATAATTCCTGATGATGTCGGCGGGCGTTTCAGTGTTTTATCCCCAGTTGGTTTATTCCCCTTCATGTGTGCAGGCTTGAATACAGAAAACCTACTCAAGGGTGCACAAGATGCATTGCGCGAATATGCTCATCCTTCCTTAAAAAACAATGATGCATATGCGTATGCATTAGCACGTTATATCCTCTCTAAACGTGAATTTTCACTTGAATTACTAATTTCTTATGAACCGAAAATGCGTTTATTCCAAGAATGATGAAAACAACTTTTTGCTGAAAGTGAAGGAAAAAATGGACGTGGTCTTTTTCCGGCTTCTTCGCAATTTTCAACCGATTTGCACTCTTTAGGTCAATTCATCCAAGATGGAGCAAGAATACTTTTCGAAACAACACTATTTGCAAAAAAACCAGTGCAAGACTTAACTTTACTAACAGATTCACAAAACGAAGATAAGATAGCTTATTTAGATGGTAAATCTTTACACAAGGTGAATTGAGCTATATTTGAAGCTAGTTTGCAGGCTCACCACGAAAGCTCAAATATACCAAATATTGTTATTGAATTTGAGAAAATGGACGAATATAACCTTGGTTACCTATTTCAATTTTTCATGTTAGCCTTAACTATGTCCGCCTATCTTTTAGGTGTTAATCCTTTTAATCAACCTGCCGTTGGTGTTTATAAGGCTAATATGGCTAAGACCTTATCTAAAATTTAGTTAATCATAAATTAAAAATTATTAATAAATACTTAGCTAGACAAAAATTCTCGCTAAGTATTTATTTTATTAAAACTTCCTAAGCAACAAATATTTGGAAAATAAAATTTTGTCCAAAAAATAGTTTAAGTGCACAATGTCTACTCGGATACCTTTTTTTAAATAATTATTTTGTTATTAAAAATTTATATGTATAATTAAAAAGCACCGTAAATGCAGAATATTGTTCTATTAAGTTATACGGCACCATAGCCAAATGGCCAAGGCATAGGTCTGCAACACCTTGATTACCGGTTCGAGTCCGGTTGGTGCCTCCAATATTGCGTCCGTAGCTCAACTGGACAGAGCGCTTGGTTACGGCCCAAGAGGTTGTGGGTTCGACTCCTGCCGGACGCGCCATATGTAAATTACACCTTTAAAATCGCAAATGCGATTTTTTTATTTGAATATGCAGATTATTGATTACAGTCGAAATTTATAATTAAACTCGTTTTCTATTTATTTGTAAAAAATAGTAATAATTTTTAATTTTTTTCTTTTTATTTTTAAATATGGTGATAAAATTAATCAGTAACTTTTTTGTTACAAATGTTATCCTTTTTTCGATATTTTTTATACACCCTTGAACGACTAGAAATAGTTGATTTTTTATTTATATATAAAAACACGATGTAAAATCGTGTTTTATATTTTCTGCGGTATAGAAATTCCAAGTAATCTTAATCCATTTTGTAGAACAGTACTTGTGGCCTTAACGAGTGCGAGGGCGTTTTCTTGGTCTGATCTTTCGATGATTTTATCTGTGTTTGAATATCAAGAGTTAAATTCCTTAGCGACCTTAATAATATACTGAGTTAATATATTTGTTGCTAATTTATCTACTGATTTATCAATAATTTGTGGAAATTCCATAAGTAATGATGAAAGCTTTAAATCGGGAGTTGATGAATAATCTGATGCAATCAAAGTTTTTTTTGTTGCGCCAGCTTTTTCAAGTAACGCCAAGGCACGAGCATTAGCGTATTGTACTAAAAAAGCTGGATTATCATTTGTTTTAGCGGTTGCTAAATCAATATCAAAATCAAGTTTAGTATTCGTTGTTCTATCTAATAGGATAAAACGTGCTGAATCGCTCCCTACTAAATCAATAAACTCACGTAATCAAAAACTAGTTCCACGACGTTTGGACATTTTAAACTCTTCACCATTTTTAATTAAACGCACTAGCTGCATACATAAAACAACTAATTTATCAGGATTATTACCGATATTTTTCATCGCCGACTCCATACGCTTAATGTACCCTGAATGGTCTGCGCCTCAAATATTTAAAATTGTTGGATTGTCTCCATTTGAATGAAATTTATGATCGTGATAAGCAATATCAGGTAAAAAATAAGTATATGTGCCATCAGATTTAATTAAAACACGATCTTTGTCATCGCCGTCTAGGGTAGTTTGAAGTCATAAAGCACTGTCTTTAACGTAAGTATTTTTAAGTTTTGCGACAGTATCTTTAATAGCTTTAGAATCCTCGTTATATAGAGTTTTTTCACTGAAAAAACGATCAAAATACACATTAAAACGTGATAAATCTTGTTTAACAGCACTCATAAATAGTTCAGTTGATCTATTTTTAAAATATTCTAATACTTCCCCATTCAATGATGAATTTATAAATTTATCACCTGATTCATTGTAAATTTGTTCTGATGCTCAAATAATATCATCTCCACGATAGCATTCCTCAGGCATTGGGAAATTCTGATCAAATTTTTGCTGATAACGAGCAAAAACGCTTTGGGCTAAAACGTTTATTTGATTACCTGCATCATTAATATAATATTCACGTGTAACGCTTAAACCGCTAAATTCACAAATATTAGCAATAGTTGAGCCAATAGCTGCATTACGCGCGTGACCGACATGCATAAACCCAGTTGGATTAGCCGAAACTCACTCAATATTGATATTTCCGCGTTTTTGCCCGCGACCGTAATTTTCTCCAAGCTCAATTATTTGATTAATACCAGAGACAATTGATGATTCTGCCAGCAAGAAATTAATGAAACCTGGTCCTGCTACCTCAATTTTAGCAATATTTAAGCGAGACAAGTGGGGTTGTAATAATTCGACAATTGAATTAGCAAGGTCAATAGGATTACCTAATTCCTTGTTGCCCATTGCCATATTCGTTGTGAAATCCCCATGGTCTTTAGGTTGAATTAATACTACCTGACGCTTAATATTTAATTTTGAAGCAATTTCAACTAATTGTTGGTGCAATAAATTTTTAATCTCTGATTTTGTCATAATTTTCATTATACTAAAATAACAAAAAATCACTCTAAAAAGTTATTAACCTTTAATCTAATATTCAGTCTTTTTTTACTGAAAACTCAATAAAAAAACCTCGAAATGAGGTTAAAATAAACTATTATTTTCTTAGGTTTAATTCTGCTAAAGCTTTTGTGTAAAGATCGAAGTTTTCTTGTTTTAAATGTGCTAAAAGAATACGACGTTTTGTAATTTTAGCTAAAAATCCACGACGTGAGTGATTGTCTTTTGGATTGTTTTCAAAGTGTTTTTTCAAATCTTCAATTTCAGCCGTTAAAATTGCAATTTGCACAAATGAATTACCTGTATCTTTAGCATCTTTACCATATTTAGCTACTAATTGAGCTTTTTGTTCTTTAGTAATCATAATAACTCCTTTATTATGTTTTGTCCAAGCGCAAAATTTTAATTCTGACCTAGAACAAAAATTATTTATTTAATTACAAGGTCTATTTTAACATAAGTTGAAAAAAACGTTCAAAATAAATTATATATTGTTATTTTTTGCTTAAATAAATAAAATACTCCTTAGCTCTTTCTACGTCATCAGGATTAATTTTTTCTTGTGAGTTTGGATAAAAAGGTCTTAAAAATGAATTAATCGTTATTTTCGACTGATGCTTTTTATCTGAGGTTCAAGTAAAGTCAATCATTTCAATAACTCGTTCATTGTTCGAATGAATAGTTAACAAACAGTAATAATACATATTGGCGATTTCAATATTGGCACAGTACACTCCTGGTCTCATTTTCGCTAGATTAGCTCTAAAATCCAGTTTTAAACGGTTATCTTCTTTTCCGATTAATGCATGAAATCCGTACTTAAAAACAGATAAAATATTTACTAAGTCAATGTCGCCGGCAAATAATGCTTCCTTAATAAATCCGGTTGATACCTTTTGCTCGTTATTCAAACGCATAATTTGAACTGGATGAAAACGGTTTCCGAAGCGATTTTTCAGCGTTTCTATATTGCCATGAGCATTTATCCCATATTTAAAATCAGTACCACTTATTAAATCAAAATCATTTTGTTTTTTAACTAATGTATCTATAAAATTATCTGGCGACATTTGCCGAATAATACTGTATTTTAACTGAACTGCGTATTTTATTCCGATACCAGCAAACGCTTGCAAACGAAATAGTTCATCCGTAAACATAACCGAGTGATTTTTAGGTAAATTTTCAACATCGCTAAAATAAACTATCACAATATCACGTTCTATTTCGCTTTGAGACGCCAATTCTTTTGCACGTTCATATAATAAATTGTGGCCAATGTGGAACGATTCAAAAGAACCAATCATGAAGATTGGTTTTTTTAATTCAACTAAATTACTTAATGTATAAACTGTTAAAGACATATATCAAAAATTATATATTAAATCAGGTTTAACTCTTTTAATTTTAAATAAACATCATCTTCTTTAACGCTTTTAGCAATATCCTTGGCAACCTTTTTTAACTCAGGATCGCACTCTTCCATTGCAACTCCCCACGCAGCATTTTTCACCATTTCAAAATCATTAGAACTATCACCAAAAGCAATAACGTTTTTGCTATTTTTCAGTCCTAAATAATTCGCTAATCAATCGATGGTGTCACTTTTAGTAACATTTTTTGGGCAAATAAACAAGCCTTTATGTCATGTTGAATTAACATCTAAATCTAAATTGTTTTGTTTGATAACTTCTTTAATTTTTGTTACTGTAATTTCTGTGTCTTGCTTATTTTTGCACATAATTGTGATGATGTGTAAGTGGTCTTTATCCATCATATTGAAATCCATAGGTTTCATTTTTGAGTAGTGCGGACTTAAAAATCATGTGTTAATATCAGTACCTTCTGTGTAATAACACCAATTTAAATCAGTGATTGTCATACCGATTGCTTGATCGATATTTTGAATCGCTGAGTGAATTATTTTTAATTCAGAAAGAGCAATAGGTTTTTCATAAATCATTTTTTTTAATTTAAAATCATAGACAAACATTCCGTTTGCGCCGATGAAATAATCTAAGTCTGGGGTGTTTTGAGCGAGATTGCCAATTGTTACAAATTCGCGAGCAGTAGCTAATGTTGAATAAATATTTTTATTCTTTAATTCCTTAAACATTTTAGTAATCGTATCGCTAAAATGAGATTGTGTATATGGCAAAATTGTTCCATCAATATCGAAAGCTGCTAATTTAATTGAATTTTTTAGTGCTTGTTTAGTCATTTTACCCCCCATATTTTTATAATCGATTGCCAAATAATTTAACTACACGAGCAAAACTATTCGCAACCTCAATAATACCTAGAACCTGAGTGCCGTTTTTTTGGTTAGTGATAACGTATTGCCCATCAGTTGTCTCAATTGGCAATAAAAGTCCTTTTTGCAAGACTTTTATTTGGTCGCCACTCAACATTAATGAAGCAACACTCAGTAAAGGCAGGACATTAATTATAGCAACAAAATTATTGTTTACTAATAGATTATTGTTTAATGTGGAAATTTCAGTTCTTTCTAAATCACTCATGTATGAGCATGTATTGAACGCTTGACCAATATCATGTGCTAGCGACCTAATGTAGGTGCCATTTGAGACTTTAAGCTTAACGACCAATTCTTGGGATTGGTAGTTAAATGAAATAAATTGTGCTTCATGAATTTTTATTTTTTGAGCTTTTAATTGAACTTCTTGCTTACGGCGAGCTAAATCGTATGCACGAGTACCATTAATTTTTTTAGCACTAAAAATAGGTGGTATTTGGACATTTTGTGTTCTAAATCACTCTAAAACAGCGTTTAAATCGCTTTCGTTAATTTTATTTTCGCTAGTCTGGGTAATTTCTCCCTCTTCATCATATGTTGAGCGAGCTTGTCCAAAAATGATGCTAGCCTTATACGTTTTTGTTTTATCCTTAATATATGGCAAAAGTTTTGTATCATCATCAGTAGCGAGTAGAAGAAGACCACTGGCCAATGGATCTAATGTTCCGCTGTGGCCTATTTTTTTAATTTTCATTTGACGAGCAAATTTTTTAATGCAAGCAAATGAAGAAATATTTTTAGGTTTGTGTAGTAAATAAAACATAAAGCCTCCTTATAAAAAAATCGCTTAAATAAGCGATAAATGAATGTTTAAGCTACAAAATCATTGATTCCAGGAAATATTTGCTCATCTACACCAGGTAAAACTCAATATTTGCTGTAAAAACGTTTTTTAATTCCTACGTGACGTTTAATTTCTAATTTTGTTCACAAATACATATAAATATAATTTGAACACAACGCTAGAATAATACCGCCGAAAATTAAAATGTAGGCAAACGAGAATGAAATTGGATAGATAAACGCAATCAGAACTACGCCAATTAAAACTAAGATCATTGAGCTATAAATGCTCCGTTTTAAATTCTGGCGCAAACTTATATTTGCAACTTTTTTAATATCTTCCACTTCAACATAATCATTGTGATAAAAATTAGCTAATAATTCCTTGGTTTTAGCAATCAGAACTAATTTATCATTAGTTGAATATAACAACACTGAAGCAACGCCGATTACGATTAACTCATTAATCTCAACACGTGCCACAATAGCAAAAGCAACCAATAAACAAAATTCTAGTAACATTCACAAAGTGATTGAAATTGCGTGTGTTCATTTGTATCTTATTAAAACATAAACAAAAACAATAACAACAGCTGCCAAAAATGCATATAATGAATTTAAAATGAAATTCAATCCTTGTTGCGGACTAACTTGGTATTGTAAGTGATCTAAATTTAGATTTAAACTTGAAGTAATTTCTTTTAATTGCTGGAATTGAGTTTGTGTTAGTAATTCTGGTGTTTTAATAACCACATTATAAAATCCATTTGTATCAATTACGTTTACACTGATTACATTTGTTGCATTTTTAATAATTGATTGATTAATAATTGCATCTTTAATTTGTTGTGCTTGAATTAAACCGATTGGGGAAGTTTCAGTTCCTTGAATTGTAACGTGAGTTCCACCTTTAAATTCTAGCGATAGATTAAATCCTTGGGCTCAATTTCCATTAATTCCGGCAAATATTGCATAAACAACAATTGCTACAATGCAAAAAATTAAAATAGATGTCGCAACTCATTTTGTACTTTTAATAAAATCAAAATCAGATAGTTTGGCTTGGTAACTTGGATGTAATTTTTTACTACGCATTCCAAGTAATCCTGGTTTATTAATAAATGTTTTAGTGTCGACAATAATTAAAGATGCAAAACGAGTAATTAAAATTGTTGCAAACATTAACGATATTACGCTAAAAACGGTGCCGATGCTAAAAGTCCGTAAACTTTGCAAACTGAAGTAAAAGAACATAAAACACATTAATAGCATTAAAATATTCGAATCGAAGAAATGTCCCAATGTACTACGTTTAGTTATCGCAACTGCTTTCCTTATTTTTTCGCCACGATAAAGTTCTTGTTTTAATCTTGAGAACGTTGCTACAATTGCATTAAAACAAACCGCTAAGCCAATTAATATTGAAGCAAGTGCAACAGGTGAATATTCACCACCTAGCCCAACTAGTAATGTTAAGGATAAAAAGGTATATAGAGATAGCGTAATTGAACCTAAAAGTCCAATGAAGGCATAATTAATTAATAGTATAAGAATCATGACAACAAGAATTACACCCGCTGCAATAAATGAAAGAGTGTATGCATAATTAATTTGGGGAGTAGCCGGAATTAAATTTGATGAAATAACACGTAAATCATAATTAGATGTACCAAATGAAATTTCATCTGCTAATTTGTTAGCATCAGATTGAGATAATCTTTGACCATTTGCATCACTTAAGATTGTGAAACTATCGCCGAATTGAAACCTTGATATTGGTTGTTGATTAATTAAAAAATTCTGTGCTTTAATCGAGTGGATTTTTAATAGACCGTTACCTCGTATTAAGTTTGGATCCTCATTGATGTAGACAAATTTATATGGATTACCATCAACCTTTTTTCACTCAGCTGAGTACTCTTTTTGAGCTATCGAAACTAAGGTGTCAAGATTTAATCAAGTTAATAAAACATTGGCCTTAGTATTTTTAGGTGATGCTTCAATTTTTTTGTTTAAGTAATTTTTCAAGTGATTTCACTGAATTTCAGCATCTTTTTTAAAATGTACATTAACTATAAACCCGCCACTTCCAAATCCATTAAAGTTTGGTTTAGAAGACTCAACAGGAGGTACAAATTGTTTTAATCCATCTGGTTTTTTAATCTCTTCTGCTCAATTAACTTTGTTATCAGCGGTCGGTTCAACAAATTCACCATTTCTGAATAGCGGCTGACCATTAATATCTGTAAAAATTAATGTAGATTTTGTAGTAATTAATTTTTCAAATTTTTTGCGATCCTCAAAGTTCAATGCACCAGTTTTTGAGACTCTAATTTTGTCATTTCCCTCAGCAACAACTCTAATATCGTTATAATCACTAGTACTGTTAATTCTAGTTTGAATTGAACGAGCAACCTGTTCAGCTGAGTAATTTTTCTGGTCATTTTGCGATTTATCAATTGAAATCAAAAACTCTTGTCCACCACCATACTCAACTGATTTTTTAATATTTTTAGATGTGTAAAGTGTAGTACCTACCGCAACGGCTGACACACTTGCTGTAACTATAAAAAATGATAAAAATCATCTTTTTCACGTTGTTAAAGTGAAAAAGTTTTTCCAAGTCGATGCTTTAAAAAGCTTTTGAAAGAACCTTTTAATTTTATTCATAAGTTTTCCAATTATATACTACATTATAAAGATTAATATTAATTTATATTATATATTAAATATATATTACGAGCATGTGAATTTTTGCAGAAATTGATGTTGCTTATTTTTTATAAATAACACAGTAAAATACACAAACAACAGGTAATTAATCACTTACCTGTTGCGTATGGCGATAGTTTTCTAATAAATAATTTATGCCGCGGGAAGTTATTTTTCGGCCACGTGGACTTTTTTCAACTAATTTAAAATAGAGCAAAAGTGGTTCGATTTCATAAATTATATTTTCTTTTTGATAATTCAAAATTCCTGAAAGCGAATCTAGTGATGCAGCCTTATCACCAAATGTATCGCAAAGAACCCGAAGATATTCTAAATGCTCTCTATTTAGACCTAATTCAAATAATTCAAGATGCTTAAACGTTTCAAGAACAGTATCTTTCGAAATAATTGTTTCATTTTTATTAATTGAGAAGTCAAATATTCGCTTAATTAAATGAATCGCAACGCGAGGCGTTGCTTTTGAATATTTAGCAACTAAACCTCAGACCTCTTTTTGCCCTATAATATTTAAATTTGATTTGGCACGCATAATTATCTCAACGATATCCTCCTCAGTGTAAGGGTTGAGTCTACCTTGAAACCCGAAACGGTCACGTAGTGGTTGGCTAAGTAAATTAACTTTTGTAGTTGCACCAATTAAAGTGAATGGCTTAAGCGCCATTCTCATTACCTTCGTGTTGCCTTCGGGACCGATAATGATATCAATTTTGTAATCTTCCATCGCCGAATAAAGAAGTTCTTCAACATTTTTGTTTATTGAGTGAATTTCGTCAATAAACACAATATCACCAGTGTTTATTTGTGTAAAAACACTCAAAATATCAGCTTTTTTCTCAAGTAAAGCCCCTTGTAAATAATGGACTTTAACATCTAACTCATTACCTAGAATTGTTGCCAAACTTGTTTTACCAGTTCCGGGAGGACCATAAAATAAAATGTGGTCCAAAGGTTCGTTGCGATGTTTAGCACCAGAAATCATTGTTTGTAAAGTTGTTTTAAGTTTAGGTTGGCCAACAAACTCATTGAAATTATTGGGACGCAAAATTTGAATTTTCATTTTCCATCGATTTACCTGTCATTATATGCATTGCTTGCTCTATGATTGTTTCAACATCATTAGCTGCATCAATAGATGCCATAGCCTCGTCAATTTTATGTGTTTTAAAACCAAGTATTTTTAAAGTTTCCTTAGCTTCTTGAATTGTATTTGCTGCCATTATATTTTGCGATGCCTTCTTAGTATTGATTATTTTACTCCATTTATCACTTAATTCAGCTACGGCTAAGCGTGCAACCTTAGCATTTAAGTACGGCGTTTTAGATATAGCATCTAAATCCCCGAGTGCAATCATTGATGCCATCTTTTCTCAACCATTGTTCAACATATTAAACGCAACCTTTGGTCCTACCCCGTTTAGCGCAATTAAATCAGCAAAAAGTAATCTTTCCTTAAAATCTTTAAATGCATAAGTAGCTTTATAATAGTCGTTATTTATCTCAAATAAATATAATTTTAACTTTGTTTTTGCTTCAACTCTTTCAGAGTTTGGCATAATTAGGTTATAACCAACAGAAGAAGATTCGAAAATTAAATTTGCACCATTTTTATATACTATTTCACCTATTCTATATAGAATCATTCATTTCTCCTTATTATGTAGGGTTTATCTCACGCCATTCGATATTAGATATTTATAAAATGGCAAAAGTTCAAGATATTCTTTTGCTGTTTTGTAGTATTTAGTATTTTTTAAATTGTTATCAGCTTCAATTTTAGAATTTGTAAATAGACTAAATTTCATTTTAATTCCTTTTTTCTCCCTACAACAAAATTGTAGCAACTGTAAATAGTGTTTTTAGCCTATCTTTTTTCTTATTCTAAAATGTGGATAAGTACAGCATTTTTAAATTTAATTTCCCTAAATAACTTAAAAATAAGCATTTAGCCAATATAACGCACATTTCTAATGTTGGAAAAACTGTGGATTACAAGAAGAAAATATTGTGGTAATGGAAAAATAAAAAACCACCACAAAGGTGGCGGCGATTTAACATATGGTGCGCAAGGAGGGACTTGAACCCTCACGCCGTGAAGCACTAGAGCCTAAATCTAGCGTGTCTGCCAATTTCACCACTCGCGCATATGGTGCCGGCTATAGGACTCGAACCTACGACCTACTGATTACAAGTCAGTTGCTCTACCAACTGAGCTAAGCCGGCTTATTGCTTGTTTGCTTATCTATTATAGCTTAAATATAAATTTTAAAAAATATTTTTTTAATAATTATAAATTATTCATTCTTAAAGTAAAATACATCCATTTTTTAAGAGGGGCATTTTACTTTAAGAATTTATACTGAACAATCACAAGTGATAGTTGCAATGGTAAGCTTAACACTTATATCATGTAGCATTTCTAAATTTTATTAATTTTTTTATATACTCTCTTTCTTCTGTTGATAGCTTATATTTATCAAAAAGTTGTTCGTCGATTTCTGCTATGAATTTAGACTAGTCTATATCACTTTTGATATCATCGAAATCCGCCATATAATGCATTTGATGATCTAAATTATATTTTCCCCTAGCGGAATATAATCATCTATCCCCCAAATTATATTTTTATATCTAATCAATTCTCTTTTTTAAGACATCAAAAATAATGCTTATCTGTAATGTTAATTACAAAGATAATTGTAATTTAGTGATACCATTTAATCAAAATTAATATTTCTTATAAAGAGCGTATAAAAAACTTATAACTCATAAAATAGGAGTTATAAGTTCAAGCTTAATTACGATTTTTTACTTAGAATAACTAGTGCAGGTTTAATTACTCGGTCATGAAGTAAATATGCCGCTGAATTAACTTTTAATATTGTATTTGCTTCAACATCGTTATTAACCTCAAAATCAAGGACTTTTTGGGTTGAAGGGTCAAAAACCGAACCAATTTCTGGAGAAACTATTTTCAAGCCGTGCGCACCAAAAACATTTTCAATCATACTTAAAACCATTTTAAATCCACCAACATATGTTTGAACTGATGAATCGGGTGTATTTAAACCCGAATCAACAGCTATTTTCAAAGTTGCGTATGGATTGGCGAAGTCTTCAAAGAATTTTTGCATTGCGTATTGCTTAATGCGATCAATTTCCTCTTGTGGAGCAGTAATTCTTTTATTTGCATTGATTTTGTTTGATAGTTCGCGAACCTTAGTGCGTAAAGTATCATTTATTTCTTCTAATGCCACAAATTTTTCGCCCAGCAATTTGAACTCCGACACAGATTCTTCCAATTTTACTTTTAGTTCCTGAATTAACTTATCTTTTTTATCAATTTTTTTATTAATTGAACGCATTGAAAGGTTCAATATATCAAATTTAAGTATTTTATTATTGTATTTTTCGTCAGAATGATTGCTAAAATCAACAATTAAACTATATTTTTTTGATCATCCTTTTTTAGTAATGAAAGCATCGATGTCAGGGTGGATTTGGTTTTCTCCAACAATAAATTCAAAGTTACGGTGTGATAATTCCTTAATAAATTTATCGCCTTCATAAACCTTAATATTTAAATTTAATTTTTGTCCGTTTTCTATTTTATTTGCCATATTTATTCCTTCTCTTTGTCAATAATTAAGTCTTCAAGTAATCTAATCGCAGCTAATGAACGACGATAATCCATTCGATTAGCGCCAACTAGGCTTATCTCTTTAATTTTTGCATCGCCACTGATTTTTTTAGTAATAATTGAGCTATGGTCATCACGAATTGAAATCTTTAAATTCGAATCATCATCCATATCATTTTCAATTGTTTTTCAAATAGATTGATTTTCAATTAAATATAGTATATTTGATAAATCGGGTCGTGAAATATCATTAGCTAGAATAATTTTATCTTTACCATAAACAATGTTTTTGTTTTTTAACTCAAAATCAAAAACATTGTTGACCATACTTTCTAAAATGCTTTCATAGTTTTTTATTTGCATCGCTAATATTGGTGCTAAACTATCAGCAGTCTCTTTTAATTTTAAAATTGGTACATCAATTAGACGTTCTTTAAAGATTCGAATCGCAATCCGTAAATCATTCATATTTGTTCGTCTTAAATCAAGAGAAACAACACGGTGACTAACCTCTCCAAAAGAAGTGACCAACACAACCGTTGCCTCAGCATCACTAAGTGGCACTAATTGAATACTCTTAAGTGTACTCGATTCATTCGTTTCGCTAGTTACCAAGGTGATACCAACTGTATCAGAAATTACTTGACAAGCTTCTTTTACAGTTTCATCAATATTATGTCTTCGGTGAGCAAAAATATCTTTAATTTTTTCTCTCAAAGTTTGTGAATCATGTGGGACTAAATATTTTGCATAGTACAAATATCCTTGTGCAGATGGTATTCTACCACTTGATGTGTGTGTTTTTTCTAAAAATCCTTCTTGCTCTAAATTTTGCATAATATAACGAACTTTTGCGCTTGAAAAATTTATTTTAAAGCGATCAATCAATGCATTAGAACCGATTGGGACGCCTGTTTCAATATATAGTTGAATAATACTTTTTAAAATTATTTTATATTCTTGATTTAAATCGATGCTATTCATAGGTTTATTATATCATAATTCACTTTATAATTTAGCAATGCAAGAATATGAGTGCTAAATTTAATTTTTGCAAATAATTTGAGTTAATTCTAAAAATTAACCTATTTATGCTTGTTTAAGTTGTTTAATTAACTTGATAACGAAAGAATTATTTTAAATAAAAATAAACGCTGTCTAGCGTTTAAATTTTAATTATTATTTTTTAGCTGTTTTTGCAAGACGTTGATTAAATTTATCAATCATACCTGTAGCTTTGGTTTTTGCTCTGTCACCGGTATAAACAACGTGACAACCTGAGCAAACGTCGACAGAAATAGCTGTTTTAGTTGTACCGAATTGAAATTTTGTATTGCAGGTTGAACAAGTAACATCAACGATGTTGTATTGTGGGTGAATATCTTTTCTCATGTTTAGCTCCTAACCTTAATTATTTAGAGTAGAACTCAACAACTAAGTTTTCTTTAATTTCTGGCAATACTTCTGATCTTTCAGGTAAACGGTCAAATTTAGCGTCGAAACCTTTTAAGCTAATTCAAGCTGATGTTTGTTTTGCTTCCAAATTAGCAGTAATTTGTACATTTTTTTGTGATTTTTCTTTAAGAGTAATTGTCTGACCAACTTTAATTGTCATTGATGGAATATTTGCTTTTTTACCATCAACAATAAAATGGTTGTGAGCAACTAATTGACGTGCTTGTCTTCTTGTGTTAGCAAAACCTGAACGATAAACTAAGTTATCTAGGCGAGATTCAAGAAGTTGAATTAAGTTAGTACCTAAAACACCTTTCATTTTAGATGCTCTTTCAAAGAATTTTTTCATTTGTTTTTCAGTTAAACCATAAACAAATTTAACTTTTTGTTTTTCATATAAGTGTAAACCGTAGTCTGACAATTTAACACGTTTATTACCATGTTGGCCTGGTGCATAAGTTCTTTTTTTACCTTTTGAGAACTCTTTACCTGTTTCTAGAATTGAAAAACCATAACGGCGTGATTGTTTAAAAACTGGACCTGTATATCTCATTTTTCCTCTTTCTGCATAAAACATCAAAAGGGATTGTCTCTAATAAAATAATGCTAGTTTAATGATTTCAGTTTGCAGCAACCTTACTTTCAACTCAAATGAACTACCATTAATTATTTATTATGATAATCTGCTGTAATATGCTTTTCAATTATATAATAAAGTTATTTAAATTGAAATTTTTTTAAGAAAATGTATTTTTATTATTTCGCAATTTTTTTATCAATAAAAATTTTAAAATTACTAAATGTTTTTTGTATATATTTCAGTGCTTTTACTCAATCAAATACTGAAAAATGATTTTTGTACTTATAACTCATGCAAAAACGAATTTCAGCTTTTAATTCAAGCTTTTCAAAATCGTAATAAAAAATTATTTGGTGTTTTTTTTCATTTGAAGCCGAAAATAAATAAAATCTATTTCCTTCTCAACATCCTATTATTTTATGTTGAAATTGTTTATTATTCCCCTGCTTGGCAAGATAGTTGCAAAAGCGAATTAATGCGATGTTGTTATACATTTTAATTTTTTTAGTGCGTGTAATTGTTTTTATTCGCCCAAATTGTTGCTCAATTTGTTCGAGCTTAAAATTTAACAAATTATTACGATTAGCATAGGAGTTTAACATCCAAATTAAGCAAGCGAAAAAGTAATAATTATTAATTTCCGTTGAATATTTAGGGTTCGCTATAAAACCCTGGCTGTTGTATGCGAAAACATAGCTTTTATCTAATAATAAATCTTTGTAGGTGTTTTCGTCAAAATATGAGTATTGAACGCTATATTGTTTTAAGAGTTCTTTAATTCTGTATGGTGCGTCAAAAGGAATTAAAACTTTAAATTTTTGTACCTCAAACTTAGCTCTTTTATACTCTTGAAGATAAAAGTCCAAATAGACTAAAGCTAAAGTATGATAATCTAAAAAACGATAGCGATTGTTTACAAAGAAAAATGAATTCATGTGATTTATTTCATCGAAATGAATCACATTAGTTATACCAAGCTTAGAATAAGTTTTTTTGAATAATTTCAGTCTTATTTTCAATCTTTTTACCGAAATTTTACGATTTTTAATCCGATATTCATTAGCATAATTAGTTAATATCTTACGCATAATTTTTAGTGCTTGTTGGTTTCGATGGGTTAATAAACTCATGGTTTTATAACGCGGTTTAATGTCCACAAAAGGTTTTAAAATTTCCTCTTTACCTGCCAAAATATTGACATAACCTTCAAAATCTAACCTAACTAATGGTTGAGCGCTAAACTTAAAATTAAATGGTTTATTTTGAATATATATTTGATAGATATTATTTAGACTTTCAGAATTTAAAGGTTTTAAATCCTTGTTGTAAAGATGCACTCTAACTAATGAATTTGTTGAATCAACCGTTATCTTAAATAAATAATCCAATTTGTGTAGCTTCATAGCATATTCATCAACCATAAAAGGAGTTGAAGTTGGCGTATCAAACTCATAAATTGTGTGGCCACTGTATTGCAAAAATTTAGCAAACTTTGAGATATATTGACTTTGACTAAAACCCTGTAAAGAAATTAAAATATTGCTCTTAGAATCGATATTTTGATTAATCGCTTGTGCTAATAATAAAAAAGAATTTGTTGATACAGGATTTTTTTCAGTTATATCATAAAAGACAAATGAATTAGCAATTCTTGCAATTTTATCTTTTAAAAAATCCATTTTACCCTGCATTGCAAACTCCTTAAATTAATGTTAATATCTTAATTGTGTGTGTTTATTTCAGTATTTTCAGTGCTTTTCTCCTCTATTTCAGCATTGTTTTTAATAACTTCAACACCTTTAATATGTTCATTATTTTTAAGATTAATGATCTTAACACCTTTTGAATTTCTGCCTATCTCACTAATTTGTGACACAGGAATTCTGATTGTTAGTCCACCTGAAGTAATAATTAATAACTCATCATCTTGATTTACAAAACGAGAAAACACAATTTTGCCAGCTGATGAGGCTTTAATGCCGATAACTCCCTTAGCACCCCTCTTAACAAGTCTAAATTCATCATGGTGGGTTAATTTACCGTATCCTAAGGCACCGATTGTTAAAACATAATCACCTTCATTATTGCTTGAAGCTGAAATAACCTCTTCATCTTCACCTAAATTTATTCCTTTAACACCTGTCGCCGTTCGTGAAAGCGGTCTGAAATCACTTGAAAGAAACTTCACAACCCGATCATTATTGTTTGCTAAAATAACAATCGCTTCTTCATCAATAATCATTGCTCGAACTAATTCATCGCCATCTTGCAATTTAAAAGCATATTTTCCACTGGCGTGGATAGTTGAGTATTCGCTAAGTTTAGTTTTTTTAATAATTCCATGTTTAGTTGACGTAAATAAGTAGCGACTGCTATCATAGTCATCAATTGGTAAAATTGAAATAATTTTTTCATTTTCTTTAACATTTAGGGAAGGTACAAGATTAATAAATGGCACCCCTTTTGATTGGCGAGACATTTCCGGAACTTCGTGCGCTCTAATTCTATAAACGCGTGCGTGATTAGAAAATAACAATAAATCTGTATGAGTTGAACAAGTTACAAGCGATGCAACATCATCATCTTCATAAGTTTTCATCGTAGTTATTCCAACACCACCACGGCGTTGCAATTTATATTCGTTCAAGTCAATTCTTTTTACATAGCCTTTGGTTGAGGTTGTTATAACCACATTTCTTTGTGGAATCAAATCCTCATCTGTGATTTTAGCCCCTAACTCCAAATTAATTTGGCTCCGACGTGAATCAGAATATTTTTCTTTTATTTCTTTTAATTCAGAAATAATCAATTCAATTAATTTATCACGATCGGCTAAAATTGATTCAATATATTGAATTTCAGCGATAAGTGTATTCATTTCAGTTATCATGTTTTCAATTGCTAAGCCAGTTAAACGACCTAAACGCATGTCAACTATTGCCTTCGTTTGTCTTTCACTCAGTGAAAAACGCTCACCTAAACTTTTTTGTGCTTCAGCATCATTTTTAGATTTTTTAATTATTGCAATGACCTCATCAATATTTTCAACAGCAATTTTTAAACCTTCTAAAACGTGAAGTTTGTCTTTGGCTTTTTCTAAATCGAATTTCAGTCTTCTTGTAACAACTTCTTCTTGATGTTTTAAATATACTTCGATAGCTTGCTTAACATTCAATAATTTAGGTTCGCCATCCACCAAGGCAACAAAGTTAACTCCGTAATTGACTTGTAGATTAGTTTGGCGATACAGCTTATTTAATAAAACGTGCGGATTTATATTTCTTTTTACATCAATTACAATTCTAATCCCCTCACGGTTTGTTTCATCACGTAAATCAGAAATTCCCTCAACAACTTTATCTTTAACTAATTCAGCAATTTTTTCAATAATTGCTGTTTTCTTAATTTCGTATGGTATTTCAGTCACGATAATACGACTACGACCGTTCGCAAATTCTTCAACACGAGCCACTGAGCGAATAGTAATTGATCCACGACCTGTGCTATAAGCATCTTTAATTCCTGAGTTACCAACAATTATTGCTCCTGTCGGGAAATCGGGGCCAGGCATGTGATGCATAATTTCATCAATTGTAATGTCAGGGTTTTTTGCAACTGCAATTGTTGCATCAATTGCTTCGACTAAATTATGAGGTGGTATATTTGTGGCCATACCAACCGCAATCCCTGAACCTCCGGTAACTAGCAAGTTTGGAAAACGAGATGGCAAAACAACCGGTTCTTTTTCGCTGGCGTCATAGTTATCCACAAAATTAACTGTGTCTTTTTTAATTCCTTCAAGCATTTCAGAAGCAACTTTTGACATTCTTGCCTCTGTATAACGCATTGCTGCGGCACCATCGCCGTCAATTGAGCCAAAATTACCATGACCATCCACTAGTGGATAACGCATCGAAAAATCTTGGGCCATACGAACCATAGCCTCATAAACCGAAGAATCTCCGTGAGGGTGATATTTACCTAAAACATCACCAACTATACGAGCACTCTTGCGATGTTGTGAGTTGTGTGTAATCCCTAACTCACTCATATCAAAAAGAATACGCCGATGAACAGGTTTTAAACCATCTCTTGCGTCAGGCAATGCCCGTGCCACAATAACACTCATTGCATACTCTAGAAATGAATTTTTCATCTCTTTATCAATTTGCACCGGATGTAGACCTTCTTGTGGAGCATCAATAATTTGACTTTGAACTACATAATCCTCTTTATTCTGCGGTATTTCTTCTTCATCATCATTTGTTTCAGTTTGCGCCGTTTCATTTTTAAACGCAACAAACAACTCTTCTTCAGGAAGAAATTCTTCATTTAACTCTTCAGTACCTAAGGTATCAAGTTCCTTTTCCAATGATTTTTTTTCTAAATCTTTTTCTTTTGGCATGACAACTCCATTTAAATTTAAATATTTAATATTAATATTATACTAATAATTAAAAATTTTATTCCTTAATAATGCAAAATAAATAATAGTACAAAAATATTAGGAAATATTTGAACAAAATACACACAAAATCTATTGAAAACGTCAAAAATATCTCCAAGAATATTAACAAATTTAACTAAATCTAAGTAAAAATGATAAAAAGAGCATTATTATGAGAACAAATTGACAAAATCTATTCATAATAGGTTCATTTGTTATAATTTTATAGACAAGGGTGCTACTTTTTGTGGCTGAGAACATACCTATTAGCAGATCACGGTAATTCGTGCGTTGCTAGGTCCAGTTTTATATTCCTTGTCAAAGGAGTATTTTTTATATGAAAATTAACAAAAAAATAATAACTATATTATCTGCTTTGACACTTGGTACCGGAGGAATATTTGTTGCAGCTTCATGTTCTAATGATGCTCCAACTAATAGAAAGCCTCAGGACACCACACCAACAGACCAAATTCGCGAAAATATCAAAAAAGCATGAGACACTAAAATTACTATTACAAATGCTTGGGTGAATCCAGGATTTTTAGCTGAAGACGGCAAACCTCAAACCCAAATCCAAAAAACTTTTTTAACAACTTTAGCGTCTCGTTTTAATAAATTAAAAAATGAAGATGAATTAACAAAAGATCTTCCCGATGTGTCTTTTGATATAAAAATTGATTATGATAAATCAAAATACTATTCAACACTTGAAAATGACAATTCAGAAAAAGACATTTTTATCGCAAACTACGCAACTTATCTTAATGAATTATATGAGGGAGATAAGCTAAAAGACAAATTTCCTTTCAAATTCGTTGCACAAAGTGCAACTCTTAAATTTACTTGACAAAGCCAAGATACCGATTTTTATACTGATGGATTAAAAGATGATAAATTAAGAATTGCAGCTGAAAAAAATAATCAAAAATGAGTTAAAGAAACCGGTTTTGAATATCCAGACTGAGATAAAGCAAAAGCTGCTAAAAAGGTTGAATTTGACGGTTCCAAATACTCAACTTTTTATGAAAAAGACAAGCTTACATATGTTTATCACGGTGCAATCTTAATTGCCGGCGATAAAGAAAAAAGAGACCAAATAATTAAAGATTGAGAAGAAAAAAATTGAGAAAAATTCATTTCTCACGGAATAGTTTATAGAAAAAAAGATAGTGCGGGCGGTTACAAATATCAAGCAGCACTTCTAGCACGCCACTTTGGTAAAACATTAAAAGATGTTAATGAGTACTTGCAATCTCAAAATGAAAACATAATTATTGGAAAAACTAAAGATCAGCTAGGTAAGGCTAATTCAAACGGAAAAACTGCACATATCGGTTTTGACGATGAAGGCGCCTACAACTGAACTGAACACAATGCTATTTCAAATAATTATAAACCTACCGGATTTATGAGCTCGAAGCCATATGACGATCCAACAAATAAAGTTATACGGACACTAACTCTAACTAACCCCGCTCCATATGATGTTGTTTTAGGTCGTAAAGGTTTATCAGAAAAACAAGCTGAGCTAATTGGTAAAGCTCTTGAATCTTTATCACTAAAAGAAAACACGTATGGAATTTACACCGGATATAATAAATTCAAGCAACTAAACTATGAGCAATTTAGAAAATTCGCTCAACTTCAAGCACAAGCCGAAAGCAAACAAAATTTAGTTAAAGAAATACCACAAATTCAATAGTATGAATAAAAATATAATTGAGTTAAATTCAGTAAATTTACAGTATAAAACTAGTCAAAATTCAGTATTAAGTAATCTTAATTTACAAATCCAACCAGGCGAAATGGTTGCGGTTGTTGGTCCCAGTGGTATTGGGAAAAGCACTCTATTCAAAGCTCTGGTAAGGGCAGTTAATGTTCAAAATGGGACAATTAAACTTTTTGGTAAAAACATTTATGATTGCGACCGAAATCAATGAAAAAAAATAATAAAAAAAATTGGCTTCCTAACACAAAAACCAAACCTTATTAATACAGAAGATGTTTATGATAACATCAAAAGAAATTATGTAGATTACAAAAATTTTATCTTTAAGATTTTTAGCATAATTGCTAATGATCAAAAAATAAAAATATTTGAAATACTAGACTCTCTAGGGATTCTAGATAAAGCTTTTTATCGCGTTAGCGAACTTAGCGGAGGGCAACAACAAAGAATAGAAATTGCTAAATTACTTATACGTGATGTAGATATCGTTTTAGCTGATGAGCCAACTTCAAATCTTGATAATCAAACCAGTGAAGAAGTACTGACATTACTGAAAAAAATGAATAAAATGCAAAAAACAATTCTTGTGATAACACATGACCTCAGTTTTATTAAAACACATTTTAATCGTGTAATAGTAATTAATAATTCAACTATTACAATCGATAAAAAAACTAGCGAAATTGAAGAATGAGAACTGAAAAAAGCAATTCAAAAAACAACATAACAAAACGATGAAAAGGTGTTAAGTATTCGTATTGGAACAATAAATCAAATAGCTCTACTTCTTGAAAAATTCATCCAATCTTTAAACATCTTTTAGTTTTGTTTGTTATTGCAATAGTTTTTTGAGCATTTTATGCACAAAGCAGTAACTTCAAATGAAATAACTGGTCTTTAGTCGGACAAAAAATAGTTAAATTATTTCAATTTAAGAATCAAAGTGATTATGTGACGGGATCGTTTAGTGGTGAATACACAAATTTATGAGTTGACAGTTTTAAAGCATTATGAATAAATATTCAAAATGCTTTGACCGGTACATTTATCGGTTTTTTACTCGCTGTATTGACAGCTTATTTATCTTTTAGCAAAGGTTTAAATAAATATATTGCAGTTATATTCAAGTTTCTTTTATTATTTTTAAGAGCTATTCCTGAACTGGTCTTTATTTTAGTTATATCAGGGACTTTTAGATTTGAATTTAGTTTATTGCTTGTTTATTCATGATTCACTTGATTATGATTACACAAATATTATATTGACATACTTGAAAATACTGAAATACGACCATTTTACGTGTCACTGAATCAAGGTAATTCGCCGTTTAAAGCTTTTTTAAAAGAGATATTCCCTCGTGTCAAACATCGCTTTAATGCTCTATTCATTTTTTCATTCGAATCAAACATTCGATGATCTTCAATTCTTGGTACCTTAGGTCTTCCAGGAATCGGCGCTCTTATAAAATATGGCTCTTCATCTACCTCTCTTTTTGCTCAATTAGGCATCCCATTATTAGTGCTTGTGATTTTTGTCGCCATCCTCGAAATTGCTAACATTTTCTTCAAAAAATATCTTTTTGAAGCTAAATCAAGAGAAATAAAAGTTAAACATAAATTCTCTTTTGCAAACTACGAACAATTAAGTAAAATAGTAAATATTCGTAAAATTATCCTTTCGTGTATATATCTTATCTTTGTGGGGATAACTATCTATACACTAGCTACAACTCGATATTTAACTGTTAATGCACACAACACCGTGCAATTCATTAAATATTTATTTAATCCAGATTTTAGTGGCTTTAGTATTTTTTCTAATTTAACAGCTAATAATCCAATATTAATTTTTTGAGAATCCTTTCAATTCAGTACTGCATCATTTGCAATTTGCATAATTTTAACCTTAATTTCAATAAGATTGCAGTCTATAAAACTAAATAAAACTTACTTTGCGTTTTCATTTCGAATGTTAAATGTTTTGATTAGAATTTTACCTACTATTGTCTTTATTTACCTATTTTTACCATTATTCACTTCAGCAATTACAATAATTTTTATTGTAGTCGGAATTCACGAAATGAGCTCGATGTCAAAGCAAATAACTGAGGCAATAGATTCTCTTGACGAAGAAATTATTGCTAATATGCGCTTGCAAGGTTATTCAAATAATGCAATTTATTTTAAATATGTATTACCTTCAATTAAATTCGATCTAATCTCAATGTCGACATTTTATTTTGAATTAATCTTTAGAGCTTCGATTACATATTCTATTTTTTCAGAAAATAAATTAACAATCGGCACCCAAATCACCATTAATATGGACACTAGAAATTTTCATCCCGAAAAAGCTATGACTTATGTTTGAATAGGTACTATCTCGATTTTATTTATTAATTTGAGCAGTTATTTATTACTTAAAAAAATTAAAAAATCATATTAATACTGAAAATATACTCGAAAATATGATTTTAATCAATTATATTAACCACACTCAACAAAAATGGGTGTGTTTTTTTGTTGAGTGAAAAAAATATTTTTTCATATAATTATAATATTAGCATTATATAAATGAGTTGAGGTTACTACTATGATTTCAAATAAAATAAGAACAAGATACGCCCCTAGTCCAACAGGGTATTTGCATATTGGCGGAGCAAGAACTGCACTATTTTCTTTTCTTTTTGCTAAACATTTTAATGGCGATTTTATCTTTAGATTAGAAGATACTGATGTTAAAAGAAACGTTATCGATGGTGAAAGAAGTCAGATTGAAAACCTTGCTTGGTTAGGCATTATTCCTGATGAAAGTCCGCAAAATCCAAATCCAAATTGCGGACCTTATCGTCAAAGTGAAAAATTAAATCGCTATAAAGAAATTGCAAATAAATTAATATCTCTTGGATGTGCTTATAAAGCATATGATACACCCGAAGAATTACAAGCTCAGCATGATGAATCGGATGCTAAAGGTATCCCTTCATTTAAATATGACAGAAATTGACTAAAAATTTCTGAGGAAGAGAGACAAAAAAGAAATGCAAATGGTGCATATTCAATTCGTTTTGCAATGCCACAAAATAATGAATTAGCTTGGAATGACCTAGTTAGAGGAAGTATTTCATTCAATTCTTCCGATATTGGGGATTGAGTTATTATGAAATCAGATGGCTATCCAACATATAATTTTGCTGTCGTTGTAGATGATTTTGATATGGCGATTACACATGTTTTACGCGGGGAAGAACATATTACAAATACCCCAAAACAACTTGTAATTTACAACGCTTTAGGATGGCAACATCCACAGTTTGGTCATTTAACGGTAATTACGAACATGGAAGGAAAAAAACTTTCAAAACGTGATACGTCACTAAAACAATTTATTGAGGACTATCGCAATGAAGGTTACGTGCCGCAAGCTATTTTTAACTTTTTAGCACTTTTGGGTTGAACTGCAGCGGACGCTTCTGAATTAATGACTAAAGAAGAGATTATTAAAAAATTTGAACCTGAACGTCTTTCTAAATCTCCTTCAAAATTTGATATTGTAAAAATGCATTGATTTTCTAAACAATACTTTAAAAATCAGACCACAGATCAACTTGCTACAATGTTAAATATCGATGCAAACGATAATTGAAACAAATTATTTATTGAAACCTTCAAAGAAAGCTGCGGAACTATTTCTGAATTAAGAAACTTTTATAACCAATATAAAGAGCATCATGATAAATGCGATTTTGGATTAAATGACGAAGAAATTAAAGTTGCAAAACACTTTTATAAATTGTTAAAAAATACTGATTTTACTATTGAAAACATTCAAAAAGCGATCAATGAAACAAAAGATGAATTAGGAGTAAGTGGAAAAAAATTATTTATGCCAATTAGAAAAGCTTCAACTTATGCCGAACATGGTCCCGAATTGGCAAAAGCAATCTTTTTATTTGGTGAAGAAGTTGTTTTAAAAAGATTAAATAAATGATAATTAAATTTAAATCAATCGCCCTACAAAACGGCCAAGAACATATCGCTAATTTTAAAGCTGAAGCTGAATTTTATAGTGAAACTATCGAACAAGATGGTGAAAAAATTGATTACAAAATAATTTCTTTTTCTGACCCTGACAACAATCTAAAAACAAAAATTGAATTAAATCCCAAAAGCATAAATATTAACAATAATGTCGCTACCGTCCAGTTAAGACTCAAAAAAACGCACAATAAAACTGTGGTATACAACCCTCACGGAGAATTAAGATTTAAAAGCTATTTATATAAAACTAAATTCCGCGACAATGTATTTAACTTTGAATACGAACTACTCACTCAGGATAATGATCCAATAGGTACTTTTAAAATCGATATTGAATTAGTAGATTAAAAATCAAGCCAACTAAACTGGCTTGATTTTTTTCAAAAAATGGGCAATTAAAACTAAAATGCGTTCATTTTTCAAATGTAATATAGAGATTCTGCGATTGTTGGATGTGTAAAAGTAACATCTTGCAATTTATCCATTGTAATATTATTTTGCATCGCAAAAGAAATTTGATTAATCAATAAATGAGCACCTTCCGCAAACATGAAAGCACCAAGAATTTTATGTGTTGATTTCTCAACCAAAATTTTCACAAAGGTATATTGATTATCTGCACCATCAGCTAATGAACGAGGCAATGAATTAGCTGGCATTATTACTTTAACATAATCAATACCCTCAGCTTCAATTTGTTGTTCAGTCAAACCTACGCCACTGAACTCTGGATTTAAATAAACACTTCATGCGATATGATTGCTGTTTATAGGATTAGATTTTAGACCTAAGATTTCACGCGCTACTATATCAGAGCTACGATAAGCAACAGATGATAACATCATTATTCCCGTCACATCTCCAAGGGCATAAACGTTTTCAATACTCGTACGCATTCGATCATCCACTTTAACAAATCCGTTTGAACCTAACTCTAGTTTCAATTTTTTAAATGATTCAACATTCGCTTGACGGCCCACAGCCAGCAAGGTTTTATCCGCTATTAATTCCTCATCTAATTCATTGGTTTTAACACGTAATTTTTTACCGTCCATACTTAGAATTTGTGTATTTTCGTAAATTTTGATACCTCTTTGCATAATATAATTTTTAACTGATAAGGCAAGGTCCGAATCATATTTATGCATAAAAGTTCCAGAATCTATGATGTTAACTTTTGTGCCAAAAGTAGAATATAAATAAGCCATTTCAAGGGCAATTGGACCAGCCCCTATAATATTAAGTGTTTTAGGTAATGAATCTAATTCCAAAATATCTGAGGCTATAATTAAATCCTTGCTCTTTAAAGACTCGCTAAAACCAGGAATATCCAATAGTCGTGCTCTTGATCCTGTTGCAATTACCAATTTGTCAAATGTAATATTAGTGCTTAACAAACTTATTGTATGTTCATTGATAACGCTCGCTTCTTCTTCAAAAATTGATACTCCAGCATCTAAAAGCTGTTGTTTTATTTTGTTATTAATTACTATTTTGTTATTTTTACGACGTAGCTGAACTTTTTCAAAATCTAGCACAGGATTGCTGGTTTTAATGCCAAATTTATCAGCACTTAAAACAGTTTCAAATACTTTTGCTGACTTTATTAAAGTTTTAGATGGAATGCAACCCTCGTTAACGCAAGTTCCGCCCAAATTCTTACGTTCAATTAATGCGACTTTTTTGCCCTTTTTACTAAGTAAAATAGCAAGAGGATATCCTCCAGGACCCCCACCTACAATAACGACATCAAAATGTTCCATTTTTTCCTCCTAGTGTATTATTTTTTTTATTATAAACATAAAGTTATTTTTTTGTTCAAATAATATTTATATTTTTTATAAAAAATCAATATTTATGCAAAATTTTAGCTAAAAAAACACTTTTTCATTAAAAAACAATATTTAGTTATTAAACATTAAAGAAGTTTCACTGTCTTATAAAATCAATATAAATTTAATATATTATTAACCTATTAACCCATCTATAACTATGAAAAATAAAGAATACAAATAATTTAATCTGAATACACTTATATGAAAATTAATTTAATTTTCAAAATAATGAGATTAGATTAAAAATCGGCAATAGTAAAAGTGTATAAATAAACTATTCGAATTAAAACTATTTTTTAATCATGTCAGATAATTCAAAATCTATTTATAAACGAAAACAATATTTTTCAGTATAAATCAGTCTAAATAACTGAGAAATCGGAAATTTATGAAATGAGTTACTTTAATTTAAAGTTATCTTTTTTGTATTTTGAACACAAACAATTAATTTATTTGATTAATTAAAGCTGTTTTGCCACAATAATTTCTTAATAAGCGTTCCACAATCAAGTCTTATTTTCTTAAATACAATTCATTTTTAACTTAATATATAATATATAAAAAGAATTTAAGGAATTAAATATTATGAAAAAGAAAATATTTTTAAAACTAGGATTAATTGCTAATGCATCGGTAATTACATTACCGTTTATCGCTGCAAGTTGCAACAAAACCGATGATCAAAAAACACCGAAAAAACCACTTAAATCTACCACCGCAACTTCTCTTGAAGAAGCGAAACACGATTATAGAGCGGCTTATACAGAGTATAATAAAGAAATAAAAACATTTGCAGACCAATTGCAACAATATAAAAAAGAACTAGCTAGCAATAAAGTCAAAAAAGATCAAACTAAAAAAAGTTTAATCGAAGCGTCAGTTGAGAAATTATACAAAGATGCTAAAACTAAGTTAGACGCACTTGAAAAAGAATATAATGCTAAATTCGAAACTGTTAGAAAACTTGAAAAAGAACAAAACGCAAAAATAAGAACCGTGAGAATTTTCCACACAAATGATGAGCATGGACGTATTAAATTTGATGATTACAAATACAATTTATACTCAGGCATGATCGGAACAGACAAATTCATCAAAACTAAAAAAAGAGATTTATTGTTGTCTGCTGGTGACTTAATTCAAGGACTACCTCTTTCAGACTCTGATAAAGGAAAATCAATCGCAAAAATTGCCAAAAACATGGGTTATGACTCGGTCGCTGTTGGTAACCACGAATTCGACTACGGTTTAAATCATATTAAAAGTTTAGATGATGAGTTAAACAAAGACCAAGCTCAAAAAATGCCGTTTTTATCAGCAAATATTTATTACAAAGACTTTTCAAGCACAACAGATAAACCAGAAGGTTATGACCAAAACAAAGTTGGACAAAGAGTATTCACTCCTTATATTGTTAAAACTCTTGAAAGTGGTTTAAAGGTAGCTGTTTTTGGAATTACAACACCTGATACAACTTACACATCGCACCCTAAAAACTCTGCTTTAGTTGAATTCAAAGACCCGACAGAAGAATCGATTAAAGTGATGAAAGAAATTAAACAAGCTCATCCTGATATTAAATTCGTTATCGCAACAACCCACTTAGGTGTTCAAAGAAACCAATCGACTTGATCATCAGAATACTTAGTTAAAAACGTTAATAAAACTGAAAAAACTGAATTAGATTTAGTTTTAGATGGCCACAGCCACACATATGTGGAAGCAAATAACAGTAGCAATTCAGACATTTATGTTACACAAACAGAAGCTTACACAAAATGATTAGGTGATATTGAAGTTGAATTCAACACCGAAACTGGAAAAATCGAAAGACTATCACAAGTTTTAAGAAATATATGACAAATTGATGTCGCAACTCACAATCAACCAAAAGATGAAACTAGTGCAAATGCTAAACTATTAGCTGCACTTGAAGCTGAATTCGAAAAAGAAAAAAGCCAACCTGCATTTAAAAACACTAAAACTCTACTTCACGCACAAAATGTTGAAATTGATGGAACCCCTCACTGAGTTGGACGTGTTAAGCCTACTGGTTTAGGTATTATGGCTGCTAATGCCCTAGTTTGAGATTATATAAGAAGCAAACCTGAAAACGTAGCCAATCCAACGCCTGATAATACAATAGGTTTAATGAACGGTGGTGGTCTAAGAGTAGATTTAACTGAAGGGGACTTAAATAAAGGACATTTATTGGCACTGAGTCCATTTGGAAATAGAATTACTGCTATTAAAGTAAAAGGTTCAAAATTAATCGATACTCTTAAACACGGATTATCAAAAGGTAAATCTGGTGGATTTGCTCAATTATCGTCAAATGTTTCATACGATGTAGATGTAGTCAAAGAAAAAGATGCTAAGTTAGATAAGTTAACATACGTGTGAAAACCAAAAGAAAGCTCATTCAAAATCAATGGTAAAAATATTGTCGCTGATCAAGATTACTACATTGTAACTAATGACTTTATAGCTGCTGGCGGCGATGGATACAAAATGCTTGATTTAACAAAAGAAAAAGATATTTCACTAGCATTTGAAGGTGGAAAATTAATCGACTCAATAATGGCTTATGGACAACACATTACAAAAGATGGTACTCAACTAAAAGAAGAATTGTTTGAGAAAAAAATAGATGCATATTCAACCGAAGAAATAAAAGCTAACCAAAAAGTTAATATTCCTACCGAAGCATTCACAAATATTTACAAAGATCCTAAAAATTCATAATATTTACACAAAAGTTCTTGCCACGCAAGAACTTTTTTTAATAACATAAAATTTCCTAATTACACTGTAATTTACTCATTTTTAAAAAATAAGCCATATTATTTTGGCTTATTTGATACATCACTCTACGGGTAATGAATTAATTATTATAAATTTGTAAATTATTATGCTTGAGCTCTTAATTCTCTTCTTTTTGCTCTTGCTTGTTCTTTTTGTAATTTAGCTACTCTTTTAGCAGCTCTTTCTTTATTTTTTTGTCTAACAATTTTTCTCATAGTTCCTCTAAATAAAATTTATATGTAGTATTTTAACATAATTATTTTTAATCTACATTCTTTCACGCACAAATTCCTTAATTTCCTCAACCTTATTTAATCTTTCCCAAGGTAAATCAAGATCTTGGCGCCCAAAATGACCAAAATAACTAGTTGGTGCGTACTTAATGTCACGAAGTTTTAAGTTCTTAATAATTTCATATGGTCTTAAGTCAAATAATTTTCAAACAACTTCTTCAATTAGCTGGCGTTCAACTTTCTCAGTTCCAAATGTATATACACTTACAGATACAGGTTCAGCAACGCCAATTGCATATGATACTTGAATTTCAACTCTATCAGCTAAACGAGAGGCTACTAAATTTTTAGCAATTCACCTGCAAGCGTAGGCTGCACTTCTATCTACTTTTGTGTAATCTTTTCCGCTAAATGCGCCACCACCATGACGAGCAGCGCCGCCATAGGTGTCTACTATAATTTTGCGACCTGTCAGACCTGTATCGCCGATTGGGCCACCTATAACAAATCGACCTGTTGGATTAATCAAAATTTTATTAGCTTTGTCAAAACCATATTCAGCTAACACAGGAGTAATAATAAATTTTTTAATAAAATTTTTAAATTCCAGCTCATTGAAATTTTCATCATGTTGAATTGACAACAAAACTGTATCAATCGTAGTTTTTTCAGGGTTTGTATAATCAACAGTTACCTGACTTTTCATGTCTGCCTTTGCTCACTTAAACTCACCACTTTGGCGTAATTTATCAGCTTTTTTCACTAATTCTTGTGCAAGTGTGTGGGCTAACGGCATAAAATTTGGCGTTTCATTTGTCGCGTAACCAAACATTATTCCCTGGTCGCCAGCTCCTATTTCTTCATCGCCTAAATCAACACCTTGACTAATATCTGGACTTTGTTGTTTGATATCAACAATAATTTTTAATTCATCAGTAAAATAACCTAGTTTTTTCAATATATTTTCAGCAATTTTACTTGAATCCACTGTCACAGTAGAAGATACTTCACCAGAAATAAACAATGTTTTTCCGCTCGCCATTGTTTCCACAGCAACGCGTGAATATTTATCCTGAACTAGATAAGCGTCTAAAATAGTATCGGAAATTTGATCGCAAACCTTGTCTGGGTGTCCTTGCCCAACACTTTCGGACGTGAATAACTTTTTATATTCCATAAAAAATGACTCCTTTTGTCTAACAAAAAGAGTCTTTCCCTCAAACCTAAAACATGTTGGAGATTAATCCCCCTGACTTTCCACCATCCTTCAAAACAGAAGAGGTTGGCATGCTTCATAGTTGTCAAACTAAGCAACTCTTTATGTTTTGATATTATAATAACGATTTTTTTAAAAAAGTAAAATATTTTTGTAATTTTTATTTGTAAATTCATGAGTTTTTATTTTTGTTTAATCTAATTTGTCTTATAATTTCAATGCGTTATTTTAATAACTTAATAAGATCTTATAAAATATTAAAAGGAGGGGCCATGGCGATTGTTCCAAAGCGTAAAACATCGAAGCAACGTAAACATAAAAGACGTACTCACGATGCTTTAGTACCTCAAAACTTGGTAGCATGCAAAAATTGCTCAAGTTTTATTCAACAACATAGAGTTTGCCAAAAATGCGGTTTCTACAAAGATAAAATTGTAGAGGGCTACAAAAGCTTAGACTCACGCAACAATTAATAATCCAGTGCACTTAAAAATCTGCCTTGCAGATTTTTTTATTACTTTAATTAATAACACTACTTTATTCGTGAAATAAATCTCAATAATTTAATTAAGTCTATTTCTTAATTTTATAAGTATACCTTGATTAATATATAATTATATTTATGATTAAATTAGCAACCAACCCCCAGCTCACAAACAAGTCGAATGGAACAAATCCAACTATGATTGCTCTACTTTGTATAGTTGTTTTTTTGTGTTTGTTGCTAAATTGTCTTTTTATTTTTTTATTATTTCGAAAAAATAAACTAACTAGATGCGCTAATGATGTTAAAAAGTTAAAAGACTACATTTACTTAAATAACCACGAAAATCAATCTACGCTAAAAAGATTAGAATCAATTTCAAAAACCAATAACTCAATGATTGAAAATCAACAAAAAATTGATAATTTAATGAATCAAATGCGTAAAACGTGTGAAATTTTAAGCCCGCTTATCCGTGAATTTAATGAAGCTACACGAAAAACTCAATTACATAAAGTTAATAACCTCTATCCCCAAATAAAAAAATATTTTAACAATTATAAAAAATGTAATTCTGAATTCAAATCAATGAGCGACTTATTGAATAGTCATTGAAATGCAATTGAAATTTCAGTAATGAATACTTATGAAGTGTTAAAAGTTCTTGAAGATACACTGCGTGAATCAAAAGAACAATACAACCTTTCTTACACGCGCCTTCATAAAGAGTTAATTTCCTTACGTTCGAAAACTCAGGAACTAGAAAAACAACGTGAATCCAAAAATATACAAGATGTTTCAGGCAAATTGAATGACCATGACCATAGAGTTCGGACCTTTGCTAGCAGAGTAAGTCATATGCCAATCATCGAATGGTTAAGTCATCATTATATGCCACAATTGCTAAATGATTTAAAAAAGATTGAGCCAAATGCCAACCTTATTTCTGATATGGATGCACGCTTAATAAAAATTCAAAACAATCTTTTTAATAGTGCATTTCAATTTACATTAACAGATATGCGCACTTGATTGCGGGATCATGCAATAGCAAAAAGAAATCATAATTTACGTGTCCAAATTCACAAATATGCTCAAAAATCGTTAAGCATTATTGAAAAATCTATACAAAAATCAAATTTAGCATTGCAAGAGTTAGAACAAAAATATTCTATCCAGCAATCAGGAGACATTACAACATTACAATCTAGATTGCAAAATTTAAATGCGGATTTTAATACAATAAAAAATAATGCAGTGGGTCAAGAAATGATCTCATTATTAAGCATCGATGCTTTAAATGAATCATTAATTAATTGAGTTTATCAATATAATGATATTGTTAAGCAAATTAACCAACAACAATTTAGCATGAGTTATTATAGATATTATTTAGAGATTTTAGAAATTTGATACATTAGTATTATTAACGAACGACACATTGTTGAGCAAAGTAGTGAAAATGAAAAAATATTCAATGAATTAATTGAAAAACAACAAAAAATGTGACAAAAAGATAGAAAAAACATTTCAATCTATTTAACTGAATTTATTGAAAAATTACAACAAAGTTATAGAATTATTACCAAAGCAAAAACTTATAAATATATGTCTAGCGAATTAATAAAATCAATTCTAGTTTATCGTATTGATAACCCTACAATTGACGCAATAATCGATCGTGCGAATGAATATCTAGGCACAAAACATTATGAAAAAGCATTCAAAATAATTACTGATTTAATTAAGAAAGAGAGACTTAATGTACACAAAAATTTTAATTAGATATGGAGAATTAACTTTAAAAGGAAAGAATAGACAAAATTTCATTGATGTCTTAGCACGTAACATAACTCAAATAGTTGGTGAAAAACCACAAGCCAAATTTGACCGTATGTACTTATCTTATTCTGAACAAAATTTAAGCAAATTACAGTTTGTTTTCGGGATAAGCTCTTATTCCCCGGTTGTTGAAGTCGAAAACGACCAACAAGCTATCTTCGAAACAGCGGCAACATTGCTTACGGATAATTTTAAAACATTTAAAATAGCTGCTCGACGTTCAAATAAGAAATTTCCACTTTCTTCACAAGAAATTAATATTGAATTAGGTGCATTTATACTGCAAAAATACCCAAATATCACTGTAAATGTTCATGAGCCTGATGCAATTATAAATGTAGAGGTTCGTGATAAATCAACATATATTTTCCTAAACACAATTATTGGTTTAGGGGGCCTACCAGTCGGAATATCGGGGCGTGTGTTGCACTTAATGAGTGGAGGTATTGATTCTCCTGTGGCCGCTTTTGAATTAATGAAGCGTGGTCTAGAAGTCTCATTTTTATCATTTATTTCACCACCACAAACAGACCAACGTACTATTGATAAAATGAAGCAATTAATCTCAGTTTTAAATAACTATCAGTCAAAATCGCAATTCTATTTAATTGACTACTCACAAATACTGAAATATATTGCCTTAGTATCAAAACCTGCGTACAAAATTACTTTATTAAGACGTAGCTTTTATCGCCTAGCATCGCAATTGGCCGATAAAATGAATTTTATAGCTCTTTCAAACGGTGAAAATCTTGGGCAAGTCGCTTCACAAACTCTCGAATCACTTTCAGTAATTAATGAATCTAGCTCAAAATTAGTTCTTAGACCACTTTTAACCAAAGATAAAATTGAGACTATTAATATTGCTAAAAAAATCGGAACTTATCCAATAAGCATTATTAGCGCTAATGAAACATGCGAAATGTTCGCGCCAAAAGAGCCAGTAACTAAACCTAAAATCTCGGATGTTTTACGTTTAGAAAAAGAATTAAATGAACTAAATATCTATGAAAATAATATAATTAATAATAGCATAGAAGTATTAAGTGTAAAAAATTAGGAGTAAAAATGTCAAAAATTGTAGATATATACGCAAGAGAAATTCTTGACTCAAGAGGGAACCCAACAATTGCCGTTGAAGTTGTAACAGATTTAGGCGCTGTCGGAGTGGCAATGGTACCTTCAGGGGCATCGACAGGAACAAGAGAAGCTTGCGAGCTAAGAGATGCTGCATTTGATGAATTTAAAGATAACTGATATGGTGGCAAAGGTGTTATGAAAGCGGTTGAAAATGTAAATAACATTATTGCACCAGAAATTATTGGTTACGAAGTTAGCGATCAAAGATTCATTGACCTAAAAATGATTGAATTAGATGGCACAAAAAATAAAACAAATTTAGGAGCTAATGCAATTTTAGGTGTTTCATTAGCTGTTGCACGTGCAGCTGCTCAGGAATGTGGCTTGCCATTGTATAAATACATCGGGGGAGCAAACGCTCGTACACTGCCTGTTCCAATGTTAAACGTTATGAATGGTGGAGCACACTCTTCAAACACAGTGGATATGCAAGAATTTATGATTATGCCCGTTGGGGCAAAAACGTTTAGACAAGCGTTGCAAATGGCGAACAAAGTCTTCCATAACTTAGGTAAATTATTAAAAAAAGAACACGGAACTACCGTTGGTGATGAAGGGGGGTATGCTCCTAATCTAAAATCTCACGAAGAAGTTTTAGATTATATGGTGCAAGCAATTAAAGCAGCAGGATTAGTGCCTGCTACACACGGTGAAAATGCGGTTGCAATCGCAATGGACCCTGCTTCGAGTGAATTTTATGATGAAAAATCAAAAAAATATGTATTTAAAAAATTAAAACAAGCTATCGATGAAAAACGCCCTGGTTTTGAGCATTTAAAAGATGTTAAATTAGAATACACAACCGAAGAAATGGTGGATTACTACGAAAAATTAGTAAATACATATCCAATTATTTCAATTGAAGATGGTTTAGCCGAATCTGATTGAGACGGGTTTAAACTAATGAAACAACGTTTAGGTGATAGATTACAAATTGTAGGTGATGACTTGACCGTTACAAATCAAGAAATTCTAAGAGAAGCTATCAAAAAAGATGTTATGAACTCAATTTTGATTAAATTAAATCAAATTGGTTCATTATCTGAGACATTAGATACAATGGAACTTGCTCACAAAGCCGGCTTTACTTGTGTAGTGTCACACCGTTCTGGCGAAACTGAAGATACAACAATCGCTGATTTAGCAGTTGCATTAAATACAGGTCAAATCAAAACAGGTTCTTTATCAAGAACTGATCGTATTGCCAAATATAATCGTTTATTAGAAATTGAAGATGAATTAGGTGAAACATCACGCTTTGATGGCGAAAAAACATACTTCAACCTAAAAAGACACGTTTAGTATAAACAAAAAAAGGGGGCTTGTGCTCTTTTTTTACATAAAAAATCAGGCAGTTTAAGCCTGATTTTGTTGTTCTTCATTTACATGTTCATCAGTATTTAATTCAATATTTTCAGTACTATTTTGTGTTTTTTGTGCTTCTTTTTGTTCTTCAACATATTCAATAATAATTTGAATTAAGAAATACACTACCAAACCGGCTGAACCACCAACCAAAGCTATATCAGCAACATTAAATGTTCCTAATTGTCTGCCTTGTATCGTTTCTAAAAATGAAGCAAATAAAATATCTTTAACGCGCCCACTAAACATAAAACGATCGAGCATATTTCCAACATTGCCCGCAGCAATAAACGAGAAAAGAATTATCATTCAAATTGAATTGGTTAAAAAAGGTATTGTGATTATTGCTAAAAATATCAAAACACTCAGTATTTGAATAATAATTACAACAGTTTTACCTTTTCAAGGCAGTAATGTAACTCCAAAATGTTCTACCGACCTTACACCAAATATCAAGCCATGATAAATTGTTTTACCATCCCCTTTTCACTCAGCTTCTGTATCTCAACTAAATAAAAATGTTTTTGTTAATTGGTCAATTAATAAAACAATCACAAATATCGAAACAAAAATTGAGTAATTAATTAAAATTCGTTTTTTATCGTTGATTCATTTATTTCTTAGCTCAGCTCCATAATTTTTGAACCGTTCTGTAAAATCCTGGCGGCGTTGTTGTCAGGATTTTTTATTACTCACCTTGGTTCCATCTATTTCTTTACTCATTTTTATCTCCTGATTTTAGCACTTTGGTGCAAAGCGGACATAAATCATCAATGATTTGAGCAGGCAAGAAATGATTTCAACATCGCTGACATTTAAGAGATTCAAAAGTTTCTAGCTTGAATTCTTCTCCGTATGCCACAATACCAACCATTAATAACTGTTTTAAATCCAATGACGCAATAAAATCTGATTTAGGCTTTAAGGTTAATTTAACTTCATTACTTCGTCTAATCAAGCCTTCTTTAATTGCTTTTTCAATTGCTAAATTTACCTCATCACGTAACTCAAAAAACTCTTCCCACTCATTAATAATACTCATATTAACAGATCTTTCACGAGTAATTGTGTCTAAATGAACTGATATCTGCTTATCTTTTTTATTAAAATAACGATACGCATCATCACAAGTAGTTGGGATAATTGGTGCTAAAATTGTGATTAAAAATTCAACAATTTCATAAAAATTAGTTAAAGTCATACGACGATTAATCGAATTAAATTCTTCAACATAAAGGATGTCTTTAGTGATGTTTAAGTAAAAACTTGATAATTCAATGACATAATTATTAATTAGTTTAATACCATTTAAGAACTTAAACTCATCAAACGCCTTTAAAACATTCGATCGAACTAATTCAAGTTGTTCTTTGATAAATTGATGCACTCCTTTACGAGGCAATGATTCATCGTATTCAAACCCTTCAAGATTGCCTAAAATAAATTTAATAGTATTTCTAATTTTTCGATATGAATCGGCGTTTTGTTCAAGGATCGAATCGGAAATGCTTACATCATTTGTATATTCACTATTCGCAACTCAAAAACGTAAAATATCTGCACCATGTTTTTGAATTACTTTTAACGGATCAATAGTATTTCCTTTTGATTTTGACATTTTTTCACCCTTACCATCTAAAACAAACCCGTGTGAAACAAGTTTTTTATAAGGAGCTACTCCTCTAAGGGCTACAGAGTTAATTAACGATGAATTAAATCATCCTCTATATTGGTCGCTTCCTTCAAGATAAAGATCATAAGGAGCGTTGACTTGAGGGTCAATTTCAACAGCAAATGAAGTCGAACCCGAATCAAATCACACGTCCATAATATCAGTTTCTTTACTGAATCCTTTACCTTGATAAGGCTTAGGTAAAAGTTCATCAGCAGTTTTTTCTCATCAAATGTCAGGACCTTCAATTTCAATTAAATTAATAACATGGTCAAAAATCTTTTCGTCAAAAATTGGTTTGTTATCCTGGTCGTAAAAAATTATAAGTGGCACACCCCAAGTTCTCTGGCGAGATATTGTTCAATCATTGTGGTTAATAATCATATTTGAAAGACGTTTTTTTGCCCATTCAGGATATGTCGATACATTTTCTAATGACCCTATAATCCGATCTTTAATTTTGTCAATCGAAACAAATCATTGTGGTGTTCCACGGAAAATAATTGGTTTATGAGTTCTTCAATCATGAGGGTATGAGTGATTAATTTTACCGGCTAAAATTAATAAATCTAGTAGTTTTAATTGTTCAATAATCAAATTATCAGCTTTTGAATAGTATTGGCCGGCATATTCCCCGCCTAATTCGTTTATTTTTCCATCATCAGAAATATGCATGATTTTGTTTAAATCGTATTTATTACCGATCAAAAAGTCATCTTCGCCAAACATAGGAGCAATATGAACAAGTCCAGTACCAGTTTCTAAACTAACGTGGTGACCAATTACTACTGGTGAAATATTTTTATTTAAGGGACTGATGTATTTTGAACCTACTATTTCAGAAGCTTTTAAATTTTCAACAACATGAAAGTTTGTTCAGTTAAATTGGTCAGTAACTTTTTCAACTAATTCAGTAGCAATTATGTATCTTTTAGCTCCTTTTTCAACAATTGAATACTCAAAAGACTCACCAATTGCCACGGCTGAATTAGCTAACAATGTTCAAGGGGTGGTTGTCCAAATTATTAAATAATCACCTTTTTTGATCCGTTCGCTCCCTGGTTCTTCAATCTCAAAAGCAACAAATATAGAAGGACTATCAATATCTTTATATTCTACCTCAGCCTCAGCTAATGCAGATTGTGAAGATGGCGACCAATAAACAGGTTTTAAGCCCTTGTAAACAAGTCCGTCAAGGACCATTTTTTTAAATAAACGTAATTGTTGTGCAACAAACCCAGGCGATAAAGTAACATAATACTGTTCAAAATCACTCAAAAGTTGCATTTGCTTAAATTGCTCTTTTTGCACTTCAACCTGACTCAATGCATACTCACGAGCTTTTCTTCGCAGTTCTAGTGGTGTCAATTCGTTTTTATTTAATTTTGCTTCTTGTAGCATTTTGTGTTCAATTGGCAATCCATGAGTGTCTCAACCAGGTATATACGGAGTATAAAAACCATTCATCGATTTGTAACGGATTACAATATCTTTTAAAATTTTATTAAGAGAGTGGCCAATATGCAAGTTACCATTAGCATATGGTGGGCCATCATGCAATATAAAAGGTGTATTAGCTTTATTTTTAGCTAATACTTTTTTATAAATTTCATTTTGCAATCACAATTCTCTAAATTCAGGTTCTTTTTTTACTAAATTTGCTCTCATTTCAAAATTCGTTTGAGGCATATTTAGTGTATCTTTATAATTTTTTTCTGCCATAACTCTCCTATTAAATTTAATATTTAGTATTATATCAAAAAGTCTTTTTTTGCTATTTACAAATCCTTATGCAAAATAAAAAATTCAGAAAACTAATTCTAAATTTTAAGATACTATTCGTAAAACATCTTTTTTAATATAAATTTATTGCAACTAACTAATTTTTAATTATTTATTTTTCTTTTTTTATAAACAAAAATTTCCATGTCATAAAGACCCAAATGCTCACAATATTTAAATTTTTTAGGTGTGCTTCAATTTTTACCATAATTTTGAATTAAAATCTCTTCTCAATTAGACGGAATTTTAACGCTTAAATCTTCAAAATTAGATTCAATTGCTGTATCAAAATCCAGTTTTGAATAAGTGTTTTTATAAGTTTTTTTCTTAAATGGTAAATATAATACCGATGAAAATTCTGGTTTATCCGAGTATAAATCATTGTAAGCATCGCCTACTGAGTATTTTTTGCTCAATCAGCTAAATAAAGAAAAGAATTTTAGAATTCTTAAACCCCATTGTCTTTTAAAAGTTTTTCTGCGTGTGTATGTGTGCAAATATCTTATTTTATTTTTAAGTGATGAGAATTTAGAAATATTTTTTCTAGATGTTGGAATCGCAAGGAATAAATCTATAAAAACAGCTTCTTCATTAGTTTTGTTATCGTTTGAAAATTTAGGAATTAAAAGAGGAGAATTGTTATTTTCGGGTAAATAAATTTTAGAAGGATAGTTTTGAACTAAAAAATCCAATGTCGCCTTAGGAACAACTAGGTCAATGTCATCGTCCCAAGGAATAAATCCGTTGTGTCGCTTAGCACCTAACAAAGTTCCATAAATAATCATATATTGCAAATTATGTTTATTAACAATTTGCAAAAATTCCTTAAGAAGTTCATAAACTTGTTTTTGTTTCTTGTCCATTTAATCTCCAAATTCAATCTAGTATGTATTAATTTTAATTATTTCTTATTAGAAGAGGAGCAAAATATACAGAAATTTTACACGTAAACAATAAGAGAAAGAAAAATTTAATGGTAGTAATTAAATTAACTAGGGCTAAAATGGTTAAAATTAAGTAAAATTTATTTTGTATCATTTGAATACTTCGAAAAGGAGGTGCGCATGAAAAATATCATTATTTTAGCTGCAGGATTTGGTTCTCGTTTAACTCCGCTTACTCTAAAAATCCCCAAAGGTTTATTAGAAATAAAAGAAAACACTCGTATTTTGACTGAAAATTTAAAATATTTAAGTGATTTTGATAACAAGATAATTGTTACGGGGTATATGCGAAAAAAATTTGCTGGAATAATTCAGCGTCATAATTTAGTCGAAGTTTACAACAAGGATTTTAAAAACACAAATTCACTATATAGTTTATATCTTGGGCTTCAAGAGCTTAAAAACCCAGAAGGTGGTGTTTTTATCTTAACTAGTGATGTAATTTTTAGTAAAGATATATTCAATCAAAAATATCCAAATTCATGAGTTAATACACAAAAATCGACTGAAAACATAGCGGAATGAGAAGTTATTAAGGATGCGGGAAACGTTAAAGATTTTAGAGTGCGAGATATAAATCAAAAATATAAATCCAATAATTTTGAGTTTTTGACAGGATGCACCTATATTCACAAAAATGATTTTTCAGCATTTAAAGAAGAAGTTAAAAAATGTGTCTTAAATGATGAATTAAAAATAAACTCTTATTGAGAACAAGCATTATGAAATGTTTTAGATGACATAAATTTAAAGACTTTACCTTGCGACAACTATGCTTTCGAAATTGATAATTTTAATGACCTATTAACTTACAATCCAGATGCACCGTGTTTTAAAGAGGATATCCATTTAAAGAAAATAATGAGTGTTTTTTCAATAGATTTTGATGAAATTTCAAATATCAAACCAATTAAACAGGGGATGACTAATGATTCTTTTACTTTTGATATAAAAAACAAAACATATATTGCTCGCATTCCTAAAAAAGGCTCTCATGAATTAATCAATAGATATCAAGAACAAGAAGTTTATGAAAAAATCAACAATCTCGGCATTAGTGAAAGCGTTATATATTTTAATACTACCGATTTTATAGATAGCCCTCTGCACGGATTTAAGATTGCTAAATTTTATACAAATGCTACAGTAGCTAACGGAAACAATTACCAACACATGAAAAAAGCAATGCACGCTTTTAAAGATTTACACAACAAAAATATACAAATCAATCATGAATTTGACTTGCTAGAAAGAATGAATTACTATGTCAAAATCATTGGTGACCACTATGCAAAAATCAATTTACAAATCAAGGAATTGCAATCACAATTCAATAATATTTATCATTGATACAAAGCTAAAAAATATCCAACTCATTTGTGTTTGGTAGATACTTTTTTTGAAAATGTTTTAATTTTAAGTGATGGTCGAGTTAAACTAATTGACTGAGAATACGCAGGCCAGGCTGATGCCTACACTGATATTGCAGGATATTGCTTATCTTGTGTTTATGACCAAAAACAAGTTAAAGACGCTTTAAGCGTATATCTAGACCGCAAACCAACCAAAAGTGAATTAAATAGACTGTATGCACAGATAATAATGCAGGCTATTTTATGAGTGTTCTGATGCGAATATAAAAAACAATATCAAGAATTTCATCACGAGTACGAAAACGAATTAATCATGGTTGCTAATCAATATTTAAAAAGGTTTAAATATGAATAAATACATAAAAAACGAGCAAAAAAAACTGTTTTCATCAACTTTTCTAGGTAAAATTTTCGGTTTTATCGCCGGGATATCTTGAGCATTAGTTTCGATTTTTTTATTTTTACACGATCAATCATTTAAAGCAAGACAAGGTGATGTTAATGGTATTTTAAATTCTTTACAAATTGGAGTGTCAATTTCATTCATTCAGGAATTTTTTGCTTTAATTTGAGCTTTTTTAGTACTACTAATGTTCAAAAGAATAAAAGATCTTAAAAAAGCTTTTCAAAATAAAAATATTTTATGAATAATTCTTGGTTCAATATTTGGAGGACCTTTTGGATCTGTAACTTACATTTTAGGTATTCAATATATCGGTTCTGGTTTATCTGGATCAATTACGGTTACATATCCAGTTTTAGCTGCAATGCTTGCTTACTTATTTTTAAAACAAAAAATGAATATCAATTCAATAGTTGGCGGTTCTATTTCCCTTCTAGCAATTTTAACACTTGGAATATTGCAATTTAGCTCTGGTGATATCAAAAATGGGTGAGGGTTTTTATTTGCATTATTTGCTGCAATAGGTTGAGCTATCGAGTCTTTTTTGAGTTCAAAAGCAATGGATTCGGGAATTGATCCTTATGTTTCTATCTTTGTTCGTCAATGTAGTTCTGTTCTTGTTCTAGCTCTAATTTTGGTTCCCTCGTTCAATTCATTTGGATCAATTAAGGATGTAGTTTCAAACATTGATGTTTTTTGAATTCTAGGATCGTCAATTATCGGGATAGTTAGTTTTGTCTTATTTTATATCGCGATTAACAAAGCTGGTGTTGGCGTGGCGTCTGGATTAAATATATGTTATGTGGTTTGAATTATAATATTTGAATTAGCACTGTTCAGATTTTACCCTTGATATATCTATATTTTGGTTGCTACTGTTTTTTGTGCTCAAATGTTTACACTTGTTCCTGATTTTAATAAACGAAAATTAAAAAAGTAAAGTTTAGTCTTTATTTTTTATTTTTACCAAAATAACTCTAAATGAGTATTATTTAAATATTTATTGTTTTTTATTATCTAATATATAATTAATCAGCATTAAATTAAGGAGAAATTATAAATGAATAAAATCAAAAAAATATTACTAAGTGCTTCACCACTTGCAATATCTTTTTCGACAGTTGCAGTTGCTGCATCTTGCAAAAAGGAAAGTGTAGTTTTAAATACAAAACCAGCACCAAAACCAATGCAAAATGAAAATGACGCAAATAAAAATAACCCCAAAACTGATACTGACAAAACGGATGAATCTCAACCTGACATCCAAAGAGAAATAGCTAAAAAACTAGCTGAGCAAAATAAGCCTGTTGACAAACAATTGCAAATCGCAATGGAGCTAGCAGAAAGACAAAAAATTAAAGAACAAAACGCAGCTAGAACTGAGGCTTTAAAACAAAAAATTCAGGAACTAGAAAATAAAAACAAAATGGAAGAAGAACAAAGAAAAGAGCAAGAAAGAAAAGAGCAAGAAGCAATTGAGGCTCAGAAGAAAGAGGAAGAAGAATTACGTAAGAAGGTTTTGATGAGAAAAAATATGCGTTCTCAACCAACCACTACACAATCAAGTTAATTTAAAAACAAGAACCACTAAAAAAGTTCTTGTTTTTAAATTCGATTTACCTAATTATGCGATTTAGTTTTGTGAATAGAATTTTTTGTGAGCGTAGACATTGTCTGGTTAGGAATTGTCTCACAATAACCAAACATATTCACTATCCCTTTAAAGGATTCTTCAGGAATAGCTAAATCATTCAGTTGCTCTGGTTTGATTGCTAAGTTTATTTTATCTATTTCATTATTTTTTATTTTATGCACAAACTCTGGATCTGCTACAAAAACTGAGCTTAGACCTACTAAATCACAGTGTTGCAAAGCGTCCAAACATTTGTCAGGAGTGTTAATACCCCCTGAAGCTATAACAGCAACCCGATTTTTAAAATGATTATAAATTACCTCATTTACTAATTGCCCTTTAAATTTACAATCTGAACGAACTTTATTTAAGTAAATATCATGCCCTCAACTAGCAATTGCTAAATAATCAATTTTTCCTTTTTCAATAGTTAAATCAATTAATTGGTTAAATTCTTCAATTGTATAACCTAATACTGGTCCATAAGTTTCCTCGGGAGTTGCTCTGAATCCAAATAAAAATCCTTCTGGTGCAAATTGATCAATTACATTTCTGATTGCTTGGACAACTTCAATACATAAACGAGAACGATTCTCAAAAGTATCAGTTCCGTAGGAATCGGTTCTTTTATTTACTATCTTACTAAAAAAAGTTTGGATTAGCAATCTTTGAGCCATTGAAATCTCGATGCCATCAAATCCAGCTTTAATTGCCCGTTGAGTCGCTTTTGCATAATCCTTAATAATATTTTTTATTTGCTGTTGTGTTAATTCAAACACTTCATGTTCAACAGGAAAGAAATTTTTTTCATAACTTGGACCATGTAGGTGTCCGTATCTTTTAAGACTTGCTTTTGAAAATTTTCCAGCATGTGCCAGCTGTAATATTACAATATTGCCGTCTGCTTTCATTGCTTGGGCTAATCTAGCTAATGATTCGATATCAGAATCGCTTTTAGCACTATAGCCATACTCAAATAATTGACCAAAATCGTCAATGTATGCCGCCCCTGAGACTATTAAAGGAGCACTATTGGCTCTTCGGCGAGTGTAATTAGCTTCTTGGTCAGTCATTTTGCCATCAATAGTTGTTAATGACAAAGTCATTGGTGAAAGAACAAAACGATTTTGTAACGTGTATTTTCCAAGTTTAAAAGGTTTAAATAATTCTAAATACTTATTCATTATTCCTCATCTAGAATTATCTTTGCAATTTCCACAGCATTTACTTCTGTGAAGAAATAGCTCTGTAAATCAGCGTCATTAAGAGCTTGAACTAATTCTTCAAATTTCATTTTTGTACCAATTAATGATAGCTCAAGACCTGACACATCTTTACGCGGAAAGAAATCGCCACTTATTTTGAACTTTTCAATTTTTTGATTTTCTATAGCTAATGAAAAATTAATTGTACCAATTGATAAGCGAGCATCACGGTTGTACTCATAACGAGGACTGATTCCGTATGTTCAATCTCAGTTTTTATATTTTTTTTCAATTAATTCGTCAATTTGCATTCAATCTTGATCGCTTATTTCATAACGCTTGATGCTACTTAAATCTTCCGCGTTAAATAAGCGTTTAATAATTAAGTCTTTAAATTCAAAAATGTCTAAATTTTTATATTGCTCATCCAGATACTCGCTTAATCCAGCAACTCTTTGGCGTACTGATTTAATACCTTGCGATTGAATTTTTTTACGGTTCGGATTTAATACTTGACTCATTGCATCATAGTCCACATTATAAAGCAATGAGTTTCCGCCATAGATAACATCATTAATCAACGTCATCGCAGCGCCAGATACTTTACGCCCGTCAATGGTTAAATCATTTTTGCCAGTTTGTGTGACTCTTGTTGCACCTAAATCTTTTAAAATTTTAATAGTAGGTTCATAAAATTTAGCAAAATTACCAATTATGCTTTCGTTTTCTTTGTAAGGTATTAAATAACAAACATTAACTGAATTTGAATCGATATAAATTGCACCACCACCTGTATCGCGGCGTACAATTTGCAGATTTTTTTCTTTTAAATAATTAAAATTGACTTCAACTTCTGGATTTTGAAAATATCCAATTTGAATATGAGGTTCTGCAACCGAAGGAAAAACAATTGTATCATCTAGGCGCAAATGATTCATTGCTCAAATTTGGATCGCTAGTCAATAAGCACCGTCTTTAACATATTTACCATTTCTAATTGGTTCGATTAATATCATTTTTTACCTCTAATAATGCTTGAATAGTTTCTTTAATATCGTTAGTTTCTACGACGGTTTTTGCTTTAATTTCTTGTGGCAAGCGGTACGATTTATTATTCATTGCTAAATACGTGGCTTTGTCAAACGCTTTTGTCATCTCTCAAAAAGGATGCTTAATTAACATTGGCGTTGAATAACCAACACCAATTTCCCAAAAAAGAATTTTCTTATTTTTATTTAATTGAATAAACTGCTCATAACGCGCTTTTTCTTCAAAAAAACGCTCATCTTCTACCATTCCCTTACCTTTTAGTCGTTTATTAACTTCTAAAAAGGCGCCACATTCAGGACAAAGTGGAATAAGTTCGTATGGAACCATCATGTTTGACTGTTTTTCAATCATTTTGTACACAGCTTCATCATTAGAATAACGACGATTGTGACACATTTTTTCACATTGCAATAAATTATATTTGCCTTGAATGTAAAAAATCTTATCTTCATCAAAATCAACTGCTTCTAGCGCATTATCCGAATTAGTTGTGATGATAAAATAATTTTTATCAGACAAATACTGTTTTAAATTCATAAAACTTTGACTTGCTGGTTGATCAAAATAGTTTAATTTCATAAATCTCGAGTGAAAAGCTCAGTAATTCCGTATATCTTCAAAGTGATAAACGCTAGCTTGCAACATATCTAAAAAACCAAATTCATCAATAAAATCAGAGAAATTCTCACGGAAACGCTGACCAGTATAACCAATGCCGTCTGCCGCCGTCATACCTGAACCTATGCCAACAACTATTGCATCAGCTTGCATTATTAATTCATTTAATTTAGATGGATTAAATTTTTGGTTCATAATTAAAAGTCTTCAAGTTTAGAAAATACATCAGCATTAATATCACTAATTATCATAATCCAGTTTTCTTCATCCTTGTGTGACGAAACAAGAGCAGGTTTAGTAATTACCGCCTTATTTCACTCTACCACTTTGGCGTCTAGAGGCATTTTTAATGTTAAAACGGCTTTTGACGCTTCTAGTGCCATAATTTCATCATTTTCCTTCAACTCAGTTTTGTCAGTGTTTTTAAATTGAATATAACCAACCGTACCTATATCGTCTTGCATTTCAGGAGTCATTCTCAATCAATATTGGTCTTTATCAGTCATTTTTTCAATAATTAAGTATTTAATAATCTTTTTCATTTCTTTCTCCAATCTTATAATAATTTGCAATTTTTTTCAAAGCCATCATACGATCCTTAACGCTGGACATCGTCGGTAAAACCATTAGATGGTCAATGCCGAGTTCAACACATAAATTATCAATATTTTTTACATCTTCAGTTGATTTTAATGCAAATATGTTACGATAAAATTTATTAAATATACGTTCTTTTTCCTCATCAAAATTAAATTCCGAAAAATCCTGAATTGTTGGAAATAATTTAAATTCGTTCCATTGGTGAGAACCTATTCTAAATAATGCAAGTACCTTCTTATTATTCTCGATTGCAATGTCATCAGCTCCGCTTACAACATTAACACTCAGTGCAATATCGGATGGATCAACACCTCATTTTTGCTTATATATCTTTTTATACGTATCAATTACAGCTTTGGCATAAATTTTAGACGGGTATAAAAATCATCCATAATTGATTTTATACTTATGTTCAGCGGCAAAAATAGCACTTTTTTCGCTTGTTATCAATAAAGTTGGTTCAATGGGTTCATCGATACTAGGATTTACTTTAAAATCAAAATCACTAGCTCTATTAATGAAATCAACTGTTTGTTCCATTTTCAAATAAAAACTCTGCGATGAAATATCAGTGTTCATTAATTTAGAAACTTTTTCAGTAGAACTGTTTGCACCAAAACCAAAAATTAGCCTCTTTGGATATAATAAATTCAATGTGTTTATTTGCTCAGCAATCGAAAATGGCTGGTAATGCTTTAACATTATTCCACCACATCCGATTTTAATTTTTTTAGTTTTACTTGTCAGATGACTTAGAAGAATAAGTGGATTTGTGATCACAAGTGCATTTACGTCATGTTGTTCACTCACTCAGAATGAATAAAAGCCCAAGTATTCAGAATACCTGCATATTTTTTCTAGATCTTGATAGGTCTTTTTGTACCCGTTTTTAGTTGTTAATAACCCGTGTTCTAATACGCTTATCTTCATATATTAATTATAAATTACCCTTAATTTTACAATTACCTAAATTTATATAAAATTTACAATATGAAAACAATTCCAAAATTCAATTATTTTTAGCAACTTAAAATCACAAAAATTTAAATTAATACTGAAAAATATCAGTAAAAAGTGAATAATCGACTTAAATTCTAGATATATAAAATTCGTAATAAAATTAATATATTTAAAAAAGCGTTTTTAACTAGTGAAATAATTTTTTATCAGTATATTAGTAAAAATTAAAAAAATACACTACTAACGATATACGGTTTTATGACTTCTATTCCATTTTTCGCAAATATATGTATATATTTCAATTAACTAAAATAGCCAGAATCAGTAAGACATCATAGAACCATCTAATTTATAGTTTTGTTTTTCTATTCTTAATTTTCAATTAAAACCATCTATTAATAATGTGATAATAAATTTATAATGCCGAGACACAACATTAAATTAACTTTAAAATAAAAACACAGCAATTTGCTGTGTAATTAAGCTGAGAATAACTATTATTTTGTGTATTTATGAGTATATTTTATTTATTTTTGTGTTCTCAAGTCATTTTTAAAAATGAATCAAAAAGTGGATTAGATTTAATAACTCTTGTGCTGAATTCTGGATGATATTGAACACCTAAATAAAATGGGTGATTTTTTAGTTCGCAAATTTCAGCAACTTTAAGATCGGGATGGATGCCAGAAAACTTAAACTCTTCATCTTCTAAATTATGGCGATATTTATCAGCGATTTCATATCTATGACGATGTCTTTCATAGAATATTTCTGAGCCATAAATTGATTGTGCTAAAGTGTCAGGTAATGCTAAAATTTTATCTTCGCCCAACCTTAAAGTCCCGCCTAAGTTCATTGTGTCACCGTTCTCATAAAAAGGGGTTAAAATAAATTCTTGATCTTGACCTTGAACCGCGAATTCTTTACTTGTTGCGTTAGAAATACCCATTTTACGAGCCTGTGCAACTGCCATTGCTTGGAAACCTAAACAAATACCTAGCGTTGGAATTTTATGGTCGCGTGTGTATTCAGCAACCTCAACCTTAGAATAAAAACCTCTAACACCGAAACCGGGAAGAATCATAACTCCATCATAGCCAGCTAATTTTTCATTAATATTAGATTGTGTAATATCACTTGAATCGATTAAAGTGTAATTTAAATCAATATTTTGATGTGCAGCCGCTATTTTTAATGATGAAATAATTGAAAGATATGCGTCTTCTAAGCCTGTATATTTACCCACTAGCAATAAATTTAGTGGTTTTTGGCGTTTTGCTAAATATTTTTGTGTAAATTCATTTCAGACAGCATTTGCATTAGGGATAATTTCTTTTTCGATCCCAAAGTGGTCATAAATAATTTTTACAATACCACTTTTTTCTAAAAATAGTGGTATTTCATAGATATTGGCTTTATCAGGAATGTTAATTACATTTTCGGGTTTTAAAAATGCATTTTCGCTAACTTTTTTTATGATTGATTTATCAATTCCTTCTTGCGAACGAAGTAAAAGTAAATTAGGATTTATACCAAATGAACGCAGAGATGCAATCGAAACTTGGCTAGGTTTTGACTTATATTCTTTTGAAGCACTTAAATATGGTACGAATGCTAGATGTGAAAACATTACATTACGTGGATATAATGAAGCAAACTTACTAATTGCATAAATGTATGGACTAGACTCTAAATCTCCAACCGTTCCACCAATTTCAATTAACATAAAATCAGGTTGCTTTTGTTCTGCTAAACTTAAAATAATATCAATTATTTCATCAACAACGTGTGGAACGATTTGTACAGTTTTTCCGTGGTAATCCCCTTTACGTTCCTTTTGGAAGATGCGTGTAAAAATACGACCAGTAGTAAAATTAGAATCTTTTGCTAACTTAACGTCAATAAAACGCTCATAGTGTCCTAAATCTAAATCAGTCTCCCCACCATCGCTAGTAACATAAACTTCTCCGTGTTCAATCGGATTCATAACTCCTGGGTCAATATTAAGATATGGATCAAGTTTTAGTACGAAAATACTAAATCCCTGAGATTTTAATAAATTACCAACGCTAGCTGCTGTAACCCCTTTACCAAGACCGCTTAAAACACCGCCTGTCGTAAAAATAAATTTTGTTTTCATTCTAACACTCCTTAAAAAATTATAATTCCTATTTTACAAGCATAATTAAAAATTGATATAAAAAAGCATTTAAAAATCATAAAAATAGTGAAAACGTAGCCAAAAAACATAATAAAAAAAGCCCGAAAGGGGCGATTTTTAAATCATATGGTGGCTCCGGCAGGAATCGAACCAGCGACACACGGAGCTTCAATCCGTTGCTCTACCTACTGAGCTACAGAGCCTAATGGCGGTCCAGACGGGAATTGAACCCGCGATCTCCTCCGTGACAGGGAGGCGTATTAAACCACTTTACCACTGGACCATTTGGTGGCGGAGGTTGGACTTGAACCAACGACCTCAGGGTTATGAGCCCTGCGAGATACCGACTTCTCCACTCCGCGATATGATTTTAATTTTATTTGGTGCCGGAAAGGCGAATGGCGGGTGATGAGGGATTTGAACCCCCGCGGGCCGTGAAGCCCCTGCTAGTTTTCAAGACTAGTCCCTTCAGCCGGACTTGGGTAATCACCCGTGGTGGACCTAACTGGATTCGAACCGGTAACCGACCGGTTATGAGCCGGTTGCTCTAACCGTTGAGCTATAGGTCCATAACAGTTAGATATTTTCCATATAATGGTGGCGTCGAAGAGAGTCGAACTCTTGACCTTCCGGGTATGAACCGGACGCTCTAACCAACTGAGCTACAACGCCATAAAATGGTGGAGGATATGGGATTCGAACCCACCACCCCTTGCGTGCAAGGCAAGTGCTCTAGCCAAATGAGCTAATCCCCCTAATGGTGAAGAAGACAGGATTTGAACCTGCGACCACTTGGTCCCAAACCAAGCGCTCTACCAAGCTGAGCTACTTCTCCGCTTGTCTTTTAAAAAATGCATAGTTATTATAACATAAAATAAAATGCAAGAAAATATTTTTAAAAGAATTTCTACGCTTTTTAATATTTCATTTAAAGCGTATTATTATTTTAATAGAAATTTTAAATTTTGCTAATAAAAAAATATTTTTTTATATGTTTAAATAAAATTTTAAAAAATAATTTTATTATGTAAAACTTTGCTAAAATATAAGTGCAGAAAATGCAAATAATATGAACAATTGAATTTTAATTGCAAGTTAAAGTTCAGAAGCAGAGATAGATATCTCTGCTTTTTTATTATCTAATAGTCAAAAATTATAAAATATACTAAATATTTATATAGTAGATGATAAAAATGAAAAAAATTATCACTAGACCATCAATGACTAATAAATATAATAAAATAGTATTAAAAGCGAGTTAAAATGAAAAAAATAGTTAAACTAACAGACATTGAATTTAATAAATTTAAACAAACAAATACATTAGATATTAGCACTTTTTTAAAGTGTACTGATGCTGAAATTAATGATAAATATTTAAATATTCCCTTATATAAAATAGTCTTAGAAAGTACAAATGAAGAAATTTTGTGCAAAATTAGTAAAATCACAGACAAAATAGAGTTTAAACCAGTCAAATTGAGTATCAATGATTTTGATACATTTGTATTTGATATGGACGGTACATTACTTGATAAAACTAAAAATATTGTTCCAGCGAATTTGAAAATGCTTCAAAAACTTGCAAAAGATGGCAAAAATATTTGTATTGCTACAGGAAGAGCTATATTTATGTTAGATAAATATCTGGACAAAATCCCATACAATAAACCATTTTTATGTGCTAACGGCAGTATGATTTATGACCACAATACTTTCAAAATGATTTCTAATTTTAACATTGAAAAATATGATGCATATGCTCTGATGGAAAAATTAGAAACACTAGGTTTGGGATACTATGTATTTTGAAGTGATGGTCTAGTTGCTTTTAATGTTGAAAATTCAGTCGATTTCAAAACAAGAAACTACTATGAAATGATGCCAGCAGGTAAATTTGTCCTAAATCCTGAACGCAGTTTTTTAGATGATAAAGAAATATGCAAAATTTTAGTAACTTTCGATCCACATCAAGTCGAAAGTCTAAACGAATTTGCTGAATATGTTAAAAAATTCCCACGTTTACAAGGAGTTCAAACTCAGAAAAACTTTTATGATGTTGGTGAGCCAGCTTCAAAAGCTCTTGCTTTGTGTTCCATAGCTGACAAATATAATATTGATCTAAATAAAACCGTGGCTTTTGGGGACGCTAACAATGATGCTCCAACATTTGATGTAGTTGCTTTATCTTGTGCTCCACTGAATTCAATGAGTAATGCAATTGATGGTGCTACATATGTTAGCTCAAAAACCTCTGATGAAGACTGAATAGCAACTTTTATTGAGCAACACTTATATAACTAATACAAAAAAACGGTTGATTATGCGCAACCGTTTTTTAATATTTGTGTGTAAATTTAGTGAAATTAACTTTTTTATTTTAGTAGTGCAAATTCAACAAGTGTGTCAACTAATACACCCATAGGCTTACCTTTAATATCGGCAGTGCCAGCAATATCGCAATGAATAAATGGAACATTATTTGTAAATTCTTTTAAAAACATTGCAGCAGTATTATGATCTGATGTCTCATCGTTATTAAAATTATTCAGGTCGGCGACTAAACTTGCAGTGTTTGGCTCATGAAAATCTTCGTGCATTGGCATTCTCCATACTTTTTCGTAACCATTTTTCGCTGCCTGAGAAAATAATTCTCAATTTTTATCATCAGTTGAATAGATCCCTGAATACACAGACCCTAAGGTTCTAGACATTGCACCGGTTAAAGTGGCAACATCTACTAAGGTTGTCGCATTTAATTTTGTAGCACCATAATATAAACCATCAGCTAAAACCAGACGCCCTTCTGCGTCAGTATCAGTGACTTCAACCGAAATATTGGCCATTGACTCATAAACGTTTTCCGGTAACGAAGCATCTCCATCTTGACGATTGTCAGTAATGCACATTATAGCTGCGACGTTTTTCTTGATTTTTAACTCAGCAATCGCTTTAACTGCATAAGCAACGATAACTGAGCCCGACATATCAAATTTCATACCTTCCATGTGGTAGCCTTTTGTATTCATACCACCGGTGTCAAAAGTAATACCTTTACCCACGTAAACTAACTTTTCATTCGAATGGGGGTTACCATTGTATTCAACAATCACTACCCGTGGTTCATGTGTAGATCCTTTATTGACTGATAAAAGCAAACCCATATTAAGATTATTTATTTCTTCTTTGTTTAAAATTGTTATTTTTAAATCTTTGTTGTGCGAAAACTCTTTATTGATGTGCTCAGCCAATGACTCTGAATTGCAAAAATTTTCTGGCTTAATTTGCAAATCACGAACAGCATTTTTATTTTCGGCAATTATTCTATATTTTTCGCTCAGTTCTATTCATTCTTCGCTATTTAACAAGAATGTAAACGATTGTTTTTGAGATTCTTCTTTTTTCTTGTTAAATAAGTTAGCTTCGTAAAAAATCACAGATGAATAAAAAGCTTTTAAAACATCAGTAATACTTAGGCCATCCCTTACAAATGAATGAATATCGATTTGTAAATTGCGTTTATGTGTAAGTATTTTTTCTTTAATTATTTTAGTTAAAGCAAAATAATCTAATTTTTTTTCAATGTAAATATATGCTTCTTTTTGTTCAATTATTTCAGTTATAAAACCATCTTTTTTGGCGATGTAAGAATTATTCAATGCATCATCAAAGTAAACAGCTTTCAATAAAAAACTATCATTTTTCTCAGTAAAATAGTATTTTTTCATATTTCTCCTTAAATATTAAAATTAAGTCCATCGACATAATCGGCTTTATTATCCTTTTTTTTGCGTGATTTGGTGCGTTTGGGCAAAAAAGTATTATTAAAAAATTTATTGTGTGCTTTATTGTAAATCTGACAACTTGAGCGATTTAAATTATGTTTAAAAGTAGGATCAATGTTAAATCGTGAACAAAAACTTTCAAGATGCAATTTAGATAGCTTTGAAAATTTAGTTCGCATCTCTTTTTTTAAAATTATGCTGTTAGCATATAAGATAAATACCAGATGTATGTAAAATGTTTGACAAACCTTACTTAAAATATTATCATTCTCAATTAAATTGTATTTTTTAATATTCAAAATAGCCTCTGTATAAGCATCAAAAAGGATTTTGATTTTTTCATCTATTCGATTTCAACTGCTAGATAATGAGTTAGGTCTGATTTGATAAGTGAATAAGCGCTTGTTAATAAATTTAAATTTAGGTTTGTTAAGAAAGAGAAAATACATAAATCGTACATCTTCAAAAATATTACCACTAAATTTATTAGCAAATTTATTAACAGTGTCTAAATAGTATTGTTTTTTAATCAATTTTCCTCAACTATATAGTGAAGAGTTTAGGAAAAACTCTTGTGGATCATTGAAATTAAAATCAACGTGAAAAGGAACCTTAGGCACAGAAATGCGCATGTGTGGCAAAAGTTCATATGTTATTTTGAAGTCGCTTGCTATTAAGTCATAATCACCCTCTCGCAGAACTTTTTCAAAATTACCTAGTGCCGAGGTCAACATCCTATCATCATCATCTATAAAAATAAAGTATTCGCCAGTGCTTTTCTCAATCAAAAAGTGTCTATTAAACCCTATACCCACGTGATGATGATGATTTTTTAAGTCTATAACCTTAATTCTTGGATCCAGTTTCGCAAATTCGTTTAGTATATTAATTGTGTTGTCAGTTGAATAATCATTTAGCAATAATATTTCAATATTTTTATATCTACTTTTTAAAACGCTAATTAGTGAAAAATAAGTGAGTTTTTCAATATTGTGACAAGGAATTAAAACACTAATTTTAGGATATGATGCTAAATTTGATGTCATATTTTCTCCGTTTTTAAGTGGCGAAGCGTTCCTTAAATAAATAACCTCTATTTTAAAATTGTACATTAAAAGCACAAATTTCGATGCAAAATGAGTGAATAAGCCAATTAGGATAGAATTAAAATTGTGAGGTAATTAAAAGTATTAATTTTTTCCAAAAAAATTTAAATTACTAAAAATAACAATATATACAAGTATGAAAATAACAAATTCAATATTTAAATATCTGGTTTTTAATTACTATAAAACTTTCAAATCAATTGAGTCATTCAGTCTAATGCACTGGGCTGACAATCTACTTGGTCATCAGATACGGCTAAAACTAGTTTGGTCTTTAAACTTTTTTATGCATAGCTTGGGCTTTGCTACAAATTCAACCACAGGGGCAAGTTTTGAACTAAATAAGCAACAAGAATTTGTTCGCAAGTTAATGAATAATGAAATACATTTTGATGACTTAATTCAAACAATATCAAAAAGGAAGCGGGCTAATATTTATAAAAAACTTCTGGCAATCATTTGATTGCTTAAAAGGCTGAAAAATACTGAAATATTTCAGTCTTTTAAGCTCAAACCCCAGGGAAAGAAAGAAAAGGTTTATACACGCAGTGAATGTATAATTATAGGTAAATACAGTGACAACAAAGTTGTTGCGATGCACTGCTTATATGGTAATAATTATGGGCTAAACATCAATAAACATAAATCCATTTATTGAAACATTAGCAAACAAACAAAAAATATCGTAGTAATCCCTTTTTCAATTAAACTAATGGACAAAAGGAAATTGAGAAACGACAATTTAATTAAGATTGACTGGTCATTTGTTAATTTTTATCCTTCAAAAGGATAAAAAATGAGCACAATGCTCATAAAATTATTACTAAGAAATTTTTGCTCAGTGTTTTACCGTTCTAACAAGCTGTGAAACGTAAGACATTTCATTGTCGTATCATGCAAAAACTTTGTAAATTTTTTGTCCATTAGCTTCTTGTATTTTGGTTAGTGTAGCATCAAAAATTGAACCATAATGTGAATTGATTATATCTGATGAAACGATTGGATCTGTATTGTATTTAAATGACTCGTTAGCAGCTTTTGCGAATGCTTCATTCAATTCTTCAACAGATGGAGATTTGACTAATTGTACTGATAAATCAATAATTGAACCGGTAATTGTTGGCACACGTAGTGCAGAACCATTCAACACACCAGTCGCCTCAGGAACAACTAATCCAATTGCTTTCGCTGCTCCGGTTGAAGTAGGAACAATATTATGTCCAGCAGCACGAGCTCTACGTAAATCACCTTTTCTGTGTGGTCCATCTTGTAACATTTGGTCCCCTGTTATTGAGTGAATAGTTGTCATATAACCATTTATTAAACCAAAATTATCAACTAGAACTTTAACCACTGGCGCTAAACCATTTGTTGTACATGAAGCAGCTGAAACAATCTGGTCATCTTTATTTAAAGTGTCGTGGTTAACGTTGTAAACAATAGTTTTGACATCGCTACCAGCTGGAGCAGAAACTAAAACCTTTTTTGCTCCTGCAATAATATGTTTGTTAGCTAATGCTTTTTTAGTGAAAAATCCTGTACATTCAAGAACTACATCAATCCCTAATTCTGCTCAAGGTAAGTTTTCTGGATCTTTTTCAGCAAAAACTTTAATTTCTTTGCCATCTACATACATTGCATCAGCTTCTACTTTAATGTCGTTAGATAAAGGTCCAAATGCTGTGTCATATTTTAGTAAATGAGCCAGCATCCCTGGGTCAGTTAAGTCGTTAACGGCAACAACTTGAATGTCATCCCCCCCGATTTCAAGAAGGTGACGCAAGGTTAAACGTCCAATACGACCAAATCCGTTAATTGCAATTTTTTTCATGTTGCCTCCAAATATCTTTATTGTGTAATTTAATTGTATTCTTTTATGTAATGAGATATTAACGCCAAGGAAAAATGTGGAAAAAATTTAAGAAATATTTCCATAGTTTAATACATTATTTTAAAGGTCAAAAAAACAAAAAGGCGTGATAAACACGCCATTTTTAAAATATTTATTTAATTCCTTCTCATTTTCAATTTTTCACTTCATCAATATCGGTACCATGCTCACGAATGTATTTAGTATGGTAATCTAGTGTGTCATTCATTTTTGCAACAAATTCTACTGATTTAGCACCATAAACAGCTTTAGCGGCGGTAATTGACATGTGGAATCTGTCCATTTGTGAAAGTTGGCGAATATCAAATGAGGTAGTAATATCTCCATGTTCACGATATCCATGAGGATGTAAGTTTCTATTTTGTCTTGTAAAGAAGATGTCTCTTAATAGACTTTCATACCCGTGGAAGGCAAATAAAACTGGTTTTGAAGTAGTGAATACTTTGTTAAATTCTTCGTCTGAAAGACCTCTTGGATCGATTGAAGGGTGTCTTAGTTTCAGAATTTCAACAACATTTACAAATCTAATTTTTAACTCTGGGAATTGTTTATTTAGAATTGAAATTGCAGCAAGTGCTTCGATTGTTGATTCGGTACCGCTGGCAGCAACAACTAAATCGGGTTCTTGATCTAAACTTACATTTGAAGCTCAATCAATAACTTTGTATCCATTTTTTGCTAATTCCTTAGCTTCTTCAATATTGAAGAATTGTTCTCTCGGTTGTTTAGAGGCAACAATTAAGTTAATAACATCTCTTTCCTTAAAGGCTTTTTCAGTTATAGCTAGTAGCGAGTTGGTGTCAGCTGGTAAATATTCGCGAACAATTTCAGGACTTTTGTCTGCTAAATGTCCTAGCATACCAGGGTCTTGGTGTGTGTATCCATTATGGTCTTGCTGGAATGCATTTGAAGTCGCAATCAAGTTTAATGATGGTAATGATTTTCTTCAGTTTAGTGGTTTACATTTATTTAATCATTTTAAGTGTTGAGTTACCATTGAATCAACAACTCTTAAAAAGGCTTCGTATGAAGCAAATACCCCATGACGTCCAGTTAGAACATAACCTTCTAAGAACCCTTCAGCTTGGTGTTCTGAAAGTTGCGAATCAATTATTCTACCAACTGGCGAAACTTTTTCATCCAAATCAGCATCAACTGTGTCAAGTCATTGACGATCACTAATTTTTAAAACATCGAAAAGACGATTTGATTTAGTCTCATCAGGTCCAAAAACTCTAAAATTGGTTGGGTTTTTAGTGATAATATCTGCGTAGTATTTTGATAAATTAGCCATATCTTGGCCAATTGTGCTTCCTGGTTTGCCAATTTCAACTGCAAATTGTGTTCAATCAGATAACACTAATTCTTGAGGATTAATCCCTCCATTTGTAGCTGGATTCATTGCCATTCTTTGATTTCCGATTGGCGCAATATTAAACTCTTCTTTTAATAGTCCATTTTCATCAAATAATTCGTGTGGACGGTATGATTCAAGTCAAGCTTTTAAATCGCCTAAGTATTTTTCATCTCCCGCTTTTGCAGGGATTGGCACTTGGTGCGCCCTAAAGCTTCCTTCGACTTTGTTGCCGTCAAATGTTTTAGGTCCGGTTCATCCTTTTGGTGATCTGAAAATAATCATTGGTCATTTTGGACGTGTTTGTTCTTTGGCATCTTTTTTCGTCGCCTCAGCCTTAATTGCTAGAATTTTTTCAATTACATAATCTAATTTTTCGGCCATTTCGCGGTGATAGTTAGCTACTTTTTCAACTTCAACAAAAACTGGCTCTCAACCTAAACCATTGAACATTTGCGACAATTCTTCATTACTACGACGAGCTAAGATAGTTGGGTTTGATATCTTACCACCGTTTAAATGAATAATTGGTAAAACAACACCATCATTTTTAGGGTTGATAAATGTATTTGAGAATCAACCAGCCATTAAAGGTCCGGTTTCTGCCTCGCCATCACCGATTATAGTTGCAGCAATTAAATCTGGATTGTCTAAAATTGCACCAGTTGCGTGTGAAAGTGAATAACCTAATTCACCACCTTCATGTAATGAACCCGGGGTTTCAGGAGCTGCATGCGACGCAGTTCCACCTGGGAATGAGAAAATTTTGAACAATTGTTTCATTCCAGCTTCGTCACGAGTGATTTCAGGGAATAATTCGGTATATGAACCATCAAGATATGAATTAGCTACCATAACTTGCCCACCATGTCCAGGCCCTTCAATATAAAACATGTTTAAATTGTATTTATTAATTACTCTGTTCAAGTGTGCGTAAATAAAGTTTTGGCCAGGAATTGTCCCTCAGTGGCCTATAGGATATACCTTAACATCATCTGATTTCAATCCGCCTTTCATTAGTGGATTGTTTTTTAAATACATTTGTCCAACTGAAATATAGTTAGCTGCTCTTCATCAAGCATCAACTTTTCCCAGATATTCATTTGTATTAAAATCGATATGTTTTTTCATTAAAACTCCTTAAAAATTAAATATTCAAATGCATTATGTTAAGTGCTAATAAATTATAGTAAATTTACATTCATTTTTTATATATTTAATTATGTTTTCAAAATTTTCTTCGCAAAAATACAAAATAACGCCACATGGGCGTTACTGCTATATTATTATTTAAATACGTGAGTTACACCAACTTGACTTAAAGTGTCATTGTGTACTTTGCAAAATGCTTCTGATGCTTTGTTGAATTGTTCTCATTCAGCGTCTGTTAGAGACAATTTATTAGGTAAGTATTCGTAACCATTTTCACCAACAATAACTGGGATTGAGAAGTAAATTCCTGGGTGTTTAAATCCTTCTGGAATTTTAACCCCAACTGTCATAATACTTCTTTTATTATTTAAAATTGCTAATGTGATTTCACATAGTGATGTTCCAATACCAAATTGTGTATTTCCTTTACGTGAAAAAATTTCAAATGCTTCACGTTTACTTTTTTCGTATAGGTCTTGTTTCACTTCTTCTGTAAATTGAGGTATATCTTTAATAAATGTTTCACCAACTTTTGCAGTTGATCATACAGCCACAGCTGATGCGCCGTGTTCAGCAATAATTGATGCTGTTACCGAGTCAGAATTTACATTGTAGAATTCTGAAATAAGTTTTTTAAGTCTTGCTGAGTCTAGAATTGTACCCGCTGAAATAACTCTTTCTGCTGGCAATCCTGATGCGTAATGGAATACAGCAGCTAAAACATCACATGGGTTAGCGGCAACAATAACTGTTCCTTTAAAACCAGTTTTTTTCAATGTTTCACCAAAGCTGGCCATTAATTTGGCGTTTGCTCCCGCCAACGCTAGACGGTCACTGAATGTTTTGTCAGCAGGGATTGAAGCACAAACTACAACAATATCAGCATCTGCAGCTTCTTCTTCAAGTTTTCCTGATCTAAATTTAGAACCGTTTCTTGGCATAATTGAGACCATATCTGAGAAATCTTTAGCATGAGCATACGCTATTTCTTCATTTTTATCAACAAATACTCATTGAGCTTCAATACCTCTGGCAACTGAGATGTTTACATATGTAAACCCTACATTTCCCATTCCAATTACAATAATTTTTTTCATATTTTTTATTCACCTTTCATTATATCTTAATTATTTTCAGCAAAAATAACTACTTTTATTATAAAGAAATGAGTTGATTTTACTTAGTAATAATTTATCTATATGAAAAAAATTCCATATTTTAACCAATATTAGCTTTATAAAGATAAATTTATTATTTTTTGCAACCCGTAAAAAGGATAAAGAAAACACTCATACGAGTGTTTGATAGTAATTTATTTTCTAAAATCAATTACTGCACGACCAATGAAATCACCTTTTTCAAGTTTTTCAAAAATCTCAGCAACTTCATCTAGTTTAACTACTTTTGTTACCTCAGATTTAACCATTCCTCTTGCTGCATAATCAAGAGCTTCTTTTAAATCTTTACGTGTTCCGACGATCGAACCCGCTAATTCACGTTCGAATAGAACGGTTCAGAACACTGATACTGGGAATTCGTCTTTACCTAATTTGTCTTTAGCTGGTAAACCTACTAAAACTTGACGACCGCCACGACGTAGCATTGACATACCTTGAATTGCAGCTTGTGTTGCCACCGATGTGTTAACAACCGCATGAGCACCACCGCCTGTTACTTCAATAACTTTTGCCGCTGCATCAACTTCTTTACTATTGAAAGCGAACTCAGCACCTGATCTCAGAGCTAATTCCACTTTCTCGTCATTTAGATCAATACCAATTGGACGATAACCCATTGCTTTGGCATATTGAATTGCCAATTGTCCTAAACCACCAACACCAATTACAGCCACAAAATCACCTGGTTGTAATTTAGCTTGTTTAACTGCTTTATAAGTTGTAACCCCTGCGCAAACTACTGGAGCACCAGTAATTAAGTCAAGATCTTTTGGAACAATACCAACAAAGTCTTCATGACCAATTGCGTATTCAGCAAATGATCCATCTTTTGTATATGCTGACATATTTTGGTTAGGGCATAAAGTTTCTTTTCCGCTTAAACAGAATTCACAGTGACCACAAGCATCGTGTAATCACGCTAAACAAACTCTATCACCAACTTTTAAGTGAGTACATCCTGGTCCTAATTTTTCCACAACCCCAATACCTTCATGTCCTGGAATTAATGGATATTTAGGTTCAACTAATCAATCATAATTAGCAGCGTGTAAATCAGTGTGGCAAATTCCACTAGTTTCCATTCTGATTAGAACTTCTTTTTCTTTTGGTTCTGGAATATCAACTGTTTCAACACTTCAATTACGTGGTGAACGTACGACAAAAGCTTTCATTTTTGCCATAATTTGTCCTCTTTTCTTATCTTACATTTCTTATTTTTATTTTTTTATACATCTGATAGACATTTTGACTATCAATTAAATCATATACTTTTTTAATTTCTTAATAGAAAATTCTTGAAACCGTGATTTTGTATTATGGTAATTTTTACACTCTAATAATAGATGAATAAAAGACAATAAAAAAAGGCGTTTTCGCCTTTTAAAATTTATCTGTGACTAAATTTAGCTCTAATTTTTGAGCCAATTTTTTGCATTCGTTTTTTACGTTTTTCAGCATAAAACGATTTTAAAGCTTCAAAATATTCAACGATCAATTTATCAACCACTTTTGACCAATCGCTTGGTAGAGATTGTGCATTTAAACCAGCTTGCTTTAACTGTGTTGGATTAGTAAATATCTCAATAATTTTACTTGCAAAAGAATTCTCATCTTCTTTGACTACATAGCCATTAATGGAATCTTCTATTCCTTCCGAAGAAGCGGAATTTTCAATAACTAAACTAGCTAATTTGTGTACTGCAGCTTCATGAACTACCATTCCGAATGCATCGTAAACAGATGGATAAATAAATAAATCATGACTTAAATACAGTCCTTGTAGCAAAATATCTTCTTCAATTAAATTAGTAAAAATAATATTTTGATAAACTCCGATTCTCTTAGCGTATTCAACAATTTCTTCGTACGCGCCTGATCCTCCTGCCATTGTTAATGAATATGATGGATCTTTATCGACTAAAATCTTGAATGAGTCTAGTAAGAATTTAATATTTTTCTCTCAAACAAAACGGGAAACAAATAAAAGATTTTTCTTTTTAATATCTATGCCAAATTTATCAATTGCTTTTTGAGCTATCGCTAAATGATTGTCTGGATATTTAAATTTAGTACCATTACCAATTAAAACGTGTCGATTCGTTAAGTCGCTTGCATACTCATTCATACCATGTTGTGACACATGAAATATACGGTGAGATGAATTAATATATAATGAGGCCATTTGACCCCCGATTTGACCAATTAACTCACTATTCATTGATTTTGCAATAGCTATTTTAAAAATATTATGCATGGTAAAAATCAAGGGCACATTATAACGAGCACTTAACATTTTACCTATTGTCCCAGCAGAAATCGGTGTATGCGAATGAATAATATCTGGACTAAAATCGTCAATTTTTTTGAGAGTTTCTTTACTTAGGGGCGACTTAATTAGTACTGTTTTTGTCCACATCACACGTGTAGATTTTACTCGTAATACTGAATATTTTAACTCTTTATCCAGTGCATTATTGTAGTCTAAGTACTGAGGAGCTAAAATAAGTAATTCAACATTTTTATCTTTAAATTGTTCAGCATAATTTTGCATCACACGAACTGAGCCGTCTACTCGTGGTAAAAATGTATCACCAAACATCAAAACTCTCAAGGGTCTTTTACTTAACTCGTGCAAATCTGCTTTCGTTCTAACTAATTTATTTTTGTTCATAATTCACTCACTTTATTTTTAAAATGATACCAAAATCAAAATACTAATTTACTAAAAAATTAGTAGATAGTTTTAATAAAAAAAGTAAAAACTCCACATCTCATAATATGGAGTTGATATATAATAGAGTTTAACTTTTTACATCTATACTATATAAAATAACAATATCGAATATTACCGATGATTTTCTTTACATATAAATATTAATTTAAGAAATATTTTTCCTTGTTATTTATAGCTGTTTTCAATAAATAGGTGTTTTAGTTTTTGACCATTCTTCAGGGATGAAAGATAGTTCTTTACCTTCTGTGTCTACTTTATATGTATCATTTTCATCAAAAAACTCTACCGAATTTATTGTATGTCTTTCTTTATCATCATTCTTAATATAGAATCAGATTTCAATTATATTGTCTTTTTCATTAAAAATAATTTCTTTATTAAGACTACGTGGTAAGTTAAAAGGTATTCTTAGGAATTCTTTAGTTGATTTTTCATCTTTAAAAGATATCCCTCCTTTTTCTTGTTTATTCTTTAGTCATAAAAGTATATCTTTGTTACCTACATTGATATTAAATACCAAAAAAGAGTTGTTTCATATATCTAGTTTATCAATTTTTAACTTACTTGCAATTTCGCTTCATTTATTTTTCAAACTTAAATTCGCTATGTTAATTGCACTTTCTAAATTACTTTTACCTAATGTGTAGTTATAACTACTCGATATATTACTTTCTATTTTTTGAATTTCCAATTCTAGTGAATTTTTTATATCACTAAACTCAGTAACAGATTTTATACTTTCTGAAAGTTTAAGTGCTTCATCCTTAAATCTTACATAAGCTTTTTTTGCTTCTTCGTGCTCTGCTTTTTGTGCATTTGCTTTCTCAATTGCTTGTTCAATTGCTTGTTTAGCTTGATTATATGATTCTTTAGTTTTTGAAGAATTTAAATCTTGGTTTGCTTTTTCAATAGCTGATTTTAATTCAGTTAATATTGAATTGTATTCAGGTTTATTTTGCAACTCTTGAGCTAGAATTTCTTGCTTTTTGTTTGATTCTTCGTAGCCACTTTTTGCTTCTTCGTGCTCTGCTTTTTGTGCATTTGCTTTCTCAATTGCTTGTTCAATTGCTTGTTTAGCTTGATTATATGATTCTTTAGTTTTTGAAGAATTTAAATCTTGGTTTGCTTTTTCAATAGCTGATTTTAATTCAGCCAATATTGAATTGTATTCAGGTTTATTTTGCAACTCTTGAGCTAGAATTTCTTGCTTTTTGTTTGATTCTTCGTAGCCACTTTTTGCTTCTTCGTGCTCTGCTTTTTGTGCATTTGCTTTCTCAATTGCTTGTTCAATTGCTTGTTCAATTGCTTGTTTAGCTTGATTATATGATTCTTTAGTTTTTGAAGAATTTAAATCTTGGTTTGCTTTTTCAATAGCTGATTTTAATTCAGTTAATATTGAATTGTATTCAGGTTTATTTTGCAACTCTTGAGCTAGAATTTCTTGCTTTTTGTTTGATTCTTCGTAGCCACTTTTTGCTTCTTCGTGCTCTGCTTTTTGTGCATTTGCTTTCTCAATTGCTTGTTCAATTGCTTGTTTAGCTTGATTATATGATTCTTTAGTTTTTGAAGAATTTAAATCTTGGTTTGCTTTTTCAATAGCTGATTTTAATTCAGCCAATATTGAATTGTATTCAGGTTTATTTTGCAACTCTTGAGCTAGAATTTCTTGCTTTTTGTTTGATTCTTCGTAGCTAGATTTAGACTTAATAATTTCGGTCTTCTCTTTTTCAATTCGTTCAATAAACTCTTCTAAAATTTTATTTATTGAATCGTAATCTGCTTTCGTTTTTGAATTTGCTATTAATTTTTCAATTTCCTGAAGTTTATCAGCTAGTTTTTTGTCTAACTCCGAAAATTCAGTATTTTTTGTAATTTCTTGAGATAATTTCTTGAACTTATCATATGTTTGGTGATAATTTTCTTTTGATTTTAATAATTCTTTTTTATTATTTTCTTTTTCAACCTCTTCTTTTGGAAATGAAGCAATTGGTTTATCTTCATTTAATTCTGGTTCATCTTTTTGAAACTCATCTAATTTATGAATTTCAGGATCGCCTTTTTTCTCTATTTTTTCCTGAATAAATTTATTTTCAATTGGCTTAATTTTAGTAATATCACCCTTTACAGAAGATGCGGCTACAAAAGACATTGAAGTAACCGAGGTTAATGAACCCAAAATGATTGTTAACTTAAAAGATTTCGACATTTCGCTCCCTTGAATAATTATTAAATTGTCCAAATTATATATATATATATATCGGAAGCTTTTTGCTTACTTTTTCATACTGAAATCTAAATAAAACAATCACCATGCATTTTAAAATATTAAAATTTAAGGATAATAATTAAATAAACTAAAGATTAGTTATTATAAAGTTCCCTGCAAAAACATCAATATTGTATTTTTGCCCACTAACTAATTCACCATCAATTATTTTATAAGCTAAAAGACTCTCAATTTTGTTTTGAATGTATCTACGAATTGGGCGAGCCCCAAATTGATTATCATATGCTGCCTTAGCAATGAATTCTATTGTTTTATCTGTAAATGACAGTAATATTTCTTTGTTTTCACTAATACGATCAGCTAGTTTATCAAGTTCTAATTTAACTATTTGTTGGATTGATTTTTCGTCAAGCTGATTGAACTTAATAACCTCATCTATTCTGTTTAAAAACTCAGGAGTTAAAAACTTCAATAACTCAGCTTTAAGCGATGGGAAATCTTCAAGTTGTTTTTTCAGTGTTTCATCAGAAGCTAAATTAGAAGTCATTATTACAATTAAATTGCGACAGTTAATTAGGCGTCCTTTCGAATCGGTTAATACCCCATTATCTAATATTTGCAATAATATATTTAAAACATCTTTGTGAGCTTTTTCAATTTCATCAAAAAGTAATATAGTGTAAGGATTTTTTCTAATTCTTTCTGTTAATGCAGTTGACGAATCAAAACCAACATATCCTGGGGGAGCGCCGATAATTTTTGATACTGAATGTTTTTCCATATACTCACTCATATCGATTCTAATCATTTGTTTTTCAGAATCGAATAGTGAATAAGCTAGTGCTCGCGCAAGTTCAGTTTTACCTACACCGGTTGGGCCGGTAAATAAAAATGATGCCAGAGGACGGTTTGGGTCATTAATATTTGCTTTTGCACGTAAAATTGCTTTTGACACCAATTCAACTGCTTGTTGTTGTCCTTTGATTTTAGATTTTAGTTCTTCCTCGAGATTTAATAACTTTGTCTTGTCGCTTTCTAATAGTTTTGTTACAGGAATTTTGGTTCATTTTGATACGATTGAAGCAATTTCTTCACTAGTGACTGTATCTTTTATTAATGAAGAGTTAGACAAATTAATCTCTTTTTCCATCTTGGAAATTTGTTTTTCCAATGTAGGAATTTCACCATACAAAATTACAGAGGCTTTTTCATAATCTGCATCTTTTTGATAAATATTACATAAATGTTTAAACTGGTCTAGCTTGGTTTTAGCTTTTGAAAGTTCAACTAAGCGTTGTTTTTCGTCATTTCATTTATTTTCTAATTGCTCAATCTTATTAGTTTCATCAGCTATTAATCTATCTAATTCATCTAAACGATCTTTATTTTTTACTTTAGCTTCCTTGGTGTCTGCAAGAGATATTTTTTCCATTTCAAGCATTGCCTTTTTTTGTTGAGCACGATCCATTTCTTCGGGTTTAAAATTAATCTCGGTTTTTATTGTGGAAGCCGCTTCATCTATTAAATCAATGGCTTTGTCTGGCAAAAATCGATCGGAAATATATCTCGATGATAATCTTGTCGCAGCAATTAAAGCATCATCTTGAATTTTGACATTGTGAAAATTTTCAAATCGTTCTTTGATACCGCGCAATATTGCTATTGTGCCTTCAACGCTTGGTTCCGTTACGTCAATTTTTTGCATACGGCGTTCAAGTGCTGTATCTTGCTCAATATATTTTCTATATTCATCAAATGTTGTTGCACCAATTAAATGTAATTTACCACGTGCCATTAACGGTTTCAAAATATTAGCCGCATCCATCGAGCCGCTATTATTTCGCCCTGTTCCAATAAGCATATGGATCTCATCAATAAATAATATTGTGTCACCATTACTGTCTTCAATTCTTTTTAAAACTGCTTTTAGTCTTTCTTCAAATTGACCTTGGTATGAAGCACCAGCGATCAAGGCAGCCAAATCTAATTCAAAAATATCTTTGCCTTTTAAATTTTCAGGTACTTGACCCTCAACTATTTTGCGAGCTAATCCTTCAACAATTGCAGTTTTACCAACACCTGGCTCACCAACTAAAACTGGATTATTCTTAGTTTTACGGCTTAAAATTCGTATCATTCTTCTTATTTCTTCATCACGATTAATAACTGGATCTAATTCATTTCGTGTTGCTAAATCCGTCAAATTTCGTCCATACTTTTTCAATATGTCTTCTTTATCTTTCGTTTTAGCTTTACTAGGGTCTAAACTAGAAAAAATATCATCAAAGTTAAAATCCATTTCAACCTCCTTATTGATTATTTATATTTTAGCACTCTAATGCGTTGAGTGCTAATATTTTTTTAAAAAAATAGCCCTTTTCATTTATTAAATTATTTGAATCAATCATTTCAAGAGGGGTAATTTCGAGCGTTTTTAAAGCACTTTTTTTGATTTTTTTAAAAATGAACCATATATACCGAAGCTGTATTGGCAATTTTATCCGCCGATTCTAATAAACACGCTATTAAATAATAATATTCATAGTGTTAATCATTTCTTTTGAATACCAATGCTCAATTTTTTACCTAGTTGCGTCAATATTCATTCCATTTTCTGAGGTAAAATACATTCTTTGAAACTGTTTTTTCTATAAATTCTAAAAGTGAGTGTTTTGATCCTATATAATTCATTATATTCTTCATATTAAACCTAAACTTAAAATAGCTTCATCTATTCCTCTATCCCTATATTTTTGATTTACAAAAATTTTAAAACTATCTGCAATTGCACCTCTACTGAAATTCCTAGCCTTTCAGTTTTAAATTTACTATCGATTTTTCCCATAAACCTCCTTTTAAATTGATTTTATTTAATTATTTATAAATAAAATAGAGTTTATTTTTAAATATAACAAACCTACTTTTATATTTTATTGAACTGTTTAAGAAATTAAATATATTGAATAGTAGTGTAAAATTCATAATTATGAGATTAAGATTTGATAAAAATGCTGAAGAAAAATTAAAAACATCTAATTTTTATGCAGGAAATGAATCATTTCCAATTATTTTAGATGAAAAATGTATAGTTGAAGTAGGAATGGGTAAAGGTGAAATGCTGGTTGAGCTTGCGCGATTAAATCCCCGGATTAAATTCTACGGATTAGAAAAATATGCAACAGTGGCTGTAAAAGCAGTTAAAAAAGCTGAAGAATATAAGCTAAATAATTTTAAAATTATTTTAGATGATGCCCAAAATATCCCGCAAATTTTTAAAGGGTCTCTAAATACTTTGTGACTTACATTTAGCGACCCTTGACCAAAAGCTCGACATTTTCGTCGCCGTTTAACGCATAAATCATTTTTAGATTTATATGCTGGAATAATGGATGAAAATTCAATATTAAAATTTAAATCAGATAACGACTCACTATACCAATTTTCACTTGAATCTTTTACCGAAAATAACTGAAAAATAATTGATTTTGGTAGTAATTTACATATCAGTCAGTACGCCAGAGAAAATATAATGACTGGTTATGAAAAGAAATGAAGTTCATTGGGTAAAAACATTAACTTTATTTACGCTAAGAAGCCTTGCTAATTTTAAATAAGCATTTTTTGCTTACTTATAAAGTAATCTATAAATAAAAAATAGAACCTGAGTTCTATTCAATATCTTCTTCATCATCGTGAATATCTTCAGTTATTTCTGATATGTCGCCGAACATATCATCTTTTAATTCTTTAAGAATATTTCGTGTTTTTTCAGATGACTCAGTGTTTTTCTTTACAAAATTAATTTTTGAATTTTCAAGCGCTTGCTCATCTGGATCGTCAGTAAACAAAATTGTTGGAATAATAATTGGTCTTCGGCGTTTTGCTTTATAAAATAAGTTTTCCAAACGCTCAATAATCATTTGTTTTAAATCAACTATATTAATTTCTTCATTGTTACGAACATAATATAGGGCAGCACCATGAGCTATACGTTTAGCTTCGGAAACAAGCTCTAAAGATGTTTTCACATAAAACGCTCCACGCGAAATTAATGATGGACGACCAATTATATTTTTGCTTTTGCGATCAATTGTTAAACAAATATTAACAAAACCACTTTCACCTAATTTTTGGCGATCTTTAATTACTGATGAATTCAAACCTAAAATGTTGTGTCCATCAATATAAATCGGTCCGTATTCTATTTTTTCATTTGTTTCAAAAACTTCTTGATTAATTATATGATACACACGTCCTTTTTCGGGAATCAAAACTCTTTTAGGATCTACACCATTACGTATCGCACTTTGTCCGTGAGTAATACTCATTCTATATTCACCGTGATAAGGAATAAAATACTTTGGTTTTGTCAATTGAAAAATTTTGTCATGTTCATGTTTGTAAGCATGTCCTGAGGTGTGCAAATAGCAATCAACTCCGTTTTCTTTAATATCTGCGCCTAGTTTAGCTAACCTATTGATTAAGAGTTCTATCACCATAAAGTTACCAGGAATTGGACTTGATGAAAAAATTACTAAATCACCTTTTTCGATTTTAACGCTTTGATGTTTACCGTGTGACATACGAGCAAGCGCCGCTAATTGTTCACCTTGAGAACCGGTTGTTAAAATTACTAAATCTTTTTCAGGTACATTCGCAACTTGTTTTTTGTCGACCAAAACCTTATTATCAACGTTAATATACCCTAATTTACGGCCTATTTTAACTCCATTGACCATTGAGCGCCCGAATGTTGCGACTTTTTTACCCAATTTTGCCGCTAATTCAATAATCGCTTTAACACGAGTAAGGTTAGAAGCGAAAGCTGTAATAATTATTTTTCTAGTTGCTTGGCGCATCAATTTTTCAATATCAGTTAAAATGTCATTTTCTGAAGGTGAATGAAAAGGTCTCATTGCATTCGTCGAATCAGAAAGTAACACGGTTAAACCCTCTTTACCTATTTGATCTAAGCGAGCAAAATCAGTGTAACTCTCACCAATAGGATTATAATCAAAACGGAAGTCACCTGTACACATTATTGAACCATTTGGGGTCGTAACTCTGATTCCAAATGCGTCTGGAATTGAGTGCTGAGCTGATCAAAAATCGACAACGCACTTTTCCTTCCCTTTACCAAAAACGTGGGTATTTCCTTTTTCGATTTCAACAAATTTAATACCGCTAGGTATTTTATGCTCATCAAATTTCAGTTTTAAATACTGAATGGCAATTCTTGGCGCATAAATTGTTTTTAATGGAACTTGTTTAACTAAATAAACAACCCCGCCAATGTGATCTTCGTGGCCGTGAGTAATAAATAAACCTTTTATTTTGTGTGCATTTTCAGCTAAATATGAATAGTCTGGAATAATTCCTTTTATCCCCGTTGATGCAGTGTCAGCAAATTTAATACCAGCATCAATAATAAAAATGTTATCGCCGTGTTCAACAAATAATGAAGATTTTCCAATTTCTTGAACACCACCAATTGCTACTAATTTTGTCGGTTGCATAAGCCTCCTTAATTTAAATATATAAATGATTTATTAAAGATATAAATATATGAGTTGATATATAATCAATAATAAAATTAAACCATAAAAATAAAAAAATAAAAAAATAAAAATGGCCGGTAGTAAGGGATTTGAACCCTTGAGCGATTTGCACCGCTATTTGTTTTCGAGACAAACCTCTTCAGCCACTCGAGCAACTACCGATCATATTTTGAACAACTATGATATTTTTGCGAAAATACTCATTTTGCAATGAATTTAGGCAAATAAAGAACCTTTTAATATGGTTAATTTTATTGTTCGTTTATTATTATAAATTAAAATCGGAATTTTTATTGTATAATGGTAAATATTATTTTGGAGGTGAAATGAATCCTGGTGAAAAATATGGAATTGTAGCCGGCGTTCCTGCTAACTCAGCATCCACTTTATTTATGATTGGCTCATTACCAATTAGGACATATTCTATAACTATGCTTTTAGGAATGTTAGCTGCAATTTTAACTATTAGCTTCTTTTGAAAAAGAGAAAAGTATAAATTTGAAATTTTATATACATTGATTGTAATTGTTATCCCGACCGCCATTGTCGGTGCTCGTTTATGAGATTTAGTCGAGGTAGCTCTTTACGACCCAAACTTCAACTGGTCTTCATGGTGAAAAATATGAGAAGGAGGCTTAAGTATTCAAGGTGGTGTTCTTTTAAGTGCGGCCGCTGGTTGTTTATACGTCTATCACAAACGCCACGAAATTGATTTTCGTAAAGCTATCGACATAATTATTCCAACAATTTTAATTGGTCAAGTAATTGGTCGTTGAGGAAACTATGCTAACCATGAATTGTATGGTAAAGTCGATTGAGATGGTTCATCTGTATTAATTTTTGGCAAGAGTTTTGCTCAAAATATGTTTATCAGTGACGCTTTAAGTCAAAAACTAAATCAACCTGGACTTTTCCGTTATCCACTATTCCTATATGAAGGTTTAATCAACCTAGCTGGCTATATTATTTTAGTATGAGTAATCAATTTGTTTGGATTAGTCAAGCCAGGAACAAATGCAGGATTTTACTTTATATGATACGGTGTAGTTAGATTAGCATTAGAACCATTACGTCAACACGCTTATGATATTTATACTATTGCCGCTCTGGTTTATATAGCCTTGGGTTCAATATTATTTATTTACCATACATACATTTCGCCAGTTCACTACATCAAAGTAAAACAAAAATACAGATATGTTTATCAAATGGCTCATCCACAAGCCTACGTAAATTACATTAATAAAACAAGATTATTTGATAAAAATAAAAAAGAATATATTTCATTAGCTTACTAAATAACTGACCAAAACTCAATCTTTATCAGTCAAAATATTGAAAAAGATTGAGTTTTTCATATTTTTAATTTGTAATTTAATCATTTCAGGTTTTAGTCTTATATGGTAAAATATTTCAAGCATTAATTACACAGTTTTTTTGTATAATTAGCATACTTTTAATAATATATTATTTAGTGAAAGGAGTCCATATGGCAAGAATTGATCAAATTACCGGTAAACGTGCACAAACTGGTAACAAGCGTTCTCACGCTATGAACGCTTCAAAAAGAAAATTCAATGTAAACTTACAAAAAATTAAAGTTAACATTGATGGTAGACCAGTTACTTTGAGAGTTAGTGCAAAAACACTTAAAACTCTAAGAAGAGATTCAGCTACAGCTTAATCCTTTCATCACGTACGTACGCAAATAGTGGCCTAGCCACTTTTTTATTTCACTTTTTTAATAATCCAACCATAAATTTCTATTAGCAAATTCTGATAGAGTTTTTTTGACTAAATATAATCTAATTTTATCTTCAAATTTACATCCCGTAGGTACTCAAAACAAGTCTTGATTTTTTGATTTTTTTGCAAAAAATAGAATATTTTGTGAATTTTTTTTATAAATTTTTTTCAAAAAACCCTTTTGAAAAAAAAAAAAAAAAAACAAATTTTTTCAACTATTTAAAAAACAAGCTAAAACAGTGAAAAAAACGGTAAAAAACAGTTTAATTGTCAAAAAAACGTGCAATTTTAACGTTTTTGTAATTACCTAATTTTTATTTTTTATATTTTCACACACCATATTAAAATAATCTAACAATAATATATAATGGTGTAAAACAAGTTGGAGGATATATGAATTTTTGAAAAAATAGAAAAAATAAATTAATTTTAATTTCACTTGGGGTTACTGTTGGAACCGCTTCTTTAATCGGCGGAATTGTTTATGCATCAACAGTCAATTCAAGTGCATCAATAGAATATAATTCAAATTTAATTGGCCGTAGTAATTTTATTCCGAAGGATAATCTAGAACTAACTAACGCCAAAGCTTCAAATGCTGATTCCAACTTAAAAGAAATCCCGCAACCAAAACCAAAGCCGAAGGAAGAACCCAAGCCTAAACCTAAGCCAATAGTTCAAAAAGATAACTTACCTAAACCAGAGAATAAGCCCAAACCTAAGCCTAAACCTACTCCTCCTCCTGCACCTAAACCAGAACCTCCTAAAAAGAAAAAAATAACGTCACCTGTTGTAAAACCAAAACCCAAGCCAACTCCAGCACCAATTCCTCCTGCACCAAAGCCAGCCCCTAAACCAAAACCAGTACCTACACCACCCGCAAAAAGCGAAGAAACTCCAAAAACAGTTGTCGTCAAAAAAACTGCAACAATTGGTGATATATATAATAAGAAACAAATCCAAGTTGAAACAATTGTTGAAGACATAAAACCAAGAGAAATTCACGAGCTAGATAAACATCTAGCCAATACAAAGCCTTATATTGCTCATCGTGTTCCTAAAATCAAAGGTTTTATTGTTACCGAAAATCTAAAGCAAACAGTGGCAAAAAATGCAGTAGATGATCCCGTTGGTTTACTTGGTAAGGGTGCGGAAAAATATATTGACAACCTAAAAACTGTTCCAGAGCAAGAAGTTAGTTCATTTGTTAAACAAAATCCAGACACTTGAAAATCTATTCAAGATAAATGATGAAGACTATTTGATACAGCAAGCGAATCCGTTCTACTAAAATTTCTTACTGAAGAAGGTAGAAAACAATATCCTGAAATGAAAAATAAATTCGTAAGCAAAGACCATAGATATGCGTGACTACTACAACATTTAGATAAAACTAAATTTACAACTTTAAGTTCTGAAGCTGAAGAAATGCTTAAAAAAGGTTACGTTCTAGATCCAAGAAATGCCTATGTTGATGAAAATGGTAATCTTAAGAGCCATGCATATAGTCCTCCTGATGAAAATAATCAAGTGCTTGCTCAATATAAAGGAGATAATCAAGATAGAAAAGCGTTCGGTAATCCAGATCCATGACCTGAAAGTCCGCAAGATATTTCAGAAGGTAATTTTAGAGGATGAAATAAAGTAAATATAACTAAAACTGATAGCGATTTTAAAGATATTTTAAAAAACATTAACGGAATTGAGGTATTTAAATTAACACGCCAAAAAAATGATCCTGAAAGAATAAATGAAGGTAGGGTCATTGAAATTGACGCCGGGAATCCTGATGCTTATGATTACACTTCAAAATTACTTAAACATATTAAGGACAATAATATAACTGTTCAAGGTTTCAGAATTAAAAATATGGGTAAAAATGACGCAAATCAAAAATTCAAAGACATTCTAAAAGATTTACCTGATAAATTAGAACTATTGCAGTTATTCTTCAGTGCTGAAGCCACAAATACAGGTTCTTTAATTGAATTGGAAAATAAATCCATTAAAGAACTTGCACTATATACTGACGGCAATTCAACACAGGAAGAATGAAGCATCAACCCATGAGCATTAAAAAATGTTCAATGAGTCAACACCATTGATTACAACGTTAGCAAACAATTCCAAAGCGGTATAAAAATAATTTCTAGAATTACTTTTGATACACTAGCTTTTGAAGCAAGTGACTATAAAGATAGTGCAAGCACTGACGAAGAACGCTTCAAGCGCATTAATGATGGCCTAAAAATGGCTTGATATATACGGAACAACGAACCAATATTCCAAGGTAGATATGGAAATGGTACTAATCCTGACCATAATGAAAGTGGAAACTCTTATGCCACAGGCCTAGATTTCAGTAGAGCTCCAAAAATTAGAAGTCTAAGAGGAATTCGCTTTTATAACGAAAATAGACCAGAAACGCAATCTAATCCGCGCAAAATCTGACGAGCAACATTTTTTAATGATTCAGACTCATATCAAATCGGAAATACAGACCTTGAGAATGCAGGATTGGAAAATTTTGCTCCACCTGCAGGAATGGAAAGACCAAAAATACTATTCTCAAATGGATCAACTACAACCAAATTTAAAATAACAGATTCTTCATTGTCACCAACTGCCATCTCTAATTTAACAAGATTTGCTGAATTAGCCCAAAATGGAAATCCATCATTCACAAAAACTGTGGTAATTAACTCAGATAACCAAGCATTAGAAAATCAACTAACCAGTGCCGGTTTTAAAGTCGAAAAAGACAATGGCTACACATATGCTTAATCAAATAACATAATTAACAAAGGAGGTTAGAAAATGAAAAAGAAAATTATATTAACACTAACAACCAGTGTTTTTGGTATTTTACCAATTACACTTGCGGCTTCTTGCCAATCAGAAAATAAAAAACCTGAACCAAATCCCTCACTAGCTCAGCCTACACCACATAAAAATAAAATTGATCCATCGATAGAAAAAAAATTCAAAGATGCCAATAATGTTTTTGAATTAAGTTTCAAAAATAACAAAACAAAAGCTGATTACACCGCACAAGGATTTGCCAAGGCAAAAAACGATATCATAATTAAGTTAAAACCAAATATCGCAAGTGAATACGATGTTCAACTTTCGTCTGTATCATCAAATAATGATAATAGTTCAGGAGTTGGTGCCTTAACACTGCTATTTACCAATAAAAAAAATAAAAATATTCAACATTACTTCACATATATAATTGAAGGTCTAAAGAAATCGAACATAAACGATGATGGCACAGTCCCTGATAGAAATCAAAATAAGGATGCTAACTGATATAAAAATTATCTAGGAGCTTCACAGGAGCAAAGATACAAGTTAGACAATGATGAATATGATAAATTTCTAATTCAACAATATTTAGCACACGGAAAAACAGTTGCAACAGCTAGACCAGAGCTAGAATACACTAATGAAAAAGCACAAAAGTTCAATCAAAAAGCTACAAAAGTCAATCTTCCATCATACGATAGTTCAATATTCAAAGGTTTTACAGTACCAAAACTAAAAAGTGATGGCACAGTAGAAGGTCTAGCGATTCAACCGGATAGAACATTACCTTCTGATTTCAGCCAAACGGACTTTTTAGGAAAGAAAAACCCTTATAAATCTGTCGGCCTTGCTCGTTTATTACCAAATCAAAAATATATCGATATTGCCAAACAAACTATCTCAGTTTACTTTAGTTACTGAGATACATTCGATAAAGAAATTAATCCTAGAAAACAATACATTGAAAGATTAAAAGGTTCTGATAAGGATAAGGCTCTAAAAGAATACCAAAACGAGTTAATTGAGCCACTAGATAAAAGAATTATTGATTTAAAACTAGAATTCGACTTCGAATACAAAAGAAATGCTGAAGTTAATAAGCCATTAATTAAAAAAACATACGACGAAAAAATAGCTAGTGTTCAACAAGAAATTAATGAAATTAAGGCGTATTCACATCAACAAGCTATTGAAAGGCTTGAAAAAGAAATAAAAGAATTTGAAGCTAAAATTAGCGAAAAAAGAAGTCGTAGAAGAGCTGCCGGTACTATGTGAATTCTAGACTATGAAATTCCTAAAAATGGTGGCTATCCTACAAAATGATACTTTGGTACTAACTCACACGTTGCCAGAATAATGGCAACATCTAAATTTACAGGTATGGAAATGACGTTCATGGACAAACCTGTCGGCGTGTTAACTAAATTGAAACTAACCTCACTTGACCCGCACTTTACAACTTATGGTTGAGGTGGAGATAAAATCAAGGAAGCTGTTACTAGAGTGTTTGATGCAACTGATTATTTAACATCCTCTCCAAAAGATTATTTAATCGGAGAACAAAAAGAAAAATACAAAAATGTTGAGGAAATGGCTGATTTTGCTGTAATTGAGGTTGATTTTGCCAAGCTAGCTGAATTATCAACAAGCTCTAATGATTTAACTTTTGGCGCAACAAAAGAACAAAAAACAATTGAAAACGTATCGAAAGATGCGCAAGACATGGCTAAAGCAGTTACAAATGATTATTACTCACTTCCGGCTGAGAAAAAAATTAAATTTCTATCAACTTCATATTTACGCGACTATGACAAAATCGATTATCAATTAGCAGTTAAGAATGGTAAAACTCCTAAAAAAACTGATCAACTCTTCGCCCTTGGTTATCCTCGTGGCGATGAAGACTTCTTCTTCCGCCGCGATGTAGATGATGAGCAAAACAAAATTAAAAAGACATCTCATAGTTTGTGAATTAACTCAGATTACGAATTTTACGATGCTAAACCACAAAGTGAAGGTGGTCAACCGTCAATTTCTAAGGAAAAACTAGATAAAGGTGATTATTTATCTTACAATTTAAGTTTTCGTACATTTACAAATAAACCAGGAATTAATGATGGATTTATTGCTAACCCAATTGTCGCTAAAGATATTTATGACACTTATGACAAAGATGGCGAAACTTTAAAACAATATTTTAACAGTGGTTTACAGTACATGTTGAGACGTTTTGTACCTTTTGGTGGCGCTTCTGGTTCAAGTGTTAGAAATCAAAACAACGAATTGGTGGGAATCTTGCACTCAGTTTATCCAAAAGCTAAAACCAGTGTAATTGCCGCATTTAGATCAGAAGGTTACAACTATCAAGGTGCCTACGGAAATTACAATTTACCACAATATGACCTAATCTATGGTGGTGGAAAAGACCAAAAAAACTCATATCGTCAAGCACTAAAAGCAAAATATGCCGAGGGCATAAAAACATATTTATTCGAAAATGGAATCGAGGATAACAATGTGCCTCAACAATTTAAATTTCAAAATTAAAACTAATGAACATAAGGAGGAAAAATGAATGATTATGTGTTAGATAACAAACAAATATATGACGACTATGATTCATTAGTTAATAAACAAAAACGTAATTGAACGGTAAGAATTTATAAAATACTGGCTGCTTCTTGATTTTTTATAGCTGCAACGTTATTATTTATTTTTGCTGAAAAAACACTGATGTCTATTGATGTTTTCCCAGATAAAAGTCCTTTATACTTCTTGAATTTCTCAACTACACAATTTAAAGAGTTAAATTTTACAACCCTGTTAAGATTGTCATTATTAATGTTTTTGTTTGTGTATCCACTTTCAAAAATATTCACAGATCTTTACCTAAATAAAGAAAAATCGCATTTATACTGACCTTGGTTCTCTGTATATTCGCTAACTTCTATCTCTGCATTTATTTTGTTCTTTACATACACAAATATAAATTCAGCGGAAATAATCAAAATATCATTTGCTTTTATTCCGTTATTTGCACTTGATTTATCATACGCACTATTTTCATATTTAACTAAGCGTAAAAGTGATCCATTGGTATTTGGCAATACAAAAAATCTAATAATTACTTATATTGCACGAGCTTTATTACTAATTATTGGAATTACCATTTTATTTATGTGAGCTAAGAGTTCTTATTCACAAAATGATGGATATGTCGAAATGTTACATAATAATTACTTTAACGATTGATTTAGAAATCTATTTGAAATTAAAAAACCAACTAATTTATTGCTTTCTATTGCTATTTTCGTTGCTGTTAGCTTATTATTATTTTTCGCCTTATGGGACAAAGTTATTTTAGCTATTTCAAATAAGTATGACCAAGGTTACTTTAAAAACGCTTTACTTTTCAACGTAATCATTTTGGCATCAATTGTAATATGAATGTTTAGATTATTTGGCATTTCCGCTAATAAAATAAGTTATCTAGACCCGAAATTGATTTATCCAATTAACTGAGCGCCTGTAGCATTTATGATTGTACCAATACTAACTTGCACCCTATACTTCATCCTTACATTCGTTCGCAAAATAAATACAAAAAGCTTAATTGTTAACACTATCATATTAAGCTTGCTATGCGTTATTAATTCAGGAACATTTATGTTTATGATGCTTAATGATGTCAATACAAAAGTGGCATTAGTAGTAATGTTTATGACTGTATTTTGCATGAGTTTAATGATTGGTTTATACATTTATAAAAACTTCTCTGTATCACGTTTAACACTGATTTTCATCAATCTTTTAGTTATTTCATCGATATTGATGATCGCGGTTCTTGGTGCAAACCAAGTAATGTTAAGTCACAAAAATCAATCACTAAACTACATTAATTCAGCTCTGGATCTAGGACAAATTTTTGCACTATCTCACTTTATTCTAGCTCTTACTTTCTTATCAGCGACAATTATTCGTTTATGAATTACACTATATCGTTTAGCAAAAAATAAAACCCAAAGAGAGGTAAAATAATGAACAAATCAACAAGAAAAGAACAACGAAAAATCAAAGAACTAAATCGCTTAAATGAATTAGTTTTATTTGACTTATATTCTCTATATAATGAAAAAGTTCAACACCCTCGCTTCATTAACTTTACTCAGTTAAATGCTTCAATTCTTTTATCAATGGGTTTAGGTTTTGAATCACCTATTTATACTTCATACACTTCAGCAATTAAAAACGCAGTTGAGAAACGTTTTAATATTGTTTTTAAAGAATTTATTATTGGTTTTGATATTATCCCTAAATTTAGCGAAACAATTCTAGTCCCTATAATTACTCAGTGAGAATCATCAGCGACAGATTCAATTAATGTCAGAGATTCAGAACATGCAGGATTAAATGAATTTTTATCTCAGCTAAACATTAAAATAGCTAAGTTAATTAATGATAATTATTTACTTGAAGTTATTCCTGGCTCAGTAATGTTTAAATCACAACAAACTGGTAAATTAAAACTATTATTTGGCAAAGACTTACTTGCTCGTATCGAAAATTAATTATGCATTTTAAAAAAATTGAACAAAAAAAAGATAGTTTAGAAAACATATACACAAAAGCTAATAATCAAAAAAATATTTTGCTTATTAACATTATGAAACTGAACAAAAAACTTCAATTTTATGTCAATAATGCACTTACCAGTAAAAGTTTAATTTTAGACTTAAAAACAGAGTATAACATCAAAAACAACTTCATCCACAATCGTGGCTTAAAAGATACCAAAATTGGCAAAAAGTTCGCTCATCTATTCAGCAAACCAAAGCAATTATGAGTATATTTAACTGAGGAACAAAAACACTCAACCGACTCATATACACGTTATGAGAAAATGATTTTAGAGCAAATCACAAAAGCCAGAGCTGATTTTGTAGTTATTGGCCAACGGGCAATTGATTTTGCCAAAACACACAATTTAAATGTAATTAAATCATTTACGGAAGAACAAAAAACTAAGGAATTAGCCACCGAACTTGCTTTCTTAATCAAGCTTTTATATGTTGATGAAGTTTATGATTCAGTTCATTTTGTAATTTCAACTAATAAAAGTTTTCGCAAAGGTTTTACAATCCTACCATTGGAAAAATTTGACGTTCACAAATTAACAAATCTTGATAAACCAATAAATACTACGCAAATTCGTGAGTTTGAAATCTATCCAGACTTAAATCGTTTTATCGACAGTGAAATTAATATTTTTCTTTCAAACGCAATTCATTCATTAATAATTGAATCTTACTTTTATAATGCTAAAAATAACTTGATAAGCACAAACCAAACAATCAAGCAACTTGATGAAGATATCCTAAAATTAAGAAAAAAAATAATCAAACACAAACGCGAACTTGAAGTTGAAGATATTGTCATGTTTTTTAGAAAAAAAGATAATAAGGCAGGTAAAGATGTCTAAAAATATAAGAATTCAAATTAATTCATTGTCATCTTCGCCAATCTCTTTTAATAAAGCGTCGTTACACTTCAATCTTCAAAATGAAATTGTTTTTATCCCAATTGAACGAAAAAGTATTGCCAGCTTTGAACAAACTCTTATCAAAGTTGATGATAAACAAACGCAACAATCTTTTTATATATTTTTAAATAATTCAAACATCGTTATTAATGATGAAATTGCGACTATAAATACATTTTCTGAGGCCAAACTATATATAGAAGATAAACTAAACTTTCCAAAAGAAATCATTAAACACGAGTTAAAACAGGTTACACAGGAAATTAACTTTTTAACAGCATCATTAAGCATAGGGCTAAAAGTTGATGAAGCAATTCGCTTAAATTATCTAAAAGAATTGCAATTTGAACTAAAAATGAAGCTTGCATTAAATCTAATCGAGTATGAAGGAGACTATAATGAGTAAAAAACCTAAATTATTGTTTTCACTTGGCCTAATTAGCTCAACATTGCTTCCTTTAATTTCAACATCCACTCGTTTAGATGGCGATGCTAAACCATCTACCCCGGTTGAACCTAATGATCCTTCTAAACCAGGAGATAAACCAGTTCAACCTACCAAAACTATTGATCCTAAATTCGATACTTTTGCACAAGAACATCAAAAAATTCTTGAAAGTGGTTTGAAAAGTGCAATTACAGTAGCAATTAGTTTTTTAAAAAATGAAATGGCGAAACTTGATGCTGATAAAAAAATTGACTACGGAACTAAAATCTCAAAAAAAGTTTATTTATCAAAACTTATTAACTACTTCACTAAATATCAAGAGCAAATAATTAAAGAGCATGATAAATACGGCTTCAACATTACATTCCCATATGCTCTTTCAGCATTGAAAAAATTCCAGCGCGGAAACATTGAGTTTAACAATAAAAAATACTCAAATGTACTGTACGGTACTGAAAAAGACAACGCTAAAACAAGATATGATCGAATTATTAAAAAAGAATTAATATCTAATCTTAATCAAGAAGACAACTTTATTAGCGAAAAACGTTTTAAAGATACAATCCAAAATTATTACACCAGCCTTGCACAAGAAATTGGCAAAATAATTTATTCTGAAAAACACTTTCTTAAAGTTGATGACCCTGATAATGGCTTCCACTTGAAATTTCCTGATAAAAAAGGAAACAATCAAGAAGAAGGTAAAATTGAAATATCAGCTCCAAAAGTTAATGGTAAGGCAACAACCTGAGACGATTACATTAAATCTAAAATACTACCTCGCTTTCTTGAATTTGACTTAATCAAAAATCAAGAGTACAAAGACGAAGAACAAAAACAAAAATCTCCTAAAAAACCACCATTAATTCCGCCATTAGTTCCTGGAAAGCCAATTTTAGCACCCCCAGTCAAAGCTGATGTCGAAGCATTACCTTCACTTGAACCTCAAATTCGTGCTGAATATGTAAATAAATCAATTAGTGAGCTAAATAACTTAATTAACAGTGCAAATCAAGATAAATTTTTCTTCTTTAACAACCCGGTAAATACTCGTTATGTGTATAAAGTTGTGTCAATTGAGCAATCATTAGCCAAGGTTTCAATTGAGGATATTAATCAACCAAGTATCAAGCGTATTTACACAGTTAATTTCGATATTTCTAAGCAAAGGGACGCTAAAAAGCAACTTATTCGCTATAACCATGTTCAAGGGATCAGAGAAGTTGTAATCCAATTTTATAATGCTGTTGGACTAGATGAAAAATTACTTTATCAAAATTTAGCAAATGACAATTTAATCAATACAGTATTTGGTATGGTTGATCAGTTTGTTAAAACAATTTACTCAGACAATTATGTCTTACATCAAGAAGAAGATATTAGATACTGAAGTGATAAATTAACAACAATTAATGATAAAAAGACTGCTAATTTAGCGAAAAACTCAGCGAAAAACTTATTTTTAACAGCAGTTGCCACCTCAACATTTAACACTCAACCAACCTGATCGGCACTAGCCCAAGTTTTTGATAGTTTAATCAATGAATATACACAAGATGTATTTAGATTGAATAACAAAACAATAAAAAGCAATATTGACGTAATGAATAAGCAATATGCATCTAAATTAAAAGTCAAACCTGATTATAAGGTAGAAACAATTGATGAATTTGTCGACCAAATTCAAAAAGATGTCTATAGATTACGTGCTTTAGCAAATTACGAAACCTTAAATATGGTATCTTGATTTAATAAATACACTGCTAAGCTTGAATACATTAAAAACGAATTCCTTGCATTACGTGATTTATCTAATAATTTAGCAGTTAATGAACAAACCTACCAAAAATTTCACGAAGCGTACTTATTTGCTCAAAAGTCAATTGATAAAAATAAAGCGGATGTTAAACATGCACGATTTAATATAGGTATTACTTTGTTAGTTGTAGCATCAATAGTTCATCTATTATTTATAGCTTTAATGGTAATAAACTACAAAACATTTAAACAAAGAAAAATAAGAAGCTTATACATTCTATTCTTAGCGATTTCAATCATCTTCTTCATTGCAGGGATAAATCTGATGTTGCTATAAGAAAGGTAAAATATGAACAACTCAATTAATTTAAAAAATCCAGTGATTTCATCAATTTTTGACTATATGGTTGAAGTCGTTGGTGTATTTAACTACTCACAAAATCAAATGTTTATCGCTAAAAATAAGCCACATATTAAATTTATTTTAATTAATGCTCACAGAGATAAAGCTGTTCTACTTTCAAGTGACCAAGATGGTGAATTATCTGTTGGCGATGAATTACAATTGTTAGACACAAACATCAATGTCTTTACAAGTTCATCATACTTTGGCAAGGTGATTGATGTTGCTGGTAATATAGTACTTCCAGTTGCAAAAGAAAAGCCTAAATTCAGTCCTTTTGATAAATCAACTCCAATTTTTAGATTGGCACATGACTTAATGAGCGTCAAAACTCTTGACCAACAACTTTACACTGGTTTAAACGCAATCGATTTATTAATCCCGATTGGTAAAGGACAACGTGAATTAATCATCGGTGATCGTCAGACAGGAAAAACTCACATTGCATTAAACACAATTATCAATCAAGCGAACAAAAACGTAAAATGTATCTATGTTGCGATTGGCCAAAAACGTGAACAAATTGCGGCAATTTATTCAACATTAGAAAAATATAACGCACTACAAAATACCATTATTATTGATGCATTTGCCACTTCAACATATGACCAATATCTAGCTCCTTATGTTGGTATGGCACACGCTGAAAACCTTTCAGAAAACGAAGATGTTTTAATTGTTTTTGATGATTTAACAAAACACGCTAACGTCATTCGTGAAATGGCACTTCTTTCAGATGCGCCAGTTGGAAAAGAAGCGATGCCAGGAAACATTTTCTTCGCTCACTCACAACTTTTAGAAAGATCAGGAAGCTTTATCGGACGTAAAACCATTACAGCATTGCCAATTCTTCAAACAATTGACGGGGATATTACTTCATTAATAAGCTCAAATATTATCTCAATTACAGATGGGCAAATTGTAACAAGTGCTGACTTATTTAGCGCCGGTAAATTGCCTGCTATAAATATTGATTTATCAGTATCTCGTACTGGTTCAAGTGTGCAAAATCGTACAATTACAAAAGTTGCTGGTGAAATTGGAAAAATTTTCCGTAAATACAAACGTCACTTAAAATTGGCTAATTTAGACTACGAATTCAACGCCGAAACATCAGCATTGCTAGCTAAAGGAAAAATGATTGATAAAATGTTTACTCAAAAAGGGTACTCATTATATTCAGATCGCTTTATTTTGCTAACTTCAAAAATTATTGCTTGAAATCTATTTAAAGGCGTAACTAACGAACAAAAAGCTATGAGATACCTAAATAAATTAATTGACACTCATGCTGAAGCTAAAAGAGCTTATGACATTATCGCCAGTGGTCAAAAATATGATGACACAATGACAAAGAATTTCTTCGCTTTTGCGTTGAAAGAATACTCAAATTACTTAAATTTAGGATGAAACATTAAATTAGATCACTCGTTCCTAGAATTTGATAAAAATTATCTTGACAAAATTGCTCAACAGTTAGGAGATAAATAATGACCGGTACAATTATAAAATTTAACTCAGATGTTATTGAAATTACTTTTGACCAACGTTCACTGCCAAAAGTTAATCATCTTTTAACTTTACACAACGGTAAAACTTATTTACTGGTAAAACGAGTTTTAGACGATAAAACCGTTCGGGCAATTGTTATCTATGCTTCACAACCAATTTCTTTAAGTGATGAAGTTGTAAATACACAAAAAAGCTTTATGGTACCAGTTGGTAAGGAATCGAAAAATAATATTTATAGTTTTACTGGCGAACCATTATTACCAACAAATGTTAAACCTAAATATGTTGAAATGAACTCAACAATTAACAAAGATAAGTTCATTAATAACCAAGTTCAAATTATCGAAACTGGAATTAAAGCAATCGACTTTTTCATCCCGATTGTAAAAGGTTATAAAATCGGTATTTTTGGGGGAGCTGGTGTTGGTAAAACGGTTCTTATGAAAGAATTAATTTTTAATGTTAACTCTAACAATAAACAGACATCAAACATATTCATCGGGTCAGGCGAGCGTTCGCGTGAAGGTATTGAGCTATACAATGAATTAAAAAGCTCAGATTTACTAAAAAACTCAGTAATGTATGTGTCGAAAATGAACGAATCGCCAGGTGCGAGAATGTCTATTGTTCCAATTGGAATTACCGCTGCTGAATACCTAAGAGACACAGAAAAAGAAGATGTATTGTTATTTATCGATAATATCTATCGTTTTGTGCAAGCTGAAAACGAAGTGAGTTCGTCACTAGGTAAAAAACCATCTGTGGGTGGATACCAATCAACGCTTGAAAGTGATGTTGCTAATGTTGAACATCGTATGTTCAAAAATGAAAATGGTGCTATCACATCGTTCCAAACAATGTTTTTACCAATGGATGATCTATCAGACCCATCAGCCGTAGCGGTATTTAATCACCTTGACGGAAACTTAGTTTTATCACGGGCACAAACAGCTAAAAATATATTCCCCGCTTTCGACCCACTTGCTTCACAATCTAACTCAGTTAATGAAGCTATTATTGGTAAAGAACACTTAGAAGCAATTATTGAAGCTAAAAGAATGTTGAAAACATACAAAGACCTTGAAGATGTTATTATGATTTTAGGTTTTGATGAATTAGATGATGAAAATAAAACAATAGTTAAAAAAGCTCTACAGCTAGAAAGTTTTTTTACTCAGAATTTCTTCATGACTGAACACTTTACAAAAGCTCCCGGTCAATTCGTGAAGCTAAAAGACACTATTAAAAGTGTTCAAAAAATTCTTAACGGTGAGTATATCAAACAAAGTCCTGAAATCTTCTCATACGTAGGTTCAGCTCTTGATATTCCTACTGATAAAGAACTAGGACTATAATCGGTTAAAAATATGAGTTTTTGAAAGCAAAAACGCAATAAAATTATCATAGGTGCGGTTAGCGGAACAATTATTGTATCAACTTTAGGTGCAACAGTTGTTTACACTCTTACAGCAAGTGTCAAAAATTCCCTTACATATAAAACACAAGCCCCAGCATCTCCTAATTTTATTGCGAACAATAACTTAGATTTAAATAGTGCGGTTATTTCAAATGCTGATGCGAACTTACGCGAAATCATACAAAGCGAACAACCTAAGCCAGAAAAACCGAAGCCTGAAATTATTAATATCGCCCCTAAACCTCCTGAACCAAAGACTGAGCCTATAAAGGTTGAACCTAAAAAAGTTGAAAAGGTTAAAACAGAAAAACCAAAGCCTAAATCTGAGGAAAAAAATAAGAAAATCACACCTTTGAAACACAAGCAACAACCGCTTAAAATAAATAAGCTCCCGCCGGTACTAAAACCTGCGGAACCTAAAAAGCCAAAGGATGAAATAAAACAAAAAAACGATAAAAAACCAGTACTTCCTACTGAAAAACCTGCAATTAGAGTGGAAAAACCTAAACCACCTATTCCTGCTCCACCAGTAATAAATACTACCCCTTTACCACCCGCTAACACTACTCCTTCATTTGTTCCTGCGCCCGAAGATGTTGCACCAGCACCAGCGGAAACAAAAATAATTAATACCCAGATTGAAATTGCTGGTAAATTAGTAAATGCAAAAGTGCAAGTTAAAATTCAACGTATTGTTTCGCAATACGACATTAAAAAAGGTATAGCAAACCGTGAAGAATACGTTAATAGCTCAGTCGACAAAATAATTAGTGTGGAAACAACTCCGGAATTAGAAAAAGCAAACCTACTGATAGGACTAGGAGATGGTCAAAGTAATAGTGGAATTCGAGCTAAATATATAGCTAATTTAATTGCTGACGATATTAAAAACTTTCAACACCAACCGGAAAAATTTCAACAACACATTAAAAATAACTGAGAAAACTTTTGACAAAAACAATTCGATCGCTGAAAATTACTTTTCGACTCTAACAACGTTGTTAAATTTATAAAACAAGAAAAGCTACAAGAATATCAAAATACCAATTGATCCAGCATAGAACATAGATATTTATGACTGTATCATAATTTAGATTGGTCAAAAATAACAGAGTTAACTGATCGTGCAAAAAGATTCCTTGCTGAAGGTTTTACAATTAGCGAGGAAAACTCGTTTTTAACTGAAGATGGTAAAATTGACGCCTGAGCTTCTAGCTTACCTAGAAAATATAATTCAGTAATATCAAGAATTGATCGTGATAATAAAACTAAAAGATTTATTGACTATGATGATGGTGATAAAGGACCTTTCTTCCGTTCTCCTGATGATATAAAAAATGGAATATATCCAGGCTGAACCAACTCTAATGTTACTGAAGAAGAGAAATTTAAGTCACTGAACATTCAAAAAACCGATGGTATAAATATAATTAGAAAAACTCGCGATAAAGAAGAAGCTGGCAAAATTAATGAGGTCAATGTGCTTGAAATTGACGCTGCAAATGAAGACGGTTACCAAAAAACAATTAATATACTAAAAGATGTTAAAAAACACCCAGAATGAAATATTAAATCATTTAAAATATTCAACATGGGTAAAAATGATAGTTCGCAAAAATTCAAAGATATTCTTAGCGAACTTCCTGATGATATAGGGCAACTAGAACTTTCATTTAGTGATACAGCAACAAACACCGGTTCATTAATTGCTCTTGAAAACAAAAATATTAAAGAATTATCTCTTTATACACTAGGTAATTCATTATTAGAAGATTGAAAAATTAACCCGTTAGCACTGAAAAATACACGTTGAGTCAATACAAATGATTACAATGTTAGCCATGAATTTAAAAAAGGTTCACAAATAGCAACAAGAATTACTTTTAACACACTTTCATTCGATGCGGGCGATTATCAACCCGACAAAAGCGATCCTTATGAACGTATTAATGACGGTTTAAGAATGGCTTACTGAGTTAGAAATAATGAGCCTATTTTTCAGGGACAATACGGACCCGGAAAAGACGATCCAGATAATAATGAACACACAAATTCATACCCGACAGCACTAGATTTTAGTAATATTCCACAAATTAAAACATTAAAAGGCCTTATATTCAAAGATATTATTAAGCCACAAAACGGATCAAGAAAAATAACAAAAGTAACTTTTTTCAACGATAAAAAGCATTTTGAATTAAGTGAAAATGACTTAAATGATGCCGGATTTGAAAATATTGTTAATAATCCACCATACGAAAAGGGTAAAATTGCATTCTCAAATGGTAATACAACACAAGAAATCAAAATAAATAGCACTACAATACTAAGTGCTAATGCAATTCATAATCTTCATAAATTTATTGAATTTGCGAGAAATAATAACGAATTTAAAGGCACAATAATTATTCAATTAGGGGCAGATGAACTAAAAGCACAACTAGAACAAGCAGGTTTCAAGGTCGAACAAAGAGATGGCGATCTTGAATATGCTTAAATGCTTAACTTGAATACACGAGTGTGTATTCATTTTATTAAAAATAGCCAAAATACACATATTATGAGTATATAGGTAAAAAAATCACTTCTTTTTCATAAAATTTAATCACTTTAAAAACTTCCAAGTAAATCAAAATAATGATATTTTTATGAAAATCTTTAAGCATCTAATAGATACTTACAAATGAGTATAATAAAATCAACAAGGAATATCATGCTCAAAAAATTTAAAAAACGTAATAGAAATATTTTAATAGCATTATCAGCAACTGTGACTGTGTCCTCAGTTATTGCCACAGCTGTATATTTTTCTACAGCTAAATCCAGTGGATCAATAAATTATCAGACAACTGCAAACGCAAAAATAAATTTACAACAAAAAAATGATTTAGCAAAAACTCTCGCTTCAAACAGCGACAGCACACAAATTGAAATCAAAAAACCTGATCCAATTAAAAATGAAACTAAGCCCAAGCCAACTGAAAAACCAATAGTTATTAAAACTGATACTGAAAAACCCAAAAAAGATAATAAACTGCCTCAAAATCAAGAAAAACCTAAGCCAAAACCTTTACCAAAACCTGAAGAGAAGAAAAAAGAAAGTATTGTAAATAAACCAAAAAATCCACAAAAAGAATTACACTTTCTAGGTAAAAAGTTTAGCGATGTTGACGTCGAATCATCGCCACAACCTCAACGATTTATTCCTGATTATGACAAAATTCATAAATTAACTAATGTGAAACCTTATATTAATCACGTGGTACCAAAACTTATAAGTCTAAAATACGATGAAGCTTTCAAACAAAAAGTTATTGATGATGCTAAAAATGACAAAATTGGTGTTTTTAGTCAAGAAAATAAAAATCTTGTCGGAATAGCCATTGGTTTACAAAATAAAGATCTGCAGTCATTTATTAAACAAAACCCACAAAAGTGAGAACACGAGTTTGAACGTTGAAAACGTCTTTTTGACAGTAATGATACAGCCAAAATATTAAAGTTTTTAAACGATGAAGGCAAGAGACTATATCCAACAATGCAATTTGATTCTAAGGAGCATCGTTATATTTGATTGATGAGCCACATTGATGAATCAAAAATCAATAAACTTTCGACATCCGCGCAAAAAAACTTGAATGAAGGCTATATTATTGACCCAAGAAACACATATATTAACGAAGATGGAGAATTAGATAGCTTTACTTACACCCCACCTGACGAATACAACACAGTAACAAATCGTATGCGAAAAGATAATTTAGAAAGACGCGTTTTTAGCTACAATTCTCCATACGGAAGAACTCCTGCCGACATTCAAGACGGAACATATCCCGGATGAGATCGAGAAGATGTTACTCGTTCTCACCCCGTTTTTAAAGATTTTTTAAAACCAAATGACGGAATTAAAATTATTAAAATGACACGAAAAGAGCGAATAAATAAAGAAGACGCTTTCAATGAAGGGTTAGTTATTGATTTAGATGCTGGAAACGATGAAGGTTATAAAAAATCGCTTGCGTTAATTAAAAAAGTTAAAGAAAATAATCTTGTCGTTGCATCTTGAAGAATTAGAAATATGGGTAAATTTGAGCAAGGTCAAAAATTTAAACATATACTTTCAGAATTACCTAACGAAATAATGCAACTTGATCTACAAATGAGTGCAGAAGCCACAAACACAGGGGCATTAATCGCACTTGAAAATAAACATATAAAAGAATTATCACTTTATACTGATGGAAATTCAACACTCGAAGACTGAAACATCAATCCATTTTCAGTCCGAAATACTGAATGAATCAACACAAATGACTATAATGCTAACCGTGGATATGCTCCTGGCGTAGTAGTGTGAAGTAGAATCTTATTCAATACACTTAGCTTTGATGAAGGGGATCACAACCCGAATGCAAGCACAGAGGAAGAAGAATTTGACAGAATTAACAAAGGTTTAAGAATAGCTTACTATTCACGAAATAATGAACCATTCTTCCAAGGCGGTTTTGGTCCGGGTTTAAATCCTGACCACAATGAGGGCAATAATTCATACCCAACTGGGTTAGATTTTAGCCGTCTTGGAACCATTAAAACATTAAGAGGATTAGTATTTAGAGACATTCAAAAACCTTCAAACGCCCGGCGTAAAATATGAAGAGCAAGATTCTTCAATAATTCTGACACATATACACTGACAAATAAAGACTTACATAACGCTGGATGAGAAAACTTTGCCCCACCCGTTGGGCCAATGGACAAGCCAAAAATCACATTTTCAAACGGACACCAAACAACCAAAATTAAAATTCAGGACAGCGATTTAAGTCAATTATCAATAAGAAATTTAATTAAAATGATTGAATTAATTAGAAATGATTGAAGGGAATTTCCTGCAAAAATAGTAGTTGATGCAGAAAATAAAGAATTAGTATCAAAACTACAATCTGCTGGTTTAAACGTTGAAATTGATAGCGGATTCACTTACGCATAATTTACCAAAATGTGTTAAAAATACTCGAATAAGGAGTTAAGTTATGAAAAAGAAATTATGAGTGCCTATAGGAATAACAGTTTCATTTAGCTCTTCATTCCTTGCTGCATCTTGCAAAAAAGAGGTAAATGAAAATGACCAAAACACTTTGCCTTCATTACCATCTAATTTTGAAGAAATTTTCAATCTAAAAATTAAGAATGGCAAAAATCGTGATAATTTAACAGCAGAGACAATTGCAAATGATTGAAGAAATTTGCTTTCGCTGACTATAAATGATAAATACAAAAACACTTTAAATTACGAAGTTGTCTCTGTTAATCGCGAAAATAATTCAAATGCAACTGGAATTGTTAATTTTTCAATCAAATTTACTGATAAAAAGACACAAAAATCAGTTATTAAATCTTTTAAATTACCAGGATTTAAAAAGCAAGTACAAAATAATGATTCAACTATACCATCAAGACCACAAACACTTAAACAACCGGATAAATACATTACTTCAAATCAAATCCAAAGATACCAAATTGATAATGATGCCTATCACAAGGAACAAGATGTTCAATATAAAAATCGTGGTGTAGATATTATTAAAACGAGATCGGATTTAAATTATTTAGGCCAAAATGCACAACAATTCGATAAAAAAGCGCAAATAGCCGGCGTTCCTTCTTATGAAAATTCATTATACCGTGGTTACACATTGCCAAGACTTGAAGCTAATGGCTCTATTGGTGGACTTGTAATCAACACTTATCCTGATTCAATAATTAGCAGATATAGCAGAACTGATTTTTTAAGCGATAGAGATCCTTCAAGGACTGAAGGATTGGCTCGTTTATTACCAAACCAAACATATAAACGGATCGGACTGGAAACCTATGCCGTAAGTTTTAAATATAAATATCAAAACGAAAAAGAAATTCAAGAAATTCAGCAAAAAATTAACAAACTTAAAGAATACCAAGCGCAAACTAATGCAAAAGAGCTTTTAAATCAATATTTCATTGAACCTAGTGTTAGAGAAGAAGAAACTAAAATAAAGATTCTAGAAAATGAGCGCGAAATAAAAATCGCACAAGCTGTTGCAGTCGATAAACCTGCTATTAGTAGACACTACGATTCCTTAGTAAATGAGCGAAAAAATGCAATCAATCAAATTAAAAAATACACCTATTCTGACGTTTTAAAACTATTTGAAAAAGAAATCGAAAACCAAAAAAATGATGCCAAAACCTATAATCGCATCAAAGCTCCAAGGGGAACGATGTGGATTATGGATTATAAAATCTCAGAAAACAGCAAATATCCAACAAAATGATATTTTGGCACCAATTCACATGTTGCTCGTGATATTATGCAACCTGAATTTTCATCAATTAGTATGTCGGTTATGAAGCCTAACGTTGGATTGCTAACTCGTTTTAGAATTTTGGGTTTGGATGAAAAATTTATTACTTATGGATGAGATGATCCTAAGGTGAAACAAGCAGTTAAACGAGTTTATGATGCAACCGACTATTTAAAAACCTCTCCTAAGGATTATTTAGATTCAAGCCAAAAAGAAAAATTTGCTTCCATTGAGGAAATGATAGATTTTGCCGTTGTTGAAATTGATTTTGATATTCTTGCATCAATACACAATAAATTGGTAGCCTGGAGTAATGAAAAAAGTGTTGAAATAAAACCAATGAGCGGCGAAGAATTAGCAAGATTAGTCACCAACGATTATGCTTCCAGAGATCCAAAAGATAAAGTTAAATTTTTAGCCAATTCATATTTAAAAAATTACAATAAAATCGATTTTGAATTGCAGTATCCAGAAGCAAACGGGCCAAGAAAAACTGATGAATTATTTGCATTAGGTTATCCTGGAGCAATATATGATTACTTTTTAAGAAAATATATTGACCAGGACCAAATAGATCGCGCCAAAGATTACCAGACTTTATGAACTAACTCAGATTACAGATTTTTCTCACAGAGACCAATTCAAGAAGGTGGTAAACCGAGCGTAGATGAGAAAAAATTAAATAGAGGGAATTATCTTTCATATAACATCGGATTTAGAACATTTATCGATAAACCTGGATTGAATGATGGTTTTATAGCCAACCCTGTTCGTGGTAATGAGATATATTCGACTTTCGATGAAGAAGGAAAACAAAAACAATATTGAAATACTGGTTTACAATACATGTTGCGTCACTTTGTAGGACGTGAAGGATCATCAGGTTCAAGTGTAAGAAACCAAAACAATGAAATCATCGGCGTGCACTCATCAATTGCCCCCGATTCTAAAACTGATTTTGTTTCCGCTTTTAGATCTGAAGGTTATGACTATAAAGGTGTATATGGTAAATATAATCTTCCTCAATACGACTTAATTTATGGCGGGGGCAAAGACCAAAAAACATCATACCGTCAAGCTCTTGAAAAAATGTATAAAAATCAGAACTACAAAACCTACATTTTTCAAAATGGCACTGATGAAAATAATATTCCAAATGAATTTAAATTTGACAAAATTAAGCTATTAAATCAATAGTAAATTAAAAAAACACTGAAATAAGTCAATCTTATCAGTGTTTTTTTATAATATGCTTATTGAGTATATTTAATTATTTAATAATTGAATTTATGCGTTCCTTAGTTGGCTCTTTAATCAAAAATGTTCCTGCCACACAGGCATCAGCCCCCGCTTTAAAACATTGAGGGCCAGTTATTTCATTAATACCGCCATCAACTTGAATTAAATATTGATATTGATTAAAACTTCTAATGTTTTTTAGCTCTTTAATTTTATCTAAAGCTGATGGTATAAATTTTTGGCCTCCTGCACCAGGTTCAACTGACATTACAAGAACTAATGCTACATACGGTAAAAATTGACTTATTTCAGTAACAGATGTTAAAGGTTTTATAGCTAAACCAATACGATAATCATGATGCTTTAATTCTAAAAAATTCAACAACTCTTTTGAATCTACTGCTTCAAAGTGAATAGTTGTAATATCCACTAGATCTTTATAATCATCTAAATATGATAAAGGATTTTCAACCATTAAATGTGCATCCATAAAGTGGTGAGTGGTTTTTTCTTTAATTGTTTTAATTTCTTTAATCTCAATTGCTCTGTTAGGAACAAATTTTGCATCCATTACATCGTAATGGATTCATTTAATACCTTGGTCGATTAAGGTTTGGGCCATTTCTCAGCGCTTACCCTCTTCAACGTTTAAAAGTGATGGCGTTACATTTTTTTTATTCATCTTTAGCTCCTTGTATCATTTTTATGTAATTGTTATATCGAAATTCTGGAATTATACCACTAGCCACATTTAATTTAACATTGCAAAATTCCTGTGGTTCATTAAAATGCAAGCAAGACTTAAATTTACACATTTTAGCCAATTCCTTAAATTGACTAAAAGATTGAGCTAATTGAATTTTTGTTAAATTAGTATCAAAACTTGAAAAACCAGGGGTATCGATTAACTCGCCTTCCAAAGTCTCTATAATTTGTACAACACGAGTTGTATGCTTTCCACGATTTGCAAATTTGGAAATCTCTTGCGTTTCAAAATTCGTGCCTGCAACTGCATTTATAAAAGTAGTTTTACCAACGCCTGATTGGCCCATTAATGAAATAACTTTTTGTGCAAAAATAGGTTTCAATTTTTGCGCAAGTTCAGGATCCGTGTAGTCAATATTAAACACTTTATAACCCATAGAAATGTAGCGTTGTTTTCACTCGCTTAATGCTAAATCGACTTTAGTGATAAACAACACAGGTTCTATGTTATTGGCTTCAATAAAAGCTAAATACTTATCAACTAAAAACGGCTGAAAATCAGGCTCAACTACTGACATTACAACAATGATTGCGTCAATATTAGCAACCTTTGGCCTTATAAACGAATTTTTGCGCTCACAAACCTTCGTTATAAATCCATTCGGTTCAAAATCAACAATATCCCCAACTATGGGTTCAATATTTTTGTGTCTAAAAACACCCGCAGCTTTTAACTGATGCATTGAACCGTCAGTATCTTTAATGTGGTATAAACCGCCAGTTAATGAATAAATTTTACCTCGCACATATCTCCTAAAATTTTCTATCTAATAAAAACGCATATTAAAATCAAGCCAACTAATAAAAGTGTTGAAGTGACTGCAATAGCTGTGTATAGAAAAGCTTTTGAGTTGATAAAATCTTGAAACGTTTTCTTTACATCATCTTTGTTAGGATCATAAACCTTTTCATAAAAACGACTCGAATCTAAACAGGTCGATAAATCAGAGCGCAATTCTCACATAGAAGCATAACGTTTTTGCGGGTCTTTATTAGTTGCTTTCATGATTACATTCGCTAAACCTTGTGGCACCGTGACAATTTTTGTAATATCGGGAAGAGGCGAATTTTTTTGTTTATTCATTGTTTGGACTGCACTTTGCCCTTTAAACGGATAATCGCCGGTCAACATTTCATAAATAAGAATACCTAATGCATAAATATCTGAGCGAACTGATGGTTTATTATCTGAATAACATAGTTCAGGCGCCATGTAATATACAGTTCCAATAACTTTTTGTGCCTGTGTAAAACGCTGGCTATCTTCTCTTAATGCAAGCCCGAAATCGATAATTTTAACATTACGATCAGAAGTTATCATAATATTTGTGCTTTTAATGTCGCGATGAATAATTTTATTGCTATGTAGTTCGCCCAATCCTTCAGCAATTTGCATTGCATAATTCACGGCTGTTCGTGCAATTAATTTACCACCTTTATTGATTTCATTTTTCAATGTTTCGCCATTTACAAGCTCCATAACCAAATATTGTTCCTGAGCATCAAAAGAGGCCTCGACAAACTCAGCAATTCTATTTGAATGAATTGATTTATATAGCTTAATTTCTTGTTCAAAACGCTTTAATGTGTTTTCTTTTTCGGATTCGCCAGCAACAAAAAAGTATTTTAATGCATAAACTTTTGACGGATCGCTTAAAAGTTCCACCTTGTAAACATAGCTAAAACCACCCTTGCCAATTTGACTTATTATTTTGTATTTTTTATATACTTTACTATCGTTTTTTGGCAACATTATCCTCTCCATTCTGCGTTATTAGCTATGGTAACATAAACAGCTGATGCATTATCAGTTGATTTATTGTCTAAAGCATTTTGAACAAGAGCTTCAACTACTTTTTGTTCATTTTTTTCCTGACGTAATATTTGTTCAATTACTGGTTTTTCAATAAAATCATGAACTCCATCAGAGGTTGATAAAATTCCGTGAACTTTATCAAAACTGTCGCTAAGGTCAAAAACCTCAATTTTAGTTTTCTTTTGGGGACCTAATGCTGACGTCAAAGCTGTATGATAACGAACTTTTTTTGCTTCCATTTCACTCATATTGTCAATTAAAATAAGTTTATTTAAGAGATTATGGTCTACTGTAATTTGTGTAAGTTCTCCTAAATTCGATAATACATAAGTTCTCGAATCACCAATATTAAAAATATACAAAAACTTCGCTTTTGTATCAAAAATAGCCGCAGTTACAGTGGTTCCCATATCAAGTTTAGCTTCATCATTTTCGCCCATCTTTTTCATTTCTGCACGAGCTTGTTCAACACATTTTTTAAATCAGGTTGCATATGAATTAATATCGTTTTTTTGCAATGGTATTTGCTCTTTAAAATTGCGATTAAACACATTGACAGTAATACTTGATGCATAAGCACCTCCAAAGTGACCACCCATACCATCACAAACTAAAATCATGCCAATTGAACCTGACAAAAAATGCCCAACTCGATCTTGATTTTCGCTTCTAATATTGCCCACTGAACTTAATTCGCCAAAACTACTCATATAACTCTTTCATTAATAACGCTTCAATCTCATTTGCGGCACGGTGCGGATCATCGTTTATAATATTGTATTTAAAAATATGACGATCAGCGATCTCTTCTGTCGCTTTTTGCATTCTCATTGTAATTGAATCCTCAGTTTCGGTATTACGACCTACAATTCTTTGTTTCAATTCATGGAATGAAGGAGGAAGAATAAAAACTGTGATTATGTTGTATTTATTAAAGTTTTCAGTATTTTGCAGTATTTTTTTAGCCCCTAATGTTTCAATTTCTAAAAAAGGAACTAAACCACAATTGTGAATGCGATCAATCTCACTCAAAAGAGTGCCATAATAATTATCAAAATGAAAATTATATTCTAAAAGTTCATTATTCTCAATTCTTTGCTGAAAATCATCCTTAGAAATGAAAAAATAATGGGTACCATCAATTTCACCTACGCGCGGGCTTCTTGTTGTTGCAGAAACAGATAATTTTAATTTAAGATCATTGTTCTTAAACAAAATTGATTCAATAGTTCCTTTTCCAACACCACTAGGGCCCACAAAAATAATTATTGGTTTCTTTTTATTAGCATTCATTTTCATAGTTTTAAATTATAATATAAAATTTATATTTATTAATTAAATTAAAATAGCAACAGAATAATTAGCTTTCAAATGTTTTCATCTTAAAATCATAAATTATAACATTCTAAATTATGACTACTTTTTGACTTTTACACTCATATTCCTAAGTATTTGGTCAAAAAATAACTATTTATTTTCTATATGCTATTCAATTTAAAATATAAATTTAAACTTAAATTATGTAGCATAGTTTATAATTTAATTCATATTTTCATTTGGAGGCGTCATGACAATACAATTAATAACTTCAATTGTTTTAATGTTGATCAGTATTTTTATCATTATTATTTCATTAATGATGTCACCTGATTCAAATGGTTTTTCAGGAGCGTTAGTTGGTTCAGGTGATCTAGAATTATTCAAATCAAACAAAGAAAGGGGCGTGAAAAAGTTTATGAAGTGAGCCATGTTTTTCATGGGTATTATCACTATGTCTCTTGCTCTTGTAATAAACTTTGTCGCAAAATAATTAGATGATTTCAATTGAAAAAATATACAACTATATAAAAGCGAAAAAACGTTGCAATTATCTTTCAATTGCAAAAGGCTTGCAAGTTCCTTACAATAAAAGCAAACAGCTCACAATCGCTCTAAAAGAAATGGTTGAAAAACACAAAATCATACTATTTAGAGACAATACCTACTCAATTCTCGTTCCAAAAGGAACAATTGAAGGAGTTATTAAATACTCAAAAGATGCTCGTTTTGGTTTCATTGATCTTGATGAAGAAAATGATGGTGAAAAAGTATCGTATTTTGTTCCAGGGAGTAGTTTTAATAACGCCTACACAGGCGATTTTGTTAAAGCTGAGGTTTATGAATACTTTGAAAACAGCTCTCTAAAAGTTTTTGCACATATTACGGAAGTAATTAAGCGTAAAGAAGCTAAAATTCCAGGAATTATTGAGTTAAATAACTCAGTGATTACGTTCAAACCAATCAAAAATGACTATGCTAACACCCGTTTCGTGATTAATGAGTTTAAAATAGATGCCCGTTTAGATGATTTAGTATTAGCCAAAATTTGCGCATGAAAACAAAACGAACTACATGTCGACATTGTTGAAAAAGTTTCTAATATTTCTGATCCTCTTTGCTATGTAAAATCACTTTTAGCTGAACGCGAAATGCCAAAAGGGTTTGAAAAAGAAGTTCAAAAAGAAGCTGACTTAATCCCTGATAAAATTGATCCGAAGGGAATGAAAAATAGAGTTGATTTTCGTGATGAGTTAATTGTTACAATCGATGGCGAAAATACCAAGGATTTTGACGATGCGATTTCTGTTAAAAAAATTAATAATTCGTATTACGAATTAGCTGTTCATATTGCGGATGTAAGCTATTATGTTCATGAAAATAGTGAAATTGATAAAGAGGCGTTAAAACGCGGGACATCCACTTATTTAGCTAATAAAGTTATACCGATGTTGCCAGAAAAATTATCAAATGGAATTTGCTCTCTAAATCCAAATGAAGATCGTTTTACTATGTCTATCATTATCAACATCGATAACAATGGCCATACAATGGATGCACGATTAGTTCAAGGGGTCATTAATTCAAAATATCGTTTAACTTATAAACGCGTCAATGAATTTATTGAATCTAAAAAACGTTTTGAAGACCAATCGTTAAACAAAATGTTAAATTTAGCCTGAGAATTAACACAAAAAATCCGAAAAGTTAAGTTAAGTGAAGGTTATATCGACTTTGAAATAGAGGAGCCAAAAATCATTTTAGGAGATAAAGACCAAGTTGTTGATGTTATAGTAGATTCATCTGGACCAAGTGAAAGAATGATTGAAGACTTTATGGTGCGTGCTAATGAAGAAACGGCTAAAATTTTAACAAAAGCTAAAATCCCTGTAATGTATCGGATTCACGATGTGCCTTCTGAAGAAAAAATTCTAACTTTTAAACAAGTTATGAATGCATTAAACATTAAAATTGAACTTGATTCAATGAATTTAACGCCTCTTTCATTCCAACAAGCAATTGAAAAAATCAAAAAGCAAAGATTTGATAGTTTTCTACAAATTATGTTTCTGCGAACAATGTCAAAAGCTGTTTATAACCCTGAAAATATCGGACATTTTGGATTAGCGAGTGAGCATTATTGTCACTTCACAAGCCCAATCCGTCGTTATCCTGATTTAATGGTTCATAGAGCTATTAGAGATGTTTTGATCAATAATGATCGAACTAAAATTGAGCACATGCGAAAAATTTTGCCAACAATTAGCGAAATGAATAGTGAAGCTGAACAAAAAGCGTTACAAATAGAACGTGACACAAATGATTTATTATATGCTGAATATTTCCGTAATAAAATTGGACAAAGCTTTAATTGTCAAATTGTCAGCGTTTTAAAATTTGGAATGTTTGTTGAATTTGAAAATAAAACTAATGCTTTAGTTCATATTTCAACATTAAGTGATGATGAATATGAAATAAATGATGATTCAACTACAATTATCGGAAAAAATACAAAAAATAAATACCGTTTAGGTGACAAAGTAGCTGTCGTTATTTTAAAATCCGACCCAATTAATGGTAAAGTTGATGCTTGTTTAGTTAAAAACTATAGTGATTATTTTAGTAATATAAAGCAAAACCTAAAACAAAGATCAAAAAATAGTAAAAAATAAAATTAAGACATACTTATAAAAATTTTTGATAAGGAAAATAGTGGAAAAATTAAAAAATCAGATATCTAATTTCTTATAATTTCTATCATTTTAAGTATCATTTCAATAGTAGCGTACTAAATATTCCAATTAATATTATTTATCTCATGATTTTTTCCTAAATGACTTTATACTATTTACCCAATAAAGCTAGTTTAAGCATACAAAAAAGAGCTATTATTAAGCTCTTGCTTGATTGTAAGTTCAAGTGCAACACAAATTAATGTAAAATTAAATTGTGGGGCTTGAACTTTTTTGTTTCGATTATTCTTTAAAATAAAAAAAGAAAAAAGCTCCAAATTGGCCAGGAACTTCATATGAATTATAGCATTAAAAAATATACCCATATAACAAAAAGTGATAGAGAAGCAATTAAAAGTTATTTAGAAATAAATTTATCAATAAGAAAAATTGCAAATATATTACATAAAAACCCATCTACAGTAAGTAGAGAAATAAAAAGAAATTTAGATAAATTTGGGAAATATTCCCCATTTTATGCTGATATCAAAGCCCAAAGACGTCATTATCATAAATATTATTTTAAATTTTTGAATAGTAAATATAGTGAATTTAGTGAATTATTTCTAAAAAAATTTGACAAAAAATATTATGGGGTAAAACTTACCCATAAATATATAAAAGAGAATTTTAAAATTAAAATCCCTTGCTTAAAAACAGTATTCAATTGAATCAAAACAAATAAATGAATAATCAAAAAATCAAATTTATTGCGTTCCTCATATAAAAAGGGTGGAAAAAGACATGCAAGCGTAATTAGTCGCCTTGTAACATCAGCTGATTATGTATTCCCGATATGAACAAGACCCAAATCGATAGATAATCGTGAAGAATATGGTCATTGAGAAGCTGATATGATAGTTGGGAAAAGAGCTACTGGATATAACAACATTCTTACTTTAACAGAGAGAAAAACCAGAGTCGGTTTTGCGATTTTGATACCAAGTAAAAACCCAATGAAGGTGAATGTAGCATTAAGAAAACTCGTTTTAGAAAGACAATTAATAGTAAAAACTATAACTATTGATAATGGCATAGAATTCGAAAAAATAGGTATTTTGGCAAAATGACTCGATATAAAAATATATAGAGCTGAGCCATACGCCTCTTTTCAAAGAGGATCAAACGAACACTGAAATGGACTTATAAGACGCGAATACAAAAAAGGATTTGATTTTAATCAAATTTCGCAAGAAATATTAGACCAAATTACCAAAAGAATAAATGATATGCCAAGAGAAATTTTGGGTTGAAAATCTGCCAATGATTTATTTATCGAGGCTAACTTTTACGGCCTAGTATGATAGTCGCTTATTATGTTGCATAAGCTCTATCCGCTTACACAATCCGCCTCTTTATTTTCTAACCCCAAACCCCTTGAAAAGGGACTTTTCTTTCTTCCTAACCCCCAACCCCTTGCATAAGGGGCTTTTATCGTAACTAATATTTGCAAAAAATGAGAAAAAAATCATTAAAATGTTAAAATAAAAAAAGCCAAGTGCATGTGTTGCACTTGAACTTACTATTTAGGAAGAGCTATTATTAAGCTCTTTTTTATTTGTTAACTATTTTTTATAATTGATTCCTAAAGCTTTTAACATTGGAACAAGGAAGAAGTTAAATGGTTTGTTAAAGTGAGGTAGGAAGAATACATCTGTTAAAGCAATTTCAGGCAATGTTAAACCTTTTTGAATTGCTAATGCGAACATGTATATTGTTTCAGCGTGAAGAGTTTCGCCTCATGAACCTAATTGAACTCCAAGTAGTTTTGTTGTTTTTGTATCATAAACAATTGTACATCCTACTTTTTCTGCATGTTGCATAAATTCTGGTCTATCCATATCTTCTCAGTAAATTGCGGCAGCGTTTTCAAAACCGGCAGCCTTAGCACCCTCAACTGTAAAACCTGTTCCTGCATAATGGCAACCAAACACATTTATAGCATTTGTTCCAGCAACACCTGGGAAAGGTACATTTACGCCCGCCATGTGTAGAGCGGCAACTAATCCAGACTTAACAGCATTTGTCGCTAGGGCAACGTGTTTGTTATCACCAGTAACAACGTGTTTTAGTGCACATGAGTCACCAATTGCATAAATATTTTCATCTGATACTGATCTTTGGAATTCATCAACCACAATTGCGCCATTAGGTAGTTTTTCTAAATTAACGAAATCAGTTCTTGGTTTGAAACCAACACACATTACCACTAAATCAGCTTTGTATTCACCTTTATCGGTTACGACTGATGAAACATCTTTTCCGTTTTTAGACTTGAATTCAACTACTTTTTCGCCTAATGCAAGTTTAACGCCTTCTTTGGCCATGTTTTGCTCCATAATTGAAGTAAATTCTTCGCCAAAGTAGTTTCCGGTAACTCTGGTGTTAACATCGATTAAAGTAACTTTTTTACCTTTAATGTGGAAAGCTTCTACCAATTCAACACCAATATATCCAGCACCAACAATAGTTACATCTTTAATTGAATCATCGTTAGCATATTCAATTAATTTTTGTGCGTGTTGATATAGTTTTGATAAAACAATATTATTGTATTCAATACCTTTAATTTTAGGTTCGATTGGTCAAGTACCACCAGCAAACACTAATTTGTCGTATGTATCTGTAAAAGTAGTATTTGTTGTTAAGTCAAGAACTGTAACTTCTTTTCTATCCTTGTCAATAGCGATAACTTCGTGACTTGTTTTTAAATTAACTCCATAGTCATTTCTCAAGCTTTCTGGCGATGAATAGAATAATCCATCTGGTTCACTAAATTCACCAGCAACTCAAACAGCAATACCACAACCTAAGAATGATGTGTTTGTATTTCTGTCGTATGCAGTAATCTCAGCATTTGGATTAACTGTTCTTAGGGTTCTAATAAATGATGTCCCTGCGTGGTTTGCTCCAACTAATATAATTTTCATATATTTCCTCTCAGTTCAATTTATTTTTATGATTTTATAATTAAAATTATATATTTATCTTTAAACCTAAAAATAAAAATAGAATTTTTTTCATATAGTACCCATATCGTAAAATCAAGTTCTCCAATTTATAAATTCAATATTTTCAGTATTTTTTCAAATTATTACCTAATTTAGTAGTACATAATCTTAAAAATGGATAATTTATACTAAAATGAAATTGTGCAAAATAATTCTACATTCGAGGAGTTTTAGTGTTATGAAAATAAAAAAACCGTGCCTAAGCACGATTTACAGGAACCTCGGTGGTAGCATCTAAATTAACTGGTGCACTGGTACCAATTTCGATTTCAAAGCGATAATGTTTTTGTTTATTAGTTGGAGTTGATAAAACTTTAAAAAAGACGCCATCGTATTCAAAACGTGTATTTTTGGTCAATTTCGCCCCACTTTTAGCTGTTGCTCATTCTTCAAGTGTTTGTCCTAATTCTTTTTCGCTTAATTCAAAATCAAGGTTCATTTGCTTTTGAATTTGTTTCATTAAAACATAGCCGCTAGCATGGAATAATTCTAGACTAATTTCAAAAATATCCTGAACTTCTTCTTCATCATATTCATCAAAAATTTCGCCAACAATTTCCTCTAAAATGTCTTCGATTGTGATGATTCCTATAACTTCTTTTGATTGATAATTATTGACAACAAAAGCCATTTGTGCCCGGTGCGAACGTAATCGTTCCAGACCAACCGCCAAGGTTGAATTCGCACTGACATAAGGAATTGTTTTTAAATAATTAATTACCTTGCCTTTTTCTAGAGAAAATATATCTTTTAATAAAACAATTCCTAGAAATTCACCATCTTTTTCAATAGGTAAACGTGAATAATTAGTTTCTTTAAATAAAGCTAGAGCCTCAGAAATATTAGCTTTATAAGACAAATAACTCATATCTTTAATTTTTACGTAGTGCTTACGAATTTTAGTTGTATCCAAATCCAAAGCATTTTGAGCCATTATACTTTCATTAGCTTCTAAAACACCCTCTGTGTGTGCGACATCAATTAAATTTTTAACGTCTTGTTCTGTGTTTGTGATATAAATATCCTTAGACATTTTAGAAACAATTCAACATAAAGGGAAAAATAATCAATATAAAACTTCTAAAACATAACAAAATGCTTTTGCAACACGTTCAGGATATCTTTTGGCAACTAATTTTGGAGTTATCTCGCCCAAAACAACAATAATAGGCGTTAGAACCGCAGTCGAAATTAGAGCTGAATATTCAGATAAGTTACCAGTTAAATGCTTACTTAAAATGTAGGAAACGGCAGCTGAAAGACCAATATTAGCAATATTATTCAGTATCAAAATTAATGTTAGCATCTGATTAAATACGTTGTACTGCTTTTTAATTAGCTTAGCACCGAATTCACGCCTATCTAACATACTTTCGATTTTACCAGGATTTAATGCCGAATATGCAGTTTCACAACTCGAAAAAATCGATGAACATAGCAACAACAAACATAAAACAATTATTATAATTAAATCAATTGCGTTCATAGTTATGAATCTAAATCCTTTGTTTTAAAATTGTTAATATCTTCTGGCATGCCGTCAACAACATAATTAGTAAACTTACCAATATTTCGGTGAAAATAAACTTTTAAGTCCGCTGTTGCACCACTACGGTGTTTTGCAACAATAATTTCTGTTTCATCACCATAATTTGTGCCACTAAGATTGTCTTTTGTTGTTTCTTTGTTGTAATAACTGTCTCGATATAAAAACATCACAATATCGGCGTCATTTTCAATTGACCCCGATTCACGCAGGTCAGCAAGATTTGGGCGTTTATTCTCACGCAATTCTGTTTGACGGTTTAATTGCGAAAGAACGATGATTGGAACATGTAATTCTAGAGCTAGTGTTTTTAAACTTCGAGAAATACGAGTAATTTCCATTTGTCTATTTTCACTGCCACCTTTTTTATTAGAATGAATAAGTTGCATATAGTCGACCACAATCAAATCTAAAGGTTCAACCTTATTTAAACGACGACATTTTCATAATAGTGTTTGTAACTCATTTTCGTATGTATTATCAATAAAAAGATTCATTTTATCAATTACATTAACTTTTTTGTTAGATATTTTAAGCATGTCATTATCAGTTAATAACTGTGGTTTTTTCAGTTTATACTGGTCAATTGAAGTAGCTATTGAATAAATCCGCCCCATCAATTGTTTTGGGGACATTTCTAAACTGAAAAAAGCTACACGGCGATTGCGTTTATTGTTTGGTTTTTTTTGTTGGGCAACATTAACAGCGATATTTAGTGCAAGGGCCGTTTTCCCTAAACCGGGGCGAGCAGCAATAACAATCATCGCATCATCCTGAAGACCCTGTGTTAATTCATCTAAAGCAGTATAGCCAGTTGGAACCCCGCTAATGGCGCTTGGATCTTTATCTCTAAGTTGTGATAATTCATTGCTGAATTCATCTGAAACAGTCTTTGCACTTAAAAAGTCTTCACCGTCCTGACCACGATCAATTTCCATAATAGCTGATTGAATTTGTGAAATAATTTCATCTGGGTCGGCTGAATTAGAATTGTATAAATCATTATCAATTTTAGCTAATTTGGAACGTAAAGTTCTTATTTTCGTTAAACGAATTAGCTCACGAATGTAAAGTTGAATGTTTGACGGTAAACCTGAATTACTATAAATATTCGCAAGCAAGCCCTCACGAACTTTATCAAATCCAAGTGCTTTTGCTTTCGATAGTATTTGTTGATCATTAATACTAATATTTAGGTCATAAAGAGCTGACATAACAATAAACAGTTCTTTATGTTCCAGTGTTGCAAAGTCTTCAGCTAATAAATACGGAATAATTACATCTGCATATGAATTGTCAGACAAAATAATACCCAGCAGGTTTTTTTCATACTGGCTATTATCACAAATATGTCGGGAGTGGTGATCAGTTTTATTTGACATTAACTTTTACCTCAATTTGTAGTTTTGCGACTATATCGTTATACACAATAATATCAACTTCATGAATACCATTTGACACAAGATGTACTTTTTGTACTGCATATTTATCTAATTTATAACCTTTTTTACTCAGGTCTTTTAATACATCTTTTGTTGAAATAGATTTGTGAACAATTAAGTTTCCGTGAGCATCAATTAAAGCATCAAGACTATAAACTAATTTTTCTTTTTCCAGTTTTTCTTTCAGTTCGATAGCTTGCGATCTAATTTCCATCTCGTTAGCAGTTAATGCGCTCAATCTTTTATCAAGTTCTCTCTTTGTTTTTTCATTATATGGAACACCAAAACCTTTGGCTACTAAAAAATTTGTTCCATACCCTGGCGAAACTTCGACTATTGTGTTAGCTTTGCCGTATTGCGAATCTTTAATTAAAATTACTTTCATTATTTAACTCCTACTATTGCTTGCTTAATATTACTAATGAATGTTTCTAAATTATCATTAGACACAGCAGCAGCTGCTGCAAAACCGCCGCCGCCACCAACATTTTCACAAATAATTTGAACATTTGTGTCAATTCCGCGGGCGCTTAATTTATATCTATCACTTTTTTCTTGGCGCGCAACTACAAACGAAGCCCGACGACCATCAATACGTAAAATTTCCTCTGCTGCAATTGAGATTAAGTCGTCAGCACAAGGTTCGTCAGCATAAGCTAAGAAGAATCCTTCTTTAACTTCCTCAAGATTTTGGAGTAATTTATTAACTTTTTGTTGAGTTTGCGCATCTATTTTTAAAGCGTTTGATGCAATTGTGGCATTAGCACCACGATTTTCAAGTCAGCTAGCAGCTTCAAAAGTTTTTGATGTTGCGTGTTTTTGGAACTGTAACGTATCTAAACAAATTCCATTAAGCAACATTTGGGCTGTAATTAAATCAATTTGAATTTTACGATTTGTAAACATTAACATTTCTGTCACCAATTCAGATGCCGATGAGGCTGAGGTTGTTACAATTCTGTTTTCTTTTGGAGCAAAATCTATTGAAAGTCGCATACGATGATGATCTAAAATGAATATATTTTTAGAATTAACATTTTTAATTGCATCTGGATTGTCTGTTCTTGACGGATGAGCATTATCTACAAAAAACACCAGAGTGTTTTCATTACTGATTTTATCCGCTTGTGCAGGGCGGATAAAATAATTCTTTATTTCCTCTCAATATTGCATTAAAACTTTTTTTGTTGTGCTATCCTGAGTAGATGAACAAATATAAGCTTCCTTTCCAAAGTTTTTGGCCATCATTAAAACACCCATTGCTGATCCGATTGCATCTAAATCAGCTACTGCATGCCCGTAAATAATTACATTTTCAACTTTTGGATCACTCATCCTCAATTCTACAAGTTCTGTAAATGCTTTAATGCGTGTGCGGTCTGAACTTGGTAAAATTTCAGTTGTCGACCCAAAATAAATTGGCTGTTCATATGGCGACATAACAACAACTTGATCACCACCACGACTTTGTGCTTGTAAAAGAGCAGTTTTTGCTAAATCAGTTTTACTTCTCAAATCATTATCTCCATAACCGAATCCAGCAGATACAGAAACCACAATATTATTTGTTAAAGTCTTTAATTTTGAGTGTAATTCGTCAAAAAATACAAAGTTTTGAGCAATCATTTTATTCAATGATATCCGGTTAGTAATAACTAAAAACTTACCATTTGTATTGTATTGACGATACACGAAATTATATTTTTGAACTAAATAATCAAGAACGCTAATAACACTTTTATTTAAGTTATACATTTGTTCTTCTGAAAGTATTGATTGATATAAAGCATAATTATCAATTTCAATTTCACCAATAACACTCAATTCATCTTGATAAAGAGCCATTGTCTTTTTCTCAAAAGTTATATCCCTAATCGAAATATAGCCTTCAATATCATGTAAAACTACAAGATAATGTGAATCTTGAAAAACAAACTCTCCTTGTGTTTTTTTATTTTCAAACTTAACTTCTAAACTGTCTAAAAACTTATTTAATTTAGTTCCAACTAATTTTTTACCAAATCTTTCACCAATAAAGTCGCTAGCATGAATTATATTACCTACAACATCATAAAGCAACACGCCTAATTGGTTATTTTTTTGAACATCATCAATAAATTTCGCGTATGAAGATTTAATAGACGAATGTTTTGCTATTGACGTTGTTACAGTCAAAACACTGAAAATTCCAATTAAAATAGAGCCAGAAATCAGTGTAATTGTGTATATAGTGGCTCAAAGCGCTGATCCGGTTTGAAAAATTCCCACTAATGACAAAATTGCAAGCAAACAGCAAAATAATACAATTGATACATAAAGTGTAAGTTTATTTTTTATACTCATAATTTAAATTATATATTAAATAACAATCAGTTGTTTAGAGATATTTTTTCAAGTATTCTCCTGTATATGAACCTTCGATTTTGGCTACTTGCTCAGGCGTTCCACTAGCAACAATTTTTCCACCATTAATCCCGCCATCAGGTCCTAAGTCAATAATGTAATCAGCGCATTTAATCACATCTAGGTTATGTTCAATAACAACTACTGTATCACCATTATCAACAATCTTATTTAAAACGCCAAGTAATTTATGAACATCATAAGGATGTAATCCGGTAGTTGGTTCATCCAGTACATAAACAGTCTTTCCAGTAGCTTTTTTGTGTAAATATGTTGCTAACTTAACACGTTGAGCTTCGCCGCCACTAAGAGTAGTTGAAGGCTGACCTAGTTTAATATAACCTAGCCCAATTGACTGGATAACGCCAAGCTTTTCTTTTATTTTAGGTCTGTTTTGGAAAAATTCATATGCTTCATCAACACTCATTTCTAAGACGTCTGCAATGTTTTTTCCCCGATATTTAACTTCACGAGTTTCAAGCGTGTATCTGCGTCCATCACATTCATCGGAAGCAATATAAACATCTGGCAAAAAATGCATTTCAATACGTATTGACCCGTCTCCAGAACATTTTTCGCATCGTCCGCCAGGTACATTAAAACTAAAATTTGACTTAGTATATCCTCTACTTTGTGCCTCGGGAGTTGAAGCGAATAAGTCGCGAATATCATCGAATACCGAAATATGAGTTGCAGGTGTTGAGCGAGGAGTTCTGCCAATTGGAGATTGTGAAATAGGGACTACTTTATCAATTGCTTTAATATTACTAATCGAGCTAAATTTACCCATTTTTTCAGTACTTTTATTGACAACTCGTTGAATTCCTTTAACAAAGATTTCATTCACAAGCGTTGATTTCCCTGAGCCACTCACTCCTGTAACTGCAATAAATTTTCCAAGTGGAAATTTAACATCAATATTTTTTAAGTTATTTTCCTTTGCGCCTATCACAGTCACAACTTGTCCATTACCACTGCGGCGAGTTTGAGGAACCTCAATTCGTCTTTTTCCGCTTAAGTACTGACCCGTTAATGAATCAGGTGAGTTCATGATATCCTGAATACTGCCTTCAGCTACAATAAAACCTCCCTTTACCCCTTGTTCTGGCCCAATGTCAACAATGTGTTCAGCAGCTCTAATTGTATCTTCATCATGCTCAACAACTATCAGAGTATTACCGATTTCAACCATGTTTTTCAGTGTTGAAATCAGTCTTTCATTATCTTTTTGGTGCAATCCTATTGATGGCTCATCTAAAACATATAATATTCCAGTTAAGTTGGAACCTACCTGAGTTGCTAGTTTAATTCTCTGACTTTCGCCCCCGGATAATGTTTCAGCACTACGATTTAGTGTTAAATATCCCAATCCGACATTTTGTAAAAAAGTTAGCCTATTTATAAGTTCTGACAATATCAATGATGATACCTGTTGTTGCATACTGTCTAAATTCATATTTTCAATAGTTAAAAGCGCATCATCTACTGATAAACGACTGAATTTATCAATGTTTATACCATCAATTTGTACCGCTAAAGCATACTCATTCAAGCGTGAATTATTACATTTGGAGCAAGGGAATGAACCCATATATTTACGCAATCAGTCACGGATTGCTTCCGACGTTGTCTCCATATATTTACGTTCAACCGAGGTTAAAATACCTTCAATTTTACGATTATGTCTATATTTCGCTCCTGATGCTGACACTAAAACATACTCAATTTCTTCTTTTGATCCATATTTAATTATTTTTAAATCTTCGTTGCTTAATTCTTCAATTGGTACATTTTTATCAATATTGTAGTGATTTAATAAAACATCAAATGCTTGCCATTCTAAATTTGTTGTATTAACAGTATTAGCAAAAATTTTAATTGCGCCATCATTAATTGTGCGTCAAGGTTCGGGTACTAAAGCATCAAAACTCGCTTTTAAATCAACACCAAGCCCTTTACACTGAGCACAAGCTCCCATCGGAGCATTAAATGAAAACAACCTCGGCTCAATTTTAGGCATTTCAAAATCCTTATACATACAAGAATGCAATTTTGAAAACGTTTTAACTTCGCCATCTACGGTTTCAACTTTAATCAGACCTTTACTGTATTCAGCTGCGATCGAAATCGCTTCTGCTATTCGTGAGCGATTTTCCTCATCGATATTTACTCTATCAACGACAATATCGATTGTGTGTTTTGTATTTTTATCAAGCGAATTTATATCATCGATTCCTTGAATTTCGCCATCAATTTTTAAACGTAAAAAACCTTCTTTGCGTAATTTTTCAATTAGATTTGCATGCGTACCTTTTTCATTATCAACAATAGGTGAAAGAATAATGATTTTAGTATTAATTCCTAACGAATAAATTGTGTCAAGTATATCTTTATTTGTCTGAGTTTTGATTTCTATTTTGTGACGTGGACAAAAAGGCTTGCCAATTCGAGCAAAAAGTAATCGCAAATAATCATAAATTTCAGTGACAGTTCCAACTGTCGAACGTGGGTTATTGTGAGTAGTTTTTTGCTCTATCGCAATTGAGGGACTTAAGCCATCAATTGCATCAACGTCAGGTTTATTTGTCACACCCAGAAACTGACGGGCATAACTTGATAAACTATCCACATAGCGACGGCGCCCTTCTTCGTAAATTGTATTGAAGGCTAAGCTGGATTTACCAGAACCACTCAAACCCGTAAACACAATTAACTTGTTTTTTGGCAGTGTTAAAGACACGTTTTTTAAATTATTTTCCCGGGCACCTTTAATTGTTATTTGTTCTTTTGTTGACATTTTACTCCTCTCATTATTGCTTTTCTAATTCAATAATTAAATCTCTTATCTCAATCGCTTTTTCGTAATCTAAATTTTGGGCAGCTTCATTCATTTTTGTTCTTAATTCTTCTAAAAGTTGTGCTTTTGCTTTGATATCCTTTGCTTTAGCTTTATTATCATTCAAAAAGAAGCTAATTTGCTCATCTTTAGCATCATCCAAAAGACTATCTGCAATGTCTTTTACAATTGTCTTAGGAACAATATTATGCACACGATTATATTCAACCTGTAGTGCTCTTTTTTCTTGATTATCCGCGATTGCTTCTTTCATGCTCCGCGAGATCTTTTCTGCATACATCAATACTCGCCCATTTGCATTTCTTGCGGCGCGCCCTGCAATCTGAATAAGTGATTTAGTATCCCTTAAAAAACCTTCTTTATCAGCATCTAAAACTACAATCAAACTAACCTCAGGCAAATCAATTCCTTCCCGCAGTAAATTGACGCCAATTACAGTATCATAAACACCTTTTCTCAACTTTAACAATATACGATTGCGGTCAAAAGTATTGTGTTCTGAGTGTAAAAATGCAATTTTTTCATTTTTTGCTAGGTAATGACGCGTCAGTTCCTCAGCCAGTCTTTTCGTTGTTGTTAAAATCAATGTCCGTTCATTTTTCAATTTTTGTTTTTGAATTTCATCATAAATATCCTCAACCTGGTTTTCACTCGGTCTAACTTCAATAATTGGATCTAAAAGCCCTGTTGGCCGTACGTATAAACGAGTTAAAACACCGTGTGTTTTGTCAAGTTCATATTCCTCAGGAGTTGCGGAAATATAAATTGTTTGAAAATCAAAAGAGCTTTCAAATTCTTCAAATCTAAGCGGGCGATTATCTAATGCAGACGGCAATCTAAATCCATAATCTACTAATGTTTGTTTTCGACTGCGATCTCCGTTATACATCCCACGAAGTTGAGGTAACATCATATGACTTTCATCAATAATTAGCAATGGATTTTGGTCTTTTAGATAATCTAAAAGTGTATATGGTCTTTCATCTGCTTCCCGACGGTCAAAATAACGAGAATAATTTTCAATGCCAGGACAAGTGCCAAACTCACTTAGTGAGTCTATATCCTTGCGAGTACGCTCTTCAATCCTTTGAGCCTCTAAAAGTTTATTGTTTTTAGCAAAATATTTAATTCTCTCTTCAAGCTCAATCTCAATTTTTTCAACAACTTGGCGAGTTAAATCATTGCTGACTGTGTATGCTTCACCAGGGAAAATTCTGTATCGTTTAAATTGTTCAAAAACAGCCTTTGTAACGGGATGGCAGGTGTTTATTGTTTCAATTTCATCGCCTCAAAAAACGACCCTTATCACAAATTCCTCTGTGTGAGCAGGCCTAATAAATACTACATCGCCTTTTGAGCTAAAAGAACCTAAAATAAGATCAGTTTCATTGCGTTTGTAATTTTTTTGCACAAGTTCACGCAAAAAATCGTTTCTTTTTCACTTTTGACCAACTTCTATATAAAAAATTTGCTCGCGGTACTCACTGGGATCTAATGCTCCATAAATCGATGATACAGAAGCCACAACAATTGTATTTTTCGTAGTTAAAACAGAATTATATGTCGACATTCGCATCGCCTCAATTTCTTTATTGCGTTGCGAATTTTTCTCAATGTATGAATCAGAGCTCGGTATATAAGCTTCTGGTCGATAATAGTCAAAATAAGATACAAAGTATTCAACGTTATTTTCAGGAAAAAATCCTTTTAACTCGCTGTATAACTGACTTGCTAACGTTTTATTGTGTGAAAGTACCAAAACCGGACGATCAAAGTGAGCAATTACATTAGCAATTGTAAATGTTTTTCCTGAACCAGTAACCCCTTTTAAAACCTGAAATCTTTCACCATTTTCAACACCTCGTATTAACTCTTTAATAGCCTTTGGTTGGTCTCCGGCTGGTTTATATTTAGAAACTAATTTATAACCTGACAATATCACCTCATTTCTTCTATATGTAATTAATATTATAAACTAGCAACGACTACAAAAACTGATAGTAAATAATAAAAAATTTAATCGGGAACGATTAAATTTATTTTTTCTTTTTACTACTGAAACCAGTACGAACCTGACCTGAAGGTCTATGAACTAAGACAGAAACTTCTCGTCTTTTTTTCATTTCTTTCAAATACTCAATAGCTTCTTTTTGCGTGTTGAATAATTTAGTTGGGCGAGTATTCCCTTCCCCTTTAACTTGTCATTTTCCGTTGTACGGAGTAATATGGTAAGTAGTTGCTAAGTCTTTTTCAGCCATTGCTTTCCTTCATTATTTTGCTATTAATATTATTTTATACAAAATTATGGATATTAAATAAAAGTTGCAAAAATTACTGATTTTATATTAAACTTACACACAAATTTAAAATACCAACAGTTTTATTTATTGCTTTGAATTTTTTTACCGTCGTGCTTGCGAGGTAAAAACATATCCATCTACTTTTTTAATGTCTATAACCGAAACAAAAGCATCGGGGTCAATGGATTTTACCAGTGCCAATAAGTCCGCTGCATCAATGTAAAGACAGTTAGTTATCAGTATATTTTGAGTTTTTTTGCTGTATCCCCCTGTACCCTGAATAGTTGTCGTAACGTAAATTGATTTTCTTGAACTATAAATTAAATTCTGGATTTCATTAACCTTACGTGAATAAACTTCAACCTTAACTACTTTAAATTTTGGAAATAAAATATTCAAAATTAACGCATTGACAACAATCATTAAAATACCGGCAACAAAAGTTAATGAGAAAAAGTTTTGGAGAGCTCAAGGACTAAATGTTAAATTAGTCTTTTGGCCCGATAGAGCCACGGCAGCTGGAATATATGTTCCCATCAAGTTAGCTACTGTTAAACAAACCAGGTGTACAATTAAAAAAACGCTGCCGAGATCTCGAAACTTTTTCTTAGCTAAATAAATAGCAATAATATCAAAACCAGCTGTCGATGATTCAGTTATTAATAAAGCTGCGTTGAATATTGCTTGCAATGTTCCATACAGAATTGCGTATAAAAAGATTGAAAATTCACGCAATTGACCAACTTCTCAAAGACCTATTTCAACCCTTGCTAAAACATTTGTAACACCGTCTTGTGCATTCAAAACAGTATTAGGGTCGCCAAATATAAATCATTCTTTACTTTCTGGGATTCAAGCAGTTATAAAACCACTCAGTGTTGATGTAATCAAAAACACAAAGTTAAGCAGTGCAAAACGCTTGTTTATTTTAAAATACGCAAATATAAACAAGGGGACATTACCTAAAAAACTTACCAATCAAAATAGAACATTAAAAAGTCACAAGCTATTATTATATATTCGTACAAAGCGCGCTACTCCCTGAGCTAAAGCTCCAATGCCTAACTGATACATACCCGTAATTTGCAAAAGTGCAAATTCAACAACACCGAATAAAAGCCCTAAAACAACAGATACTGCAATCTGCCAGCCCAATGATTTAACACGATATAATGAACCAAAATGCAAAAATGATTGCTTAACACGGCTTCTTGTTATTTCTGTGATTTGAGTGTGCTCTTCATTCCGTTTATTTTTATGCATAAATATTATTATAAGTAAAATTACCCTAGTTTCCACTTTTTAATCAACTTTACTGGCAAAAATTCCAATATTAAAAATTTTAGGGCGCAATCACTAAAATTAAGATTTTAAATAAAAGCTTAAAAGCATTTTAATTAGCAAAATATGTGAAACTCAGCAATTTTTGTGTATAAATTCATTTAATGCAAATCAAACAATCTAAATTTAACTTCTTGACCATTTATACAAATTTAGTAAAATTATTTTAGTAATGTTGCCATCGAGCGACTATCTGAAGGAGAAAATATGCAACAATTAAAGTTCGATTGTTTTCAAATGCAAGCATATTTCTACTGGCGTAGTTTAAATTAATTTTTATTGTTATTTTTAAAATTAATTTAATCCATATATTAATTAAATATTTTAAATAACAAAATACATACATCAGTATGTTTATTTTTGGTAAAAATAATTAACTATGAGGAACAAATATGAATGATAAATTAAAAAAATATTTAGAAAACACACCTAATGAAGATGGCTTTTTCGGAGAATTTGGTGGGGCTTATTTGCCAGCTGACTTAGAACCTATTTTTGCTCAATTAGCTCAGCAATACAAAGAAATTTCGCAAACTGAAGAATATAAAAATGAGTTAATAAAAATTAGAAAAGACTTTCAAGGCCGTCCAACACCAATCTATTTTTGCCAAAATTTATCCGCTAAATACGGCAAAGCTAGAATTCATATTAAACGTGAGGACTTAAATGAAGGAGGTTCACACAAAACTAATCACTGTTTAGCAGAAGCATTGTTTGCTAAAATGATAGGTAAAACAAAATTAATTGCTGAAACCGGAGCGGGTTCGCACGGGGCAGCGGTTGCCTTAGCCGCTGCTCACTTTGGGTTAGAATGTGAAATTCACATGGGAGCAGTCGATATCGCCAAACAACAACCTAACGTTGAAAAAATGAAAATATTAGGAGCTAAAGTCATTCCAGCCACTCACGGAGCACAAACACTAAAAGAAGCAGTCGATTCTGCCTTTGAAGCTTATCGAAAAGAATATAAGACTGCATTATATGCAATCGGTAGCGTTGTAGGACCACATCCATTCCCATTAATGGTAAGAAATTTCCAAAAAATAATTAGCGAAGAATCAAGAGAACAATTCAATGCAAAATACAATAAGGATCCTGATTACGTAGTCGCCTGCGTTGGTGGTGGTTCAAATGCTATCGGTTCATTTACAGCTTATTTATTCTCAGATACAAAACTAGTCGGTGTTGAACCTTTGGGAAAAGGGCCAATCAACGGTCAACATGCCTCTACCCTAACATTTGGTAAAACAGGTATATTACATGGTTTTAAATCTATTCTTTTAGCTGATAAAGACGGTAATCCAGACGAAGTATATTCTATTGCTTCCGGACTTGATTATCCAGGAGTTGGACCAGAACACTCATACCTACAACAACAAGGATTAGCTACCTATGAAGTAATCACGGATAATGAAGCATTAGAAGCATTCCTAATCTTAGCTTCAAGCGAAGGTATCATACCCGCTTTAGAATCTTCACATGCCTTAGCACAAGCTATTAAAATCGCTAAACAGAACCAAGTTAAAGAAATTGATATTCTTGTTACTCTATCCGGACGTGGTGATAAAGACTTGGCATATATTCTAGAAAACTACAAAGACTTTATCGAGGAATTTAGAGAAAATCATTTATAAAAACTAAAAAAAGGCCTTGTGGCCTTTTTTGATTAAATTAATTTAATTCAAATATTTTGTTTTCATTATAAATATATTTTGCAGTTTCTGGATTTGAAAGCATGGATTTATTAAACTCATTTACTATTTCCGTTAAGAAAACGGCCATTTTCTTTTGAAGAGAATCCATTTGACTTTTATTTGCGATTTTTGAAGGCTCCTTCAGTGTTAAGGTGTCATAATCAGAATATAATCGTTCAAAATATTCTCTTTCAATGGAATTATTGTTTTGGTATTTTTTAAAAATATCAGAAATATGCTTATGTTGTTGCTGATTTAGTTTAGAATTCTTATCTACTTTATGAATATATGAGCTAAAGTTTTTGTACATTTCATAAGTTTTTACAAGGTTACCAAATGATTGGGCGAATCCTGGTTCTCCGTTTTTTCCGGCAATTAACTTATTAATTTTTTCTTTTTCAGAATTAATTTTAACAGTGAAATGTTCTAAATATTTTTTTGCTGCATCTAACCTATTAGAAATGAAAAATTTTTGTATATTGGAAACAAAAGTGTGAAGTTGAATAGCTTGTTGATAAAATTCTGGTTTAACCAATTCATTCCCTAACGATATAACTTGTGTTTTTAAACTGTTATCTAATTTTTCAATCTCGTTTTTTAAGACTTTATTGATATCGTGTTTTGCAGGGGTTAGTACAAATTTAGAATTATTTTCATTGATTTTTTCAGTCTTTTTGGGCGAAGTTGGTGTGTCTGCTTGCATTTTTTCGTTTTTAGGAGCTTGTGGTTGCACTTTTTGTGATTTACCAAAATCCTTTTTATCTTTTTGAACCTTACCTGAACTATTTACGTTTGGTTTGGTTGTTGATGATGATCCTTTTTTATCCGGAGATGTTTGTTTGGTCGGAGCAACAGGTTTTGCTGGTTTTAAAATAGGGTTAGGGGTGCCACTTTGCTTTTTCTTATTTTCCGGTGTTGGAGCTTTAGGTGTTGATTTTGGTGCCGGTTTTTGAGGTGCGGGTTGAGGTTTGGTAGAAGGTGTATCTTTTAGTGATTGTTTTTTGTCTGGACTAGGCGTTACATTTTGTGCTTGCTCACCATTTTTACCATTGTTGGAATCTTTTTTGCCAGCTTTAGTTTTATCATTATTTTCGCCTTGAGCTTTCTCTGTATCAGTTTTTTTAGTTTGATCACCTTCCTTACCCATGTTAGGATTTTTTTGCTCAGTTTGTGGATCATTAATACCTTTATTTTCTTCAGATTGTCTTGATATATCCTCAGGATTAATTTTTGCAGTCTCATTGCAAGCGACAACAATCATTGACGGAAATACAACGGATGTGGATGATATTAAAGTTTTTAAAAGAATTTTTTTCATATTTCACACTCTCTTATTTTTGATTTTTTGTGTTGATTTAATTTTTAGTTTAAATACTTAATAATGATTTATTTTACTAAACTTTATTTTTTTGTTAATTGTTCCACAATATTTCCACATTTTTTTCTTATAAAAATACATATTTGAGTTTGTCTGCTCTCAAGGTAAAAAGTTAAAAATTAAAAAATGTTGTTTTAAGTATCTATTAACAGCAAAAACTCATTTTTTAGTTTTTAAATATAAATGTAAATATTTAAATGAATCACAGGCACAACATAAATATAAAATATTAAAATAATATTTAAATCAAAATATATAATTTAAATTATGTATGTATTCAAGGAGGAGCGATGAAATTAATTAAGGTTGAAGCACACGGATTCAAATCATTCGCCGACCCAGTTGCACTAAGTTTTGACGGTGGAGTTGCTGGTATAGTTGGGCCTAATGGTTCTGGTAAATCAAATATCAATGACGCCATTAGATGAGTTTTGGGTGAAAGAAGCGCTAAGGAACTTCGTGGCGATAAAATGGACGATGTTATCTTCCAAGGTTCTCAAACCATGAAAGCTATGAATCGAGCTGAGGTTACCTTAACCTTTGACAATAAAAATGGTAACAATTCAATTCCACACGAAATATTTACAATTTCACGTGTGTTAGAACGTGGTGCTGGTGGCAACAAATACTATTTAAACGGTGAAGAATGTCGCCAAAAAGATATTTTAGAAATAGCAATGGAGTCAGGAATTGGTAAATCAAGTTTAGCTATTATTTCACAAGGTACAGTTTCTGATATAGCTCAATCTACACCTGAGCAAAGAAAAGCTATTTTCGAAGAAGCGGCTGGGGTTTCAAAATATAAATTCAAGAAAAAAGAAGCAATCAGCAAACTAGCTAAAACTCAGGAAGGTCTAGAAAAAATTGAAATAACAATTAAAGAAATCGATAGAAAACTTGGACCACTTCGTAAACAAGCTGAAAAAGCAACAATTTATATTCAAAAAGCCGAAGAATTAAAACAAGTTGAAATTGGGCTTTTAGTTGATAATATTAAAACCTTTGGCGAAAAATATGAAGCATTAAGCGCTGAATTAGAGGGTGTTGAAGAAACAAAAGCAGCGATCGAACAAAGAATAGCTATTACTAAAACTAAAATTTCACAAAGTACTTTATTCAAATCGGAAGCCGAAGCTAAAATCGAGAAACTTCAAGTTGAATTGAATGAATTACAAAAACGTTTAGACAATATTCAAAATGTTTTAAATCAAGAAAGTGCCCGTGAGCAATTAATTGCCCAAGGAGATATTGAAGCTTCACCAACACAAAGAATTGAAGCTTATCAAAAATTAGCTAAAGCACAGGCTAAAGAATTAAATATTGTTAATAATTCTATTATAGTTTTAAAACAACGAATTCAAGAAGTAAGCAACTCAATCACAAATTCAGAAAGTAAAATTAATGAACTTCAAATCAAAGAACAAAACACAGCCACGCAATTGACAAAAGTTCAAACAACAATCACTATTCTAAATGACCATAAAGAAAGTGGAACATTGATTTTTGATGGTACTAAAACTATTGCGAACAACCGCGCCTTTTTTGGAAAACCTTTAAAAGGGACTGTGGCTGAATTAATTAAGGTTGAGCCAGAATATTTACGTGCAATTGACACGGTTTTAGCAAGTGCCGCTCAACACTGAATTGTTGATAAACCAGAAACCGCCGTTAAGGCAGTAAACTTTTTAAAATCAAACAATGGAGGACGGGCAACCTTTATCCCGCTTTCTACAATTCAACCTAAATCAGTTCGTGATGACCATTTATTGGGTATTCAAGGTCATCCTGGATTCATTGCTGTCGCCTCAGATTTAGTAAGCTGTGAACACCAATATGATGTAGTGAAAAAATTCTTATTAGGGAATATTATTGTTGCTTCCGATATTGATCAAGCTAACAAAATTTCACACATTTTAGATCGGCGTTATATGATTGTAACCTTGGATGGCGATACTATCCGCCCTGGCGGTGTCATCGTTGGTGGTGTAAAAGAAAAAAAAGAAAGCTTAATTGGATTTGATGACAAAATCAAGAGATTAAAAGAATTGCTACCCGGTATTCAATCTCAACTACAATTTGCTCAAAGTCAGTTAATTGAAGCACGTAATATTCGTAAACAACACTACGCAATCTTAGAAGAATTAAAAACTACATTGCAGGTTGAAGCCAATAAACGCAACGCAATTCAAGCAAAAATCGATGAATTTAACATAAAACTACAAAATCTAAATGCTGAAGTAGTTAAACTTGATAGCGATGAGGCTAAACAAGACAAAAACTCAAAAACTAATGATTTACAATCATTGCAAATCCGCAAAACCGAAATCGAAACAGAATTAAGCGCTTTATTAAAACAAACTAAAGTTATAAACGCTGAGCTAACTAATCTTAATTTAGCAAAAGATGATGATATTAGCTCAATGAATAATTTATCACACTCATATGCACAAAAACTTTCAGACAAAACTAAATCAGAATTAATTGTTTCTCAATCGAGAGAGCGTCTTGCTACGCAATATAAATTAACTTTTGAGTCTGCTGTTTTAGAACATAAATTAAACATGCCACACGAGGTTGCACAAGAAATTGTTCGTGACCTTCGCGAAGAAATTGATAAACTAGGTAATGTTAACCTTGAGTCATTGGAAGCTTTAAAAGAAGAAGAAGAACGTTTCAATAAATATGACAATGGATTTAAAGAATTATCACAAGCTAAAGCTACACTTGAAAAAGCTATTGCTGACATTGATAAAGTCATAGTTACTCGTCTAACCAATATTGTAAATGACGTTAATACTCCATTTAACGAAGTATTTGGGACAATGATGGGAGGCGGTAAGGCAGAATTATATTGAAGTAATCCTGATGACATCCTTGAATCCGGAATTGAAATTAAAGCTCAACCCCCAGGTAAAAACATTGCTAATCTTAAACTGTTTTCAGGTGGTGAAAAATCGCTAATTGCCATTTCCTTATTGTTTGCTATCTTAAAAGCTCGACCATTGCCTCTATGTATTCTTGATGAGGTTGAGGCCGCTCTTGATGAAGCTAATGTTGTTCGTTACGCTGAATATTTACAAGAACTAAAAGCTAAAACACAATTTTTAGTTATCACTCACCGCCACGGAACAATGTCCAGAGTTGATGCATTATTCGGTGCAACTATGCAAAATCGTGGTGTAACAACATTCTTTAGCTTGGAATTAGCAGAAGCTAAAAAAATGGTTAAAGACGAACAAAAAGAAATCGACTTCGATTCACAACCTGCTGAATAAAAATATGTAGCCACCAAAGCTACATATTTTTTAATCTTCATCAACGTAACGCGTATCAAAATGCCCGATTGTTAATTTGACAGGTTTTATCGATATTCAAACACGGGGATGTAGGTTTCGTAGGTCTTTAATTATATTTTTACATTCTAAAACTAGTAGTGTTGTGGTTAATTTATACACTTTTTTACCTGTGTACCCACTTGTATGTTCTTGAATTGAGTAAGCGTGTCAGTAATGAATATCTCTAAAATACTGCAAGACAATATCGAAGTTTTCGGCACAAGCAATTTCCATTGTCACCTTTTTGTATTTTGGATACAACAGAGACACAAGACCATTCACAACACCTATATACACAAATGAGGTTACTTCACGCATTCCAAAAAATACATGTTCATTCGTTGTCTGAAAGTATTGAATATTTTTACCTTCTGCAACATCATTAATAACTTTTACTGAGTTCGCGTGTGGCTTCATAAAAGCAAATATTAATAAGAAAACAATTGAAGTAAAAATAGCAATCGTTGATAACACCACACCAATACTTTTTTTACGTCTAGTCGAAAAGTAAAAGCCAATTATATCAGTACCGCCCGTTGAACCACCAAATTTCCACGCGACAGCTATCGATGCTCCGACAAATACAGAACCAATTAGGCCATTTGCCAATATCGGCCAAGTAACTGGATTTTCATATAAGTTGCCATTAATAGTAATTTCACGTTCCCACCCTGGAGCAATATTAAAGTATTTTTCAAATCATCCCGCAGCAGATGCTCCTTTTACAAATTCAAAAGTTAAGAAAAATTGAATAATAATTTGAAAAATCATAAACTCAAGGGTATGCAGTGAAAACGATCGCTTAATACGCCATCCAAATATCGCAAACAACGGAATATTGAATGCCAAATACATTAATGCAAAATATGGTGCTGTTTCTTTATGAACTAATGAAATTAACATCGGTATCCCAGAAAGACCAGAAGGAATAGTTTCTGATTTTCGTAAAAATACAACTAACCCAAAGTTAAACAAAAATGCAGCTAAAAACATATAAAATGTTTTAATAAAATAACGCTGTGCCTTAAATCCTTTAAATTCTTTATTGTTGTTTTTATGACGTTTATAACCGTGTGCACCCATTTTATAATCTTTAATATCTTTAGATATTTGGGTATTGCTATCAGCATTGCTTGCGTGTGTGTTCATAAGTATAATTATAGTTTAATATTATAAAATTTTTATATTTAATTTTATACAGTTATAAACTGAAAATTTACTGAAAAACACTGAATTTTGACATATTTTATCAATATGACAATCTAATAACCTATTACATCAGCAACATGCGTTATTAGATTTGCGCCATTTTTAAGTAAAAAATTGTTGCCATCTTCTAGGTCTAAACTCGGGTAACAATAAACCTCCTTGTTCATATCTGCAAAAGCATTTGCCAAATGAATAATGCCACTAGCTTGCTTAGCTCCATAAATAACTAAGTTTGAACTAAGAGCGGAAATTATTACATTTCGCTCCTTAAAACGAGCAATTTTGGGGTTAACCTCCGGCGGATACTGACTAATATATAGCTCATTTTCTAGCGGAGCATTTTTTGGTAGATAATTATGGCCACTTGCCAAAACATGTACAATTCCTTTATTTTTATCTCTAAACTGTTGAGTAATTTTGCGATCAAAACTAGTAAAATCGGAAGTAATTAAGCTAAACTGATTAATAAAGCTTTCTATAGACCCATTAAAATATTTTTCAGTGTGAATATTACTTACATCTCCTGTTAAAGTAACCAAATCCTTGTTTACTAAGCTTAGATCCCCCTTGTAATAAAGTACATACGGGGCATACTTGATATTTTTTAGCAATGTTGGATACTCTGAATCAAAAACCGTAACATACTTAATTCCTTCCTTTTCCAAATTGTTTAATACATATCTAATATGTGCTTCGCCCACTTTTCGTTTTTTAACTAAATCCTTAAATATTTCATAATTATTGCCCTTATTGGCATAAGAAAAATAAACTAATAATTCATTCATTTTTTCCTCCATTTTAATATATTGTTTTATGCGTTCTTTTCGAGAAAAAAAGAAAAAAATTAGATTTTTTACTGAAAAATGCAATAAAAAAACCGGTCTTAATGACCGATTTAATTATTAGTTGTTTTTTGGAGTAACAACTCTTGTTTCATATACAGAGGCGAATGTACGATTTCTACGTCTCTCAAATTTTACATATCCTGTAATTAAAGCGTAAATAGTGTCATCTTTTCCAATTCCTGCATTGGTACCTGGATAAATTTTTGTTCCTCTTTGACGGAAAATAATTGAACCAGCTGTACAGAATTGACCATCACCTAGTTTAATCCCTAATCTTTGGCCGCGACTATCACGACCGTTCTTAGTAGAACCACCAGCTTTTGTTTTTGCCATTTTCTATCCTACGATCTTTTTAACTTCAACACGTGTGTAAGGTTGACGGTGTCCAAGTTTTCTTTTGTGAGTTGATTTAGCATTGTGACGGTATACGATGATTTTTTTACTTTTGCCTTGTTTTTGGATTACGCCTTCAACATAAGCTTTTTCAAGATATGGTTTACCAATTTTTTCACCAACTAGTAAAACCTTGTCAAATTTAACTGTTGAGCCTTCTTGACCTTCAATTTTTTCAATGAAAATTGTTTGGCCTTCTTTGACTAAAATTTGTTTGCCTCCAGTTTCAATAATAGCGAACATGTCTATTAATCTCCTGAATTTTGTGGCTCATCTTTGGGGTGGCTTAATGCACTTAAGAACCCTTTTAGAATGGTTACAAAAAAGTAACAGTTAAATTATAATCTAGAAAGATTTTTTGCAAAATATTTTATATTAATAAGTTACATAAACTGTTTTATATTGCACTGTGGGCTCTACTTTTGACGTTTTTTCGTCCGTGTTATTTCATTTAATTCCATTTGTTCCTGTTTTAGCTTCACCGGATTTTGACGTAAACATACGCACTATGTTCGCAATCACACTAACACCACTTATTACCAGTGGAGCAACAGCAGTTACTAAACTTAATACTGAGCCACCGTAAATTTGCGATTGCTCCTTAAGCGATACTTTTTCAAAGTTATATTTCATTTTATACCTCCTACATATAGTTGTCTTTTTTTGACTTAACTTAGAACAAAAAAAGAATTTTTTAGCATTTTTGACTGAAAAATGCAAGAAAAAAACAGCTAGTGCTGTTTATTCTTGTTCTTTTTGTTCTTTAATTGTCTCATTAAGTTTTTGAAGTTCTAATAAAATCAATTCCTGTGTTGTTGGTTCAGGGACAACCTCTTCTTCCTCTTTTTTTAATTTTAACAATTTCTTAAAATCAACCTTAGCCTTAATTAAAAATACGACCATCAATAATACATAGATAATGAACGAAACAATAATGAAGGCGATTAATGCCGATAAGAATTTACCTATTAAAACTGAACCTCATTTTCATTGTTCTACATCTTTAACTCTGGCTAATTGAGCGATTGGCGGCATGATTACATCATTTGCCAATGATTTTACAACTTCATTGAAAGCAGCTCCTAATAAAAGACCTATTGCAAGCATTAACATGTTGCTTCTTTTTACCACTGCTCATGCATCTTTACTAGCTTTTCTAAACATATTTAAATTATAGCACATTGGAATTTGCTTATGTTTATGAGCTTTTTAAAACATAGCCGCCTCATCAATAGCTATGTTTTAAAAAAATTAGTTAGTTAGTTATTTTTAAAAATTAAAAGCTCATTTTAAAAATTTTGAGGAATTTGCATCTAATTTATTTATATTTATTGACCACGGAGTCTCAAGTAGAAATGTGTCATCAAGTAAATTGTTAACTTGCTTAAAAAATTTATAAAAATCGCGTCCTCTTTTTTCATCGAGAGCAGATCATGAGGAATAAGGGCAAACATCAATTTTTTTCAATATGTCAGTGTTTTTACTGAAAATACAGGATATTTATTGGATAAATACACTCCAAAATCTTTTGTTAAGAGGTCTAAATCGATAGTATATTTCCTTGTATTTGTATTAGGCCTAAAATTGCCTATATCTTGCATTTCTTTTTGTCAATTGATAAATTCCATGAAACTATATAATGGTGACTTGTGAAAAAATATAATATATTCGTCATAATATTTCTATTCCTAATCCAAGTGATATTTCTCAATTATTATTTGTCAATTTTATATGTATCCTCTAAATCTAAACCATGACAAAAAAAGTTAACACTGATGTGTTTGCTTTTTGTCCGAGTTTAAGGAAGAGGGTTAACATCAAAATTATTAGTTTTTTGTTTGGTTTAAAGAAATTATCTAATAAAACTTGTTCTAATTTTAAAAATATCACCATTAAAATCAACTATATTAAAATCTAATTTATAATTCATATATAAATTATTAAGGATAATATAAATTATGGCTGAATTTAATGAAAAAACAAGAGTACAAATACCTGCATTAGTGCATTTGTTAAGACTTGGATATAAATATCTTGGAAGAAATTCTGATAGTACAAAATCATTTAAATATGATGCTACTACCAATATTGCTGTCGATATTTTTAAAGAAAAATTTTTTCAATTAAATCCAAGTTTTAAAGGTGATTTTAATGAGGTATTACGCGAAATAAATCATGACCTAAACAATGATGATTTAGGAATGAGTTTTTATAATCGCTTAATCTCACATAATCAAAAATTAATAGATTTTGAAAATATTAATAACAACTCTTTTCATTTCACTGGAGAATTTCCTTACCGAAACGAAGGCGAAGAATTTAGACCTGATATAACTTTATTTATTAATGGCTTACCTTTGGTTTTTATTGAGGTTAAAACACCTAATAATCCTGGAGGCATCGTTGCTGAAGCTGAAAGGATGAATAACAAAAGATTACCAAATCCTAAATTTAGAAGATATATAAACATTACCCAATTAATGATTTTTTCCAATAATATGGAATACGATAATGTTGACGGCATTGCACCAGTTGAGGGTGCGTTTTACAGCACTGCGGCAAAACAAAAAGCGTTTTTCAATTGCTTTAGAGAAGATTCAGATAAGTTTATCACTAGCTATCCTTACAAGCCTATAGATATGGGCATAGAAAAACAAATCATTGGTGATTTTAATGCTCATACATTACCTTCGACCCCAGAATACAAAACAAATTTAGATTTCAATACCCCTACAAATAGAATTATCACATCTTTATGTTCTTGAGAAAGATTGCTTTTTATCATTAAATACGGGGTTGCCTATTTAAATTATAATAAGGAAATAGATGGTAATATCAAGCAATTTAACTTAAAACACATAATGCGTTATCAACAATTGCTAGCTACATTAGCGGTTGGCAATACCCTTAAAGAAGGTAAAAAGTCAGGAATTATTTGACACACTCAAGGGAGTGGAAAAACTGCATTATCATATTATTTAATAAAATATTTGACTGACTATTTTTCTTCTCAAAACAAAGTTGCTAAATTTTACTTTATTGTCGACAGATTGGATTTACTAGAACAAGCTAAACAGGAATTTGAATATCGTGGTTTGTCTGTTAAAACACCTAATAATAAACAAGAATTAATGACACAATTTCAAACAACCCATGCTACTGAAGGCAATGATGGAAAAATGGAAATCACTGTAGTTAATATCCAACGATTTGATGAAAAAGATAAGATCAATATTGCTGATTACTCAGTAAATTTACAAAGAATTTTTATAATAGATGAAGCACACAGAAGTTATAAAAAGGGCGGTAGTTTTTTAGCAAATTTATTTAATGCTGATACTAACTCAATTAAAATTGCGCTAACTGGTACACCGCTTTTAAGAAAAGATAAAGAATCATGATCTATATTTGGTAATTATATTCATACATATTATTATGATAAATCTATAAAAGATGGCTATACGCTAAAAATTATCAGAGAGGATGTTGAAACTTCATGTAAATTAAAACTAGAAGAAATTCATGACAGCCTACAACAGTTAGCGCAAAAAAACGATGTAAAAATGTCTAATATTATTGAGCACGATTCATATGTTGAGGAACTTACAAAATTCATAATCAAAGATTTTAAACAATTTCAAAATTCTCGTGAGAGTAATTCATTAGGAGGCATGGTTATTTGTGAAACAAGCAACCAAGCGAAAAAAATATATAAATTTTTCAACAAGATCCAAAGCAATATGGACGATAACGAGTTTGAAAAAACCAATTTAAAAGCCGCTCTAATTTTACACGACACTGAAGATAAGGCAACCAGAATGAAACATATCAATGACTTTAAAAAAGGTAAAAATATTGATATTTTAATTGTTTATAACATGCTTTTAACTGGTTTTGATGCACCTAGATTAAAAAAAATATATTTCGGTAGAAAATTAACTGACCACACATTATTACAAGCTATAACTCGCGTTAATAGACCATATAAAGAAAGTACATATGGTTATATTATTGATTTTGCAGATATCAAGAAAAATTTTAATGAAACAAACGAGGCTTACCTTCGCGAATTGCAAAAAATAAATGAACCAAGTGATGCAGAAACATATGATGTGTTAAATAGCATTTTTGAAGATAAAGACAAATTAATTGATAATGTAAAAAAAGCATCAAACGAATTGTTTAAATACACAATTAACAACTTGGAAATTTTTAATTCAGAAATATCTGAAATTGACGATAAAAAACATTTAATAGAGTTAAGAAATGTATTATTTAGTGCAAGAGATTCATTTAATTTAGTTAGAACTTGAGGTGATGTAGATTTGAAGGAAAAATTTAACGAAATCAAAATTGAAAATCTCCCAATTTTGATTAATCTACTTACAAAGAGAATAAATATAGTAAACCAAAAACTTGCATTAAAAGATAATGAATCATTTAAATCATCTATAAACGAAATTATGAATAATATTGAATTCATATTTAAAAAAACTTCGCTTAATGATGAATTAAAAATTGTTTCTACAGATATATTAAATGAAAAATGGGTTCAAATATCAAGAGAATTTGAAGCGAATATCGATACAAAAGATCCAGAGTACTCATCTTTAATCTCAATAATAAGAGCGAAATTTGCTCAAAGAGGTTTCAATATTCATAATATGGATGAATTCGATGAATCTTCCACATTTTTAGAAGAAACATTATCCAATATAAAAAAAATTAACAAAGATAATAACAATTTACTGGCTAAGTATGATAATGACCAAAAATTTGTTCGCATACATAAACGGATTTTGGAGTTAAATAAAAAACATGCTGATGAAAAATACGAATTAATTCTTTCAAACGACTATCGTGAAATAATGAATGTGTTAAAAATGATAAAAAACAACATAGATAATGAAATTTATAAAAAGGATTCTATTGTAAATCATCAAAGTTACTTTAAAAGAACAATTAGTAGCACAATATATAACATTTTTGAAGAAAAGAAAATTGAAATGAATAATGAAAATATTGAATTCATTATTCATAATGTTGAAGAGGAATACACTAGTCAAATCAAACAATAATTTACAGAATAAGGAAATAATACATGAACTTAAAAGAAAAGACAATTAGTTTAATTGATGCATTAAAAGCAACTTGCCAGCATTATGGAATTGGAAATGATGGTAACGAGTATAAGGTAATTACCCAGGTTTTTCTTTATAAATTTATAAATGATAAATTTGGATATGAAATTAAAAAAATTAGTCCTGAATTAAATGCTGCGGACAAGTGAGATGAATTTTATGCTAATATGAGCGAAGAAAAAAGAAAATCATTACTTAATAGACTAAAACCTGAAGTTCCGCTTCTTGAGCCCCACCATTTAATTTCTGGGCTTTGAAATCAGCAAAAAAAGGGTAATTTTGCGCAAATCTTCGATTCAACAATGGAAGAAATAGCTGCTAAAAATGAAGGAATTTTCGCAACAGAAACTGTTCATCAGACAAAAATTCCTATTTTTGAAAAACTTACAATTTATGTTACTGACGATATCAAAAGGTCAGATTTTGCAAGAGCTTTAGTTGATAAATTGGTTAATTTTTCTTTTGAAGAAGCTCTTGGTGAACATTATGATTTTTTTGCAGATGTGTTTGAATATCTTCTAAAGGACTATAACACAAATGGGGGCGGAAAATACGCAGAGTATTACACTCCTCAATCAATCGCAAAAATAATGGCAAGATTGCTTATTGGTGAACAAAAAGAGTTTCATAGCATTGAAATTTATGACCCTTCTGCTGGGACAGGAGCACTTGTAATGGCATTATCGCACAGCATAGGTATTGATAGATGTACTATTTACACTCAAGATATTTCACAAAAAAGCAACAAGATGCTTAAATTTAATTTGATTTTAAATGGGTTGGTTTCATCATTACAATATGCTATTCAAGGAGATACCTTGACCTCTCCACATCACAGAAGTGATGACAAAAAATCATTAAGACAATTTGATTTTGTTGTTTCTAACCCACCTTTTAAATTAGATTTTTCAGAAACTAGAGAAAAATTAGCTACTATGCCTGAGCGTTTTTGAGGTGGCGTGCCTAAAGTTCCACCAACAAAAAAAGAAAGTATGGCAATTTATACATTATTTATTCAACATGTTATTAATTCATTAAAGAATAAAACAGGTAAAGGCGCAATCGTTATTCCAACCGGCTTTATCACATCTAAATCAGGTGTTGAAAGTAAAATTTTAAAAAGAATTGTTGATGAGAAAATAGTTTATGGTTGTGTAAGTATGCCATCTAATGTTTTTGCTAACACGGGTACTAATGTTACTGTACTATTCTTTGATAAGGCTAGAAACCATGATAAAGTAATTTTGATTGATGCCTCAAAACTTGGTGAAGATTATAAAGATGGAAAAAACAAAAAAAGAAGATTAACTGAAAAAGATATAGATTTAATTATAAATACATTTAATAACAAAGAAGCAATTGATGATTTTTCTGCTGCCGTCTCATATGATGAGATAAAAGAAAAAAACTACTCACTTTCTGCTGGTCAGTATTTTGATATTAAAATTGATTATGTTGAAATAACACAAGAAGAATTTGAAGCAAAAATGAATGAATATCAAAATGAACTTCAAAAATATTTTGAAGAGGGAGAAAAGCTTCAAAAAGAAATAATGGAGCAGCTGCGAAATTTAAAATTATCTAAAAATAATATCTAATATTATTATTATTATTATTTGTTTATCTGAGCAAATAAGGTAAGGAAGCTAATGGCAAAATTTGATATTGACATTGATTACATTAAAACAGGATTGGAAAACATTGGATACATTGGAAAAATGTTGAAGAAGGCTGAAATAATGCGAATTTTTATAAAATACTTTTCTTCAACAGTGGAGCAATAGTGACTATTTTTTGCACAAATAAGAAAGATAATTCTAAGGTTGAAGGAAAAATAACTCCTGATGAATCAACTAAATTAAAAGAAATTGTGGAAGATTTAAAGCATAAAAAAAATCACTATCACTATCACAATGAAATTAATAAAAAAATTGTCGGTTTAATTAATTTAAAAAAAGAAGACGATTTCTTTGATTATAAAAGTGAATTTTACAAAAAAGAAAAAGATGGATCGTATAGAAAAGAATTACTGCATGACATTCTATGCATGTCCAATAATATACAAAACAGAGATGCTTATTTAATATTCGGAGTTCAAGATGATGGAAAGGTAATTGGAATAAATGAAGATTTAAGGTCTAACAATATTCTAAATTTCATTAATAATATAAAATTTGCAGGAGATCACGCCCCAGAAATTGAAGTATTAAATCTGTATTATAAATATTTAAAAATAGGTGTAATAATTTGTAAAACTTCTAAGAATATTCCTTTTTTTCTATCCGAGAAATATAGGGGCATTCATCCTAATCAAATATTTACACGTGTTGGTGACACAAACACTCCTATAGATGGACATGCCAAATACGATAGTATCGAAAAACTATGAAAATTACATTTCAAACAAGAAGAAAAATAATGGTAATATGTATCATAACGATATTTATCCATAACAACTATTTTAAAGGTGAACAATGAAAAAATTAATGCATTATGCAAAGTATTCAGATGAAAAATTAAGTATTGATGGCCTTGATGTTTTTTATGTTGGAGTTGAGAATATTTTGCCAAATAAAAAGGGTATTAAACCATCCTCGTTTGTACCAAAAACCGGAAAATATACTAAATTTGAGAAATATGATATTTTACTAGGCAATATTGGTCCTTATTTAAAGAAGATTTGACTAGCAGATAAAAGTGGGTTAGCAAGTCCTGACGTTTTGGTTATAAAACCATTAGAATCTAAATTTGGCAAATATATTTATACCAACCTTTTAAATGATAGTTTTTTTCAATACGCAATGCTTGGAGTAAAAGGCTCAATATTACCTCGTTGCGATAAAAATCATATTATGAACTATTTAATACCTGATGTTCAAAATAAGGAAAAGATAGGCGATTTTATTTACTTCATTAATAAAAAAATTGAACTAAATAATAAAATAAACGATAATTTATTTGTCTAATCTTCAATAGTGGATTGCCCATTTAAAAGAAGTGGCAGAAGATAATCGCGAAGAGAAATCAATTTTTGGTTTTCCGCTAGATTTGATACTATCTTTTTTAAAGATTTATCTATTAAGGATGAAAAATTGGTTGCTACTTGTTTGCAGTAAGTGAACAAAACACTTTCAGCTTCGATAGGACTTAAGTTTTTTTGTGAAGACCCATTAGCCATTGTTTGGTATTTTTTCTGCATAATATCACTTTTAAGAAGATAATATACAAATGAACGTAATTCCTCATTAATATTTTTTACTAGGGCTACTCGCTGATTTAAAAGGCAATTAGAACTATATAATATACCAATCCTTCCAATATTTCCTGTCAATGTCATTAAAATATCATTTACTTTTAGAAAACAATGATCTGGAACATTGTGTGGAACATTATTTATATAATTATCAACTTGAAAGTTAATCCCAGTGTCTTGAATATTTTTAATGGTAAGTAACTTATACTTTCCATCTTTAACATACAGATCAGTACAAAATGAAAACCCAGATTTAAAGTTAAGGATAGCTGATAATGGGTCAATTTCTCATTTTTCAGGAATGCTACATTCTAGTTGTTTATTCCAAACCATTTCTCCACCCGACGATTTGTATGGATTTCCATTTTCATCAGGAAAGTCAAATTGAGTAAACCAATAATCATAAAGCAGTTTGGCTTGCTTCTCTAAATTATCGTTTATCATGCAATTTGTTTTTATTTTTGATTCAATATCACTCAAAAATTTTCCAATCTTCCTTTGAATTTCTATATTTGGTAAATTTATCTCAATATTTTTTACATCATTAGGCGTGATAGATGGATATGATGTTGTGCTTTGTTCTGCTATACTTTGCATTTTTTTTATCATAAAATCCTGGGTAATATAATAATAAATAAAATCAGGATCGGCAATATCATTATCTACATCTATAGTGCAAAAACCAGTAGATACTAAAATACTCGAAAAATCCAAATTTTTAAGTATACCAAAATGTTTTTGATTTGGTCTAACAGTTGAGTACAATATAGTATTTTGTTTAACCTTCCTCTTAGCCCTGCTTGGGAGTTTTTCCTTAAACATTTCAAAATACTGAAAGTTTTCTATTATATTACTTTTTAAGTTACTTGTATCAAGGTACTTAACATATGATATTATGTCTTTTTTTGACAATGAAAGTGAATTTATTTTTGCTATATCATTTAATTTAAGATTTCACATTTTTTCACCCCTTATCCTATATATTTTTGATGTGCTTTTTTCACATTACTTTGCTTTACCATTGCATATTTTAATGTTGTATCCACTTTTTCATGACCTAATAGCCTTTGAACTTGCTCGATTGGCATTCCTTTATCTATCGCAATTGTTGCTAATGTTCGTCTGAATTTATGAGGATGAACTTTTTTAATATTGAGATCTTTTCCAATTTTTCTAAGTCTTGATTCTATTCCATTTATACTAATTCTATTATATGGCAGTTTTAATGAAACAAACAAGGATTTGTTTTCATCCTCTCTTGAATCTAAATATTTTTTTAAATGAATTTTTGTTCTAGCATCAAAATATACAATTCGTTCCTTATTTCCTTTTCCTACTACTATACACTCCCGTTCCTTAAAATCAACATCTTCAATATTTAGCTTCACTAACTCCCCAACCCTCATTCCTGTAGAAGCTAAAATGTCGATCAATGCTAAATCTCGGTAATTATTGACATTATCTCTCATTATTTCAAGTTCTTCATCTGAATATGTTTCCTTAACGGTTATTGGCGCTTTAACTTTTTTAATTCTTCTAACTGGACTTTTTACGATGTAGTTTTCATCCTCTAGCCAGGAAAAGAAACTTGATAATATTCTCCTTATATTGTCAATTGTTACCTTACTTGAATTATTTTTGTATTGATAATTTGACAAATAATTTCTCAAATCATTTGTTTCAATTTCATTAATTTGTTTATTTATGGATTTAACCATTGAATCAATAGTAGAAATATAATATTTTATTGTATTGTCGGAACAACCTTCTAATGTTTTTGACCCTATAAATAATTCAACTATTTTTTCATTGGATACATCGTCATTGTTATCCGAATTATTTTCCATTAATATTAATTCTTGTTTTAGAACTTTTTTAAGTTCATGCATTTGCTTGTTATTTAAACAGTGTTGCATTTTCTGTAAAATATTATTAATATATTTATCTTTCATATAATCTCCTAAATAAAAACTGGGTTTAAAGCAGTTGAGTTTAATTATATATTCTCCTAAACGATAATTTATTTGTCTAATCTTCAATAGTGGCTTGCCCATTTAAAAGAAGTGGTAGAAGATAATCGCGAAGAGATACTAAATATTCATTTTCATTAGATTTTTTATCTTTCAAAAATAGTAATTGATTTAATATATTTAAAATACTCTTATCTCAAGGAATGAATACTGGGATGCTTTCTATATCATTTTTGGTTATGAATTTTATAATTGATCCTGTAGATCTTAATTTAAGTGCATTAATTCTTTCTACAGATGACAGATATAATAAAGCATAGTAATCTTTTTCAGGGGTTAATACATATGTCCTTTGATAGGCATTAAATTTCCCTGTATAATGTTTAACATTAAAATCACCATTACCAGCTATCAGAACAGATGAACTATTAAACTTATATTCATTACATTTTAAAGCTTCATTCGAACAAGTAAAAAACTTATATTTTCCGTTTTCATCAGAAAAATTTGCATCTTCTTTACCAGTTATAACTTGGGTAAGGTTTTTAACAGAAGCATATTCACCTTTAATTTTATTATTCATTGCCTTAGACATCATATTTTTAAAAATATAGTTCATTTGCTTCTCTAAATTATCGTTTAGTTGAAAAAAATTTATTTTGAATAGCTAAATAAATAATATTTATTAAAATGACAATTTCAGATGCATAAACCGCTAATAGATTGTGGCTTAGTTTAAATAAGAAGATATTTCAATAATATTGATTATAAAATTCAAGACATATTTCAAAACGTATATAAATTTATAATAAGACCTTAAGCTAATATGTTGTTTAGGAATTTTAAAAACCTTAAACATTACTCTATATAATTAAAATTTCCTAAATAGTAAGTTCAAGTGCAACACATGCACTTACTATTTAGGAAGGAAGTAGCTTTTTCTACTTTCTTTTCTTCATCTTCTAGTTGTAAACTATCTACTCTAAGGTCATTTTCTTTAGTGTTGTATTTAGGTTGTTCATGAGACCCACCCATTTCATCTGGTCTTTGACTTTTAATTCCTCCATTATCCCAAAGTTTTTCATCATCTCCGGTTTCATTTTCTCTGTAAACTCGTTTGCTTTCTTCTCGATTTCCAGTAAATGAGTTAGTAGTTTTTTCTCTTGATACATCTGTTGAAGCATTAACTGATGATTCTCGTTTTCTGAGTTCATCAGAAATTTCAATCTCTCCTTGGAATAAAAGCTCATCAGTGCTTTCTTGTTTAGATCTTTCATCGTTAATTCCACTATCTTCTCTAGGATTTCCTCTGTCGATTTCATTTCCTGAAATGTCTTCTCCTCTTTCATTTCTAAGTTCTTCTCTAGTGCTTGTTCGAAGTCTGTCATTTTTATTTCCTCCTAATATTTCTTTATTTATATTTCCAAATTTATCTTTTCTATATTGTGCCCCTATCAGCGTCCTTTGTCCACTGCCTTTGATTAAGAATTTCTTTTTCAACTTCTATTACTTTTTGAATAAGATTTTTATTGATATTATTCAAATATCTTCAAATGCTTACAAATGAGATGTCATCTAAGCTTTTTAAATGTTCATCTATTAATTCTATATTTGGAAGATAAGAAATATCTAATCTTTCAAAAACTGAGATAAGTAAACTTTCTTCTAAAAAATCTCTAAAATAATTTTGCTTAAAAGCTTCAATTTTTAGTTCATTAGCGATAAATGAATACGTTTCATTTACATCTTGTTTTATTACTAGCTTTAGTTTTGAAAGGCTTGTATCATTTTCATTTGTATTTATATATTCCTTTTTAAGATACGATTTAATGTATCATTTTTTAGCTCATTATTTATCTTCCAAAGATTTATTTCATTTACATTTTTATTTTTAGATACAGTTTGTGATACGTCAAAAATATATACTATCTTTTGACAATCATTAAATTGTCTTAAAGTAGGTATACCTTTTTGTCCTCTTTTCACAGTTCTGTTAAAAGCTTCTTGCCAAAAATCATACTCAGCACAAGCTGTTGCTTCTTTGTTGTAATGGGCAATACTTACTTGACTACTAAAGTCATATTTTGAGTTATTACCCATAACTTTAAGAAGCGATAAATATTCTTTTGTATCATTGATATTTTTATCTATCATTTTTCTATAAAGATATTCATAGTCATTTATTCTCATAGTTACCTCCTTGTATTGTGTTATAAAAAAGACGATAGATTTTTCTACCGTCATTTTTGCAACTTACTGCAACTTAAATTTATGACCAAAATGGTACATATTTCATATACCTAGGTGCCGTTTTTTTTATCAACAGCTTTTATTAAATTACTTTCCAACGCTTCTTTTATTATTCTTGATGCCTTATATTTATCTTTAACATCAATTCCAAATAATTCTCTTATAGAGTTATTATTGATAGGTTCTCCTTGGACATACATTAAACAAGCATACATATAACAAGTCCTTATTCTATCTTCTTTGTTTATTAAATTAAATGTAACTTTAGAATATAATGTTACCTTAGTAAATTTATCGCTTTGATTTTCTATTTTATGAGCGACCATATTATTTTTACTTGTAGCAAATAGGACTTTATCATATCCACTCCCTCGTTCTTCACAAATACCACATTTATGCATAAACCCTGCTAGATTTTCATTTCTTGAAATTGGCGCTGTGTTAATAAATCTTTCAATAAATACTACTAAAAACCTTAGTAAAAAAACATTGGAAAATGACTCTATTTTTACTAAAAAATTTATAAATAATGAGTTAAAAAAATTAGAAATTAAAAGGAAAAAAGTAGTTTTAAAAGGTGGTGGAGCAAGGTGAATGAGCCTTTTCGCTAGTGATATTAAGGTTAAATATAGCCTTGATTATTTTCATTTATTTAGAAAAATTAATGAAACATTTGGATATAAAAAGTTCAATTCAAAGAAACATAAAATGCTATATAAAAACTGATTTAGTCGGGTATATGGTGCGCGTTAGTTGATTTATTTAGTGCAATTTTTGAAAAAAATTTTAACCTAAAATATGAGGATTTTATGAAATTAAAAGCCACTTTTTTACTTGAAGCGAAAGAAAAAAATATAGAAAAATCTTTTATAAAACAATCAAGAACACTCTTTAAATACATTAATAATCACAGTAAAAATATATGAAATAACGACGGAAATTTAATCATTGAAAAAAGTTATGCTGAGCATTTTGTCTATAACTTTTTTAAGAAATTTATCAAAAAGCAAGGTTCATTATTTTCAAGAAATAGCATCAAAATGAAAGTAATTTATCATAATTTACTTAAAAATGCAGCAACATTTTTTATAGAATCAGATGAAAAAAATTTAGGATAATTTTTAGTAAATAATCGCAAAAAATAGGTATAGTGCCAATTTTGTGCCAGCATTATTGCCAAATTTTGAATATTATATATTACTACGTAATATAAAAACTTAATGTTGCCGTCTTTGTTGCCAATTTTGTGCCAAATTTTTAAAGGTTCTTATTACAAAGTAATAAGCAAGATAAACTGGTGCTACGGTTAGTGGCTTTTTGTTGCCAGTCTTATCTTGCCTTTAAAGGTGTGCGAGCGTACGTAAAGGAGAAAAAAATTTAGGCAACGCAAAAAAATTTTCCAAAAATAGCGTATAATTTTACGATATTAAATTGCTTTGCAAGCAACACACCCGAATTTTACTCATTCCAGAAAAATTTAATTTAAGAATATACTATATTAATAAACCTTTAAAAATAAGATTTTTAAATAAAGGAGTAATATGAAAAATGTATTTTCAATTTCAAAACAAATAAACACATTTGCCAGTTTAACACCCGTTTCGGTTGTGCAAGCTCAAAATGGTATTAATAGTGAAAATGATGTTAATAATAAGCAATTAACAAAACTTTTCAATAATATGATTAATGAAAATAGTGAACTTTTTGACTCACTTACAAATAAAATGAATAAGGAAAAAGCATCCACTAAACAAATAATGAACAGCATAACTGAAAGCGAAAAAGATCAATTATGCGACGCTTTAATAAATAAATATAAAAAAGCAAATTTATTAAGCGAAGAAGCCATAAAAAATATTGAGCTAAATAAAGAGGACTTTAAGAAAAATTTATTTAAGCAAATAAGAAATAAGCTGTTAGAAGAAAAAAGAAAGTCTAAAAATGAGAAAAAAGAATTAAATAAACAATTTGATAGCTACTATAAAAGAATTGTTACCGATGCAAAAAATAAATTTGCTGTAAATGATGATGGCACAGAAAATAGCAAAAACATCTTTCAAGAAATTTCTAGGTTTGAAGAATTGTTAAAAAATATAGAAGAAAAAGTTAATCCACTAGCAAAGAAAATCAAAAACCTAAGAATAGCCTCAATGGCCTTCAAAGCTGGAGCTTTTGCTGCAGGTGCTCTTGCCGCTGGTCTTTATGCATTAGCTCCTTCAACCCTTGGTGCAACATTACCATTTGCAACAGGAGCAACAGCAGCAGCTGCCACTTTTGGAGCCATTTCTACGATGTTAGATATTATCATAAATAGTTTTGAGAAAAAACAGGCATTAGTTTTAAAATTAATTAATAATTTTAAAGAGTGAAAGACAAAGCCCACATCATGAGTAATAAAAAAAGCAGTTTCATTTTCTGTAAGTATTGAGTATGCCAAATTTAAAGCATTATCATTAATTAACTATAAAATTACTGAACGCGCTATTAAGCTTAGCGCTATTAGCTCGAGGTTATCTAGTTTTGGTGTAATGATAAATATTTATGATCTGTCGGTTAGCATAAATGAATATAATAAATTCCAAGAAAGAATGGATAAGTTGAAGTTAGTAACAGAGCAAATATCAATCCAAATTGGCAATATGAAAAATATTAAATGAATAGTAGTTAATGAAACACCTATGGATAAGCCTTATTGAGAAGGGGGCGTTGGCGGTAAGAATTTGCATTTTAAAAATACTGAAACTGGTGAAATAAAATCATTAGAGGAAATGCTAAAGTATACAAATTTTGAGTTGAGCTCATGAAAAATGCTAAAGGTATATAGCAAAAAATATGGATGATATATCAAAACATTTCCTAACAAAGTCAAATTTGATAATTTGGGCTAGGAGAGAGGTATAACATTGTTTCAAGATGGTTTGCTCACAGCCTTTGGCAAATTAATTATATCCATAATCTTTTGATTGCTTTTCATATTAGCTGACCGGTTATGTTCATTGACATTTTTATGGTTCAAAAAAGTTAATAGTATCACCTATAAAAAAATATTAAAGGATAATTATTCATCATTGATGAATAACATTAATAAAAATAAACAAAGAAAAGTAAATAAAATTTGTTTCAATATATTTGACTCTAAATTAAAATTTTGAAAAAAAGAAATTATCATATGTAGTATTCTAGGTTTAGCTTCTTTTATTTTACTAATTGTCAGCATTTCAATTTTTATAGTTAATTGAAAAGAGTTGCTACAATCGAGTTTTAATGTAGATGATTTTGTTGAAACATGTCTTTATTTTTGCTTTTTACCTATTTTCACTATAACAAATAACTTAAAGACTATTTTTAAAATATATACATTTTTTAGTATTAAAAAAATCCTTATAGAATGAAAAGATAAAAACGATAAATTACCTGATGAGTTATTGATAGAAAACACACCAGATGTAGAAAATAAGGAAATGCTTGAAGTTTTTGTAAAATTTAATCTTAAATTAGAACGAACCATAGAGAATTCTAATTTTAAAACTATTGTTGAAATCTTAAAGTCATGCCAGAGTTACGAAGAATTTTGTAATGAATTTTATTTTTGTGTTGTATGCAATTATCAAAATATTTCTGTAAATGGTGTTAGATTTGAAAAAGAAAACTTTTCATGGTTATGAAAAAATAGAGAGTATATTTATGAACATTTTTTTAAAAACCAAAAATAATTTTTTAGTAAAAGTTTAGGCGAAAAATATTAAATGAATAGTCATTAATGAGACCCCTATGGGTAAACTTTATTATAAAGGTGGTATAGGTGGTAAAAATTTATATTTTAAAAATACTGAAACCGGTGAAATAAAATCATTAGAAGAAATGCTAAAATTTACAAATTTTGAATTAAGTGTTTGGAATATGATGAAGGTATACAGCAGTAAATATGACTGATATATAAAAACATTTCCTAATAAGGTGAAATTTGATAATTTAGGATAGAGAGGAAATAAAGTATGCTATTTGAAAATGGTATAAGCACAATTTTTGATAAATTATTTTTCTCCCGAGTTTCCCATTTCCAAATAATAAAAATAACGAATAAGCCCTATTTATAGCGCTTTTCGTTATGCTTGATTGTAAGTTCAAGTGCAACACAAATTAATGTAAAATTAAATTGTGGGGCTTGAACTTTTTTGTTTCGATTATTCTTTAAAATAAAAAAAGAAAAAAGCTCCAAATTGGCCAGGAACTTCATATGAATTATAGCATTAAAAAATATACCCATATAACAAAAAGTGATAGAGAAGCAATTAAAAGTTATTTAGAAATAAATTTATCAATAAGAAAAATTGCAAATATATTACATAAAAACCCATCTACAGTAAGTAGAGAAATAAAAAGAAATTTAGATAAATTTGGGAAATATTCCCCATTTTATGCTGATATCAAAGCCCAAAGACGTCATTATCATAAATATTATTTTAAATTTTTGAATAGTAAATATAGTGAATTTAGTGAATTATTTCTAAAAAAATTTGACAAAAAAATATTATGGGGTAAAACTTACCCATAAATATATAAAAGAGAATTTTAAAATTAAAATCCCTTGCTTAAAAACAGTATTCAATTGAATCAAAACAAATAAATGAATAATCAAAAGATCAAATTTATTGCGTTCCTCATATAAAAAGGGTGGAAAAAGACATGCAAGCGTAATTAGTCGCCTTGTAACATCAGCTGATTATGTATTCCCGATATGAACAAGACCTAAATCGATAGATAATCGTGAAGAATATGGTCATTGAGAAGCTGATATGATAGTTGGGAAAAGAGCTACTGGATATAACAACATTCTTACTTTAACAGAGAGAAAAACCAGAGTCGGTTTTGCGATTTTGATACCAAGTAAAAACCCAATGAAGGTGAATGCAGCATTAAGAAAACTCGTTTTAGAAAGACAATTAATAGTAAAAACTATAACTATTGATAATGGCATAGAATTCGAAAAAATAGGTATTTTGGCAAAATGACTCGATATAAAAATATATAGAGCTGAGCCATACGCCTCTTTTCAAAGAGGATCAAACGAACACTGAAATGGACTTATAAGACGCGAATACAAAAAAGGATTTGATTTTAATCAAATTTCGCAAGAAATATTAGACCAAATTACCAAAAGAATAAATGATATACCAAGAGAAATTTTGGGTTGAAAATCTGCCAATGATTTATTTATCGAGGCCAACTTTTACGGCCTAGTATGATAGTCGCTTATTATCTTGCATAAGCTCTATCCGCTTACACAATCTGCCTCTTTATTTTCTAACCCCAAACCCCTTACATAAGGGGCTTTTCATCATAAGTTGTATTATCTTTTTGCAACCCCAAACCCATTGAAAAGGGGCTTTTCTTTCTTCCTAAACCCCAACCCCTTACATAAGGGGCTTTTATAGTAACTACTATTTGCAAAAAATGAGAAAAAAATCATTAAAATGTTAAAATAAAAAAGCCAAGTGCATGTGTTGCACTTGAACTTACTATTTAGGAAACATTAACCAGAATAGGTTAATGTTTTTTAGGTAAAATGGTGAAAATTAGTTACTAATTGCCAAATCAATACAGCGATCCCGCCTAGTATTAAAAAGCCAAAGATTGCTTGAATAATTTTCCCTACGAATTTAACAATAGCAATTAAAATTAATATTCCGACAATACAGCCAATTATTGTTAATAAGTTTACGCCCATTAATACCCCCCTGTTTTTTAGATTGAAATAATTTTACATTATTTATTTTTCAGGAATGATTAAATAAACTTAGATTTGTATGTTTTTGCCTTGTTGACAAATTCAACAAATTCTTCATCTGTTGCCAAAACAAAATGTTTTTGGGAAATTTGTTGTCATTTAGGTTGTGTATGCTCATCATATTCGTGAGATGATGAATTATACGCCTGACCAACCAACGATCCTTTTTCCGCTTCGATAGAAGGAACTGCATCAAGTAATGACTGAGTATATGGGTGGTGTGGATTATGAATAACTTCTTTTGTTGGACCGACTTCTAAAAGAGTTCCTTTATTAATTACTGCAATACGATCTGAAATATATTCAACCATTCGTAAATCGTGGGCAATGAAAATAATAGTAAGATTATATTTTTCTTTTAGTTCTTTGAAAATGTTAATAACTTGTGCTTGAATTGAAACGTCAAGTGCTGAGATGGGCTCGTCAGCAATTAGAATTTGTGGCTGCAACACAACGGCACGGCATATGCCGACACGTTGTTGTTGTCCACCAGAAAATTCTAATGGAAAACGTCTTAAAACAGTTTCATCTAAGCCGACTTGGTGCAAAATATCAATAATTAACTTACGCTTGCACTCTTTTTCTTTTAAATTATTTTCAGTGTCACGAAATTCTTTTTGCTCTTTTAAGTAACTTAATACCGAAGAAAAGTCTTTATCAAGGTGTAAAGCTGCCATATTTTGAACTTTTTGCACTGTTTCAACATGCACAAACTTGTATAAATCAGCAACGTCATCTCAGCGTAATCTAACATCAGCTCAAGGATCTTGAGTTAGCATCACTTTTTCATCAATTGAACCTAATTTTTTATTTAACTCAATATATGTGGCAATATCAATATTAGTTAAATATAAGTATCTTGAAGTTTTAAGGTTAGTTAAACCTTCACCAACAACTGTTTCAACATCTTTAAATGGGTTTAGTGAGTTGGTCGGGTCTTGAAATATCATTTGTACTTTATTAACCATAAAGTTAATAATATCTTTACCTTTTTTACTTCATTTATTTACCTTTGAACGGTCTTTTGGAATTATGCGATCAAGTATTTTTATCTGGCCAAAACTGTGGGGAGTTAAACCTATAATTGCTCGCCCAGCCGTCGTTTTACCTGAACCTGACTCACCAACTAAACCTAAGACTTCACCTTGATAAATATTTAAGTTTAAATCTTTTAAAGCGTGAAATGCCTTAGCTCCATGACCATAAATAACATCTAAATTTCTAATTTGGACAATTGCTTCTTTATTTTCGCAATTTAACATTTCCTTAGTACCGGGACGAATTGCTCGATAAAGCTTTTTCGAGCCGCGATTTTCGACATAATATAATTGTTCTTCAGCCTGCATTATTCCTCCCCGTTATTTAGTAATATCTCAGCATGATTGTGAGTTTTTTGAGTATCTTTATCAGTATTTTTACTCATTTTTAAATCATCTGGTTCCATTTGTGCAACCTTGCGGTTATAGTTGTCCATCGCTTGATAGTCAGCTTTGAATTTGTCAGGAGACACAAATATATTTTGGTCGTGAATTTTATTTAATCTATTGAAATATCTTTTTCAAAGATTCTGAATAATTTGTGGTGGCTCATAAAATGGAGCTTCACTATCAAGCAAGCTTGATTTAACCATATGTGTTGGTGAAACATAGTAAAAATCCGCTTCTTCTTCAAGATCCTTGCCTAGTGCAAAATCATTACGAACTGCAAATGCATCACCTTTAATATTATTTAACGATGAAGGAACAGCCCCTTTAATAACATTTAAACGCTCTCCATTATTGTAATCAGGCATTGAAGAAATCAAGCCTCAAGTATAAGGGTGTTGTGGGTGCATCAAAATTTCTTCACGCGTTCCCGATTCAATAATTTGACCTGCGTACATAATATTTATAAATTCAGAAATTGAGGCTACAACACCAAGGTCGTGAGTAATGAAAGCTATCGCAATATTAAATTTTTGTTGTAATTCACGGATGATATCCAAAACAAGAGCTTGTACTGTTGGGTCAAGTGCCGTTGTTGGCTCATCCATTACAAGAATTTTAGGTTTTAGACTCACAATTGCGGCAATCGCAATTCTTTGAATCATTCCCCCTGAAAGCTCGTGTGGATAAAGTTTCATTACTGCTTCAGGATTGTTAATCCGTGTCATTTCTAAGTATTTAATCGCTTCTTTGGTTGCTTCTGCACGAGTTTTAACAATTCCATTAATCAGCATTCCTTCAATAATTTGATTACCAACTTTCATGGTTGGGTCAAGAATTGACATTGGGTTCTGGAAAACTGCCGAAACAATACGCCCTCTTAAATGTGATTTTTCTCAGTTATAAAGGTTGAAATTATGTACTTCTAACCCGTAAAGTTTAACTTTCCCTGACTCAATTATGGCGTTATTACCAGTTAATCCATATAAAAGCGAGGTAATTACTGACTTGCCAGAACCAGATTCACCGATGATAGCATGAATTTTACCCTCATAAATTTTGAAACTAGGTCCCCGAAGGACTAAGTTTTTTTCTTTCGGGTTAGCTGGATTTTTAAACGTTAAATAAATATCTTCAACCTCAGCTGCTACTTTTAGATTTTCACCCAAAATTTTTTCAGTCGGTGCTGAATCAAGATAAACTTGGAAATCAAAATTGTCTTTGTCTTTACGCTTGCGAAATAAACGTACAACATTGCGAGCAATATTTTTTCAATAATCTGACATACCACGTCAAAATCCACGATTTTGGTCTTTACGGACTTCTAATAAATTTAGCGGATGTGGCTTAGCAAGTTTTTTAATTACTTGTGGGTAAAGTTTTGAGTAAGGATGTGGTGTTAAATCATCCCCCGTTGGCAGTGTTGTTACCATATTTTCAGTGTAATATTCAATTTTTTGTTCATATGTTAGATTAGTTCAATTTTTATATTCTCTCATGTTAACCTACTATCTTTGACGTAATAATGAATCTTGAATACTTGCTGAAATTAATTGGATTGATGTAGTTAAGATAACTAACACCGTTGATGGCAATAACACATAACGAGGATAAGCTGTAAATACTTTCGAACCTTCTGAAATTAAGTTTCCAAGCGTTGGGATGTCAATACTCAAACCAATGAAAGCAAGTGACGTTTCTGAAAGGATGACACCAGGAATATGGAAAACAATTTCGGTTACTAATAAAGGGATAACAACTGGTAAATAATTTAACAAAATTTTGTATGTTGGCGTTCCTAAAATACCAGACGCCGATACTCATTCAAATGTTTTAGCTCTTAACACTTGCGAACGCATTTGGTTGGCTATTCCTGTCCACGACGTAAATGTTAAGGCGAATACCATTACTCAAAAGGTTGGTTTTCAAACAATTGTAATAACAATCAAAATAATGATCGAAGGCACGTTTGAAATAATTTTAATTAAATAAGTCATAATCGTATCAAAAATACGAAAATGCCCCATCATAATTCCAATTAGCAAACCTACAAAAACTTGAATAATTGCCGTTACGAGTGCTAATGCCAACGAATAACGCAATCCCCATCATAAACGCGCAAAGAGATCGCGACCAAGAAAATCGGTTCCAAAGATCGCTGATGATGATTCAAAGAAATTTTGGTAGCGATTTTCAATACTTAATGTTTCAGGATTTTTAGTAAAAAATGGAATAAATATTGCACTTATTACTAAACATAAAAACAATACTGCACCAAATACGCCAGCAAAACTACGTGAATAACGATAAAATAGTTCGACTCATTTGTTTTGTTGTTTTTTGATGTTATTTGATTCGTGATAATTTAAAAGATCGCCGATAAGTTCTCATTTTTTATAGTTTAGCGGTTGTAAAAAGCGATTAGGAGCCAAGTGCGCGCCGTGTTCGTTATTTGGTGCAACTTGTGCTTTACGTTTGAAACTAGCTCATTTAAATCCAGACATTCTTATCTCCTTCTTCTTACCCGTGGGTCAATTGCTTTATACAATGCATCACGACAAGTGTATGACAATATAGTAATTAATGAGAACAATGTGACCATAAACAAAATAATGTTATAGTCTTTTGAGGTAATTGCGTGTAGCAATAGTCCACCAGAACCAGTGATGAAGAAGATTTGTTCAACGAACATACTTCCAATAAAGCTACCAAAGATAACTACAGGGAAAAAGGTTGTGATCGGGAATAGAGAAGGTTTTAAGGCGTGAGTTCAAACAAAACGTGATTTCGAAAGTCCTTTTAGGTAGCAAAATTTTGCGTGTTGTGAATTTAATTCACGATTTAACTCAGTACGAATATATTTAATATAAACAATTATGGAACCAAGTGATAAAGCTAATCCAGGGAGTACATATGTTGCTAAATCAGTTTCAACATATAGATAAGGAATACCAAGAGCACGGCCAATTAATAATAGTCAAAGAGCAAATACAAGCGATGGAATTGAAGAGAACACAGACACAACTACAGTTGCGATATGGTCAGGTAGCTTATCTGGGTTCATACCAACTCATACACCAACTGGAATACCGATTCCCAGCGTAATCATCACTGAGAAAATACCGATTAAAAACGATTTATAAAACCTTATTCACACAAAATCATTGATATTTTGGCCAGGAAAAACTGAATATGAAATACCAAAGTCTCCGTGTAAAAGATTATTTAAATATAAGAAATAACGTTGAATAAGGGGTTTATCAAGCCCATATCTTGCTTCAACAGCTAGTTTTGCGCTTTCATCAAGTCCTGTGGTCAATGTTGTTGACCCAGGGATTGAATTAATTAAAAAGAATGTAATAGTTATAACTATTCAAGCAATGGTTATAAATTCAAAAGCAATAATAAGAAAACGTAGCAATGATTTTACTAAAGGGGATTGAATGTTGAATAAGTTTTGTAATTTTGATATCTTAGGTTTGACACGACCACCAAAATCAACATATGAATGATTAGATACATAATGATTTGAATCTAAATTCAAGTCTTTTTCAGTAACAAAAGATTGATTTTTATCCATTTTTCCTCCTATTTAATAATTGTTGGCAATCCTGGGCGTGGTGGATTTAATACATCATAAGCATACTGCAACGCGTAGGTAAATAAACTTGATGCTCCATTTACTCTTGAAATTTCTCAGTATGTATCCACTTCCATTAACGGAATAACAGGTGCTGTTTCTCTTACTATTTTTTCAAAGCCTGCAATAACTGCAAAGGCATTAACTTCAGTTCATCCTTCCGCTTTTTCTTCAGGAGTGAACTGTGATGTTAAGAATTTCATATGTCTTTTTGTGTAATCATTAATATCTTCATCATTATGCATTAATGATAAGTCAACAATTTTTTCTCACACTTTTGGACCATTAGGGTTACTTGCAATTCTTAAACGAGCTTTTAATTCTTCAATTTTGTCTTGATCTTCTTTTTTAGCTATGACTAGTTTATTGTTTTCATCACGTGAATAACCTAAACCACTGAAATATTTGTGGTAGGTTCATGACCCGGATGGGTTGTTTCTAAAACCAGTTGTTTTTTGTGATTTAGTATCAATTCCATCAGGCTTTAAGAAAACACGAATGTATGAGTAAATATCACTACCAAAGGCATCAAAGTTTCTGTAAATTAAGTCATATTGACCAGTGGTTCTTCAATCTTCATACACGTTTTCAGGTAAGTTTTTAATTTCAATATTAATATAGTCGCCAAATGCTTTACGCATAAAATCTTTCAGAGCTATACCAGCGTTTTTTTGTTCGTCTGTTGAGTTAGTAATCATTCTTAAAGTAACATTTTTTAACTCAGGATGTTCTTTTTTAAATGCATCCATAAAACCCTGGGCAACATCAAGGTGGAATCCTTTATCAGTACGATCAACAGTTTCAAATTTCATAGACTTAGCAATGTGATCTAAGTGTGTGTAGTTTTGAACAGGGACTGGGGTTCCTCATTTGTATTTTTGAGCATTTTGTTTATCTTTTTCAGACATGAATACAAAAGGTTTGTTATTTAAGTCCTTTGTTGTAAATTGACCATATTTTGCGAACATAAAGTCGTGTTCAAATCCAGCTTCAACAGCATCCCCAAAACTTGATGCAGCTTGACCAAACGCTGTTCAAGTAATAACAGGGAATGAGCTTGACCAACCAACAATGTTTAACAATTCATTTCTATTAATTGCGTAATAAATTGCACTTCGTAAATTGTTGTCATTTACTATTGAGTTTCCGTTGGTTTCTTTATCAAGGTTGAAAGCAAATGCAATAGTTCCATATCCGTTAGATTTATTCATAAAAGGACGATTTTTAGTATTTGTTCAGTATTTCCACTGTAAAACCGGTGGTATTTTAGTAGCTGAAATATATCCATCTTCAAACATTGCAGAATTAATATTTGGATCATTAGAGAAATATAGCTTAATGTAATTTGAAATAGTTTTAGAAGCTGAATAATATTGATTGTTTTTCTTCAGAAGAATAAATCCTTGTGGTCCTAGAACTAAATCTTCAATAGTGAAGGCACCATTTGTTAAAAAGTTTTCTTTTTTAAGTCCAAACTCGTTTATGCCCCCAATCGACTCAACAAAACGACGGTTAATTGGCGTTAAAATTGAGTTAACATCCGAATATGTGCCGTGAATATTCGTAGGTTGATAATCATCATAGGCAATACGAAGCGTGTATTCATCAAGTGCTAAGACACGATTACGCATAAATTTTTTCGGTTGCAATCTTAATACTTCATCATTATCAACTGTGTTTTGCCCGGCCGCTAATAAGTTTACATACAATTTATTAACAGCTTCATTATATGGTTTAGGATCTGTTTCGTCGTATGAAATTGATCCTAATTTATGTTTTAGTTCCCTTGACTCACGCACAAGTTCTTTGAATGCGTCCGATGGAGTTTGTTTAGGATCAAAATATGGATATTTACGTACCCTAGTCGCAATACGCTGAGGTATAGTTTGCAATTCAGTTTCAGTGTGTTTAGTTGTTGAATATTCGGGATTAGGCAGCATTAAAATAGTTTCTTCTGCCTCGAAATCAAAATCTGGTGAATATGGAATTGAACTTAAGACTGTCTTATTGTCAAGGTTTCAATACATTCTTCCTGAATAAAAACCTAAATTTAGAGCAGTCTTTTTGATTGCTTCAACCTCCGCATCATCGCCTGGTACTTGCGAGGCCCAGGGTTGATATGTTGGGTTGAAGACATCATATTCTCATTTTCCGTTAACTTTCTTCAACGGTGGGTAGGCAAAGGGATTTGCGTAAGCAACATTGTGTTTTTGAATATAACGTTGCTGAACCTCAATCATTTCTGAAGAAGATTTAAATTTTCTTTGTAACATCGTTGTTACTTTTTGCGAACCAGTCGATAAATCGAAAATATAGTGCATTGCGTCAATATAATCGTCAGCAGTGACTGGATCCCCGTTGCTCCATTTACTTTGCCCTTCGTTCAATAAAACGTTTGTCGAAAGGAATTTATTAGTTGGGGTGATAACTGAGTTTAAAGCGTGGTATTCAGTTTGATCAGTGTTTATGTTTCCCGGAGCTGAACCAAAATCATCTAAACGGTAAAAGGTTCCAGAGTTTTCAGGGTTTGAATTGCTTTCTAAATAAGAATCAAGCGTTCCTTCGCCATCAGTTTGATATGTACCAAGGCTAATTTGCGGAATATTTGAAATACGTTTGATTGTCTCATTGGGTCCAGCTTTTAAAGGTGGTTCAACAAGGGTTGGCAAAATTTTATTAACAGACGGATATTTAATGTAATTTAGTGAGTTAATAGGATCAGTAGACAAACCTAAATCATAATTTTTTCTATTATTTGCACACGAAACAACAAGAAAAGGGGCAAGAGTGCTTGCAAATGAAAGATTAAGTAGTATTTTTGCTTTTAATTTCATATTTTCTCCTTTTATTTAGTTCCGTTAAATTGTTTGCCAACTCTTATAATCGCTACTTTTTTGCCATCTATATCTTTTTTATATACAACAACCGGCGCTTGAGAAAATGTTTTACCATTTTCCGACACACTTTGGAACGCTCCTAAGTCAATGTCTAATGTTTTCTTACCATCTGGATTTTGTGCGAAGTATATTTTGTACTCACGTTCTGATGTCAATAGTCTATTTGCGTAGTTCGACATAATTGCATAATCAGATACTCAAGCAGTAAAACCTTGACCTTTATGACGACCATTAATATCAGTATAATCATATTTTTCATCTTTTAATCAGTGTCTTGACTCAGGTTTAGTTTCATTTTCAATGTGCTGTGTTTTGTAATAGAACATATTGCTTGAATTTTCTTTATTCAATTTTAGCGTTTTAATTTCGCCAGTTTCAACATCTTCAAACACAAGGTAATTTGCTTTTTTAGCATCCTCATTATTTAGATAACCAAATAAAGCAACTGCATCTTTATCAGTATTTCTTCAAATATTTGACAAGTTACGTTTACCGACACCTTGTGATTGAATGTAGTATTGTCAGTACGCTTGTGGACGATTTGTTACTGCATTTCCTTCAAGATCTTTAATTCTGATTGTATCATCATAAATTGGTTCGCCGTTATCATCATATAATCTAAAGTTCAACATATCTCTATATCAGCGATCTTTAAATCAACCATTGTTAATTGATTTGAATTGACCGAAGTAGTTTGAACTCTTGTTGTGGTCATCACTGAAACCTTCTCTTGAAACAAAGTTTGATGGAATAAATTCAGTACCTAACTTGTCAGCGCGTAATTTTCTTTCCGCATCATAACGCTGTTCAAGGTCAATAATTGTATTTCGTACAGTTTTTCTTGATTCGCCCGTGAATCTAATTAAAGCATCATTTCATTTTGCTGTTGGTTGGCCATCAATAACATACTCTAAACCTGTATTCGCTTCGTTAATACCTCTTATAAATGATGGTAAGTTAGCAAATTGAGTTGTTGATGGTGAGTAAGTGATTTGCAAGTTATCACGGTTAATAACCTCAGCAAATGAATAGGTATAATCCGAGAAGAATTCATTAAATTTACGCTCAGTTTTAGTTTTAAAGTATTGCTCAACATCCTCTGTTGGACGGGCTTTTTTAATAAACCCTTTGGCAAATGCAAGTAAAATGTCAACCATACCAAATTTTTCTTGTTGGAAGTTATAGTGTAATTGAGTGGTGTACATTTGTACCTTATTATCAAAAATTAACTCATCATAAATTGTAAATTGATTTAAATTAACGTTGTTTTCTTTAGCGAATTCAGCAAATGTGTCAAATAGCTCTTTAACACTGATTTCTCAGTCTTCTCGCTTCAACATCGAACTATCAGACACTGCCTTAACATCTTCTGATTTTCATAGACCATAGCCTAATTCTTTATCAAAAATTCAACCATATCTTAATTCATTTTTAGGATCTTTTTTGATAGCTTCATAAATTTCGCCTAAACTTAAATCCTTAACAAACATTGCTAATTTAGAGTTAGTAAATCTCTTCATAATTTCGTTCGCTAAAGCTTGTTTATCACCGCCATTTACAAGCGATGTTAATCTTGCTTTTTCTTCTGAACTTAAACCAATTGCATTGACAAGAGATGCTTTTAAATTATTAGCAAATTTATCAATATCAAATCTCTGAGCAACATAATCAATATCTCAATTAACTACACGTTTTTGTGGATCTAATATTGCTTTTGTGGTATCAACGCTAGCAAATTTAACAAATGTTTTATAGTCTTCAAATTTAATATTAAAGCCTGTTTGTTTATTTCCTTTTGAATCGTGAATAAAGAAGCTATTAAATAATGAGGTTTCAATATCTTTTGATAATAAAGCTTCATTAATTTTAATTGCTTTCATCTCTCAAAAGGCAGGGAATCTATCTGAGTGCGGGTTAGGATTAACCACTTCATCAGAACCATTAACCATTAAATAAATGTGTTCACCAACCTTGTGTCCAATAATTCCTTTAGAATATTCAGCATATCAAGCAAGTAATGGTTTTTGTCCTAATTGTTTTAGTATCGATGGAGAAAAGGTTTCAGTTAAAAAGCCATTAGTTAGCGCTTCTTTTAGCTTAACATTAGGCAAATATTGCTCAGTTGGAGAAAGTCATAGAGATAATTTCGCCCCGGCTGCTAATCTACCGTAATTTACACCATCAGCCAAATATATTGAGGTTATTACATCAGTCAAGGTTGCTGTTTCTGGTGTTTTTTTGTCATCTTCAAAAGGATTTACATAGTAATTTTCTTGAAAAACAGCTCTAAATTCTTTTGGTTTTTGTTTTTCATCCTTAGATAAACGATCATAAACCACTGAACCATCTTGACCGTAATATTTAGCCAAAACATAATCAGGAGTTACTTCTCCTTTTTCCTTATTACGTCCTTTTATGTAATCGATGTATGGAAGCAACATTGCTTTGTGGTAATCTCTATGTGCTGATCTAAATATTTCGCCATAAAGTGGATATGCTATTTGAGTTTTTGGATTTATGCTTGTATTTGTTGTTGAAGAATCTCAACCATTAATACTGTAATTTTTGACAATTAAAGCACTAATAGTATTAATTGCTTCATTAATTTTGTCATTAACTCATTTTACAGTGATGTTATTTTCTTTATCATCTTCTTGATAAAATGGGTTGATTTTTGTATCTTTTTCACTCAAATCAATACCGATTGGGACATTTACAATCGGAGTTCCGTCTTCATTGTATACTAAAACTTTTGTAATTTTAATAAAGTTACCTTTTGAATCTCTTTCTCCTTCAACAATTTTAGGAACAACATTGCCATTAACTGTTTCAAAATCAATTAAATTGCCTTGCCCATCTTTTAAAACGCCTTTTAACATATCAAGTGAAGCTGCTTTAAATGAATATTTACCATCTTCGCCTTTAACCATATATTTAGCAGGATTTTTTTCGTCCGAAAATTTAGTTGGGTTTAATGTTCCTGAGTTTTGATCTAGAGTGTTCATTAATCAAAGATCGAAAGGTTGCAATCATTTTTGGTCTTCGGCGCCATTGATTCCATTTTCTTTTCTTCGTTCTTCTGTCGCTTTAATTAAGCCCTCATATGTTTGTAAGAAACGACGTTTAGGGTTTTCCATAGCTTTTTTCAAGTTTTCATCGCCAATTTCGTGACCTCAAACATCAACTGGATTTTCCAATGTTGATTTATCAATCACAATTTTGCCATCAACTTTTTTAGCTTTGTTATATAGTAAGTACTCGCCCTCATTATTTTCCGAAACAACATTAGGTTGGTTTAAAAGTGGAGAAGAATTTAATCCTAAGTGTGTACGGGCTTTTAAATATAAATCGATTACTTCGCGTGAGTAATAGTTATTTATATTTGGCGTTGCGCCAGGAACTAATGCTGAACCAAATAGTGGTTTTTGCCCTTTATCACCTAAATCTTGTGCAGAGTTCAAGGTTATATGGTGGCCGTACTCGTGAGCGGCTACAAATTTTAAGAAATCAACTGATAATCCTTTATATTTTGGATTGTTCATCATAATTAACGATCACAAACCAATACGCGAATCTGGTCTAAATCCTAAATATTCACCATTTTCAACTTTGTATTCAAATTCACCTTTATCATTGATTGTTTTTACAAGATGCTCACCCTTTAATCACTCGGCTGCAAACGGAACTTTTGATAATAATTCATCCGTAAATCCATCGTATGCCTCAACAAAAACGCTATATGTATTAATGGTTTTTGCTTTGCCGTTTTTGTCAGTAACAATTTTGCTTCCTTCCTCTTTTATTGCTGAAGGTTGAATTACGCTTTGGTATCCAGCAACTTTTAGCATGTCTTTTACTTGTTGCAGTGAATGTGGATGTTGTTTTCTGTCAATTTTGGCATCTATATTGAATTTAATATACTCAGTTTTTTTGTGTCTATCAATTTGTGAAGTATATGTTTCACCTTCCTGGGTTTTATAAACTTTCTGAAGCGTTAATAGCAATTTTGTACCATTTTTCTGTACATCGCTTAAACGCACCTCATGAATGTTTTCATTACTAAATTTCAGTATTTCATCAGTTTTTGTTGTTTTTAGAATACCTAATTTAGTTAATTTATTAACCAATTCAATTTTTGTTTCAGCAACAATCAAATTAGTATCTTTATTTAACTCGATGCCAGGATTTTTATGCATTTGCGCATAAACAGTTTTATTGATATGGTCACCTTTTAAAATTTCTTTAGCTTTTCTAATCGTTTCTTCAAGTGCTGATGAATATTCGTTAGTGATAAGACTAAATTTGTCAGACTTTGTAAATAATGTTTCGGCATCATTTTTAATTTTGGTTATAAAACCTTTTAAAAGTCTTTCTTGTTTTAAAGAGACTTCAATATATCTTTCAATTGACTTATTAAAATTGTCAATAGCTGATTTATGTGCCTTGTAGAATGTTTCATTCGATTCTTCGACATCGAACGCGCTTTGCTCATCAAAATCAAGCTCAAATAACTCAGATATTTCAGAGATTTCTGAGATATTTTTTAATTCCTCAGCATGCCCTATATAGTTTTTAGTTTGTTCATGGTAATATAACATTAAGTTTTTAGCTTCTAGGAATTCTTTTTCTTTTTGAGCTTTAAGTTCATCATTATCTTGAATTTCGGCAATCTCTTTTTGAATTTCTTCTGCAACTTCATTATAGTGCTGACTTAATTTTTCATTATATTCACTTATTTGTTTGCCTAAATTAATTATTGGGTTGAATAAGGTTGCAATAAATTTTAGTCCATGGTTTTCTTTCCCTGTTTGACTATCATATTTTCAATAAATATCCTTTGCCAAAACATTGAAATAAGCAGTAGCGGCTTGACTTATATCGCCTACTTCATACTCGGTGTATAATGACTGAACATATTGAACAACGTCTTTAAATTTAGTGATAATTTCAGCAGTTTCTTTTTCATCCCCGCTTATTGTCGAACTAAATTCATCAGCTTTGGTTACTGCGTATTCAAAAAGTTTTTGTAAATCTGATGAATATTCAGGGTTGCTTAAATCAATTTTGTTTAATTTTGCAATAATTTCACTGATTTTTTGATTAAATTCAGCACGTTTTTGTTTTGTGAATTGATCAATATTAGATTGAACTGAAGAGTATAGGTTGAACTGTTGTTGATAAATTTTAAATATCTCAGAAACAATTCTTGTTACTTTAACTTTAAATAGGTCAACTTCTTGTTGTGCGTTTTTAGAAAGGGCCTCCGGATCCTTCATAATTTTTTCAAAAGCAGTTTTTTGTGATTTTAATGCTTCATGTTTGTCGATAATATCAAATATTTGTTTTCAATATTTTCTTTTTGAAAGATCAGTATCCTCAGTTTTACCCTTAGAATTATCTTCATTTAGTGTTGCAAACGTATTTAAAGCAGCAACCCGAATTAATAAGCTAACATTAGCTTGATGTTTTTCGCCTAAATTTGTTAATTCTTCCATTAAAAACTCATATTTAGCCTTCAATGTATCGTAATTTATTTCTTCCCGTTTTTTCTCAATAAGTTTAGTGTTTTCATCAGTAGTTTCGACTGAATTAAACGATGATTTAATAGCATCTAAATCCTTTTCGATGCTACTTAATTCTGTTTTTATTTTTTCGTCTTCGTTAAATTCGTCAGCAACTTTATTGATTTTTGAGCTATAAACATAAAATGATTTTCTTTTGGATTCGGGTTCATCATGTTGCGAACGAATAAAACCATCAATATTTGCATATTCTCTTCAATTTACTTGTGTATTACTGATTAAACTATTTAATTCATCAAGAGCAATTAATTGAGCAGGTGTATATGCTAAATCTGTTGAATAAAGAACAATATCGTCTTTTTCCTCTACTAATTTAGCAAAGTTATCGCCGTCCAAAATTTTGCTATATAGTGTATATTTAGGTTTATGTTTAAAAGCATATTTTCTTAATTCAAGAACATATTCAGCTTTTTCTTTATTTGAGTTAAACGACTGTTTAAATTCATTGTATGGCGATGTTTTAAGTTCCTCGTGTAAACTGATAATACCAATAATGGCTTCTGATTTTGCACCTTCAATACCAGCACGTTTTAATATTTTTTGAATATCAGTCTTGATCTTATCTTCATCTAATTTACTTTTTTCTTCTTGAAGTGCAAGAATTTTAGCGTTAGCTTCAGCCACTTCTTCAGGTGTTGCAACCTTAGCTTTATATTCTTCAATCTTTTTAAGAGCTTTATCTTTAGCTAATTTTAACTCTTCTAATTCGAGTTTAATCTCTTCTTTTTCTTTGTTGTATTTGAATACTTTGTACTCTTTTGAATTTAATTGTGCTTCCTCATCTTCATTCTCAGAATCGCCTTGTGCGTCTGGTTTGCTTGATTCAGCATCAGCCACTTTACTTGCTTCCTCAATTTTTTTCTCAAGGTCGGCAATTTTGGTTTCAGCTTCCTTAATTTTTTCTTTGCTTTTGGCAATTAAGTCTTCATATATCTTAATTGCTTCTTTATAGTGATTTTCTCCCGATAAAACAATTGTATTTTGAGCAATGATTTCATCTTTAATTTTGCTTGAACGCTCTAATTTAGCAACTAAATCTTTCAACTTTGTAAACTTTTCAGTATCAAAAAGAACATTTTCTTTGATAAACTTATCATATAGAGATTCAACATCGGTTACCATATTGATATACATACGTTTTGAGTGATCGTATCCTTGATCAATACTTTCTACCGTGTTTGATTTTTCATATTTCTCATTTACATAATATTCTGTGTTATTAATTGCATCAAATAGAACAAATTTTTGACCATTATCAAAAATCAAACGCAGATATTTATCGCTAGCATTATCTTTTAAAGCGAATTGGTTTAAAACAGTATCAACGCCAACAATTTTCCGTTCTTCAATCTCAATTTTGTCTAAATCTTCATTTGAAATTGCAACATTTTCCTTAGCAAATTTGCTTATTTGCTCTTTAAATTTAGCTTTTGCTTCCTCAGCATCTTTTGCATAAACTACTGAAATATAGTCAGAATTTACGTGTAATCTCGCTTTTTCAACTAAACCATATGCATTGTCAGTAATGCTTTGCGGTATTTTTCCTTTTACAGCATAAATAGTTTTTCCTAGCAATGCACGTTTGTCACCGATTGTTCTAAATGATTGACTTCTAATTGTATCTAACGATAAGTTAGTATGTGCGTTATAAATTGCTGTATTTTTTAAAAAGCCGGCAATTTCTTCTGAGGTTAGCAGTTTTTTATTAATTCTGTATAGTAAAGAATCAGCAGCATTACCTTCGCCACCTAAAGTACTGTGCAATGGTATTGAGCCAAAAAACGCATCAGGGAAAAATTTAATAGTTGTATATTCTTTATCTTGGTTAGCGTGCGACCCTAATGTAATGTTATTACCTTTTAATTCAACCCCTTTTACAATCGAAAACTCTTTTAGAGTAATAATTTCTGGACCTCATGAAACATTCTGCATAAATCACTGGGTAAAATCATAAAAGTCTTTGGCATTAACAGCTTCTAAATACTCATTGTAAAAATCAAAGCTCCCGTATTTAATATTTAAAAATGGCAATGCTTTATGTTCAGTATAATATTTCTTTAAAAATTCACCATATTGAAGTTTTTGACCTTTATATTCGACCTCGCCATCTTCACCAACTTTAGGATTAAAATCTGCAATTTTATTTTGCTTACTGCTGTCAACAAACTTTAAAATTGGTGTGGCTTTTGGATCTAAAAAAGCATTAGATAGGTGCTTTGCCTCTATACCTTTTTCAAACTTAGGATTTTTTGAATTATATTTAAAAATTCCAAGTGTAATTGCTGATGCAAGGGCCACAATTCCAAACGAAAGTAAGTATTTAGGTCAAACTGTTGTTCGTCAATTGAAACGTTTTTTAGTTTTAGGACTTTGTTTGTTTTCCATATTTCCTCGCTATGTATTGAAATATTAATATTACATTTTTTTATTAACTAATTTCTCTTTTAAACTTATGAATGAGTGTTTAAGTAAAAATTAATTAAACAACGCAATAATTAATAAGTTTTATTTTTAATTTGATTTAGGATTCTGTGTCGCACTAGTAGTTAAGTTTTCATAATATATACCAGTAGCAATATTATTTACAACCTCAGTAACACCATAAATTTTTGCATAATAACCAAGTAAATCAGAAGCTACTCAGTTGTCTGGACTTTCTGTTTCGTCTTGGTCATATTTATATTGATCGGCACTAAATTTTATAAAGTGATTTGCAAAATATATTTTTCTTTCCTTTAGACCATTCAAAAATTCATAGTATGGTTTTCTAGTTTTGATAATTTTTTCTTTTAGAACAGTTTTATGACTATCATCTTTTCTGGTTACAAAATTAAATAATGCTTCTGCGTATTCATCTTCAAGTTTCTTAAATTCGTCATAAACCGTTTTTGGATTTGGTGTATCTCCTGGTTCATATTCCATATCAAAACTATCATCATTAGGTTTAACACCTATAATTTCTTTAAAATTATGTTTATTTCTAACGTCGTCTAACGTTTTATGTATGTATGCCGTTAAAGTCTTATCGGGGTTAGTATTCTTATCCGGTAAATTCTGATTTAATAATTTTTCATTTTTAGATTGTCAATATCTGATTAAAATATAAATTTCTTGCCCAGGTACATAAGCAGCGGTTTCTTTTACATTCTTCATTCTTTTTTCATAAATTTTTACTTTGTTATCGACTTCTTCTATTAACTCAATGGTTGGTTGAATTCATCCTTTAACATCTTTTCCGTCGTTAACACCACCGATCTCTTTAATTGCGCTATCAACATCATTTTTTAATGTGTCGGTATTATTAGAAGAGTTTTTCACTTTTTCTAGCGATTCTTTAACTTTATTCAAATTATTCTTTAATTTTGTTTGTATATCAGTAAATGAACTATAAAACAATTCAGACCATGGATGGGCAGATTCTTTAATGTGTCCAACCTTTTTTAATAATTCTTTAATTTGTGTTAAATAAGAATCTGCTGAATCCTTAACTTGATTTCCTGAAGATTTTATTTTTTCATAAAATTCCAATATATCTTTAAATATCTCAAATTTTGAATTATAATCATCCCCTTCGGTTTCAAAATACTCTTTTGTCAACTCAAAATTAAATAACCCAATTAATGATGTTGGTTTTGATTCTTCTGAATTTTTAACACCTAAAACAGCAATTTCTATTTGCGACGCTAAATCAGAAGCGTTTTTAATTAAATCTTGGTTGTTATCTTTTTCGATAGATTTAATTAGTTCTTTATATTTGCTGTATAGCTCAAGAAATTTAGGTAAGTTTTCTTTTTCGATTATTGAAACTCAATCCCCTTCGTGTTCGTCGTCTATAACTTCAATATGTTTATCAATTTCAACACACGATTCTTTCACTTTTTTGATTTCATCTTTAATATTAACAATATTTGTAGATAATTTTAAGGAATGTATCAGTTTTTTCATATCATCAATAATTTTGGTTGATTTATGTTTAAAATCCTGCTCTTGCTTAATTAATTTTTCAAATTTGGTTGAATTATCTCAGTTAAGCAACTCTTTAAGCTCAGTTTGTGTTATATCCTCATCCAAATCTGAGTATAAATCGATGATTCTTGAAGAAATATGAATTTGTTTTTTTGTGATTAAATACATCAAATAACGATCATATGACTCGATAAAAGTATCAGTTTTCATTTCCTTAATTCTTTTAATTTCTTTTGAGTAAAATGTAAAAAAACCTGAATAAAGATATTGTGCTTTTTTATCGTCGATTTTTTTGCTTAATTTCGCATACTTGTCATTAAACATTTTCACAAGGCTGCCATCTGACTTTTCATCAAAATCTTTCGTTACTAGTGCATCAATTTTTGCTTTTTCGCTAGCTGGATTTACTTTATAAACCTCATAAAGTTGAGCTTTTGCTTTCAAAATGAATTTATCTAAATCTTCATAAATTGAAAATTCGTTGTAAAAATCAATGTTGTCATCTTTCAAAATTCTATAAATGTTATCGGTGATTTTCTTAGCCTCTTTGTATAAATTAGCAAAACGAAGTGAATATATGTAAGATTTTCCAGTTGATTCAAGTCAATTTTTGTACTCATTGTTAAGAAGAAGAGTTTCTTTTTTAACTTTTTCTTTAAATTCTTCATCAATTATTTGTTTATAAACAGGGAATAAAGATATTTTAAAATCAGGTAAATTAAATTCAGGTAATAAGCTTCGATATTGAGGGGAACTGAAGTTTACAATTTTATTAATTACACCAGTGGTTTTGTCATTATCAACTTCGACCTCAAGTTTGTGTCAGCTTGCTATTTGGTGCGATAAAAGAGTAGCTGAGTTTTTAGCTTTTTCATACTGATTTTTAGCATCATTAACTCGTTTGATTAATTCAGCTTTTGTAGGTTTACCTTGAACAAATTTTGAATCTTCTACTTTTTCTAACTCAGCAGCAATTCTTTCTAAATCTTTAATTCTTCAGTCAAATAACTCGTCCATTAACTCAGATTTAGGGGTGATTACAGTAACCGGCGAGGTTGGATTATCAATATATTCAGCAACTAGTTGTGATCTTCTTAAATTATATAAAATAGCATTTTGTCAAGTGAAAATATCTTTATATCCTTCGTCCGTATCTTTAAAATCAGCATAGCTCGCCTTAACGCTATTGATAATTTGGGTAAATAGTGATTTATTTTTCTCAAATTCCTCAGGTTTTTGAGATTTCATCGCCTGTGGAAAATCAACTGTTAAGAATTTATTAATTAATTCCAAAAGTTCGCGAGCACTTTTACCATTAGTTTTAATCGGAGTTCCGTCCAATTCATCGACTAATTTTGTTAGTTTATCAATCTCTTTTTTTAATTCTTCACTGATAGCACTTTCTTCTTCATGAGCATGATTAGAGACAACTAAGTTAGCTTGTAATTTTTTAATTGTGTTTTCAGATTTGTCACTTTGTTTTTTTAGTTCGTTTTTTAATTTTGCTATTTGAATTTTTAATGCTTCATTTTCTTTCATTGCGTCATTCATTTTGCTTTTATCAACGCAAGAAACAACACTCAATGGCATGGTCAATGAGCTAATTAAAACAGTAGATAAAATCAATTTTCTTTTCATAAACATCCTTTTATTCCTGATTTTCATAATAAAAAGTAGGCTTTGCCTACCTTAAAATTATCAATTTGGTAATTAAGTAGGCTTTCGAAGCCCGCTAAATTCTTCTTTTTATTCTTAAAATTAGTGGCTCCGTACTAAAAAACAATCATTACATTTGCAATGAACATATTATTCTTCGAAAAGCGTGTACACATAACTTTAATCATAATTAGTAAAATTATGCCACTATTTAAAAACTGCTAAAACATTTTTTAAAAAAACTGAACTAGCTGACTAATTCAGTGATTATCTGTTTATAAAGCACTAATTTTTTTTGCGCTTGTGAGTAATTCGATCCATAAGCAAATATATAGAACTTAATTTTTGGTTCTGTGCCTGATGGTCTAAAAGCTATTCAATCAGGTTTGTCCTTAAAACTAATTTTAATCATATTTGTACGCATAATTCCATCTGCGTTATTGTAGTCATTAATAACTTTATCAGCAATATTTAAATTCTTAAATTTGTGTTGAATCACTGACAAATCAGTATTTTCGTCAGTATTTATATCAATTGTCTCGCTTACTACGTGACCATATTCTGCGTAAATTTGTTCTAAAACTTGAACTAAATTTAGTCCTTTATTTTTATAATGTTGTGTCATCTTAGTTATAATAACAATTGATTGAATAGCATCCTTATCCTTGGCGATTGCAGGATCAATAAGTGACCCATAACTCTCTTCAAAGCCGTAGAAAAATGAATCTTTATTTTCGACAATACAATGACCAATTCATTTAAAGCCTGTTGGGACGATTTTAATATCCAGCCCGTGTTTTTTGGCGATCAATTCCGGTAAATTTGATGAAACGAATGAAGAAACTAAATATTTACCACTAAAATCTTTGTTTTGAGCCGTCTTAATTAAATAATCCAAAATTAAGGTTGCTGTCTCATTACCATTAAAATGAACTCAAGTTCCATTGTGTAGAACTTCTAAACCTACTCTGTCAGAATCAGGGTCAGTTACAAGAACTATTTCTGCATTATTTTTCTCAGCAATGTGCTTCACCGCGTCATAAACTTCATTGCGCTCAGGATTTGGATATGAGCAGGTTGAAAAATTTCTATCCTGAATAAATTGAGCATCCTCAAAAAACACGTCAACGTTACTTTTCCAGCCAATTTTAGCAAAAACTTCTTCAGCTAACGTTGAACCTGTCCCGTGCAATGGTGAATAAGCAATTTTGACTTTATCACCATTAACCTTAATCTCACCCCCAACTTTTGAAACTGCTTCAATATATGAATTCCACTCATTAGCATGAGTATTTCTCACATTCTTAAAGCGTGGTCAACAACCCTGGGTAATATATTTGTCACTATATTTGTCTCAGTCCTCGAAATAAGACTGAATTTTAGCTATTTCATCCGGCAAGCACTGAGACCCGTGCTCATTATAAAGTTTAATTCCATTATATTCTTTTGGATTGTGGCTAGCTGTAATATTAACGCCTGCTTGAGCTTTGTTTTGTGTAATTAAAAATGAAACAAAAGGTGTAGGTGTAATTTTTTTCGATAAAATTATTTCAAAACGTGGATAAGAAGCGAGTATTTCAGTAATTACGCGTGAATATTTGCAGCTAAAACGTCTATTATCCCGTCCTACAATAACAGTTATTTTGTTTAAATTTGAGTATTTATCACTTAAATATTTGGCATAACCGTGTGCAACTCGTTGAACGTGTGCATGACCTAAATGATCAATTCCACTTCCAACTTTTCCCCTAATCCCGGCTGTACCAAAGTCAATTGCTTTAAGATTTTTATTCATAGTTAACAAATTATAAATTATTTAAAAACTCGAGTTTGTAAATTCTAGCAGTAATTAACAACACAATCTTAAAAAATATATTTTTTCGCTCATTATTTTTTTGTTGTGTGCTTATAATTATTTCAATTCGGAGGTAACAATGAATGAAACACAAATTGAAAAAAAAGAGTTTTTTAGTATAAACTTGAAAAAACTCTTTAAATTTACAGTATTTGAAATAGTTTTATCAGCAATACTGCTAGCCGCACACATTATTGTGATTATGTTTGCAAAATTCACAATTTTAAGAATTATTCCAATTGGTTTAGAGAATATTTTGTATATATTTTACGGAATCATTCTTGGCCCTTTCAAGGGGGCTTTATTAGCAATATTGGGAGATACGATTCCAATGCTTTTAACAGGAAGCATTGGACAATGATTTTGGCTATATGCAATCACACCACCCCTAATTGCAATAGTTTCGTGAGTTTATTCAGTTGTATTTAAATCTAATAAAATAGTTGCGATTACAGTGTCTACTTTACTAACTTTTGTCAGTTTAGCTATTGTATTTTACGTTTATTTTAAATATTCTGAAACCGATGGGACATTTAAAATCAACTCAAGCAAGAAAAATCCAATTTTTGCACCAAAAAATTTAATAATTTGAATGATTGCACTGTATATATTTTTATCTTTAGCAGTTTCTGGACTTTGCATCAAGCTTTACAGCGCGACAAAAAATGATAAGTGATTAAATTATTTAATGATTATGTCTTTAGTAATAATTATTTCAATAGTTTTTAGATGAATTATTGGCCCAATTCAGTATATTGAATACTACAATTACTTTAAAGCCCCAAATAGCAAAGCGGGCTTGAAATACTATTCACTTGAGTACATTCTGCTATTTACCAAAATAGTAATTAAAGACTTATTCGTCATTCCAATTTACATAATTGTATTAACACCAATTTACAATGCAGTATATTTATTGAATAATAAGCATAAGTCTGAGCAAAACACACGTTATTTATAGAAATTGATATAAAATAGATATATGAAATCTCGTAGAACAAACCGTATAGAAATCGTAAATGCAATTTATGCTTGTGAATTATTGCAAAATTATGATTTAAAATCGATTTTTGAAAACAATGACCACCTTGAAATGGAACAGTTCAAACAAATTCAAAAAGTTGTGTCAAATGTTGATGTATTCAGAAAAGTTATTGAAAAATTCCTAGAAATCAAAACCTGAGAACAGGAAAGCCCGCTTGTTAGAGCAATTATTTTAAATGCAACATACGAATTATTTTCTATACCTCCTAAGGTAGCTATTAATGAAGCAGTCGAGATTACAAAAGATTTCTTCGGAGAAGAATCTAATCTTTATAAACACGTAAACAAAGTCTTAGATCGTGTCTATAAATACTCAGTTGCTAATGAAGCTTTAATTAGAACAATGATTAAATAAAAATAAACTAAAAAACACAATTATGAATATTCATGGTTGTGTTTTTTAGTTTATGTGCAGTATTTTCTCTATTTAGTTGAAAAATAAAATTAATGCAAAAACCAACTCTTTAAAATTTATAGCAAAGTGTATTTTCCAGTTTTCAGATTGACTTTTGCATATGGTTTTAGGTTATAAGGCTCAATAAAATTTGAAATAATTGAAAATCTAGGCCTTCTACCTAATTGCTGTTGTTCCCTAAAAGTCAGATCTTTATTCACCTTAACGTTGCACAAGTCTTCTATTGGTATTCTATACAAATAAAGATAGTCCTTAATTTGATCGAGTCTGGCAAATTCTAATATATCAAATTCACTTTTAGGCCCAAAACTAGTTAAATCAGAATCATAATTTGAGGTGCCTTTTATTTGTACTCTGAGGCGATTATTGGCGAATGCATCTTCAGAACCTGCACCTAAACTATGATAATATTCATTAATATAACAAACAATAAACTCAGAAAAAACCTCGTGAAAATTAATGCCTCGTGGATATAATTGTTTAATTCTATTATTTAATCCTTTTCAAATTGGGTATAATGAAATGATTTCATTATATTTATGATTTGTAATTTTTTTCAATTTATACCTCTTTTAAATAAAGAAACTTAATTATTATATCAAAAAATACATTTTTTTAAGCGGCGTGCTGCTTTAAAAGTCGTAAAAATATGATATATTTATATTGAAAATTTGAACATTGGGGGATAAATGAATTATAAAATTGCTAGCCTATTTGCAGGTGTTGGGGGTATAGATTTAGGTTTTGAGTTGACAGGAAAATTCAAAACTGTCTGGGCGAATGAATATGATAAAAATGCAAGAATAACTTTTAGAAAAAATTTTGATCCAGTGCTAAATGAACAAGATATTAGAAGCGTCGACACAAGAGAAGTTCCTGATGTCGATGTTTTAATATCCGGATTTCCTTGCACATCGTTTAGTGTAGCTGGATACAGAAAAGGATTTGAAGATGAAAAATCAGGGGATTTGTTTTTTGAAACTTTAAGATTTATTGTTGCAAAAAAGCCAAAAGTAATTTTCTTAGAAAATGTTAAAAACTTAGTTAGTCATGATAAAGGGAAAACTTTTCAAATCATCAAAGACGCTCTAGAAGAAAATGGTTATAAAATTAAATACCAAGTTTTAAACGCAAAAGATTATGGCAACATACCTCAAAACAGAGAAAGAATATATATCGTGGGTTTTAGAAGTGAAAAAGCATATCATAATTTTGAATTCCCTTTTCCAATAAAATTAACTAAAACTATAAAGGATATGTTTGAAAATAATGTGTCTGATGAAATTTTTTATTACACTGAAGATAAAAACGCGTTTTATAAGGTATTAAAAGAAGAAATGAATAAAATAGACACAATTTATCAGTGAAGAAGAAAATATGTAAGAGAAAATAAAAGTAATGTTTGTCCAACATTGACAGCTAATATGGGTACTGGAGGACATAATGTACCTTTGATAAAAACAAAACAGGGTATTAGAAAATTAACCCCCAGAGAATGTTTTAATTTTCAAGGATATCCCGCCAACTTTAAGCTACCTAAACTAGCAAACTCGCATTTATATAAACAAGCTGGTAACTCAGTGGTTGTCCCAGTTATAAATAGAATTGCTGAAAATATTTTAAAAGCATTAGAAAACGAAAATACAAATTTTGAAACACAAGTCTTGAATTATTTGAAAGAAATAAATATCAATACTTTTGAGGATTTTTTAAAGATAATATCTTCAAAAAATTAAAATACCTTAATGAAAATCCAGTTGGTTTTTAATATGCAAAATTTAGATAAAACTATCTTTATATTTTTATGTTGTCGAAGATAATTTCAAAAAAGTAATTTAAAAGTTCAAGCAACACAATTAAATTTAATTGCGCTTGAACTTTTAAATTAAATCATCAGCTTAAAAATTAGTTTTTTAGCTCGTTTCAGTCAATATTAGACACAACTTCAGCTATTTTGTCATCAATTTCGGCAATGATATCTTCGTGCATCATTTCTGAACGGGGTTTGACTTTGTTGCCATCGACCATCAATGTTTGAATTTGTGGGGCTCCGAAGAAATTGAAAATACCTTTTAAATTATCTAAAAACGCTCCAAATGGGTATCAATCAATTGGTGCTCCTTGTGTACCAACAAGTATTACTTTTAGTTTATCTAGTAACCCGATTGAACCACCATTTGTTGAGTATTTGTATGAAAATGTCTTATTTGCTACTGCCACAGCATCAATAAAATTTTTAATGCCGGCTGTATATGAAAAATTAGTCATTGGCGTTGAAAGAACCAAAACATCGCTTTCATGTAGAGTTTGGATTCAGTTTTCTGAATTGACATCAGCATAAAACGTGTCGATATTGTTGGCTCCTAGTGAATTCTGTGAAAACTCAGATTTTGATACGTGTAACTGTGTTAATTGTGAATTAGGGTGAGTTTTCATTAATCTAGCTACGATTTCATTATTAATTTTTTCTGAAAGAGAGTCTTTATTTACTGCACCGACTACAGAAAATATTTTTAATGGTTGCATTCTATCTCCTTAACTTTTTTAATTTTATTTTACTTATAATAACACAAACATAATTTTAATTTTCATTAAATCAATATAATATTAATATGCAATTAAATAAAACTATTACTATTTTAGCTACGGCGACACAAAATCAAAAGCCAAAACTTCATGAAATTTCGTACCAAACAAAGGTAGGTATTGCTCTGGGCATATGCTTTATGGCAATAATCTTAATCGTTACAATTTCGCTGGGTATTTGGCTTTATGTTAAAGACAAGCGCAAAAATACACAAGGGTTTCAATTTGAGGAAATTGTTGGTCGGACACTAAGTGATTATGCTAAACGAAGTAACTACAAATACATTAAGGGTCATAAGTTTGCTTACGCAGCCAACCAACAATTTGAAATTGACGGACTTTTATATACTGATAAATTTGTAATTATTGTTGAAGTTAAGTACCTGCAAGGTTCAATTACTGGTGATGTCAATGACAAAAATATTAAAATATACAACGGTAAAAGAGTTAAGAAATTCTATAACCCATTAGTTCAAAACTTAAAGCACATTCACCATTTTCGCAAAATGTGTGATGCTAAAATACCTTTATTCTCGATGCTAATGTTGCCAAAAAACACGCAAGTAAATTTCAGTGGGAAAGCAGATTGATCAATTATTGCTACCGAAGATAACTATGAAGAAATTCTTGATTCAATTTATGAAGATTTCATAAACCAACCAAGTATTGAGCCAGAATTATTAAAAAGAATGAATGAAGCAATTAAAGCAAACAAAGTAGTTAGTTTGCGTGATCTAAAAAAATGAGAAAAAGGAATTAAAAATAATGCTAAATAGTCTTCATGAATACAAACGTAATGGAACTGTTTACAAAATTTTTTATACAAAATATTATCTTGAAAAAAATTGAAGTAAAATTCAGATTTTTGACAAAAACAAGATAATTTTTATTTGTGGATTTCAGAAAAAAGAAGCGCTGGCTTACATCGATATAAAAATTAATGAGGCTTTTGAGCAAGACAAAGTTAACTATAAAGATGAATGGGTAGTTTTTACTGCCGATGAAAACGAAGAAATAGATTTTTTAGGCAATAAATATTATCTTAAATTTGCCTATCACTTAAAAACCAGGACTCAAATCGACATAAACGAACAAAAACGACACTTAATTTTTGGAATGGATCCTAAATATAGAGAAAATCCTGAAAGGCGATTTAAACAAATGCAAAAAGCTCTAATTGATATTTTAATCCACTATATCACTCCCTATCATCAAAAACTAAGTGATGACATGAATTGCACTCAAACGCCGTTCAATATTAAACTTGTAAAAGGTTTTTGAGGGCGAAATACAACAAAAATAATAGAAGGCAATAAACAAAATTTCATTTCTTATAACTTAAAACTGATTACCTTAGCACATAAGTATATCTATAATGTAATTGCGCACGAATTAGTCCATAACTCAATCAGCAGACATAATAAAATTTTTTTTGATGAGGTTGAGAAATTCGCTCGCACCCGGGATTTAAAATTTCCTCGAACCTTCTTTCAACCTACTCGCTACATAATTTAAAAAATCCGGAAGCCGGATTTTTTATAATAGTTCTTTATAGCGTTTTATATAAAGACCTTTAACAAGTAAAGTTAAGGAAATATATAAAATTATTAAACCTACCAAAAGAAGGTAGAAATATGGGTTCAATTGAGTGATTTTTAAAGCTCCATTTAACCATGGGATGTATGGACTCGCTGTAATTAATATCGAACCTAAAATTGAAAATAATAATAATGCTGGCGCGGGACGTGATTCAATAAAAGCTTTTTTCTCACTTCGAATAAAGTGAATAATTAAACTTTGGGTTCACATTGAAATTATGAACCATCCTGTCTGAAATAGCATAATGAACTGCGGGTCACTAACTTTTAAATTAGGATAAAGCTGTGGAATAAAGACAAATCTAAGTAAAACAAAACCTAAAATATCAACAAGTGACGAAATCGGCCCAAATCAGAACATAAAGCGCATAATTGATTTTGGATTCCATTTGCGCGGCTTATGCAAGAACTCACTATCAACATTGTCCCATGGAATTGAACCACATGAAATATCATAAACTAAATTTAAGAACAAAATCTGAACTGCTACCATTGGTACGAAAGGTAAAATAATCGATGCAGCTAGTATGCTTATAATATTACCAAAGTTACTTGCGACAGTCATTTTGATATATTTGTTCATATTTGCATACGTTTTACGACCTTCAACAATTCCGGTGGCTAACACATTTAAATCTTTTTCAAGCAAAATAATATTAGCACTTTCTTTTGCAATATCGACTGCAGTATCAACAGAAATAGACACATCAGCTGCCTTCATTGCTGGCGCGTCATTAATCCCATCTCCCATATAGCCAACTACATGCTCTTTATTCCGTAAAGCGGTTATTATTTGTGCTTTTTGATCAGGGGACAACTTAGCAAATATATTATATTTATTGACTAAATCTTCAAGTTCTTTCATTTCCAAGCCTTCAAGATCTTTACCTAAAATAACCTTATCTGCAGGCAAGCCAACTTGAGCACAAATAGCTTTTGTTACACGCGCATTATCTCCTGTTAGAATTTTAACCTCAACACCATGGTTGTGTAAATTCTTAATTGCAGAAGCAGTTGATTCTTTTGGAGGGTCTAAAAAGGCTAAATATCCAATCAAAATCAAGTCATTTTCATCGGAAACGGCAAATTTCCCGACTGTTGAAATATCAACATCTTTTCGTGCTACCGCGATAACACGCATTCCTTGATCATTTAATTTATTAACGTTTTTAAGTACCTTCTGTGAAAGATTTGTGTCTAATTCTCTTATATTTCCATCGATTTCTATTTTTGAGCAAATCGACAGCATTTCCTCAACAGCACCCTTGGTAATAACTTGTGCAACATTCTCCCGATCCTTAACAATTACACTCATTCTCTTTCTCTCGAAATCAAAAGGTATTTCATCAATTTTAGTATAAGCTTTCTCTAACGAACGTAATTGTTCATCAACAACACTTAACTCATCTGTTTTATCGATGATTGAAATATCTAATAAGTTTTTAAGTCCTGTTTGGAAGTATGAATTTAAAAATCCATAACGCAAAACTCGGTTATTATCTTTACCATTTACGTCTAAGTGGCGCTCTAAAACAATTTGGTCTAAGGTTAAAGTACCTGTTTTATCAGTGCAAAATACGTCCATTGCTCCAAAATTCTGAATAGAATTTAAACTTTTAATTATTGTTTTTTTCTTCGACATCGTAACAGCACCTTTTGCTAAGGTCGAAGTTACAATCATTGGTAACATTTCGGGAGTAAGACCAACCACCACTGAAATAGCGAATAATAATGCTTCTAGTCATTTGCCACTATCTCCTGCAATTTGTCCCTTAATACCAATTATCAAGAACACAATCGGAACAATAACAACCATTATTCTTATTAATAATTTAGAGATTGCCCCAATCCCTTTTTCAAAATCAGTTTTTACTGGTTTTGCATTAATTTTTTGAACAACCTGACCAATGTATGTTTGATTTCCAGTGGCAACAACTATTGCTTTTGCTGAGCCAGAAATAACATTTGAACCCATAAATGCCAAGTTATGGTAATCAACAGCATTTTCATAATTAAAATTAGGTGATAATTGAGCAAACTTTTCAATCGATTCACTTTCACCTGTTAAGGATGACTGCGAAACAAAAAGGTCTTTAGCACTAATTATTCTTGCATCTGCCGGTATTATATCGCCGGCTGCCAGTATAACAATATCTCCAACAACAACTTGTTCAAGTGGAATTTCATAAAATATTCCATTTCGCTGAACTCTTGCCGTTGTAGAAATCATCTTAATTAATTTTTCAGATGAAGCAGATGAACGAATTTCTTCAACCAGGTGTAAGATTCCACTCAAAATAACCATTGTTAAAATAATTATCATTGTAGCAGGCTCAGCTGAATTCCCATTTACCAATGGCAAAATAATATCTGTTACCATCGAAATTAAGCTTAACACAATTAAAATTATTGAAAATGGATTGAAAAATGAAGAAATAATCTTGTTTCAAAGGCTATTCTTCGATTTTTTATCTAATTTGTTTACACCATAAATTTCTTTGTTACTTGCAATGATTTCATCATCTATTATTCCAGTTGATGAAGAATTAAATTTGTCATAAAGCTCAGAAGTCCGTGAATAAGCTGCTCAACGAATACGTTCTTTAACGTCTTCGTACGAATAATTCTGTTTATTTTTAGCCATATTCATACCTCCGAGTCTTAATTTATTTAATTATATTAATTTTAAAATTTTATGAGAAAAATATTATCTAATTCAAGAGAATTTCTAGCTCTTAAATATGTTAAATTGAGTTCAAATTCAGCAAAAGCACTGAGGCATGAGTTAAAAAGTTATTTTTACCACAGAAATTTATACAAAATTTTAAATTTCAAAATAATTATTTTAAAAAGTAAAAAAATAATAAAATTTAAATACTATTAGTAGGAGGCAAAATGAGTAAATTTGAAAAAGTAGCTAAAAGATTAAAAGAATATATGGCTATTGAAGCTATGAGTAGATATGAAGAACCTGTTGCTCAGGCACTTAAAAATAATATTCAATCTAAAAATCTTAGTTTTAGTCGTGATGGTTTTGGTTCATTAATTATTAAAAAAGAAAGCAAAGAAGCGAACTCACCCGTAATTATGTTTGCCGCACACATGGATGAGGTTGGCTATTTTGTAAGAAATATTGAGGATAATGGTAATTTATTAGTAGCTCCTGTCGGTGGCATTTGACCAGTAACCGTTATTGGAACTAAATGTAAATTAGTTACCAATCGTGACAATAAAGAGCTTTTTGGTGTATTTGGACACACATCAATACACATTTTAGCACAGGATAAAGTTTCAAAGGCGCCAACCAATAACGAGCTTTATGTTGATTTTGGCTTTAAAACAAAAGAGGAAGCTATTGAATTTGGTGTTGAAGCTGGTGATAGAGTTTATATGTCAGGTGAAACAATCGATATGCCAAATAATTTAATTGGTGGTAAGGCAATGGATAATAGAGCTGGCATTACTGTTATCGATTTCTTAGCCAACAACATTAAAGACCTTGAATTACCTAACACAACTTATATTGTTGGAACTGTTCAAGAAGAAGTAGGTTTAAGAGGAGCTAAAACAGCGACATCATTAATCGATGCTGACGTTGCTATTGCTATTGATACTTGTGCAAGCCATGATACCACAGGCACAATTAAGGGCGGAACTAAACTTGGAGATGGTGTTGCTTTACTTGTTAAAGACGGCGGTCTATTAACAAGTCCAAAATTAAGCGAAATGCTAATGAGTTTAGCTCGCAAACATAATATCCCTGCTTATAAATATATTTCAGAAGGTGGTGGAAATGACGCAACATCATTACAGTATGGTAAAGGAGGAGTTCCAACCATAACATTCTCCTTACCACAACGCTACCTACACTCACCAATTGGAATTTGTTCTTTGGTAGATATTCAAGCTGCTATTGATTTAGCTACTGAATTCGTAAAAATGTTTAATGCAGAAAAAGCAAAAGAATTAAAACATTTTTAACATTAAAGTTATTTACACTAAAAAATAAAACGTGTATTTCGAAGTTTGAATACACGTTTTATTTTAAATTATTGTAATTTCGGGAATAAGCTAAGAGGTTTTATTAAATTAGCTTTTTCAAGTTCATCCTTAGCATCTTCGCCATAATAACGAGCAATTGACATCGATTTAATATCGATACCTTTTGTAGTGTCTAAATTATCGCTAATTTTTAATTCCAATGAATACTCACCGTTTTCCAATTTACTTGGAATTTGTACATATTGAGGGTAAAATTCAGTACTTAAATCACTTTTTGGAATAATCATTAAACGCAAAATTTGTCCTTCAATTAGCGTTTTATCGCTTGCTTGCAAGTTGATCTTTAAAGTATTATTAGATAATAATTCAATTTTATTTAAATTAATCTTATTGGCGATAGTTAATTTGTCTTGTACAGAATGCTCTAACTTGAAAACATTACGCTTCGCTTGAATATTTTCAAGTTTATAAAGTCAAGTAGGTTTTATTTCTGCCTGAAGCACAATTTTTGTCAACCCCTCAGTATGACTCACTGATTTTAATGAAAAACTATCAATTTTATTTTTGTTTTCAGCCGGTTTTAACTCATTATTTATAAGCTCGCCAACAAATCTAAAATTAACTATTGTATTTTCTTGATCAAGTATAATTTTGGAATTATCTTTATCTTTCAAGACTATATCTAATTCGCTTTTTTGTCCGTCACCATTGTTAATTTTTGTAGTAAATGACAATAAATTGAAATATGGATTTTTAGTTACCTCTACTACTGAACTTGCAATGTTACCTGCAATCAAGTTAGTATCAAAGCTCATAACATTTTCTTTAATATCAATACTTTTCAGTCTATATTCAGTATTTAATTCTAAATTGTGAATAAGAGAAATTATTACAATATTCGAATCGCTCTCATCAACTTTTACGCTATCTACTTTAAATTCTTCTATTTTTTTAGAATCCTCTTTTTTAAACTCTCCTTGTGAGTATTTACCTAGAACTTCGAAACTAACAATTACATTTTCAGAATTTAAATTGTTTTTTGAAGCGTCCTTAACTTTTAATTTCAAGAATATTTTGCTTTCTCGTGTTTTTTTATAACCAGTTTGGTTAATTTCCATTGAAACTAACTCATAATTGGATTCGGTTATTTTATTTTGGCTAGTAACTTTTATTTCTTTACCTTGAAGATTTTCAACATCTTCTTTCTTTACGGCCCGGGTTTTTTCTTCAACCTCTTTATTTTCTGCCATTTGCTCTTTTACACACGATACAGTTGTTGCGGGCGCTAATAAACCAAACCCAATAACAGTTGCTGGTGATAACGACTTAATTTTTTTCATTTTTACCTCTAATTTGATATTTTTATAACGTACAAATTTATATTTGGAATTATATTCAAAAAAGTATTTTTTCATAGACATTAGTCCATTTTTCATTCAAAAACACTCACAACCTACTCAAAACCTCTGAAAATAAAAAAACTTGCAATCAATGCAAGTTAATTAGCTACACTTACTAACACGCCCTTATCTTTAAACACTTTATCTCCTGGATTGAAAATTAAATCAACTAATTCAGGATAATCGCAAAATGGATTTCTTAACCCGCCATACACCTTGGCAATTTCATTATTTCTCTGAATGTCAAAAGCATCAATAGCATCTTTTTTTGCTCAATCTTTATAAATTTCCAAGTATTTGCTTGCAATATATGGCTTCTTATCTTCAAAAATAAAATTACTTTGTTTTGAATATTCATCGTGTGTTAGAACAAAATAAAACATTGCACGTGCCACATCGCCTTTAAATTCATCAATCGGTTCGGAAGTTAATTTTGATGTTAAAGTTCCATTTAAAGATTTTTTGCCATTGGGTGTTGGAGCAAAAATTGAATTGCCCCGTAATTCATTTACTTTTTTGTCCGTCGGTCATACAAAGTGGGCATCAGTTCTTACTTGTTGATTTCTACCAAATCACGACTGCGGAATTAAGTGTTCTCGATTATATTTATTACCTTCGCCTTTTATGTTTTTTCCAGTATCTACTCCCCCTTTACCATCAAAGTGTTTAAAATCAAAGTTATATGGATCACTCCCTTTTGGATTTTCTGAGTAAATATCCAATACGGTGTTATCCTTTTCATAAAAATTATCCTTAAATGCCCTTGGATATATTTTGTAAAGTTCAGAATAATTACTTTCTTTTCGTTGAATATTTTTTGTTCAATATCTATTTTGTATCTTTACTAACTCATCAAATAATTGCACACCTTTCAAACCGTCTAAGCCCTTGTAATATTCGCTATCAGTATAAATATATTTGCTATTAAACGTTTTTTGTTCTTGAGTAGTTTTTTGGCACGCGATGGTTACTAAGGGGATAATGGTTGCTGTGCTAAGTGTAAATAATCTAATTTTTTTGTTCATTCTTTTCCAATCTTATAAACATTTTTAAGTTTTTCAGTCAAAAATACTGAAAAACTTAATTTATATCTATATTTTACAATAGAGATAAAATTTAAAAAAGATTCGCATTGCGAACCTTATAAATTATTTTTTGGTTTTTTGGTTTCAATATGTAATTAAATTTGTCTGAGTTTTTTGATCTGTTGGTTGAATAGCTGTGTGATCAACTTTGTAGTCAAACATTTTTTCGCCAGTAATTGGATCAATTATTGAGTAATCAGACTTGATTTCATATAATTGTTTAGCGTATTGTTGTTCATATGGATCTAAGTCGCTAAATTTATTATTTAAAGCATAATCATACAAAACTTTAACTGCTGGCGTATATGTAACAAAATCGAAATTTTTATATGAAGGGAATTCTTCAATTTCCTTTGTTGAAAATTTATCTCACGATTTATACTGCAAGCCATGTAAAAATGCTTCCTTAGCTGTGTTATATAACTTGTCATATTGTTCTTCGGTCACTAAATCACTATTCACAACGACAAGACCATCAATTAAAAGTAAATTAGATCTCGGTCTTATGAAACGAATTGTTCCATTAGCTACTGAAACATCATTATCATCTGAAAAATAGGCATCCGAAGCATCACCATTATACATAATAGAAGCATTTGCATTAGATTGGTCGGTTATTAAATTAGTTAAAATTAATTGTCCATCACCTAATAATTGAATATTAGGATTAGTCAACTCATAACCCAACCCATCTTTAATTAAATTAGCGAAATTATCAATGTATTTTTTGTATAGCTCAGGTTGTTTTTGTATATCGCCGGCTTCACCCGAAATTGTATTTGGAATTATTTTTCCGTCTTTATCGTGTGAATACGCAGAACCATAAATCATATTATCACGAACTGCATCTGTAATTTGTCAACGGTTAAAACCGTGTTTTTTTAAAGCGCTAAGTGCGTCTTTAAATAAAACTTCTTTTTTATCTGATTTAACACCTTTATTTTGACCAGTTTCGCCCAGTGTTTTCAGTATTTTTTGATCGGTTAAATATAATTTCTTACGACCCTCAGGAGTATTTAAGTCTGCATCTTGCAAGCTAGGATCAACTTTGACAGGGTTATATCCAATAACCATATCTTGAGTAAAATAAGGTACAAAATAATCATACAAGTGACGTTCACGACCGTCGGCTCACGGCTTATTATCAAAATCCGTTTTTAATATTTGATCGTATGCACTCATGTGTTTTCAAGTTAAATCAGTGAATAAATTTTTTTGAAACATACGATATTCAGCACTATCACGGTATTGTTGATACGTTTTGTTTTTAGCTCATTCCGGACGATTATTGTCTTCTTGAAATAATTTTAAATAATCAATTTCCTTTAATTTGCCACGGCGAATTAGTTGAACAGCTTGTGAATCCGATCCAATTCCTGCCATCGCTTTATTAGTCATAATAGCACGTGTAAATTCATTAAGGGTTTCGAATTCTTTATAGTCGAAATGCTTATTCATAACGTCTTTACCATCATCAGACATGTATGATTTATAGTTATAAAATGTAGGTTTAAATGGATTGTTTGCTTTGTAGGCAATTGAAAAAGCAGTGATTCCGGTAATTGCACACACAGCCAAGCCAATGCTGCTTCCACGCAAAATTTTCTTAGTTTTATTGTTCATATTTACCTTTCTGCGCAGAAACATTTTTTAATTTAACTCTTTTAACTTTAACTGCAACATAAATAGCATTACCAATTAATGTTGCAAACAAGATTGTCGAACCTACTACCAAACCCCAACCTCTGAAGTTGCCTTCATACAACTTAGTACCTAGTGTTGATGTATTTGTTAAAGTTTTCAAAATAATAAAGTCATCAAAAGATAAAAATGTCGCAACTAAACCAACGAAAATAATGGTCGCCATCATATAAACTAAATAAGTTTTAAATCACGATTGAAGCTTAGAATAACCCAAATCCTGACTCGCTTCATATTGAGAACGTTCAAATTTTTCACTACGTGGATACATTAAAGTAACTCCATAAGGCAATGCCATCACAGTGTGGCCGACAATTCCCCGAAGCAAACCTTCATCCATAAATGAAAGAGTTAAATGAAATGAAGTAAAAACAAGTACTAATCCAATTGCAGTAATATTATCTGGGTTGATTACTGGAATATTATTAACAGCTTTTGTTGCTCTTTCATAAGTTCTATTTTTTTGTCTTCATAAAGCGAAAACAGTCAATAGTGAAATTGAAATGACTAAAATCGAGGTACAAAAAGCAATGATAATTGAATTAATTAAGGCAACATCACGTCCCTCTTTGAAAAATTCAGTTCATGAACTTGTATCAAAACTGTTTCATTTTGTTGATAAATAACCTTTATCAGATGGTTTATTGAAGCTAAAAATTACAGCAAAAACCAATGGAATGTAAGTTAGTGCCAAAATAATGTAAATATAGCTATGACGTAAGAACTCTTTAAACTTTGACACGTTTACCTCCTTTAGCAACCAGTTTAATTATCAATTTTGGTACATAGTTAATTGCTAGATAGCTACCTATAAAAATGGCACTCACTACTAAAACTAATGTTGATCCAGCAGATAATTCATAGACATTTGATGCATCAGAGTATTGGTTAATTAGCGAACCTACCGTTTGCAATTGTGCTGGGTTTGGCAATAATTTATCACTAATAACAAATGTAGTTGCTGATGCCAGAAAAATTAAACTAAATCCAGATAAAATTGCCTTAAAACTGTAAGGAATAACAACTCTAAATAGTGTACGAATTCTGTTATAGCCTAAATCCGAGCTAGCTTCAATAATGTTTTTTGGCATATCTCGAAAGACTGAATAAAGTGGCATAACCATGTACGGCAAGTTTAAATATGTCAAGGCTAAAATCATAAACCACTCAGCATTTAGAGCATCTTCGTCAAAAATACTCAAGAAGAAGCCTCTAATTGCGTAAATTTTAGCAATCGTGAAAATGATCATTGGCGACAAAATTAAACTTATTGCATAAATTGGTAGAACCTTGCTTTTTGCCGTTGCTGTTAAATAAGCGTACGGAAAACCAATTATCAAACACAAAATGGCTGAAATTACACCAATTTTTAAGCTACGCCCAATAATTACTCAGGTATTACGTTCTTTGATAATTTGCGCGTTATCAAAATTGTCATATTTTGTAAAAGCTTGAATTACAATCAAAATCATTGGTAAAATGATCAAAAAGATTGCAATTAACACATATGGTAAAAGTAAAATTAAACGTTTATTTAGAGCTAATTTACTCTTAATTTTTGAATTCATCAGTCAAGTAATCTCACTTAGCATCTTTTTCCATAATGTGGATTGAGTCAATAGTTCACGAAATTGCAACTTTTTCCCCAATTTCAAACTTTTTAGCAGTTTCAACGTAAATTGAATTATCTGCCCCCAAATCTACTTTTAGGTAGTAGTAGCTTCCGCGATAACTCATTTCAGCAATACGCCCAATCAAACCTGTTTTTTTCTTAGTTTCATCAGCATACATAATATCAATATCCTCAGGTCTAATTAGAACATCAACCTCAGTACCAGATTTAAATTCATCTTCTTCATGTACTGTTTTAAATGTTTTTCCTAAGAATGTAACTGTGGCGTCTTCGTTGAAGATTGCGTTATAAATATTAGAATCGCCAACAAATGACGCAACTCATTTATTAACTGGGTAGTCATATATTTGTTTTGGTGTGTCATATTGTTCAATAACACCATCACGCATAACTGCTACACGGTCTGATAATTCTAGCGCCTCATCTTGATCATGTGTAACAAAAATGAATGTAATACCCAATCTTTGTTGAAGATTTCTTAGTAATTGTTGCATTTTTACTCTAATTTTGGCATCTAATGCACTCAATGGTTCATCCAAAAGTAAAATTGTAGGCTCAATAACTAGTGAACGTGCCAATGCAACACGTTGCTTCATACCACCAGATAACTCTGAAATTGCTTTATTTTCAGAACCGCTTAAGCCAACTAATTCAACAATTTTAGCTACCTCAGCATTCATTTCATCTTTTGTCATACGACGAGTTAAATATTTTTTCTCAAAATTTTCTGTTTTTGAAGCAACATAGTTTTCTCATCATGAATAAACAAAATCAGACTTATCCAATCATTTTTGTCTTCTTTTGTACTGCAATGAGTTAGGTTTTAATTTCTCCATCTCATTTTCATACTGTTCTTGTAGCTTATCTAGTTTAGCCATTTCTGCTTTCGCTTCCTTAGTCCAAACCTTTTTCAAAGCTTCTAAACGAGCGACGTGTTTAGGATTTATATTTTCCTTCGGTACTCTTTTTAAAGATAAGCCATATTTAATATTTCCCGACACATTTAAGTGGCTAAATAAGGCATAATCTTGGAAAATAGTTGATACATCACGCTTGTGTGGGGGTAAATCTTTAATGTCACGACCCATAAATTTAATTTCTCCACGTGTCGCACGTTCAAAACCAGCTATAAGACGTAAAATAGTTGTCTTACCAGATCCAGAAGGACCTAATAGAGACACAAATTCGCCTTTTTTAATTTCTAAATTAATATTTTCAAGTACTACTTTGTCATCAAATTCTTTTACAACTTCTTTTAATTCAACAACATTTCGCATGTTTTGTGTTTTTCCCATAATTTCTCCTGTGATTGCTTGTTGTTTGAATACTAGTTGATTTAATTTTTATGATCAACTAGCACTTAACGGAAGCGTAATCAAATTTATCTTCGAAGTATTCAGCAATGAAAAAACTAAGTGAATTACAATATTCACTTGATCAAAACTCTAGTATTGCTTTTACACGTAGTTTTTTCGGGTCTTTCATAATTGGACATATTATAAAACACTTGCTATTTTTTGAATGAATTTTTTAAATATATTTTTTGTTTTATTTTTAAGAAGAAAAAAATGTTTTTTATCAGTGTTTTTCAGTAAAAACACGTTTTTTCTCAAATAAGACTATAAACAAGTACTTATAAGCATCACAACTTAAATTTAAATTTTGATATAATATATAAATTATTACCAAGTTTTGGAGGTATAAATGAAACAATACAAAAATGTCAAAGATGTCGAAAAACAATATTTATTTGATGTTGATTTTTTATTACAGGGCAAAACAATAGAAGAATTGTTTGCTGAATTTGAAACAAAATCTCAGTACATAATTGATAATAAAGATACAAAATACAACTCAATTGAAAAATACCTTGAGTATATTGATTATATGAGTGAATATGGTATTTTAACAAATCGCTTAAGCAATTATATTTCCAATTCTTATAATCGTGAATTGACTAATTCAACTTTTATTGAATTGAATAATAAATGAGAGTTGCTAAATCAAAAAATTTCTGAGCAATTAGGTTCGGAAAATGTACGCTTTTTTAAACATGTAGAAAAAATTAAATCTTGGCTAGACGATCCACGATTAGCTCCACATAAACGCAACCTACAAGCTTTGATTGATGATTATGAACATAAGTTAGAAGACAATGTTGAAGAATACATCGTCAAGCAAGCACAAGCAAATCCTGACTTTGAAAATATTTTTGATTTACTAACCGATGCTGAATTAGATTATGGTTACCCTTTAGATTCAAAAGGTAAAAAACATAAATTATCACCGGCTCTTAAAATTAAATTTTTAAAGTCAAATGATGCTGTTTTGCGTAAAAATACTGCTATTAATTACGAAAAAGCTTATTTAAAACACAAATCATCTCTAGCAAACTTGCTATTCCAACACTTTAATTCATTAAGTGTGTCTGCTCGCATCCGCAAGTACAATTCAACTGTTGAAATGCTAACATACTCTGACAGAATAGATTCAGATTTGCTACAATCGCTATTTAATCGTGTATCAAGTTTGAAACACACAATCGCAAAAAAAGCACGTTGATTTAAGAAATTTTATGAAGCGAAATTTAAAGAAAAATACAGACCAAAATATGATTATGCTCGAGAATTGGTAAATGTTAAATCAACATATACTGTCGAGGAGATGAAAAAGGTTGTCTATGAAGCGTTACAGGCTTTTGGTCCTGAATATTCAGAAATAGTACATAAAGCATTGAATGAAAATTGAGTTGATTATATGACAATTGATAATAAAGTGTCAGGAGCATATTCAATTGGTTCTAGTTATGGTGTCGATAAAAAATTAATTCTAATGAACTTTGACGGGGATTTAAGTTCAGTTGAGACACTGGCACATGAATTAGGTCATTCATTGCATTCATATTTCAGCGACAAGAACAATCAGTACTTTAATGCGTCATATCCAATCTTTTTAGCTGAAATTGCTTCAATTTTCAATGAATTAATTTTGTATGACTATCTATTAAAAAATTCAAAAAGTGACAGACTTAAATTTAAAATAATCAGCTCAATGATCGACGGCTTTATTGGCACTGTTTATAGACAAACCTTATGAGCTAATTACGAATATGATTTATACAACGCAATCGATAAAGGCGAAGTCGGCCCTAGCTATGAAGCTATTGCCAAAATATATCACAATAACGCTCAGCGGTACTCGACTAAAAAACTGAAATTTGAGCAAGATAAACAAATTGCTTCGGTATATGTACCACACTTTTATTACGGATTCTACGTTTACAAGTATGCAATCGGGCAATTAGTAGGAAATTACTTTTATGCCCAATACAAAAAAGAAGGAAAAGACTTCTTAAATAAATATATTAATAATTTCTTATCGGCAGGCGATAAAAATTGACCATTAGATACTCTTGCGACAGTGGGCGTTGATTTAAAAAGCGAAAAATTTTACAAGGTTGGTTTTAGCTACTTTGAAGAACTTGTTAATGAGTATATTAGACTAGGCAAAAAAATATTTAAAGTTAAATAAATCAGTCTAAAGACTGAAAATATACTGATAATTTATTGAGAAAGGAGTTTATGTTTAAGTTATTTAAAATTTTACCAAGACATATAAAAGCAACCTTTGTTGGTGGTTCATTTTTAGCACTTTTAACAGTGTTAGTTGGCTTATTAATGCCTAATTTTGTGTCGCAATTCATAAAATTACTGTTTTCGAACGAAAAAACACACAATATTGAACTGTTTAAAGGCTGAACTATTATTAAAGATGCTGAAGCGGGATATTTACGTAATTTATTAATTACAATAATAGCTATTCAAACATTATTAACTGGCGCTATGACATTCACATTCACATGAATATTTGTTTGAGCAGCTGAAAACGCTTCCTATTTTTACCGTGTTAAATTATTTGAAAAAATTAACAAGTTAAGTTTAAAAAATATTTCAGATTTAAAACCTGAATCTATCATGACAAGAATTTCTAACGACGTTGCCGTTTTTTGAGATTTTTTAGTTGCCGGGCTAAGAATGATGATTAAAGGATTTATCATGATTCTCGGTGGTGCAACAATAGCTTTTTTTGTAAATCCAAAGCTTGCTTGAATTGTTGTTCTGGTTATTCCAATTATGATTGCAATAATGTTAATTGTTGGGAAGGTTATTAGTCCAATTATTGCTAAATCGCAACGTCAAGTAGAAGCTGTTACCAAAGAAATTGATGAAAATATCAAGGGTACAAGAACTATTAAGATTTTTAATCTTGAAAAACTTAGAAATCAACGCTTTACAAGCACGAATAAACTATGATATAAATTGAGTGTTAAATTTAACACCATTATTTCCCTTTTGTACCCTATTTTCTTTTTGATAAACAATTTTATTGTAATTGGCATTTATGCATTCGTTCGTAAACAAGTTGTTTCAGGCGTTGCGACTGATCAAACAGTAGTTGAAATGAACATTTTTATTGAATATTTATGAATTATTGCTTTTGGTATTATGCTTGTTACCATGTTTATTCGATTTGCATTTGCAGCAAAAGTTTCAGCAAAAAGATTGCTTGAAATTTTAGAAGCACAGGAAGATAAATTATTCGTCAAAAACGGGTTAGAATTGAAAACAGAGCAAAATAACAACAAATTAGATATTAAAATTAGAAATCTAAATTTTAGATACTATAAAGATAATCCTCACTATTCACTTACAAACGTTAATTTAGATGTCCCTTTCCAATCTTCGTTAGGTATTATCGGTTTATTTGCCGCAGGTAAATCCACACTAGTCTCACTACTTTTAAATAATTACGTTTATGATGAAGGTTCAATTAAAATTGGTGATAAAGAAGTAAATCAAATTAATACAGAAGACCTTTTAAAAACTGTCGGAATTGTGTATCAAGATTCAATGTTGTTTGCCGGAACAATTCGTTCAAATATGCTTTGAGCTAAACCGAATGCCACTGACGAAGAAATTGAAATTGCACTAAAAAATGCTTGTGCATATGAATTTGTAAATAAATTCGATGATGGACTGGACCACCCGATCACACAAGGTGCAACCAACCTTTCAGGAGGGCAAAAGCAACGTTTAAGCATTGCTAGAACCTTATTGAGAAAACCAAAAATACTGATTTTAGATGATTCTACATCAGCTCTTGACAATATCACTACTCGCAAAGTAATTCAAAATATTAATCAAAACTATCAATGCACCACAATTCTAATATCGCAAAAAATTGGAGCACTAAGAAGTTGCGATCAAATAGCAGTCATGGAAAATGGTAGAGTAGTTTCTACTGGAAAACACTCAGAATTAATTGAAAAATGTCCATTTTATAAACAAATATATCGCTCGCAGCTAGAGTATTAGAGAGGAGTAAAATGAAAACAAATAAAGTTGGTTCAACCTTTAAAATCATTAGGCTTGTTACAAAATATTCTAACAAGCCTATTTGATGATTATTTTTTGGATTTTTCACTTCATTCATAAACTCAGCTGCTTATATTGCCGGAGTTGTCATGGGGGGATTAATTGCTTCCAAAACATTTACCAATGATATATTTAAAAATCCAGAAAAATTTAATGACCCCTATTTTTTCACTCTAACTGGTTTAATGATTTTTGCCTTTTTAATATATGCTATTTTTAGAATTCTGGAATTTCGCATTTATTTAATCCTTTCTTATTCAGCTGCTGTTAATTTACGCCAAAAAGCGATGAAAAAGTTATTATATATGCCTGTTTCTTATCACGATTCACAACAAACAGGCGAGTTAATTTCAACCTTAATCAATGATGTTAACAACGTTTCAATGTCCTTAAGTCAAATTCTTACGCAAGCTGTATCAAACGCAATGCATGTTGCAATTACATTAGTATTTATGTTGCTTTATAGCGTTAATATCACTCTTATAACCCTAGTTGTGACTGCTTTGTTATTCTCAGTGGGATTGATAATGATTAAGCGAGCTAGACCTCACGTGGTTAAGGTTTGAGATGATTTTGGCGAACTAAACGCCTTTGTTGAAGAAGGTGTCAAGAATATGAAAATCACAAAAACATTTGGCCGTCAAAAAGAATCGACACAAAAGTTCAAAACAATTGCTCATAATATTTATAAACACGCATTTGTTGCTGATTTATATACCCAAATGTTTATTCCTTGATTTTTAATGTCAACTAACATAATTATTTTAGTTGTGGCCGCTTCAACAGTGTTATTTAAGCAATATAACTTACCGCTTTGAGGTGTATTGTCAATTGGCCCAGATTTTGGATTTATCCTTACATTTATTGGTTTTGTACACAATATGGCAAATGCTTTACAAGCAGTGATAATGACAGTCTTTGGGGCGCAAAACGGCGTTATTTCAAGCGTTAGAATTCAAAAAATTGCTGACTTAGTTGAACCTGATTTATCACACGAGACAATTACCTTACCTCAAGACATTAAAGGTCATATTAAATTCGAAAATGTTTGATTTAGATATGATAAAAATAAAGATAAGTGACACTTAAAAAACGCATCATTTGAAGCATTACCCGGACAAACAATCGCGCTTGTAGGTCCAACAGGTGCAGGTAAAACAACAGTTATTAATCTTTTAGGTAAATTCTACGACTATGAAAAAGGATCTGTCACCATTGATGGCCACGAGTTAAAAAATATCACCAAAGAATCTTTAAACAATACAATGGCCACCGTTTTACAAGATTCATTTATGTTTAAAACTAATGTTTTTAACAATATTAAAATGGGTAATGAAAACGCCACAGAAGAACATATACATAAAGCGGCCAAACTTGTGTCAACTCACGATGCTATCTTACGTTTAGAAAAAGGATACCAAACTGAATTAGAAAATAGCGACAACTTGTTGTCAAAGGGAGAAAAGCAACTTTTATCAATAGCGCGAGCAATCGTTGGAAATAAACGTATTTTAACCCTTGATGAAGCAACTTCTAACATCGACACAAATACTGAAAAAATTATTCAAGACGCACTCGCAAATACCATCATGAAAGATAAAACTAGTTTTGTCATCGCACATCGCTTAAGCACAATTAAAAATGCTGATTTAATCCTATTTGTCGAAGATGGACAAATAGTTGAGCGCGGAACTCATCATGATTTATTAGAATTAAACGGGCGCTACGCCGAATTATACAAATCACAGTTTATTTAAGATAACTGTCAATAAACATACTCATTTTTTTAAATACATTGTCAAATTTTAACTCAAGCTACACAAAGTAAAATTTAGCTTTGCGTAGCTTGAGTTTTTAAAATAATCTTCAAAACATAAAATATTTATCTTTTTAAAACATCTTTTTTTAAGTATTTATAATTTAAAAATCTGGATTAAAATTTCTCTTAATAACCTCTTTTAGCAATATTGTTTTAGCAAGTTCTTGCATCAATAAATCAACTGATTTAAAACCACAAGAATTAAATGAATATAATTTAAAACTTAACTCTTTAAATCTAAATGTTAATAAACTAAGAGGTTTAATCAACACTTAAAATAGCAACTCTCCTTCTTCTCAACAACAAAAAATTAATGCAATAAATCACAATTTGCAACAATTTTCAAAAAATAAAAATATCAACAATTTAAAAAAGGTAGATGCTTTTATTTCAACAATTGAATCTTGGTTAAATATATTGTCAATTGAAATTAAAATTGCTCATGATAATCTTAAAAATAATTTTAACATGTTAGTTAGTTATTACAATTCCTTAGTTAAATCTCAACTATATGACCATTCTCTTTGATTGAGTAAAACATTTGAAAAAAATATCAGAAATTGAGCATAAATTAAAAGGAATACCAAACAATGAGTTACCATTACACTCTAAAAAATATTATCTAAACTTGAATTCCGAAATTCAGAATTTATACAAATCAATAATCAAAGAACAAAATTTCAATAAACAAACGTTGCAATCAGAGGGTAGTTATGAAAAAAATAGATTATCTTGATTATTAATCCCCATTTCTCTTCCATTCATAGCTCCCGCTTGCAATAACCACTCGTTATCACTCGATACAGACAACAACCAAACAGTTCTGCAAAAACAAGCACAAATCAATATATTAATCAATAAACTCAATAAAATTACTTTCAATAATTTAAATAACATTAGCCAAGATCTTAAATCCAAAATCAACTTAGCTATTGATAAAAACGGAATTTCGAAATCTTCTTCATATGATTACCAATTATTCAAAGTAGTTTATCAACACGCAAAAAAACGAAGACGGTATTAGAGCTGATACATTAATTTGGCTCGCAATCAATTAACAGCAAAACCGATTAGGATGAATGAATCCTCTGATAAAAATTATCAGATTGTGCCTGTTTTAAATCCTCTTGCTGAAATTGGATTTCCAGGCCGAGGATTTAAAACGGGTTATGTAATTTTTAGACCAAAACGAAATGGTGAAAAATTTACAATTCGCCAATATCCTAATTATTCACCACTCCAATTTGGACGAGGTAATTCAGGTTCATTATTATTTATTTGAGATGGAGATTATAGCGTGACTTGACAGGCTGAGCTAATGGCGTATTTAGCAATGGTAGTTTTTATCACACTATCAACAATAATTTTTACGGCATAAACTGGAATTATAATTCACCACTAGATTTGAAATCGTTTAATGGCTATATGATTTTAAGACAAGCTTAAACCATCCATTTAAATATGCTGTTTTATGATTTTACAAAGAAATTAAAATAACTAATCTATAAAAATACGCCCATTTAAATAGGGGCGTATTTTTAAATGATAATACTTAAGGCTTCGCTATATAAAAACCCTAAAAGTTTTCCAATTTATTGGACAAACTTTCAGGGTTCATCTTGTCAATAGACATTTTATTTTTTTGATTTATGTTGGATTAAATATTTATAAATTCCGCCGCCTTTATTTCGTGGCGCAACTTCATGTGCCAATTCTTTTAATTCTTTTGGAGAATTACTCATAGCTACTAATTTACCAACAACACCTTTCATACAAGCATCTGACATTGAGTCGCCAATATGTACTGAATTAGTTAAGTCAATTCCCTTAATGCGTGCATACTCAATAGCCGCTTTTGCTTTATTTGTGTTAATATCAGTAATTTCTATAACATAATTCTGACTAGATAGCGATCCATATACATCGTGTCCTAATTCCTGTTCAAGTTTTTTTAGCGTTCTTTTAGCACTAAAAGGACTTTTAAAAATAAATGAAATTTTAGTTATTGAATCAAACATATCAATATCAAAATCATTTACTAAGGCTATTGATTTCATTCATTTATTAACAAATAATTTTGCTAATACACGTGAATATGAACTTTTGACAAACAAGTGTTCCCCGTGAGTATCATAAACCACGAAACTTACTTTATTTTTCTTAGCAAAATTAACTAAATTATTAATTGTATCTATCTTAAAAGTAGTGAATGAAACAAGTTCGTTATTAATATAAACCTCAGCACCAGATGAGCAAATAAAATCTTCAACTTTTAGCAATTTACGAACTTGTTTTACCCGATAATCATTATAAGAACGCCCTGTAGAGACAACTACGTTAGCAAAATTATGCATAATTAAGATTGCAATTTGGTTGCGTGCAGAAACACGAACAAAACCACGTTGATCAAACAACGTGCCATCTAAATCAATAAAATATGTAGGTTTATAAATTAGCATTGTTTTATTATATAAGAAAGTTAAAAATTCAAAACATTATTTAATTAGCTGAATATGGTTTATAAAACCACAAAAAAATAAAAAAAGCAGCTCCCTATTTTCCCATCTCTGGTATCGTCGGCACTACAAGGCTTAACTACTGAGTTCGGAATGGTATCAGGTGATCCCTTGCGCTATAACCACTTGTGAATATATAATACTATAAATAAAAAATATCCAAAGAAAAAAATTATTTTTTATTTTCAGAACAATATCCTTCCTTTAGTTGTTCTATCTCTTCATTTGATAATTTAATATATTCACCTTTCGCAAGATTCTCAGGCAATACAAGATTGCCAAATTTAATTCTTTGTAAATAAACTACCTTATAACCAAAATAACGCATCATTTGCTTAACTTGATGAAATTTACCTTCAAAAATAGTAAGCAAGCATTCACGTGTGCTATCAGAAAACTCAAATTTGTATTTTTTTACACTATAACCTTCTATTTCGATTGGTTCTCTATAGGTTCTAATTCTTTCATCAAAATCTTTATCGACTATAACCTTATACACTTTTGGTACATGGTTTTTCGGTTTTAAAACTCAATTAGCTCATTTTCCGTCATTAGTTATAATCAATACACCTTCAGTGTCTTTGTCTAACCTTCCGACGCTGAAAAAAACATTGCGATCCAAGTCAATAAGATCAAAAATAGTTTTGTGTATATTATCAATATTGGCACACACAAAACCTGCTGGCTTATTTAATAAAAAATAGCTAAACTCTTCATAAAAAACTAGTTTATCATCAAGAAAAATTTGATCTATCTCTAAATCAATATTTATAATCTTTTTTACAGTATTTTCGTTAATTTTTACTCGTTTTTGTTTAATAAGCGAGTGTATTTGGGATCGTGAATATTGTGTTGCATTAGCTAAATACCTATCGATTCTGATTTTTTTGTTATTCATTTATCCTTCAGTCATCAACCGGAGTTGAATTTTTTAATCATTCAATAACTCTTGGATACTGTTTCTTTTTAAAAATAATATATTGAGACTTTAATGAATTTATAAGATAAGCTGATGCCTGAGGATTCACTTGTACGTTTGGACTAATATTTACGGCTGTTTCGTGTTGCAGTTTAATTGATTTTTGATTGTTTTTTAATCCCAAAGCAATTCTCTGTTTAAGAATGTTATTGCTAGAATTAAAATGCGATCATGTGCCTGCTACATATACTAAAAAATTCTCCTCAAAAAATTGTTCATCAAAAACACTGGATAATTTAATTGTTTTTAAACCTTCAAAATGAACATCGTCAGCATCTTCAACAGTTTGGAAATTCTTATAAATAAGAAAATTATTTGTAATATCACTCGCTTTTAAATCATTATCTATAATTACTGTTTCAAATTTATTTTTATTAAATTTTAAAAAATCAACATAACCAAATAATTTAGCGTCAATTCTTAAAGTTTCTATTTTTTCTTTTTTTAACACACTACATGACAACGGCAACGCAGAAGCAAAGAACCCTAGCGTGCTTAATGTTAATAATTTTAATTTACTTTTCATTTTTAAAATTTTATCAAAAAATATAAGAAGCTGTGTTCACACATAAATTTAAAGTTAACAAAAAAACACGCTTTTTAGCGTGTAAAAAAAATAAAAAAAGCAGCTCCCTATTTTCCCATCTCTGGTATCGTCGGCACTACAAGGCTTAACTACTGAGTTCGGAATGGTATCAGGCGATCCCTTGCGCTATAACCACTTGTGAATATATAATACTATAAATAAAAAATATCCAAAGAAAAAAATATTTTTTTTATAAATTCTTTAAGCAAAGTGCCCCCTGTAAAAAATGGGGGCACTTTGCTTAAAGAGTAAATAGTGTATTTTATGTCAGTAATACTTAATTAGCTTTAACTGGGTTTAATTTAACTGTTTGTACCTTATCATTAATTAATTTTTTGACAAAATCAGTTCTTAGATTACCATCAAAACCATTTTTATACTCGCCATGCCCCTGCATCAATGCCACGGCATTTGAATATGTGTCAGTATATGTTACATCTTTTGTAAACAAATAATTTATACCAATTAAATTAAAACTTGAATCAATTACCATTGATCCTGATGAGCCGGGGCCTAATATATTTTTCCTTTGCTCATATGGGGCATAAGTATAAAGTTGTGAATGTTGAGTTAAAATCGTCTTCGACATTCCGTGTTCATCTTTAATAAATGGTTTTAAATACTTCTTATAATTGTCATTGTGAGAATTTCAATCTTTATTTTCATTTTCGTCATATTTTACTCATAACGACTGAAATACGTCTTTATTAACTATTCGATTTTGCGTGTTTATTATCCCACCAGTCGATTTGTTATATTTAAATGAGAAGGATGCTAAACCTTGACTAAAATCCGGATTAAAGTATTCATCAACATTTACTGGATAGCCGCCGTAAAACTGTGTTTTAATTGGATGAAATAACTCATTTTTACCAAGTCCAATATATCAATCTTTTTCTTTTTCTGGGTAATATTTCAAAATTTCATCCAGTTTTGGCAAAATATGCTTTAGGTTGTCTTTATGTATTTTCAAACGCAATATCACAAAATCAGCCCCGGCGTTTTTAGTGCCACCAATTCTTGTTGATTGGTCATAAACTTCAAGGTGTTTTTTACCAGTTTCTGCATCAATATCTCAAAAACCATCAGCATAATAACGTGGAGTATAATAAGGAGAAATTAAATATTGTTCATATGCTTTCGCAATTGGGAAATATGAACCACTTTCTGAGTTGACAAAATTATTACCTTTTAGACTTCTTGTTTGATAGCCTCTGGTTCCAAAGAAGAAGCCTCCTTGTCTTGGGGTTACTTGCTGATTAAGATCGCTAAAACTAAAACCACCATTTCATTGTTTAGATTTTTCATTGTTACTATCAATATCGAAATACAGTGATTTATCAAATATTTTGCGTAAACTAAAAACGTGAATATTTGTAGCAACTAAAAATTCATAAAAACCTTGTTTTTCGACTTCAGGATTAATTACTCTATCAACTACTCACATCGTGCCATTTTCATTGACGTTTTGGATACCTTTATCTTTTTCAAAAAAGTTTCTTTCTCACCCTTTGGCATATCAACTAAACATAAAGCTTCTATCATAAATATAATTATAAAAATCATCATTCATTTTAAGGTTATTAACTTTTTGTTTATCAGCCTCTATCAAGAATTTTTCACCATTTATATTTTCAATCAATATTGCAATTGATCCTACTTCATCATCAAAATTAGCTTTAATATATTTAATATTTTTAATATCTAAATTTTTTGAAATTGATTGCAAGCTGGCATAGTAAAAAAATTGACTTAAATTAGAAGGTAAAAAACCAAAAGGATTTTTTGAAACCAATTTATTAATAAATTCTGATTTATCAATGACTTTAGCATTTAACTTGTCATTTTCATCAAATTTATCTAAATAAACTTGCTTAACCATTCCATCTATTGATAAAGATCGATTATAAAATTCTACTTTTTCATGGGTTGTTTGACCATAATCGCCATATACACCTATTTTGTTTGTAAAACTTCAAAACTTATCGGTTTGCGATTTATCAAAACTGCCCGTAAAATCAATTGAGTTGCCATAATTTCCCGTTTTTAAAAAATTATTGATTCCTAAAAGCGCTTCATTATAACTTTTAGTCATTTTAAAAATCTCATTTGAACTGAATTTTTGCATTAATTCAATTTCTAAGAAATGTTTGTCGGCAATTCTACTTAATATATTTTGTTTTGATTCTTCATCACTGTTAATATTTGGCTTTGAAGGATTGATTATTTCCTCTTTTTTCGGTTTAGCATTCATATTGTTTAGCTTAGAATCATCTTCGCTTTGAGAGCCTAATGGTTTAGCTATTTGTTCATTTTTAGTATTAGAATTAATTTGGCTATCAGGATTTTGTGAATTATTTGGCAGAGCACTATTTAAGTTTTTATTTGTCGGATCATTTGTATCGCTATTATTATTATTTGGTTTTGGATGTATCACTTTTTTGTCACTCATCTTTATTGGTGATGTTTTATCTTTATCTAAATTTATTTGGGGTTTTAGTTTTTCATCTTGTTTAGAATCACCATCCTTGTTCAAAGGTAAATTTGTGTCATCTATCGTATCTTTATTCTTAACTTTGAAGCCCTCAATTAAAAATATTTTTTCGTGTTCTTCGCTAAAATTATTTTTTGAGACCAGTCTTATTAAAATTTTTGCCGAATCATCTTGCTTTGAAATTATTAATATTTTTTTAACTTTAACTGCATCGCTATTTAATTCAATTAAAATATCTTTATCTTTAAGATCATCTACATAAATATTTTTCTTATTTTTAACAGTAACTTTTAAATCAATATTATTTCAATCGATACCCTCAGTTAATATATTATGTTCTTCTTTAATACAAGAAGAAACCATATTAGAAGGTACAACAACCAAAAAACTAAATAAGGGAAGTTTTAATTTCATAAGCCTCCAATTTCTTTACTTAATATAACATTTTTTTAAAAAAAATAAAAAAAATGACCTAAGTCATTTTGGTCACTTTCATGAAATGGTACGTCCTAGAGGATTCGAACCTCTGACCCAATGGTTAAAAGCCATTTGCTCTACCTGCTGAGCTAAGGACGCATTTGTTTTTTTAGGGTGGGCTGTGCCCGTATGGTACCCAGAACTGGACTTGAACCAGCACGGAGTTAACCTCCGAGGGATTTTAAGTCCCTTGCGTCTACCTATTCCGCCACCTGGGCAACTTAAAAATTGCTACTTAATTATAAGGTATTTTAAATATTACAAAAATATTTTTTTATTTATTTTTTTGAATTGCTAATAATCAAAACTAGCAAGAAAATTGTAGCACAATTAAATTATTAACAAAATTTAGATTAACTAAATATTTTTTTTGAAAAAAATTTTTTTCATGGTAATATTTTTTAGTAACTTATTTAAGTTACAAAATGTTATCCTTTTTATATCTTAATTTTTTTATACATTCTTAAACGACTAGATATAGTTGTTTTTTTATTATTTAACCTTAAATAATGCAAAAATATGGAAAAGGGCGCTATTTGCTTCCTTTTTTTTTTTTTTTTTTTATGATAGTGGCACATTTATTAAAAAACAAAGAGATGATAAGTCTGCTTGTCATAAAATGAAAGGAAAAAATGAAAAAATCATTAAAATTAACACTATTTTTATCTCCAATCGCTTCATTAACAGCATTACCGTTACTTGCTGCATCGTGTAGTAAAGTTAAACAAATTGAAGATCTAAATAAATCAGGTCAAAATGATTCGAGATCAAATACAGATCAAGAAATGCAAAAGGACTCAACTACCGGAAATACAGCAGATAATGCTGGAAAAAGTGGTGATCAAGCTCAAAAACAAAACGCTGATACATCAAGCTCAACTTCTCAACCTGGAGCAGGTTCAACTACCGGAAATACAGTAAATAATGCTGGACAAAATGGTGGTGAAACTAAAAAACAAAACGCTGATACATTAAATTCAGCGCCTCAAGCAGGAGCAGGTTCAACTACCGGAAATACAGTAAATAATGCTGGAAAAAGCGGTGATCAAGCTCAAAAACAAAATGACCAAACCGGAAGCTCAACACCTCAGGCAGGAAATGGTTCAACTACTGAGAATGCAGCAAATAATGCTGGAAAAAGCGGTGATCAAGCTCAAAAACAAAACGCTGATACATCAAGCTCGGCTTCTCAACCTGGAGCAGGTTCAACTACCGGAAATACAGTAAATAATGCTGGAAAAAGCGGTGATCAAGCTCAAAAACAAAATGACCAAACCGGAAGCTCAACACCTCAGGCAGGAAATGGTTCAACTACTGAGAATGCAGCAAATAATGCTGGAAAAAGTGGTGATCAAGCTCAAAAACAAAACGCTGATACATCAAGCTCAACTTCTCAACCTGGAGCAGGTTCAACTACCGGAAATACAGTAAATAATGCTGGACAAAATGGTAGTGAAACTAAAAAACAAAACGCTGATACATCAAATTCAGCGCCTCAAGCAGGAGCAGGTTCAACTACTGGAAATACAGTAAATAATGCTGGACAAAATGGTAGTGAAACTAAAAAACAAAACGCTGATACATCAAGCTCAACTTCTCAACCTGGAGCAGGTTCAACTACACAAAGTTCGGCAGATAAAACCGATGAAATCAAAGACGTTAATACCGAAACATTAAATAGCGGAAATCATTCATCAAACGCTATTATTTCACAAAAATCTAGCAAATTAGAAATGTTCCAGTTCGGACTATGAAAACCAAACCAGAATATCGACCAACATCATTTTTTCTTAAATTTGAAAACATCAATAGAAAATTACGAGCAGTCTATAAAAAATAAAAAACTTTATGCTTACATAAAAAGTCCAAACGGGAAGGTTTTTGTTACCTATTTAAACCAAGGTGAGACAATAACAGAAATAAAAAGAGAAAACAAAGATATATGATTTTCAGTCCCTTTATTTCCTTATTTAGATAAAAGCGATCCTCGTGGTACATATATTATTTTTGCCGTAAAATTAGAAGATAAAGATAATGCAGAAAATTTATTATCCAGAGAAGCATCAACTGAGTTTAAATTAAAATAATCAATTTCATGTATTCTTAATTAACTTTCGCAAATTTTTACTGTTAAAAATTATATTAAATCAAACTAAAACACAGTTATGAAAATTCATGATTGTGTTTTAGTTTGATTTAAAAAAATAATAAATTCTAAAATTTTTATAATTAGTTGTAAAATGAAAGAAAATCACAAACATAAATAAAAAGTCTCAATTCAATTAAATTACTTAGAACTAAAAATGTAAAATATTTATATTCTGGAGAAAACATGAATAAAAATAAATTTGTTAAATATAAAGTGTTTGGTAAGCCTTATTTTTGAACATCAACTATTGCTTCTATTCTTGCGGTTTTTATTTCTTTTATTTGAACCTTAAATTATTATCCCTTTTCAATTGCCTCAAATTCAGAATCTAAAAAAACTTGAATAATTATTTATTCTGTAATTATAGCTCTAAGTGCATTTGTCGCTTTTTATGCTTTTGTTGTTTTAATTTTGATTAATTCATTTGTTGTTAAGATTGAAAAAATGTACGATCCACGAAGTGAAGCTGAGTACGAAAAAATTCAAAAAAATATTGAAAAACAAAGCAAAATACTGGACATTATCTCACTTAATAAACATATTTCCTATGATATTTATTTAGTTAGTAAAGAATAAATTTAGCACTATAGAAAGTGATTAATTTGTTCTATCTTTAACTTTTTTACCTTAAATAATGCAAAAATATGGAAAAGGGCGCTATTTGCTTCCTTTTTTTTTTTTTTTTTATAATAGTGGCGCATTTATTAAAAACAAAGAGATGATAAGCTTCGCTTGTCATAAAATGAAAGGAAAAAATGAAAAAATCATTAAAATTGACGCTATTTTTATCTCCGATTGCGTCATTAACAGCATTACCGTTACTTGCTGCATCGTGTAGTAAAGTTAAACAAATTGAAGATCTAAATAAATCTGGTCAAAATGATTCGAGATCAAATACAGATCAAGAAATGCAAAAGGACTCAACTACCGGAAATACAGTAAATAATGCTGGAAAAAGCGGTGATCAAGCTCAAAAACAAAACGCTGATACATCAAGCTCAACTTCTCAACCTGGAGCAGGTTCAACTACTGGAAATACAGTAAATAATGCTGGACAAAATGGTGGTGAAACTAAAAAACAAAACGCTGATACATCAAATTCAGTGCCTCAAGCAGGAGCGGGTTCAACTACTGGAAATACAGTAAATAATGCTGGAAAAAGCGGTGATCAAGATCAAAAACAAAACGCTGATACATCAAGCTCAACTTCTCAACCTGGAGCAGGTTCAACTACCGCTAATACAGCAGATAATGCTGGACAAAGTGGTGGTGAAACTAAAAAACAAAACGCTGATACATCAAATTCAGCGCCTCAAGCAGGAGCGGGTTCAACTACTGGAAATACAGTAAATAATGCTGGAAAAAGCGGTGATCAAGATCAAAAACAAAACGCTGATACATCAAGCTCAACTTCTCAACCTGGAGCAGGTTCAACTACCGCTAATACAGCAGATAATGCTGGACAAAGTGGTGGTGAAACTAAAAAACAAAACGCTGATACATCAAATTCAGCGCCTCAAGCAGGAGCAGGTTCAACTACTGGAAATACAGTAAATAATGCTGGAAAAAGCGGTGATCAAGCTCAAAAATCAGGTACAACTGAGCAAGCAGACTCAACCAAAACACAAGCGCAAGGACAACAAAGTGCTTCATCAGCTCAAAAACCAGGCGCAACTAAGCAAGCAGACTCAGCTAAAACACAAGGGCAGGGACAACAAAACGGTCAAAAAACTATGATACCTACTCAATTCGGAATTACCAAGATAGGTAGTCAATATCATTTTTATTTAAATTTAAAAACATCAGTTAAAAATTATGAGGAGCTAATAAAAGATAAAAACCTTTATGCCGAAATAGAAACAACTAATGGATACTTAGATGTTTATAAAAGTCCTTATGCCGATATTAATGTAATAAAAGATGGCGAAAATGTGCGATTATCTATTCCTTTATTCCCTTACATAACCAAAGATGGATACCCAAAAGGTCTATATAAAGTCAAATCTTTATCATTAAACAAGGATTATAAAAACAATTTGCTAACGCAAGAGAGTCCAACAGCAGAATTTAATCCAGAATAATTAATTTAATTTTATTTTTACACAAAATTATCACTTTTTCTATCTTAAAGCTAAGAAAATTATAAACCAAATTTAAATACATAACTTATCCCTTATTCTCATGTTGATTTATAGCTTAGTGTATACCCGTTTAAATTAAGTATAAATTAAAACTAAATAAAACTCATTGTATGTTGAAGCCACGCAAATAAATATTATTGTGTGCCTTGAATTTTTAATTGCTATTTTTAATTTTTTAAAAATCTGTATTATGCTAGCAACTTATTATCATTCATTCCATTAAAAGACACTATCAATAGACCCAATAATTTAAATAAAATATAACCTTTATTCCCAAAGGTTATATTTTTAATTTTAGTGGATATACCATATGGCGGGGGTTAAAGGAATCGAACCCTTGCAAACAGTTTTGGAGACTGCAGTACTACCATTATACTAAACCCCCAAAGTAATGGTTATTTAACCAATACATTGATTTTATAGTGTTTTTTACTATTTGCCAAATTTAAAGTGGCAAATATCACCATCTTTCATAATGTAATTTTTTCCTTCTGAGCGAATTTTGCCAGCCGCTTTTACATTAGCTTCTGAACCATAACTTATAAAGTCATCGTATGAAATGATATCAGCTTTAATGAATTTATTTTCGAAATCACTATGAATTATTCCTGCGCACTGCGGAGCTAGCATTCCGTCGTTAAATACCCAAGCTCTAACTTCAACCTGACCAACTGTAAAATAAGTTTTTAGCTTTAATAGATCAAAAGCTTCTCGTGTTAACAAATCAAGTCCGCTATATTTAATTTCGTATGAACTTAGCCATTCTTGCGCTTCTTCATCGGCCATTTGCGATATTTCACTTTCCAGTTGCACGCAGATTGGCAATATTTTTTCACCATTGACGCATGATTTTTTAAAACTTTGAAAAAGAGGATCTTCTTCATAGTTTGCTATTTGTTCAGCTGAAAGATTAGCCACATAAATCATAGGTTTAAAAGTCAAAAGATGATAACCCTTGATAATTTTGATTTCATCATCAGTTAAATTGCTTAAAACTCTTGCGGCTTGACCTTGTTCAAGTAATGATTGCAATTTTAAACATAAATTTTGCTCTATAATTGCCATTTTATCGCCCGATTTAGCTTTTTTAGCAATTCTATTTAGAACATTCTTGACAGTGTCAAGGTCAGCTAATGTTAGTTCCATATTGATTACATCTTTATCATTTACCGGATTAACTTCATTGGCTACGTGCATAATATCCTTATTCTCAAAGCAACGAACAACATGAATTATTGCATCTACTTCACGGATATTTCCTAAAAATTTATTTCCTAGCCCTTCACCTCTTGATGCGCCTTGAACTAATCCCGCTATATCGACAAAGTCAAAAGTGGCAGGGACAATTTTATTTGGGTTAACAAGTTTAGCTAACTCATATAATCTTTTATCTTTTAGCGGTACTGAGCTAATATTTGGTTCAATTGTCGTAAATGCATAATTACTTGCTTCAACTTGATATTTTGTTAAGGCGCTAAACAGCGTGCTTTTACCAACGTTAGGTAATCCAACAATTCCAGCTTTTAGTGACATCTGACCTCCAAATAATAGTTATTTTACCAAAAAACAAAATTTCACCCGATAAAATTAATCAATTATCAGTTCTTTATACTGATAAATATTGAAAAAAATATGCGCTTAGCGCATATTGCATCTATAAGCCACGTTCTGTACCTGTTTAGGCGCCGGTAATTTATCTAATCAAATGATTTTTCGTTTTTGTTCAGTTTCAAAAACGAAATTCCCCTACCAAAATTTGGGTTTCTAGCTCATGGAGTTTACCGCGTTTCACAATTCTCGTCTCTGTGGCACTAGTCGTCTAGGCCTAAGCTTATTGGGCTTAGCATGAACACTACTTGCGTCGCAGCAAGTGCTAGCGTGGACTTTCCTCTACTTGTTAAGCAGCTACCGGCCAATGCATAAAGAATTATATTACTTTTGTAATTTAACTAAAACAAAGTGCATTTTTAATAATCATTATTAAAGTAAAATGCAAAAATCAGGTTTTTTGTTCTTTAAACAATGTTTATAAATTCTGTGCAATAATTAAGTAAAAAGTTAATGGGTTATATTTTACGTATATAAGTTACAACTTATAGAAGTAGCTGTTAATAAGTAGTAAATTTGTAAATAACATGTCTAAACTTTAATGCGATGAAGTATTTAATAAGATAATTAGTACTTTAAAATTCGGTAGTATTTAACTTATTTTTACCTGAAATAATGTAAAAATATGAAAAAGGGCGCTATTTGCTTCCTTTTTTTTTTTTTTTTTTATGATAGTGGCACATTTATTAAAAAACAAAGAGATGATAAGCTCCGCTTGTCATAAAATGAAAGGAAAAAATGAAAAAATCATTAAAATTGACGCTATTTTTATCTCCGATTGCATCATTAACAACATTGCCGTTACTTGCTGCATCGTGTAGTAAAGTTAAACAAATTGAAGATCTAAATAAATCTGGTAAAAATAATTCTGGATCAAATACAACTCAAGAAATGCAAAAGGGCTCTGCTTCTGGAAATAAGTCGGGTAAAGCAGATGCAGAAAACGCTAGTGGATCAGGTGCTCAAACACAACAAGGTCAATCATCAGCTTCAACAGTAACAAGCTCTGCTTCTGGAAATAAGTCGGGTAAAGCAGATGCAGAAAACGCTAGTGGATCAGGCACTCAAACACAACAAGGTCAATCATCAGCTTCAACGGGAACAAGTTCTATTTCTGGAAATAAGTCGGGTAAAGCAGATGCAGAAAACGCTAGTGGATCAGGCACTCAAACACAACAAGGTCAATCATCAGCTTCAACGGGAACAAGTTCTATTTCTGGAAATAAGTCGAGTAAAGCAGATGCAGAAAACGCTAGTGGATCAGGTGCTCAAACACAACAAGGTCAATCATCAGCTTCAACAGGAACAAGTTCTGCTTCTGAAGACACTGCAGGAAATACTGAACAAAAGGGCATTAATAGCTCTAAGTCACAAAAAGAAAATGACGATCTAAAAAAAATTCTAACTCCAACTAATATCAAAATAAGTAAAAAGGGAAGTAATCAAGATCAATACCATATCTACCTTGAATTAAAAACATCAATTAAGTATTTTGAACAATTTATAAAAAATAAAGAATTTTATATCGAATTAGAAGGTTCTAAGGGTTATAGTGATGCTAAGGCTAATGATTTAGTTGACCAAAAAGGTATGACTACTACAACAGTAGAGTTAAAAAGAAATGCTGAAAATGTATGGTTTCAAATTTCTTTATTCCCTTATTTAAATAAATCCTTAGGCGATACAGAGGGTAAATATAGAGTAACTATTATAAAATTTAAAGATACAGATAAAAACAACCTTTTATCTAAAGTTTCAGAACCAGTTAATTTAATTTATTCATAAATATCTAGTACAAAATAAGCCTAAAAATTTTATTCATCCTTAAAAGAAATACTAAAAATCAATTTCGCGATGCAAAAATAGTAACAAACGTATTTAAGGGAATTGAATAAAAAAATCCGCCAAAAAGCGGATTTTTGATTATTAATCTTCGTCGTTGTTTTGAATATTTCTTGTTTTAATAACTTGGTCAGCAATATTTTTTGGAGTTTTTTCGTAGTGATCAAATTGCATTTGGTAGTTTCCACGTCCTGCTGTCATACTACGTAGATCTGTTGCGTATCCAAACATTTCTTTCAACGGAACATGAGCACGAATAATGTGAGCACCATCATTACGTGTTTCGTTATTTACAATTTGTCCTCTACGACGTGTTAAATCACCCATAACATCACCGAAGTAGTCTTCAGGAATAACACAAGCAACGTCCATGATTGGTTCTAGAAGAACTGTTCCTAATTGGTCTTTTGCTTTTGTAAGTGCTTTAGAAGCCGCAATTTTATAAGCCATTTCTGATGAGTCGACATCATGGTATGATCCATCAAATAATGTAGCTTTAATGTCAATCATTGGATAGCCAGCTAAAATACCACTAGCCATTTTGTCTTCAAGACCTTTTTGAATTGATTTAATGTATTCTTTTGGAATTTTTCCGCCAACGATTTTATCAACGAATTCAAAACCTTTATCTTTGTTTGGTTCAAATTTAATTCATACGTGACCGTATTGACCTTTACCACCAGATTGTTTAATGTGTTTACCTTCAACCTCAGCTTCTTTGGTAATTGTCTCACGGTATGAAACCTGTGGTGCACCGACTTTGGCTTTAACACCGTGTTCGCGTTTTAAACGGTCAACAATAATGTCTAAGTGTAGCTCACCCATACCGGCAATAATTGTTTGCCCTGTTTCTTCATCAGTATATGTTCTAAATGTAGGGTCTTCAGCAGCTAGTTTTTGTAGACCTAGAGCTAATTTTTCCATAGCATCTTTTGATTCTGGTTCTAAGGCTTGTGAAATAACTGGTTCTGGGAAAACCATTTTTTCAAGCACGATTTTTTCCGCTTTTTCAGCAACTAGAGTATCACCTGTTGTAGTTGCTTTTAAACCAACTAACGCACCAATGTCACCAGCGTAACATTCATCGATTTCTTCACGTGAGTTTGCGTGCATTTTAATTATACGGCCAATACGTTCTTTAACGTCTTTTGTTGTGTTATAAACGTATGTTCCTTTTTTCAAAATACCGGCATATGTACGGAAGAATGTTAGTGATCCAACGAATGGGTCAGTCATAACTTTGAAAGCAAGTGCCACAAAATCGTGGTCATCTGTCGCTGGAACGGCAACTTCTTTATCACCTAAATAACCTTTAATAGCTGGAACGTCTAGTGGGCTAGGTAGGTAATCCACAGCTGCTTGAATCATTTTCTTAACACCTTTGTTTTTAAAACTTGTTCCACAAATACATGGGAAGAAAGTAGATGTTAAAGTCGCTTTACGAATCATTGCTTTAATTTCATCTTCTGTTGGCTCATGACCTTCAAGAAGCTTCATCATAAATTCATCATCGTATGTTGAAATTGCATCAATCATTAGCGCTCTTTTTTCTTGAGCGATTGGCAATAAGTCAGCTGGAATTTCAGCAATTGTTGGGTTTTCTTCCGGTTTTCCATCATAGTAGTAAGCTTTCATTTCTACTAAATCGATGATACCTTCAAATGTAGATTCGGCACCGATTGGTACTTGAATAGCAACTGCATTTCCGTTAAGTCTTGATTTAACTGAGTCAACTGACATGAAGAAGTCAGCACCCATTTTATCCATTTTGTTTACGTAAACAATTCTAGGAACCTTGTAGTTTGTAGCTTGTCTTCAAACTGTTTCGGTTTGAGGTTCAACACCACTTTGGGCATCAAGTACAGTAACTGCACCATCTAATACACGAAGCGAACGCTCAACCTCAACTGTAAAGTCAACGTGTCCTGGTGTATCGATAATATTAATTCTTGTACCTTTTCAAAAAGCTGTTGTAGCAGCTGAGGTAATAGTGATACCACGTTCTTGTTCTTGGGCCATTCAGTCCATTTGTGAAGCACCATCGTGTGTTTCACCTAGTTTGTGAATTTTACCTGTGTGTAGCAAAATTCTTTCTGTTGTGGTAGTTTTACCTGCATCAATGTGGGCCATAATACCGATATTACGGTAATTTTTTAATTCATATTCTCTTGCCATTTTATTACCTTATTATCATCTAAAGTGAGCAAAAGCACGGTTGGCTTCAGCCATTTTGTGTGTGTCTTCACGTTTTTTGATTGCTCCACCTGTTTTATTTGATGCATCAATAATTTCGTTTGCTAAACGAACATCCATTGTTTTTTCATTTCTTAGACGTGAGTATTGAACTAGTCATCTTAGTGACAATGTTTGTTTTCTACGTGCTGAAACTTCAGTTGGAACTTGGTAGTTTGTACCACCAATTCTTCTTGTTCTTATTTCTAGTTGTGGAGTAATATTTTCAATAGCTAATTGAAATACTTCCATCGGGTCTTTATTTGTTTTTTCTTTAATAATATTGAAGGCTGAATACAAGATATCTTGGGCGATAGATTTTTTACCATCTAGCATAATTGAGTTAATCAATTTTGTAACTAGAACAGAGTTAAAAATTGGGTCAGCTAATACTTCTCTAACTGGAGCTTTGTGTTTTCTTGACATAATTTCCTCTTTCCTATTCTAATTAATTAGATGCTTTTTCTTTCTTAGTACCATATAGACTTCTACCCTGTTTACGGTTATTTACTCCCGCTAAATCTTGTGTCCCTCTAACGATGTGGTATCTAACACCAGGAAGGTCTTTAACTCTACCACCTCTAATTAAAACTACTGAGTGTTCTTGAAGGTTGTGTCCTTCTCCCCCGATGTAAGCGGTAACTTCCATACCGTTTGATAATTTAACGCGAGCATATTTACGCATAGCTGAGTTAGGTTTCCTAGGAGTCATAGTAGCAACACGAGTACATACACCACGTTTAAATGGTGCTGATTCTTTACGAGAAGCTTTTGTAAGTGTGTTAAAACTTAAATTCAATGCAGGAGCATTTTGTTTACGCACTTTTTGCACTCTACCACTATTAACTAATTGATTAGTTGTTGGCATAATATTCCTTTCTTAAATAAATTTTGTCCAAATATTGCTATTTAAAATAACGAAAACATTATACAACAACTAAGCCGTGTGTATCATAATTTTTAAATTTATTTTTTTGTCGCCAAAATGTCTATAAATAAGGGCTTTTTAATAAAAAAATTAACCTCGCCAAAATATTTTTATAAGTTGCCTTACATAATTATTATTTTTTTTATTACACTTTAATAAATATAGAACTGCGCTCTTGAGCAATTAGAATATAATAATTATTAACATAAATAAAAGGGGTAAAAATGATTGAATACACAAAAAAATCACAGAAGTTTATTCTTTCTAAATCAGACATAACAAAAGAAAAAAACAAAGTTTTGATGCAAGCACTTGCAGAAAATATTAAAGTCTCACCAAAAGAAATTAAAGATTATGCAAAACATAATTTAATAAATGCTCGGTCGCAACAATTTCAAAAAGATGTATTGGAGAATGCCGGAGATATTTTGCCTTTTGGTCCAGTGAATATTGAGTATTTAAACGATGACGACAATTGCGAAGTTCAAATCAGTGTTGAATATTATGAGAAAGACCAAATTTACAAGTTAGATGTTGAAAAAGTTGCTACAGAAACTAATTTTGAATTCAAATTGCCTACAAGAGAAGATTTGGATCACATTTTCAACTCATTTATTGGGAATTACACATATAAAAAAGAGATTGCAAATCGAGAAGTGCAAGAAGGCGATATCGTTCAAGTTAATATTCAATCAACAAAAGATAAAGAAGTAGTACAAAATTTAAAATCAGTAATATTGCAAGCACAAAAACACAATACTTTTTCAATCAACGCAGAACTTATTGGCAAAAATATCAATCAAAAATTCAGTGTGAATGACCCAGATAACACACTATGAACAATTGAAATTGAGAAAATAATGCAGGAAATACAGGTTAATCTTGCAAGTTCAAACGACCAAAAAGAAATTGAAATGCTAAAAGAATTGAACGAACAAAAATCTGATTTAGAAGCTAATTATTTAAAAGAATTTAGTTCAGGTTTATTAAAAAAATATTTAATGAATTTAGTTTTAGCTGTTGACAAATTAAATATTATTGATTTTAGTGAAACTTTTTTAAAAAGCGAGTTAGTCAGATCAATTAATAATCAAATCGGACCTATCCATTTAATCCATGGAGTTTCAACCAGCGAGAATTTGGATGAAGACAACCCTCAACATGAAGAATATATTCAACAAATAGCCTTAAATACACGTTTAACATTGATTCATGAGTTTATTTACTATATTTTATGAAGAAAATATCCAGTTGAAATTACACAAGAACTTTTCGATAATGAATATCGCTTTGCTAATGATATTATCCCTTTAATCAATCCAAATTTTAAAAAACCTACTAATGAAGAAATAAATAATGTTTTATATAAGCAACTTTTAATTCTGCAACTAATTAAAATTCACCACCCGCAAGCATTTGCTCCATTGTGTACTTCATTAGGATTTTCATCAATAATCCATAGTTAATATTTATCAAATAAGCTTAAAAATGAGTGTTTGCGTCTATTTATATTGAGCAAAAACTCATTTTTTTAATAACTAAATAGGGCATCATAATATTTTCGAGTTTTGATATAATTTAAAATATTTATTTGGAGGCTTTATGTTAGAAGTTAGAAATTTAAGTAAAATTTTCAGCGATAAAAAATTATTTGAAAACGTTAATTTGAAATTTACTGAAGGCAACACATATGGAATCATCGGGGCAAATGGGGCTGGTAAATCAACCTTTTTAAAAATGTTGGCCGGCGAAGTTGAACCATCTGGCGGACAAATCATTATTGAAAAAAACCGTCGTCTGAGTGTTTTAAGTCAAGATCATAACGCCTATGATAATTTACTTGTTACTGATGTTGTAGTGATGGGTAATACTGATTTATTTAAAATTAAAACTGAAAAAGATGCAATTTATGCCAATCCAGATGCTACAATGGACGATTACACAAGAGCAGGAGAATTAGAAGAAAAATTCGGGGAACTTGGGGGTTGAACGGCTGAAAATGATGCTCAAGAACTTCTTTCAGGGTTGCAAATTCCAAAAGAAAAATGAGATGTTCCAATGAACCAATTAACTGCTAATCAAAAAATTAAAGTTTTACTCGCTAAAGCCTTATTTGGGAATCCAGACATTTTGATCATGGACGAACCTACCAACCATCTTGACCTACGTTCAATCAAGTGATTAGAAAACTTTTTAGCAGATTATCAAAATGTTGTTATAGTCGTTAGCCACGACAGCGACTTTTTAGATAACATTTGCACTCACATTGTTGATATTGATTATAATGAAGCTAGGGTTTACACTGGCAACTACACATTTTGAAAAGAAAGTAGTCAATTAGCCCTTGAATTAATGAAACAACAAAATGCAAAAAAAGAAGTTCAAATTGAAAAATTAAAACAATTTATTGCACGTTTTAGTGCAAACGCTTCTAAATCACGCCAAGCAACATCACGTAAGAAATCATTAGAAAAAATAACTCTGGATGAAATTAAACCTTCAAACCGTAAATATCCATATATAAACTGAGATATTAACCGTGAACCTGGAAAAGATATTTTAAGCGTTGAAAACCTAAGCTATACCGAAAATGAAAAAGTAATGTTCCAAAACGTGTCTTTCAGTTTATCAAAAGGTGAAAAAATGGTTTTAATTGGTGAAGATGATATTGCTAAAACAAGATTTTTAGAGTGCTTACTTGGAATTAAAAAGCCAACAACAGGCGAGGTAAAATGAGGCCAAACAATTAAAACTACATATTACCCAAATGAAAACCGCGAATATTTTAAAGAAGAAATGTCGATTTTAGAATGAATTTCAAAATGACCTCTTGAAAACTCAACAGAAGAAACAAGAGATGTCAGCGATCAAAGAATGCGTGGATTTCTAGGTCGTATGTTATTTTCAAACGATTCAGTTTTCAAAAGCGTAAGCGTTACAAGTGGTGGTGAAAAAGCCAGATTAATGTTCTCAAGAATGATGCTTCTTGAAGCAAACTTTCTAATTTTAGATCAGCCACTTGACCACTTAGATGCCGAAAGTATAGATTCTTTAATTGCCGGCTTGAAATCTTATCGTGGTGGAGCTATTTTCACAACCTATAACCGCGCTCTTGTAAATCAAGTTGCGAATGTTATTTTGGAAATAGCACCCGATAAAAGTTTTATTTATCACGGAACACTTGATGAGTATGAAAAAATAATGAACTACTAATCATTTTGCTAAAAATACTGTTAAATAACTGATATAAGTAAAAAACAAGGATTTATATTTCCTTGTTTTTTTGAACTTTGTAAGTAAATTTCTTTTTAGATGCATATTCCTTGACTAACTTATTATCCGATGGAACAAGAAGAATTATATTGCTTGGAACCATATTAAATGCATAATCAGAAATTTTTTTAACACTGTTAGGAATAAATACAGATTTTAAATTTTGTAATCCATTAAAGGTAAAATCAACTAACTCTGTGATGCCGTCTTCTAAAATTACTTCTTTTAAATCGGGTTTAGAAGAAAATTCATTACCACCAAATTTAACATTTTTATGTGCAATTACTTTATTTTTGCCACCTTGAACAGTAATTAATTTTGAAAAATCATTATTATAAAGCACACCCTGATAAGATGCGAAGGAGTAGTTTCCTGGTTCAACAATTATTTTTTCTAGTGCTGGAGCAGAAAAGGAATTCTTCCCATCCTCAATTTCATTTAATTCCTTGGGCAAAATTATTGATTTTCTCGGGTTTAAAACAGGTGTAGAAATCAATTTTGAATAATCTTTCGAGTATAAAATACCATCTTTTGCAGCGAAATGTTTATTTTTACTTGAAACTATGTATTCTTTTAAGTGTTGAGGTGCTATTTCATAGTCAATTTTTTCAACATTATCCCCAATATGTAAATGAGTCATATTTTTGTTCGAATATACACGAATACTTATTGATTTAACAGGCATCCCTTTAACGTTTGCAGGTACTTTTAACTCAGTATTTGATCCTTCTTTAAGTTTTAATACTGATAATCCATGTCAATATTTATACAAAATTTGACCTTCTTCAATTGTCGTGTCTAGAACTTCGTCAGCGCGATGATCATTTGAGATCTCAGAACTCGATTTCATAAAATACTGGCTATTAACTATTCCTCAGGTTGCGTCTGAATGAACTCATTTTTTATTTTCTTCATTGTAAAACATAACTCATTGATGTGCTCCTGCAGATGACCAACCCGTAACCATAACGCTCTTAACCCCAATTACGTCTAACATGGCTTTGTATAACGAACTTATTCCACCGCAAACTGCCACTTTATACTTGAAAACATCGTGTGGACTTATATATTGTTTCTCGTCACCTCTTGCATATTTCACGCTCGATATAATTCAATCATAAATGTGCTTAATTCTACCAATAAACGAATCATTTGTACTTTTTTTCATCAGATCATTAACAAATGCTGCGATCTCATTTCTTTCTTTTACACTATAAGAATTGTCCTGATAAGATGTTAAATTCTGTGGCTGGACAATATTTAAAAAATCCTCAACCTGAGTATTTAGAGCAGTGTTTACATCATTTTTTGAGTTATTTTTATTGTTTTTTAAACTATTTTCAATTGCTAATAACTCAGGGTATTCAGGAGTTGAATTTTCTTTTTTTCCTTTTCCTTTATTAACTACACCACTGCCTTTAGTTGGAGCATAGTCTGGTTTTTTGTCTTCTGCGTTTTTCAACTCAGAAGCAAGCGCATTAATTTTATTAAATTCTTCTTCTAATTTGATATTCGAAGCAACTAATTCTTTGTGTTCAGAATTAGCAAAAACAGCTTTGTTTTCATCTAAAAACAAATCGATACGGTCGAGTACAACCTCATATTTATACATTGCGTTTTCATTTGACAATGAAATTTTTAAATCTTTAGCTCGTTTTAATAAATCTTTTCTTTTTGCGATTGCTTCCTGATATTTTTGTAGCTCTTTTGTTTTTTCAGCTTTAATAGGAGCATTAGTCTCTGGTGTGGTTGATAGTTTTTGACTTTTTTCAGCATTTTTAGTAGGTGCAACGCTCGCATTATCACTGTCATTTCCTGTGTTATCCTTTCCTTCTTTATCAGGTTCTGGTTGTGATTTTTTAGCATCTTTAATCTCTGGATTATCTAGTTTTTTCGTTTGGTTACAACTTAAAACTAGAACAATGCTTAAAAAAGTGCTTAAACCGGCTAATGGTATTAATGTCTTTATTTTTTTCATATTAATTTATTTTATAAAAAAATAAAAATTTAATGTTGAAATAAAAAATAAAAAATCTCGCATATGCGAGATTAAATTGTTGTGAAATTATTTGAATTCTACTGTAGCACCAGCTTCAGTTAGTTTTGCTTTTAATTCTTCAGCTTCGTTCATTGAAACATTTTCTTTAACTGTTGCTGGAAGTGCAGAAACTAGTTTGTTTGCGTCCATTAGAGCTAATCCTAGAGTTTCTTTTACAACTTTAACAATAGCTAGTTTTTTGCCATTGTCAGCTGTAATAACAACATTAACTGATGATTTTTCTTCAGCAGCAGGACCAGCAGCAGGAGCTGCAGCAACAGCAACAGCTGATGGATCAATACCGAATTCTTCTTTCATTGCTTCAACTAATTCCATAACTTCTTTAATTGACATTTCTTTTAAAGCAGAAATAAAAGTATCTTTTTCTAATTTAGCCATTTTTAATTTTCCTTTCAATTTACTTAATTAAATATTTAAATAATTATTCACTTTCTTTTTCACTGTAAAGTTTTAAAGAAAGGGATAGTTGTTGTAAAGGTGCAATAAGCGAACGTGCAAGTATCCCCAATGCTTCTTCGTAGTTTGGTAATGAAGCAACCTCGGCAACACCTTGTGCATCAAGTACTTTTCCTTCGAAAATACCAGCTTTAAGCACTAATAGTTTGTTAGTTTTCGCAAAGTTATTTAAAACCTTAGCAGCGGCTAATTCATCTTCATTACTAAAAGCATAAATATTAGGCCCTACTAAATGATCACCTAACGATTCAAAATCAGTGCCAGTTAAAGCATGTTTGAAAATACGGTTTTTATAAACAACAAGTTCAACACCCGCTTTTTTAGCTTCGATACGTAAATCAGTTAATTCTTTAACTGTTAGTCCACGATATTCAGCAACAACAAGTGCTTTAGAATCAGCAAGTTTTTGTGAAATTAGTTTTGCTTGTTCTTTCTTCATTAATTTTGAATGTGTTTCTTTTGCTTGCATAAGCATCCCCCTTTCGTAAATAAATATCGCAATACGAAAAGTCAAAATATGTATGGATATACACTCGGTAACAAATTAAGTTTAAACAGTTACTGTCTTTATGTATTGCAAATGCAATTATATATTAAAATAATAATTTTAAAAATTTTTTAGTCATATAAATTCAATATGTATATAAAGCCATAATAAGTTAACTTTTATCAGTAAAAATACTGAAAAATTCGAATATTTTCACTTTATATCATTAATATATTTAGTTAAATAATAAAAACACCAAAATAATTATTATTGATATAATAAAAAAGATTTATTACTTACTAAATAATATTATCACAACAACTTATAATTCTTCACTATGATAGGCAAATATGGAAAAAAGGAAACTAGTAAAAAATTCACTTGGATTTGATTCGAATTTATACATTTATCAGGATAAAGATATGTTCAATTATTCAGTAGACACAATTTTACTGGGTAATTTTGTCTTTCTTAACAATCGGATTTTACGAATGCTAGAAATTGGAACAAATAATGGTGCTTTATCAATATTTATCAGTGAACGCAATCCGAAATTAAAAATTGATGCAATAGAGATTCAGTCAAAAGCTGTTGAATTAGCTGAAAAAAATGTTAAAATGAACAATAAAAAGGAGCAAATTAACGTTATTCACGCTGATTTTAATGAGTTTTATCAAGAACAAACCAAATTAAATGCAAATAAATACCAATCTATCGTAGTTAATCCACCATTCTATCCACCTGAAAATATGAAATTGAGTGCAAAAACCAGCGAAGAAATGATGATTGCTACTCATGAAATAAAAATAAATCTTGAACAAATTATTCAGGGCAGTGCAAAAATCATAGAACAAAAAGGATACTTGACAATGGTTATCCCTGTCGAAAGGATGGTTGATTGTTTTCAATACATGCGTGAATATAAATTTGAGCCAAAACGAATACAATTCATCATTCCGCGTGTGGATGACAAGCCAAAATTAGTATTAATTGAGTCACGTTATCAAGCTGGTTGAGGAGTACATTTTCTTCCAAATTTATATCTTCATGATCCTGATAACAAAATAGACCACGAGTACTTACCACAAATAAAAGAATTATATAAACCTAAAAAAGTTAAGGAGTTGTAATGAAAAAAACATTTTATATAACTACACCTATTTATTATGTTTCTGGTCCATTGCACATTGGGCATTTATATTCAACAATTATGGCCCGCATAATTGCTAATTATAAAAATATTATGGGCTATGATGTTAAGTTTTTAACAGGGAGCGATGAACATGGTCAAAAAATTCAAAATAAAGCTCTAAAATCTGGATTAAAACCTAAACAATTTGTTGATGAATTAGTCGAATCTTATAAAGAAACCTGAAAAAAATGGTCTGTTCCTTTTGACTTTTTTTCTCGTACAACTTCACCCCGCCATGAAAAAGTAGTAAAAAAAATTTTTAGCTGATTTTTAGAAAATGAATTTATTTATAAAGGCAAATACGAAGGATTATACTCGATTGAGGATGAAGAGTTTTTGACAAAAGCACAAGCTCTTGAAATTGACGGCAAATTTTACCATCCAAGTTCAAAACATGAACTGGTACAAATGAAAGAGGAATCGTATTTCTTTAAAATTGAAAAAATGCAGCAATGATGAGAAAGATATATTGCGCAAAATCCACAATTCTTGCTAACGGAAAAAACACTTAATGAAATTAAAGTCAATTTTGTTGAGCAAGGATTGTCTGATTTATCTGTAACACGTACAAATGTTGAGTGAGCAATCCCGATTGACGAAGATTCTAATCACACTCTGTATGTGTGGTTAGATGCATTATTTAACTATGTAACTGCACTGGGTTATGATCTTGATAATCCGAGCGATAATTACACAAAATACTGAAAAAATGGAGATGAAATAGTTCATATACTAGGAAAAGAAATTTCTAGATTTCACTTTATTTACTGACCTATGTTTATTCAAGCCTTAGGTCTAAGGCAACCTAATCACATTGTCAGTCATGGATTATTACGAGATAAAGATGGTCGTAAAATGTCAAAATCACTGGGTAATGCAGTTGATCCTGACTATCTTTTTGAAAACTATCACCCTGAAATGATTAAATATTACTTTGCAAGTCAAATAATATTCGGTGAAGATGGTAATTTTAGTGAAGAAAAACTAAGAGAAACTATTAATGCTGACTTGGTTAATAACTATGGCAATCTTGTATCGAGAACATTAAAAATGATTGCTAATTCTTTTCAAAATGGTACAAAATATACTCACTCAGACACTGCAATTCACCTTGAAATTGAAAACCAAATTAAAAAATTTCAAGGTGAATTTAGTGAATTGATGGATACATTTAAAGTTGATAAAGCATACCGCAAAATGATTGAATTAAGTTCTAAACTAAACAAATATATTGATGAAACTACTCCGTGAAAATTAACTGATAATTTAGATGAATTAAATTTAATATTAAACAGATTATTAAATGGTATATACGCTGTTTCATGAGCTCTGCAAGCGATTATGCCACAAAAAGTAGCAGAAGTTGCAACTGCATTAAATATTATTTCATTTGACAAAGAAAATATTAATAATTTCAATAAGTTTGATAATATTAAAACTGCTGATAAATTTATGTTTTTTGCTCGTTTAAAATAGAAAGGATGAATTATGATTTGTGTTGTAACAAAAGAAATAAAAATTAAAAAAGAGTCAAGAAAAGACTTTACAGAATATATTAAAAAATGAATGTATTTGTCAAAACAACAGGAATTAAACCTTTCAATGGATGGCTTTTGAATTTCTGATCGCTTCAGTATTATAGAACGTTGAAGTAGTGAGGATAGCTTCCATAAATTTACTAAAACTGCTGAATATAAAGATTTTTTGAACCAAATTGAACAATTTGGTATTGGCGAAATCAAAATTAAAAAATACAAAACACTAATTTAACAAAACACACAATAACCTGTGAGTTTTGTTTTTTATTATTTGCAAAATGAGCTTTATAATGGAGTGTAAATTTTATACAAAAATCTCCTCATTAAGGAGATTTTGATTATGCTATTGTTCATCGTTTTTATCATTTTTTGATTTTTTTGCGAGGTTTTTTAACTCATTTTTTTGTTGTAATTCATATTGCTCACGCCAACGTGGCAATGCAATAATTGAAGTTAAAATAAAAAATATATTAAACCAGGTTAGTAATTCATCTCCAAGTTCAAAGAAACGATAACGATAATAATTTAATGCAAATGGAATGGCAATAATATGCATAATTACAAACAGTATTAACAATGCAAGCATAGACCATATCAAACCATAAGCTAAAATTTCTCCGTTTTTTATTTTGCTACCATAAACCTGAGAAATAATTATTAAACTTAATAAGATTAGAAAAGCTAATGCAAAGCAACTTAAAGAAAACGAGTGAAAAATGAAATATAAAACTTTGTCTTTTTTATGCTTTTTCATTAATTAAAAACTATTTAGCTCTTTTTCTTTTTCAGCAGTCATTTTATTGATTACTTCAATTTTGGCATCAACCTCTTTTTGGACTGCATCTTGGTATCTTTTTTGTTCATCCTCAGTTAGTTCTTCATCATTTTTGATTGATTTCATCACCTCCTGACGAGCATTTCTGATACCAACTTTTGCCTGTTCTGTAAATTTAGTAAGACCTTTAATCAATTCTTTTCTTCTTTCAGAAGTTAAAGCAGGGAATTTTAGTCTCACTTGATGACCTTCATTGATTGGGTTTACACCAATATTTGCATCAGTAATTGCTTTAGTCACTTCTTTCACAATTGAAAAATCATAAGGTTTAATCAATAACTGTGAAGCTTCTGGGACACTAATGCTTGAAAGCTCTTCTAACTTAGTTGGAGTACCAAAATAATCTACTTTAATACCCTTAACAATCTGAGGATTAGCTCTCCCAGTAGAAACTTTTGATAACTCAAAACCGTAATGATTAATAGCTTTTGTTGCGCCTTCTTCAAATTCTAATAAATATAAATCTAGTTCCATTATCTAGTTACCTCCGTAAATTCAATAGTTCCTTCAATCGCTCTTAAAATTGCGTTTTCTTCTTGAATATCAAAAACAATAAGACCGATATTATTATCTCTGGCCATCGCCGTTGCAGTTAAGTCCATAACTTGCAATTTTCTTTCTAATATTTCATCATAAGTAATTTTGTCAAACTTCACCGCATTCGGATTAAATTTTGGATCGCTGTCATAAATTCCTTTAACGCCATTTTTACCCATCAAAATTACTTCTGCTTGTATTTCAGAGGCATAAAGAGTTGCGGCGGTATCAGTTGTAAAGTATGGTCGGCCAGTTCCTCCTGTAAAGATTACAACTTCACCTCGTTCTAAATATTTATCAGCTTTTTCGTTGATATAATATCCCGCTACACGTTCGTCAATGTTCAACGATGAAACGACACGAGTTTTAAGTCCAACTTTTTGAAAACCACTTTGCAAGGCTAAGCCATTCATAATTGTCGCGACCATACCTATATAATCAGCTCTGTTTCTAGGTATCCCATTTTTTTCGGCGCTAGCTCCTCTTCAAAAATTACCACCGCCTATTACCACGCTAACTTGGACGCCTTTTTCAACAATTTTTTTTAATTGTAATGCAATATTTTCGACAAGATTATAATCAATAGCTAAACTCTTAGACTTATTCGCTAAACCTTCGCCCGACAGCTTCACTAATATTCTTTTAAATTTCATTTAATTCTCCCGATATTTAATTATATTATATATAAAATTTATTCATACGCGCGTATGTAATAGCAGTATGTCTATAATTTTTCATCTACACTCATTTTTCAATGTATTTGGTAAAAAATAAAGAATAAATGTGTTTAATTCTTTATTTTATTTATTTAATAAAAAAGCCAATATATTTTATATGAAACCGGATGTAATAAAAAATCCCTTTGAATATACTTATTTAATTGGAACATAATAATTAACATAGTATAATTTAATTTAGAATATTATTTTATGAACAAATTTTTAGTAAAAAGAATAATGCCAGGTATTTTATTTGTCGTAATATTACTAGCAATGTTAATACCTTTATCAATTTTTTCACACAGCAATTTAGTTGCTCGTATTTTTTCTTTTGTATTTATTTGAACCATTTTGTCAATGATTGCCTGAGAATTTTTTACTGCTCAACGACTAAAAATATATTGATCTATAACGCTTACTTTTTTATTTTCGATTGTAGCTTTTTTGCCGCTCATTGAGACTACCATCCCGTGAATGACATCTCCTAAAATTGAACAAGAAAAATCTTCTATTCTTTTAGCTAGATTTATTTCTTATTTATCAATGGATCCTTTCATTATATTAGTCGCACTAGCCATATCGATTTTATTTGTAATTATTGAGTTATTTACGCGCACAAACACACGCCCTGTTGACCGTTTTACTCGTTTTCTTTTAGCTTTTATCACAACATATATCCTCGCAATATTTTCAAAAGTATTTCACGCATTAATTGTATTTGAAGGGCAGTGAAAATACTGATTATCTATCTCATTGATTGCGGCTTCAGTGGATACATTTGGCTATCTTTTTGGTTCAATGTTTGGCAAAAAATGAACATCGGTTCCTTTTGCCCCTCATATTTCGCCACGTAAAACCTGAGAAGGTTTTGTTGGCTCAATATTTATTGGGACGGCAACTGGGTTTGGATTGGTTTTTGCATTCGATTTGTTCAATCACATTAGCTTAAAAATAGCGTTTGCCTTAATCTCACCTTTTGTAGCAGTAATTGGAGATCTTTATTTCTCCGCAATTAAAAGGTTAAATGGTATAAAAGACTATTCAAAAATTATGCTTGGACATGGTGGAATTCTTGATCGTCTTGATTCGATATCCTTTGTCTGTGTATTCACATATATTATCTTGCTTATTAATACTATTTTTGTCGTTTAAAAAAACAAAACCCATTAGTTTTGTTTTTAGTTTGCTTTATTTTGCGAACCGAATTCAATAATCTTATCACGCACAGTCTCTTTAATAGCTTTTACTCCACTAGCTAATAACTTGCGTGGGTCGAAATTTTTGCCTTCAAGATCTTTATTTGCTAAAATAAACTCCCTCATTGCCGCGTGAAAGGCAACTTGTAATTCTGTATTGACATTTATTTTGCTAATACCTAATTTAATTGCTTTTTGGGTTTGGTCTTTTGGAATGCCAGAGCCCCCGTGCAATACCATTCCAATTTGGCAATTATTAGAAAGAGCTTCTAAACGTTCAAAGTTAAGCGATTTTCAACTTGCTGGATATTTACCATGAATATTCCCTACACCAGCAGCTAACATATCTATACCTAAACTTGTAAGAAGTTTTGCTTGTTCAATATCAGCTAATTCTCCTTCACTTGAAACACCATCTTCTTCTCCGCCAATAGCCCCAACCTCAGCTTCAACACTAATATTCAGTTCTTTACATTTTTTTACCAATTCAGCTGTTATTGAATAGTTTTCGACAAAATCTAGGTTAGAACCATCAAACATTATAGAATTAAATCCTGCCTCAATCGCTTTAATGCAACCCTGTGCTGTCCCGTGATCTAAATGCAAAGCAACTGGAACTGAGATATTAAGGTCTTTAACTAACGAACTCACAAGAGCAAATACAACATTATACCCGCCCATGTATTTAATCGCACCTTCACTAACACCTAAAATTATTGGCGAATTCATTTCCTGAGCCACCTCTAAAATAGATTTAGTTCATTCTAAATTGTTAATATTAATGTGTGGCACTGCATAACGTTGTTTATATGCTAGTGCAATCATTTCTTTTGCGTTTACTAAAGCCATTTTATTTTCCAAATCCAGGTCTAATTGATCATTTACCTTGTTGATTGCGAACAAAATTTGAATCAACAGTTAAAAGGCGATATAACTCGCCTAACTTATTAATTCTAATTTTTTCATATTCGACTTCTTTTTCTTCAGCTTCATTAAATCATTTAGATTTAAGCTCAGCTTCAACACCTTCAAAAAGAGTATTAAATTCAACATATACACCATTATCACACTCTTTTAAAGCGATTTCAGATACAATATCAAGCATTGTTTTCATATAACCCCCATTAAATTTATGCACATATTCCTCATTTAAGTAAAAATGCAGTTAAGCTGCAATTTTACTTATTTTCAATACAGAGTAAATAACCCATTCATGTATAAAGAAAGTAGGATAATGCAAATAATCGCAATTAAACACACGATGCCCAGTGTTAAGAATGCCGCTCAAGTTCAACCTACTCTTGGAACGTGGTAGATATAGTGAAGTGGCATATTTTCTGAACTTTCTTTTTTAAAACCTTTTATTACAGTAGTTAATTCTTTTGACTCTCGATTGCCATCACGAAGTAGATATGTCACAACAACTGCATCTTCTTCACGTCTTAATGATGTTGCCACAAAATTAAATTTAGATGTAGCTTGAACATCATCCAATGTGACTTCGCTTAATAATTTCTGTTCTTTATCAGTAATATAAACTGAAATTTCTTTAACCTCTGTGTTTAAGTCATCAACTGAAATTGACATTGTTTTTACCACAGGAGTTTGACGTTTTATTTCTTCTTCAACTTCTATTTTTTTTGTAATAACCGGTTGTTTTTTTGTTTTCGAAGAACTGACATCCACTAATTGTTCTCTATTAATAAACTCAATTGCTTCTTCATCTTTAATTTGAGCTTCTCTAACTTTTTCAAGAATTCTTATAGCAGTTTCTGGTGACGCTGACCTCTAAACGCTCCATCACGGTGGAATCAAACTTTTGAATCACCATCCAATGTGGTTGCTATTCTATTGAATTCCTCAACGCCTTCTGCAAAAGTTTTGAAATTAATAAGTTCTTTGCTATTTGCTTTTTTTAGATTAAAAGAAATATTTCTATCTTCATCAAATTTTTCAGAAAGATAAAATCTATTTAATTTTGTTTTGTCCATTTTTCCTCCAATTTCACTCGTAATATTAGTTTGCGTTTCTTACTAGAATCATTGTGCAAAGAAGTAATACAACTGCTAGTAATACTACTGTTAAAACAAATAAACCTAGAATTTTTTTATCTCTTGGGTCTGTGAAGTGAATAGTGTGATTTTGCTCCAACAAATCAGAAGCTATAATAAATTCCAAAACATCTGGCGTAGCAATATTTTTTTTATCTGCTAGTTTAATTAATGCTTCTAAGCCTCCTAAACTCAATGAACCTAAGGGCATTTTATTTTTATAAATTCAAACTCTTGCATCATTACCTTCAGTCATTTTTAATAATGCTTGGTGTAATTCTTTAATTGAGTCAAAATGTGTTTTTGCTGCCGTTGATGCGTCTTCTAAAACAAATTTTTGATCACTTTTAGACTTAGATTCATAAACAAAGTATTTTAATATTGTGTTTGTGGGCATCTTGTTCCCCTTTCTTTATAAATTTAAATTTAATATTTAATGTAATAATTATACTATATTTTATATCTCATATAAATTACAGCTTTTCTGTATTCACGCACAAAATTAACTACTTATTGCTTTTTTGAGTTGTCAAATATTAATACTTTTTCAGTATAAATTCAGTCAAATTTATAAAAAACAAATTAAAAACGAATATGAAAACTAAAATCAAAATATTAAGCATAACTTTATTACATCTATAGTGATTGACATATTTTTTCAAAAAAATTTCGCATTATTAATTTTTATAATATAATTTATTCACAAATATGGCGATTGTGGTGAAGCGGTCTAACACAGCGGGTTGTGGTCCCGTCATTCGAGGGTTCGAATCCCTTCATTCGCCCCATTTTTTTTATACCTTTTTTCTCTTTGCGTTTCATTAATTTATAATTTTAAAAATGCGCTTACAAGAATACGAAATAAAAAAATCAAGGTTTTATAGTGTTGCTATCACAATAAATTCTAAAGAAGAAATTAAGGATATCTACAATAAACTTTGATCCGAGCATAAAAAAGCTACTCACATTTGCTATGGATATTCATTTATAAAAAATGGGGTTGAAAATGCAGGATACGAAGATGATGGCGAACCTAAAGGTACAGCCGGAAAGCCAATAAGAGACTTATTAATAATAACTAAAACTAACAATCTTGTTATTTTTGTAATTAGATATTTTGGCGGGATTAAGCTTGGTGGTGGCGGTTTGATTCAAGCTTATCGAAATAGTGCAAATATAGCATTAAAGTCATATAGAAATGAGGACAGAAATGATAGCGTTAATCGGTAAAGTGGGAGTTGGAAAATCAACTTTTTTGCGAAATTCTGGTTTAAAAAAAGAAAAAATATTTATATGTGACGAATTTGTGGCAAAAGAATATAAAAAATATGGCATTTTGTATAATGAAATAAAACAAAAAATAGGTACTTTTTTATTAGACGAAAAAGGTGTTTCCAAAAAGAAAATTTTGAAATGATTATTCGAAAATACCGACAATATAGATAAATTAGAAAGAGTTGTATTTCCTAAAATTTTTGATGCGATAAAAAATGGGAATTTTGCGATTGTTGAAATACCAGTTTTAGTTAATAAAAATTTTAATTTTTTATCTTTGTTTTCTGCAGTTTTATGCTTATCTACAAGTGAGCAAAAACGATGAAAAAATATTCAAAAACGCTCTGTGGATAAATTAACAATAAAAGCAATAGATCAGAAAAACAGTACAATTTTAGCTAAAAATCAACTTTTTGGTCAAATACCTGTTGTGGATATCTATTTGGAGAACTTCGAAAGTTATGATCGAAATAAAAAAATTTTAGACCTTGTTAAATTAATCAACTAAAATGATTTTACTATCTGCCTTTAGGCCGGTTTTTTAACGGAGGTTTCTAATGTATAAAAGTATTACTTATCCATATTTTTCGGTTGAGAATTCTACAATCATCTCTGGCGAAGATTTGAAAAATTTGCGTAAGTTTTATGCTCCTATTTTAGGTGCACATGCTATTCTTCTATATGAATACCTTAGAGACCTAGCGATACAAGATGGAAATGAAATAGGTTTTTATGACTATGACAGTATCACATATATGTTGAAAATGGATATAAAAGATGTAAATAATGCCCGTACTATGTTAGAAGCTTTATCACTTTTAACTACTTATGTTGATAATAGGAATCGTAAAACCTTTTTTGTAATTGAAAAACCTTTAGATGCAGATGGTTTTAAAATGAATTTAATTTTAGCTAATAAGCTACTAAAAATTGTTGGTAAAGAAAATTATGATCGTTTAATTAATCGTAAACGCAATTACAAATTAGCTCGTGCAATTGAATTATTAGATAGCTCTGCTCGCTATGAAGATGTTTTTGATGCTGGAGAAGATTTTGATATTCTTTCTAATTCATTTGAATTTAATGAAGAAGCAATGAACACTCAGGTCATGAACGAACTTGTACAAGAAAAAATTGATCTCAATACTTTTGAATACCCAAATGTTTATGAGGCAATTTTGAAAACTGATTCTAGGTCTTTTTTTGGACAAATACAAGGTCAAATTCCAACTGCGGAAATTATAAATTTAATAAAAGATGCTTCTGATAAAGGTTTTAGTTATCAGTGTATTAATTTAATTTTCTTTTACGCTAATGAAGTCAATGGAAAAATTAATTATCAATATGTTAAAAAAATAATTAAAGACTTAATTGCAAAAAATATCTATGATTTTAATCCTCTTGAGAAATATATTGATTCACTTATCCGACAACGAAATAATGTTATTGTTAGCAAAAAAGATTTATATAAAGCTACATACATCACTTCCTTAGAACGTCAGCAAAATGATATGAATAGGTCACATTAATGAAAACACAAGAAACTACTTTTGACGGCATTATTATAAAAGACGTCAAACAATATCGAGAGCTTGCACAAAAAGTAGCTAAGAGTTCAAAACCATTTCTTCGGGTTATGGCAGATTTAAAAATTACTTGGGATGAATTTGATGAGCACTGTGATAAGTTGTTAGAATTAAAAGATATATTGGACGCCCCTAATAATTTTCCTTATAAAATAGAGGTTAAAAGAGATCGATTTAGAAAATTACAATTCTCAAAGACTATTGTTGATAATAACATTACCAAAAACATTAACCTAATTAATCATCTATGATTAAGCGATATAGCAAATGTTCGCACCAATTTAGAGATTTCAAAGACTGCAATCATTTCAGTTCAGCAAAAACAATTAGAAAGTCGAATTGAACTTCTTAAACAGTCATTATTACAAAAATCACATGATTTTCACGTAAAAAACCTTTTTATTGTTAATAAAAAGCCTATTCATTCTGCATCCCTGGGTCAAGCAATTGCGATCAATTTTGCAAAAGAAAAAATTAACTCAGCTTACATCACAACAAATACTCTTTTTAATCATCTTAAAAAAGGTTTTAATGACCCAAGGAATAACAATGTCGAAATAATAAATAAACTTAAAGAAGTTGATATTCTAGTTATTAATGATTTAGGAAATGAGCAAGCAAGTGCATGATTTCTTTTTGATGTAATTAGCGAAATAATTAAGACACGAATTGAAGCTAATAAGCCAAATATAATTTTTAGTACTCTTCTGTTAGAAGAGTTAAAAAATTACTATTCTAAACATAGGGCTTATGTTCAAGATGCACATAAGGTCAATTACTTAATAAATTTTATATCTGAAACATCAATTGAATTTCAAATATAAACACACATTTTCAGTCAAAAATGTGTGTTTTTTATTAAAAAATTAGCAAAAAGGTTATTTAACTACTTCTTAATTCTTCTTAATGTCGGAAATAATAATACATCTCTAATTGAACTGGTTTCAGTTAATAGCATGACTAAACGGTCAATCCCGATTCCACACCCACCTGTTGGCGGCATCCCATATTCAAGGGCGTCAATAAAATCTCAATCAATATCACTAGCTTCATCGTTGCCGGCTGCTTTCTCCTCAATTTGTTTTTTAAATCTTTCTAGCTGATCAATTGGATCAGAAAGCTCGGTATACATATTCGCATACTCTTTTGTATTTATGAATAATTCTGCACGCTCAGTGAATCTTGGATCCTCGCTTTTAGCAGAAAGTGGCGAAATTTCAATAGGGTGTCCATAAACAAATGTAGGTTGAATTAAATCTTCCTCAATTAACTCTTCATAAAGCGCATTTATAATGTGTCCAACTGAGTAAAATTTTTGTATTTTTGCTCCATATTTTTTAGCAACTACCACTGCATCCTCAAGAGTTATATTTCTAAAATCCACACCAGTTTTTTCATTAACTGCATCAACCATATTAATACGTTTAAAAGGTCTTGATAAATCAACTTCTACGCCATTATTAATGAATTTTCACTTACCTAATTTTTCACACAACTCTTTAAATAAAGCTTCAGTACGATTCATCATACCCTCGACATTTGAATATGCTTCATAAAACTCTATTGTTGTAAATTCGGGGTTATGTGTTGTGTCATAACCTTCATTTCTAAAAATTCTTCCTAACTCATAAACACGGTCAAATCCGCCTATTACAAGTTTTTTCAACGGAATTTCAGTTGCAATGCGCAATACAAATTCCTGATTCAATGAATTGTGGTGGGTTGTAAATGGACGAGCTGCCGCTCCAGAAATATAATCGTGTAAAAATGGAGTTTCAACGTCTAAGTAACCTAAATTATTAAAATAATCCTTAATTCACTGTGTTATTTTAATTCTTTTAATAAATTTGTCTTTACTTTCATCATTAACAATTAAATCAACATAACGACGTCTATATCTTTCTTCAGGATCAACAAGACCGTGATACTTTTCTGGTAGTGGTTTTAATGCTTTCGACAATAAATCAATCTTGTCGGCTTTGACAACAACTGCACCAGTCATTGTTTTCATCACTTCACCGCTTACTCAGATAATATCGCCGATATCAAAAGTAGAAACTAAATCAGCATACTCTAAGTTTTCTTTTTTGTTAAAGTATGCTTGAATTTTTCCACGAAAGTCTTTTATTACCAGAAATGGACCTCTTTTAGCAATTAATCTACCTGCAATAGTTCTTATAATGTGTTTTTCGTGCAATTCTTCCTTAGAAAAACTTGAAAATTCTGCTTCTATATCGTCACTGTAGCTAATTTCGCCCAGGTCATAAGCCTTTTTATAAGCGATAACATTTTCCTTTTCGTATTGAATTAACTTATCACGGCGAACTTGTTCTTGTTCAGTATATTTCTCCATTTTTTTCTCCTTTTAATATAGTTAATTTACTTTCTAATTGTACTAGATTATACACTTTATAATATCCCGATAATTTTCATTTCATTTTTTTACTTTTCAAAAACTAAAAAAGATATAAAATAATAGCACGTGGTCGCGTAGCTCAGCAGGATAGAGCACAAGCCTTCTAAGCTTGTTGTCAGAGGTTCGAATCCTCTCGTGATCGCCATTTTTTTATTTTTTTCATATAAAATACAAGATAATTTTGACTAAATACACCCTATATGCCCCGATCGCAACTTTAATCAACCTCTTAATCCAGATTTTTTATTAAACTATTTATTTTAAAGCACTGACACTCAAATATTTTTCAAACTTATACCTAAATTAAAATATATAATTGTACATATATTGTTAATATGGAGAAAAAAATGAAATTTGAGAATATTTTGTTATTTGGGATGCCAAATTGCCAGCCTTTAACAGAAAGAATTGCTAAAAAATTAGGAATCCATGCATCAAAAATTGAAAAAACTGTTTTTGCCGATGGTGAAAGAATGCTAGTAAGTACAGAAACAGTCAGAAGTAAGGATGTTTACGTTGTCGCTTCTACATCAAGACCTGTAAATGACAATTTAATGGATTTATTGTTGTTTATCGACTCACTAAAAAGAGCGAGTGCGCGTTCAATTACTATTGCATTAAGCTACTACGGGTATGCTCGCCAAGACCGTAAAGCCAGCGGGCGCCAACCAATCGGTGCTAAATTAATTGCTGATTTAATTCAAACAGCTGGTGCTACAAAAATTATTGCCGTTGATCTTCACAACCCTGCTATCCAAGGTTTCTTTAATATCCCAATTGATGACCTAAGGGGAGCTTATCCTATTGCACAAGCAGTTAAAAGTTTTAAAGAGCCATTTACAGTTGTTTCACCAGATCATGGGGGTACAATCAGAGCTCGTAAACTTGCTGAATTAATTTCTAATTCAATAAAAATATCAATTATTGACAAACGTAGAGTCGGAACAAACCAAACAGAGGTTATGGGATTAATTGGTAATGTTGAAGGTGAAAACACAGTTATTATTGACGACATTATTGACACCGGAGGTACTATTTTAAAAGCTGTAGATACACTTAAAAATCATGGTGCTAAAAAAATTGTTGTTGCAGCAACACATGGTATCTTTACACGTGGCTTTGAAATGTTTCAAAATAACCCAAATGTAAGCAAAGTCATTGTTACAGATTCAATAGATAATTCAGAGTTAGAAGCAAAATACGATAAACTACACGTAATCAGTCTTGACACATTCTTAGCAGGCGTGATCGAATCGTCTATTACGGGCAAATCTGTAACTGATTTATACGATAAATTAGCAAAAGATATAGCTAAGTAATGAACTCAAAAATTACTGAATATATTCATTTAATTCATGAATTTAACCAGCATAAAAATATATCTGGCTTTAAAACACTGCATGATATTGAAATCTTGGGTGTAAAAGACTCAATAAACACACTCTCAATCGCTGAAAAAGCGGGAGTTAATTTTGATAATGCTAATGTTGCCGATATTGGAGCTGGCGCTGGATTCCCTAGCCTACTTTTTTGCTTCAACGGGACAACTTTAAGTTAACTGTCATTGAAGGTATGGCTACTCGTTGCGACTTTTTAAATGACGTAAAAAATATTTTAAATATTTCAAATCTAGTTGTTTTAAACAAAAGATCAGAAGACACAATTTCACTTTCTGAATCATTTGATATAGTAACAGCCCGTGCAGTTTCAAGTGTTAAAAACATGTTCCTTTTAACTCATCATTTATTAAAAATCGATGGTATACTGTGTCTGCCAAAAGGGAAAAATTATATAGCTGAAGTTGAAGAATTATTAAATCTTTTTCCTAATGAAAAAAATAATATTTCAATTCACGAATATAAAAATGATTCAAATGAGATCTCAGCAATTGTTTTAATTAAAAAAACCAAAAGCACTCCTAAAAAATGACCATTGAGTTGAAAACAAATCTCAAATTACAAATCAAAAGCTCTTTAAGGGCTTTTTTATTGAATTTTTACCATAAAAATGGTAGTTTTTTCCAATTTTAAATAAATTTCAAAATTCTTCAATATCTATAAATGAAAGGAAAAAATGAATTTAATAAACAACCAGTTTAGTGGCGCAACTATGAGCCCCCATCAAAGATACAACGTGGTCAAGGCGTTGGCATCATTGGAAAAAGACAATATAACAAAATCACTTGACCCAATCGAACTTAATCCGAATGCATTTGAAAAAGCTAATAAGAAATATTCAAAATTTATGCAGACCCTTCGTTTATTAAGCCCGGCAAGTGAGCTTATTATAAAAAATGAATTCTGCACTAAAACATATGATAAAGAATGATATGACAAACATTTTTCACGGACCACATACTACAAAAATAGAAAAAAAGCTATAGAGGAGTTTTTGTATTTTTACCTTAATGAATAATCCAGTTGTTGAAAATACAACTGCTCAAATTAACAAAACAACTATTGAGCCATATCATTTTATAACTAAAAAAATATCAAAATGAAGCAATGCAATAAAAGACCAAGATTATAAGTTCGATATTTATAAATTTGGCGACTACTATGTAAACAATTTAGGTTATCAAATATTACGGGGGCGGATTGATGTAAGAAGATTTTTTAATAACGATGCTTTTGTTGTTGCTTTTGTAATTATTGCCCCAAGGATTCAAGATAAAGAAAAATGAGAAAAAACAATAAATACAAATGATATTATCATTAGTGTTAATAATAAAATAATTGATAATAAAGCCGTTAAAATACAACATGCTGAGTACACACTAGATTATCGTCCGGATACTTTGGATACTTTATTTAACTTTCAAAAAACCTCAATTAGTAGGAAACCAGAGGGTCCAATAGATGTTTATTCCGTGGTATTAACCAGTCAACAACTCGGCATTAAATTTAGCGAACTGAATTCCTTGATAATGCAGTCTAGCGATAATGCTGAAATTTGAGAAGTGAAAAAATCGGATAATAAAATTTTTAATTATCGGGTAAGCGCTATTGATGACAAGGTAAAAATAAAAATACCTGAACGTTATCAATTTGATTTCGGCGAACTTAATAACGACACATTAAGTACAGATAAGTTCTATATAAATACTGAAATTTCATTAAAAAAACTTAGTCACAAAAATTTAAACCATTTAGCAACATCAAAATCTTGATTAGAAGATGATGTTCATAAATACAAGGGAGCTAATGAATTAGAGGATGAATATTTTTGACCCCATTTTTGATTAAGTGATTATGGTACTCAATTTCTAAAAAACTCTTCACTGCCCGACTACGGTATAAAAAATTTTGATGGCCCAGTATGATCAAACTTAACAACAAAATCAAACATAAATAAGAAGATTCAACACAATTTATATAGCGGTTCCGAAGATGTTGTTGAATATTATTATAACGCTCCAACCAGGTATGATTATTCAACAAAAACAATAATTGATGATTCCGATAGTGATACAAACGGATTATTCATCCCTTATAGTCAAGCTGGCGAAATTAAAACTTCTTATAATTGATTCTTCAAAAATAAATACAACAATAATGACGCGGACTTAATCAAAGTACAAATTTTAAACAAGAACTTGATTGATAAACCTATTTTAGATTTTGTCAACGGCCAAATCTCCTTGTCAATTAGTGATAGTCCCATCGAACCTAAATTATTGCGATATTCGCTTGATACTAAACAAATTGAAACATATATAAAAATGAATCCTGTTGACCCTAGCTACTTTGAAAAATTCCGTAAAATAGCTAAAAATACTGAAAAAGAAGCAAAAAATGAAGAAAAAAATTCTAATACCATTAGTTAGCGTGGGTTTAATCGGAGCTATTGTTGTGCCTGTTGCAGTAATATCAGCTACTCGTAAATCAGGTTCAAAAATAGAAGAAGCGGAATTTAAAAATATTAACTCTGAAAATGTGTTTCCTAAATTAGAAAATGACGATATCTATCAGTGTATTAGGTATAACGGCAATGATTTTTGACTAGATAAAAGTATTATTGATAAAGTAGTTAGATATGTGAGTTCAAACTTACAAACTAACGCCGACACTTTTGATTTTTCATATAAATGAATAAATAAATATACGATTATTTTTGACTTTGTAGTTAAGAGTGGTGTCGAAACCTATTCACACCAGTATAAAATTGAAGCAAAAATGTAAATAAGTAGTCTATAATTAAAATATGATTTTAAAAGACATTAAAATGGTTTTTATTGATTTAGATGGCACAAGTTTAGACAGTAGAAAAAAAATGTTAAGCCCTCAAAACATTAAAGCAATCAAAAAATATGAAGAACGCGGAATTAAAGTCATTATATCTACAGGTAGATCTTTAAATCCAACAACACTTAAAATAACCTCTCAGATAAGTGAAACGAGAGATATTATTGCCTGAAATGGGGCAAAAGTTGTTAAAAATTTTGTTGAGGTTTTTTCAGCGTCAATTGATCCTCAAATAATTAATGATATAGCTTCATTAATGCAGAAACACAAAATTAACGCCATTGTTAACTCAGATTTTAAAAAACAAACATACACTGATTGTCTATTTATTTCTTGTGCAATTAAATTTAAAAAAGGAACAGTCAATAAAATAAGTGACTTTAACCCACAAGAACCAGTGTATAAAATTATATTTTGGTCTAGAAACAAAAAGAAATATATTCTTTTTAAACAAGAATTGATTTTAAAATTTAGTAATCAATTAAACATCGTTAGTTCAAGACATAATCATAGTGAAATTTTGGAAGTAACAGATATTAAAGCGTCAAAGGGTGATGGTAATCTTTTATTTGCTAAATTATCTAATATAAATAGTGATAATTGCATCCATATCGGTGATACCATGAATGACTCAACAACAATTGGTAAAATGAAATATGTGATCGCAATGAAAAATGCCACAAATAACTTTAAAAAGGTAGCTACTCATGTAAGTCCGTTTAGTTACAAACGTGGTGGGTTGGCTAAAACTTTAAAACATTTCTTGGGATAATACAAAAAAAGACCTAGTTGGTCTTATTTTTTGTTTCTAATCAAGACTCCAACCAATTCAATGTGATGAGTTTGCGAAAACATATCACAAGGTTGTAAAAAAACTAATTTATAACCATTATTTTGCAATAAATCTACGTCACGACACATAGTATGCACATTGCAAGAAATATATCCTATTTTTTCAGGTTGCATTTTTACAATGGTTGCTAAAAAACTTGAACTCAATCCTGCTCTCGGTGGGTCGACAATAACCGTTGTAACTTTTTCTTTAACTTTAAAAATAGTGCTATTTACATCACCAGTTATAAATTCTGCATTATCAACCCCATTTAGTTTGGCATTTTGAATAGCATTTAAAACAGCTTGATTTATTATTTCTAAACCATAAACTTTTTTCACTTTATCAGCAATTCTCAATGCTATTGACCCAGCCCCTGAGTATGCATCAACCACTACATCTTCATTGGTAAGTGATAAATTATCAATTAATGTTGTGTATAAAATATTCGCTTGTTGCGTGTTAACTTGAAAAAAACTATTTCAACCATAATTTATTTGAACATTACCAACCAAATCTTTTAGCGAAGCATCGTCACAGAGTAATGTCTGGTAATTCATTTTTTTCTTATCGTTCCAGGTTACAATTATATTTTTTATATTACTATTTTGACTGATAAATTCCCGAATAAAACTTTCAGTAAAGAGCATTTTATTTTTGACATTAAATATAACAAGCATTTTATTTTCTAATTGCGAAAATCTAAATGTTATCGATTCCAATAAATCGCCCTGTCTTACTATTTTATAATACTTATTAATATTTTTTTGTAGCCATAAAATTACTTTATTAATCTCAGAATATGCTAAATCATATGAAGATTGCTCAACTAAATCATGAGTATTTTTTCTGTACAATCCAAGTTTAATTACATTATTAACAACTTTTACAAATACAGTTAATTTATTTCTATAGCCTCATGGTTTTTGATTAGGAATTATTTTTTTAACATCTTCAAAATGAATATTACGCCCAAATAAATACGTTACAAAATTTTCCTTGAATTCTAACTGTTTTTCATACGGTAACATTGCTAGCGATGTTGAGCCAGAATCCATTAGCGCTTCATTAATAACTTCTTGACGTATCGGGGATAAAACCACTCTTTTGATAGAGCGAGCAAATCCGAACTTATTATTAGCTTTTTGAATAAAAATATCTGCTTTTTCACCAGGTAATAAATTTTCAACGAAAATAGAATAGTTATCTATTTTAACTACACCCATTCCTTCATATGAAAGTTGAGTTGCTTCAACATCTTTTAAAATTTGACCCTTTTTAAATTCCATAATATTTTAATTATATAAAAAAAGATGCAATAGCATCTTTAGTGATTAACATATAAGATAAGTAAAGATAATAAACATTACGCATAAGGTTTATTGAATTATTTAAGTGAAAGGAGCAATATACTCTTAAGCAACGATTCCTGTGGATATCGTAATCGTTCAAATTAGGAACGCATCGTAATCATTATAACACTAGTTTTAGTTTACACAAAATAATTTTCGCCCTTTTTAAAAAATATATTAATAAATGTAACTATTTTTGTATTTTTTTAGAATCCTGACTTACAACTTCATACAGTCTGGTTGAATAAAAATCTTTATAGTCTAACTTAATGTCTGGCTCTACGCCATCCTCTGTATATGGTAAATCTTCAACTGAATTAGGTTCAACATCGCGCGACCCTGTAAATCCATTTGTGCTTGAAATATCAACATTAGTGCCGTCGGGTAGTACCGTCGGGAATACAGAAAACATCCCACCACCGCTTTTTTGGCCAATAACTTTTGCTATTTTTGTGTTTTTAACTATATCGGCAAATAAATTGGCCGCACTAAATGTATTAATTCCTGTTAAAACATACCAATTATACTGAGAATATGAATCATTTTGATTGTATTTGCCATCGCCATTAGTGTCGATATTAAATTTAGTTTCTATATAACTTTGTGAAATTCTATCCTGTAATCAAAATGACAGCTCTTTGTTAGTCAAAAATCCAAGTGATTTTTGCAATGCAGCTAATTCTCCACCACCGTTTAATGAAATGTCTAAAATTATATTTTTGATTCTATTTTCAGGGTCTTCTTTTCTAATTTGAGATATTTTATAATCTAACTCTCAATAAGTGTCGTGTCGTCAACGTTCTTGGGTGTTATTTTGGTTAATAGTTCCAATCTTGAAATCATCTAAAATTATTCTTGCTGTATCACCATAAAATTGAAGAGCATTTCCTTTATATGCTTTTTCTCTTTTCGAAAATAAAAGTTGCATAGTTTGTTGATGATCTGAACGTTTTTGTGAATATTCTTCCCCTTCTTCATTAATTATATTAGTGTACTTATTTGCAAATGAATGTGTAATTAATCTCGAGTGTAAATCGTTAAGGTGTTTATATCAAAGATCTATATATGCTCGTCTATATTCGCGCTCATTTGTGCTTAAAATTTTTTCTTTTAGCTTAATCTTATCAATGAATTCATAAAAATTATTTACATTATACTTAGCATAAATTCTTTTTGCTAGTCCATAATAATTATCAAATAAAAATGCCATAAAATTGTAATTATTTTGGCGCATCAACGGATTCTCCTGAGCGGACGTTTTATAAAACTTAATGTACGAAGAAGGCATGTCAGCACGATTTGCTCGCGACTCATCAAATGATGAACCTAAGAAATTAACACCATTAAATTGTAAATTGTAATAATTTGGCGAGCAAAATAATAAGTTAAAAATCGAAATCGGTAAAAAGACATCACCATCTTTAACCACAACATCTATACCGTACTTTTTGAATTCAAATACACGCAAGTTCTTGCCGTTAAATGTGTAATAGTCCTCTGAATTTGTTCTTAGGAATTGATTATAATCTCTCACCTCTGATTGTTTAACAAATGAAAATGCACTCGCACTTTCAAATTCGACCTGCTCATTTTCACCATTAAAAATCAACTTTTGTTGATTAGCTAAATAACTCACAACATTTTTATTATTTTTATTATTTTTTGATATCAAATTAAGATCAAATAATCCACTTAATTTAGTTATAACCTCACCAACGTTTACATAATAATCTTTGTTTACTTTATGTTTATAAAGATTGATATTATTGCTTGTTATTGAGTATGCTGAACTAATATTATTAAAATTTTTAGCACCTAAATCTTCCAATTCTTCGGGAATATTTTTATTTATTTGTTTCTTTCAAATCGTTTTAGGTTGTAGGCAACTCTGAGTCAATAATACAACTGGCAGAGTTAAAGATAATATCCTAAAACTTTTTAGTGTCCTTAGATTTTTCATAATTTTAATTTTATACTAATTAAAAAATAGTGCAAATTATGCACTAAATTCTTAGTTAACAGGCTTCATAAGCTCTAAAATATTGTCTTTATAATAATCATCATATGAAAGTGTGTAATCTACTGGAACTCCATTTTCTGTATAAGGCATTTCTTTTTTAAATTTAGGACTATAATTTAATCCTCCAATCCATGCATTTACACTTGAAATATTAACGTTTGTTCCATCCGGTAATACTGTCGGCATAATAGCATACATTCCCCCGCCACTTCTATTACCTATTATTTTGGCGGTTCCTGATACTTTAGCTCAGTGTGCAAATAAATTTGCAGCACTAAATGTATTTCTACCAGTCAAAATGTATCAATTATACTCAGGAAAACCATCATTGCCATTAAATTGATTATCTTCATTAGTATCTACACGGAATTTCATATCAGTGTATTGGTTTGCTAAGTTATTCTGAATATATAGATGTATAGGTTTATTACTTAAAAATCCAGCAACTTGTTGCATAGCAAGTGAAGAACCGCCGCCATTTATTGAAATATCAATAATTATATTTTTCACTTTATTTTCTTTATCATCAGCTCTAATTTGCTTAATTGCGTCTTTGAATAAGTAAAATGAGTCGTAAAATGGTCAATATTTTCTTTCAATTTCCATACTTGGTAAATGATGAAATTGATTAAAAATAATTCGAGCAGTATCACCAATTATATGAGTAATTTTATTACTATAAAAATGTCCATTTGGAGATAAAGTATTTTGCCTTAATTTTATAATCTTTTCAAGCGTTTTGCTTGCTTCAACACTTTTTTGTGGAATTATATGAGACCCCGCCGCCAAAGAAGCATTCTTTCTATAATAGGAATTAGTTAATAAGGTTGAATGTAAGTCATTAAGGACTTGATTTCATAAACGCTGATACGCATTATTATATACAGTAAAATCAGTACTTAGCAGTGCATCTTTTAACTTTAATGATTCGGCTAACTCATAAAAATTTTTAACATTGTAACGTTCATAAAGATCGTTTTTAATACCATAAAAATAATCAAACATCAATGCTAAGAAGTTGTAGTTATTTTTTCTTTGTTGAAGATTTTCAGAATTAAATCTTTTTAAATCATAAAATTTAGCAAAACCTGAAAATTGTTTTCAATTAACTCTTGCATTGTTATCTGAAACTAAAATTTTACTTCCATTAAATTGTAAATTGAAATAATTATTTGACAGAAATATTAGGTTAAGAACTGATAACGGAATATACACTTCTCCTTGGTCAACAATTAAATCAATATTGTATTTGCCTAAATTTATCTCCCTTAATTCATTCGGATTATCTAATAAAAAATGATTTCAACTTTCAAATTTTAGACGAGGGTGAAGAGCTACTTTTGAAAAGTCAGGTTTCAAAAACAAATTATTGTAGTATTTATACTGAATTTTGTCAGTCTTTTCATTGAAAATCAATCTGTTTTTAAGGTCAATATTATAGGTTATACTTTCATTCGTTTTAACTGCGTTATTTAAATTACTACCCAAAAAATATGTTGTGATCAAGTTAGCAACATATCCATATGATACATAAACATCTTGATTTTTATTGTGTCGATAAAGCGGTATTCTGACATTATTATTCAAATTATTCTGTTCTTCATAAACAGACTCTAAGGCAACATTATCTATATGCGTCAATGTATTTTTTACAGTCTGATCAACAAATTTTTGTTCTTTTTTTGCATCAAAAATTTCTTTATTGGTTTGAGTGCTTGTTCCACTGTCGCTTTTTCCTTTATCTGGGCTTGGGATAAGTTTTTTAGGCTTTGTTGGATCTAATGTTTTTTTGGGTTTGGTATCTTTAAGATTTGAGTTTCCAACGGATGGCTTATGATTTTTATCCTTAACATTGCTATTGTTCATTTCGTTTATTTTGTCAGAATCATCCGTCAATGGATTCTGCTGTTGCGACTCATTTGATATTGTTTGTTTAAAATTAAAACAAGAAACACTTACTATTGCCGGTAAAATTAGCGAACTACTTAACAAAATTTTTTTAAATTTAATTTTAAACATCATAAACCTCCCTCTTGTTAATTCATTATACTAATAAAATTCTATATATGATTAAAAACTTATAATTAAATTCGATATTTTTTAATAAAAATATTAGACTGCTGTCTAATATGTAATATTGCGATTTTTATAAATTGATGGAGCAATTATTTTATAAGTGAAAAATATAATAAACATATTTCCTCATATTTTCACAGGGCTAAGAACAATATGTTGAAACATATATACAAATAGAGAACCTTCAGAGTTAGACGTCTCAATACTTTGCTTCTCTGCAAAAGATAGAATAGGAACATTAAATAACTCGATTAAAGCTGAAAAAACAACAATCGGAACAATAATTAAATACAATTTCGAATTCAATTTAAATCTCGCTATTAAAATAAACACCAACATTGCCAAATATCCTGAAACCATCATAATAATTAAAGCTATTCTATTTGGCACAATACCTTTTTGAATGGTTACATTATCAACTTTATAACCCACTATATAAGTAACTAGCATTATAACCGTAACTAAAATAGATATGCAAGCAAACATATTAATATTCATCAAAACACTTGTTCTTTTAGCTAATTTATGTTTGCTGTTTTGAGCAACATAAAGACTGATTACTTTATTTTCTAATTTTCTTATATTTTTTTGGTTATCGACTGCATCGAGCGACAATTTATCAATCTTTTTCAGTATTCTTTCAATCTTTTCTGTAATCAATGTATCTCTAAACTTACCACCGAACAAAAAACGAATAAGTCTTAAAAATACTCAGCTTATCATGCCAGGAATAATCCCGTCTAACATTGCGGCAATAGTAAAATAAAAATTGTAATAAGTAGGAACCAATGCAAAAGAAAATAAATCAGAAACTAAACCAACAAAAGCTCCGATAACTGGCCCAAAAATAAAGCCGGTTATTTTAATTGGTAGTCCTATAATACTAATTTTATAGGCCGGTAAGGAAACTATTGGCATTAGCTGAAAAACTATGAGAAAAAAAGCAACCGAAATTGCGATTAAGATTGCAATAAACGTTATTTTTCTAATAGATCACTTTGAAAATGATCTAAAATCATCATCAGGTCCTCTGTATTCCATATTTGTAATTATAAAAATAAATTAAATTTATGTATGATTTTTTCTCAAAATTTTTAATATATTTCAATACTTATTAAATTATCATTCCACAATTCATATAAATGCTAAAATTTATAATATCAAACATAAAAAAGGAGAGATTATATGTTATTTGAAAAAATATCTCAATCAAGAAATAATGACGTTTTATTAAAAGCTCATTTTAAAGAAGATCAAAAAATTGAGCATTTAATTGAAAAAAATCAGGTAATTACTGAATATTTAACCAAGAATGAAGCATTTGTGTACTTCGGAGAAAAAAGTAAGCTAACATTTAAAAGTTTAGTTGATTTTTTTGGTAATTTAGCTACCTCTCTACCGAGAAACTACCAATTTGACGTGGATTCGTTTACTACTGAAAATCTAGATGCAACAAAAGTTATGGAAGCATTTATTCGTGGTCTATACTTCCAAAAAGCTGAATTATATAACTTAAAAAGCGAAAAAAAAATAACAGAATTTACTTTAACACCATACAAAACAAATGTTGATAGCTCACTTGAAGCCGCTATTCAAAAAGCTATTATTATTGCCGAAGCTACTAATTATGCTCGTAATTTGCAAGTAACTCCGCCAAATGTTTTGAACTCGGAAAAATTAGCCCAAACTATCGTCGATGATTTTAAGGTATACGACAATTTAAAAGTAAGCGTATTAGATAAAAAACAAATTGAAGAATTAAAAATGGGGCTTCTTCTTTCAGTTAACCGTGGGTCAATGTATGAAGCAAGAGTTGTTGTCGTTGAGTACAATGGCGATCCTGAATCAACTGAAAAAACAGTATTAGTCGGAAAAGGTATTACTTTTGACTCAGGTGGATATTCACTAAAACCATCTCGTTCAATGTTAGGCATGAAATTCGATATGTCCGGTTCTGTCATTGTTGCTTCTACATTAAAAGCAATTGCACAACTAAAACCGAAGAAAAACTTTACAGCAGTTATGTGTATTACAGATAACCGTGTAAATGGTGATGCATCACTTCCTGATTCAGTTTGAACATCAATGAATGGAAAATCAGTTGAAATCAATAACACAGATGCTGAGGGTCGTTTAGTTTTAGCTGACGGAATTACCTATGCCGTGCGTAATTTAAAAGCTACTCGCATTATTGATGTCGCTACACTAACGGGAGCAATCGTTGTTGCCTTAGGACACACATACTCTGGTGTTTGAGCAACAAGCGAAAAAGCGTGAGAAGATATCTCAAAAGCTGCCAAAAACGCACATGAATTGATTTGAAGAATGCCTTTTGATGAAGCTTTTGGTCAAAATATCAAAAAATCACAAGTTGCTGACCTTAAAAACACAGATCTTTCTGGAAATGCTGGTTCATGTTCTGCAGCGATGTTTCTAAAAGAGTTTACAGAAGATGTTGAATACATTCATATTGATATTGCTGGTACAGCAGATATTAGTGAAATTCCACAAGGTGTAATGGTTAAAACATTAACTGAATTGGCACTTATATAATTATTTTTCAGCCTATGCCACAGGTTTATACACAAAAATACGCAAATTATGCGTATTTTTACTTTTTAACTTGCTAGCTTAATTACTCGTTATTTCAATAGTTTCAACAGATTTTACTTCTTGAATCTCCGTCATTATCGAATATAAACGGAAAGGAACTATTAAGCCTAAAATAAATATTATCGCACTAAATGATTGAATTGCGTAATTGACATTTTGTTCTAATCCTGAGTACATTTGAAATAATATTAAAACATTGTAAACAATATTTCATAGCATTATTACTCATAAACAAATGAAAACTGTTTTATTTTTCAATTTAAATGCTGGAAATAAAGCTATGATAATGTATCTTAATACAACAATTGACAAAGGTACACCTATAATTAATTGAATATATTTAAAAAGGGAAATGCTATTTCCTTGTGTAATTGATGAAGCTGTTAAATAAGCTAATAAAAGAAAAGAAATTGGTACAATTGTGTTTAAAATAAGCAATATTTTTACGTCTCTAATTTCGTCTTTTGCAAACATGTTACTCCTAAATTATTTTGCGTTATATAGTCTCTTATATTTTCGCTAATCAATTATATATTAACTAGCAATATTTAATTGAATAAGAAAACTCAGTATTTTAACTGAGTTTTGTTTATTTAAAAGGAATTACGTGAATATGAGTGTGAAAAATGGATTGTTCAGCACTGCGTCCTGTGTTTATCACAATTTTAAAACCAGGGATACCTTTATCTAAAATTTCTTGCTTAGCTAACTTTCTTGCAACATTAATTAAGTACCCTGCTAAATTATCATCCATTTCAGTAATATTAGCTGTTTTTTCACGTGGAACAACTAAAAAGTGTCCGGGTCTAAATGGAAACTTATCATAAAAAGCAACGCACTTCTCATCTTTATATATAAATTGAGCTTCAGCTTTACCTGCAATAATATCAAGAAAAATATTGTCCATTACACTAACTCCACAAATGTTAAATCTTTAGCTGCTTTTCTCAAGGTTTCACTCACTTTATTAATTTTTATTTTGTGTCCAATTTGAGCAAAACTTTTTATCGCCGTTTCATATAAAGTTGCATCATTTAAGAAGAACAAGAAAGCTAATAAATCGAGTTTATCTTTATACATCGTATTATCAAATGATAAAAGAGTTACTTTTGTTTTGTTTTTTTCATCTTTTTCAACAGTTGGCAATTCAACCTCAGTTGTTGATGCAATTGGTGCAATCTGATTAACATAAACTAATGTTGGTGTGTTAGTCTGCTCAGAATTGGTTTTATATGGGTTAATAACAAAATTTGGTTCAATCTTGGTATTAACTAACCGATTGTTATTAACATCAAAATAACCATACAATTCCTTAGGATATTTTTTCGCCTTTAATGATTCAAAATCTCATTTCAATGAATAAGAATTAGTATTAGATTTAAAACCTTTATAACCGTATAACTTTTTATCATCTTCATTGCCACTTATATGCTCAATTTCGTTTTTAAGCACAATTTTAGGTTGATTTGAGTAAGTTCAAAAGGCATTAAATGAATCGGCACCTCTTAAATTATTGTATCCTTGGGTAAAAAATGAATCGTCCGCTTCTTTTTCTGGATCCTTTGACCATACTTGAGCAAATTTCTTTTCAACCGCATATTTAGCTAATAGGTAATTTTTCAGTTCATATTTAATATCTTTGGTGTATTTAAAATTTTTGTCCATTTTTTTTAAATGGTCTTTATCTGAAATCGCAAAGTATTTATTTACAATTAACATTTTTTCTAATTCATCTCTAATTCCAGTTTTTTCATTAATTCATAGAATTTCAAATTGATTTTCTGTTGGAATTGTATTAGGTTGGATAGGACCTAAACTTTTAATTTCTTGCGGATTTAACGTTCTATCACCTGATCAGCTAACTACCTTTTCCGCAAAATAATATTGATCAGTATTAATTTTATTTAATGCATAAAATTTAAATGCTTTTAATGAATCTTTATAAAGCTGGCTATTTTTATCTTTAAAAGTATTAATATAAATTTCATCTACCTTTGACGAATCTGAAAATGGAATTTTATATTCTGTCAGTAATACTGAGTGAGTGAATAGCTTTTTTAACTGATTTGATGCAGTTTTTGTAATTTCTTCGTCTTGTTTAATTTTGCCAGGAGTATTAACATTTTGTCCGCAAGCAACAACCGCAAAAGGCGCTCCAATAAGCGGCGATGCCAATAAATATTTAATTTTACTCATTATCCCCTCCTATTAATTTGCCTTTCTTGCCTGTTTTAGTGCTTCAAATATAGTATGTCCGGCATCTTTTTTGTAGCTGTCATTATTGTGTGCAAAATAAACCTTATTTTCTTTTGTCTCAAAAAATGAATCATATTTGCCCTCAGCTCTATCTTTCATTCACTTGTCGACTGCTTTGGTTAAATCGTATGCTGATTTAATTTCAAATGAGTTAAGAATGCTATTGTTCATTTCTATAATTTCCGCTAAATCTTTATCATTGTATTTAGTTTTTGGAGCTAATTTTCCATTATTATCTAAAGCATAAATGTTATTTTGGTTTTTCAAATAATTCTTAAATGATTGTTCTTTCAATAACACATTTAAAACATTCTCAGGTGTTGATAGTGATTTATTCACTTGATTTAAAGCATTATATTTTTTACCATTTGCCGCTTGGTATTTGTTCGAAATTAGGAAGTCATTTCGAATCATTTCTTTAATAATTGCTTCATGTGAATTATCAGAGTTATTTTTTGCAAATGAATTCAGGTCATTAACTTTTAATAAAGTGATGCCTTTACTACTTAAAACTATTAAAGTATCCTGTGAATCTTTAAGTTTATAAACTGTATTAATTTTCCCATCAGTTTCGAAAAGTTGGGTTAATGGTTTTGCAACTAATTCATTAAATTTATCACTTCAAAGCCCTTCTTTTTTAACATCACTAGCATCATCGAACACTTTTTTAAGCGCTTTATTAAAGTCTCCTATCGCCGTTTGTGCTTCAGCCTGATTTTTGCCAGTCAAACTATTTTTAACGTCAGTTAAATTAAATGTTTTTATAATATTTTGCCTGATTTTTTCAAGTTCGCCGAATAAATCAACTTCTTTTAACGAAGATGAAGAGTCTTTAATCAAAATATCTTTATGTTTAGCAAAAGCCTTAAGTGTATTATCGCCGCCAGCCTTAAATAAATCACTCACTGATGTTAAGCCAGCTGAGCCTCAGTTTGACTTGATATCTGCATCATCTAATGATAAAGTAGCTAACACAGTGCTATAATCAACAATTTCCTTTGCTAATGTTGAACCAGGAGTGCTGATTGCAATCTTGTTATATTCTTCATAACTTTTAAATGTGTCCTTAATTTTATTAAACGATGGAATGGCCTCAATTTTCGCTTCTTTCTCAATCGGTCAGTAAAACATAAGTTTTTTTACAGCTTCTTTATTGAAATTTCATTTCGCTTCTTTCCCATTTTCTTTTTTAGTGGGCGCGATACCAGAAAGGCTAAATTGACTGAATAATACAGGATTATTGTGTGCTAAATAGTGTTTAATGAATGAATCAGCACCTTTATAAGCTTCGTTGTATTCTTTTGGGTTAGAGGTTGATATTACATAGCTATTAGTCATAAAAGTCATTTTTTGTTTTATATCTTGAAGTTCAAAAAAGTTTTTATCTTGTTGGAAGAACGGGAATACTTTTTCACCTTTTTGGAATAAGACTTCATTAGTTTGTTGGCCATTTGCGTCCAATTTGTAAATAGTTGATGTTGCAGTACGGTCCGCATCATTAATGTTAAAAGTAGTATTTAATGTAAAACGGCGTAATGCGTCACGTTGAATTTCAGAATATACCCTGAAATCAACAGCTTCTTCAATATTTTTAGCACCATTGAATGATTTAATTAAAAAATCATTAAATGCTTGTTCTCATTTTGAGTATCCGTGTTGTTTAATCATCAACTCTTTAACATCTTTAATTAAATCGCGGTGTTTTTTACGAAGTTCATCAACACTTTTCAGTGCAATGTCATTTCTTTCTTTGTCGTTATCTTTACGCGATGCATTTCATAATCTTTGATACTCTTTTGAAGCTTTAACTTCTTGTTCGTATAGATAAAATACAGCATGTTTGTATGCTTGTTCTAGTACTTTCTTAGGATCTTTTGCATCTTTAACTAACTCAGACGATTTAAGATCTTTCATTTGGAATTGAACTTCTGACCCATCAGGTCTAACATATTTAAATAAATCAGTATCCCCTTTGATTGGTTCAATATAATTTTTCACAACAGTATTAGCAACCAACGGAATAGTAATCCCAGCTGAAAGAGCACCAACTAATAATGAGCTAATTAACCAAAATTTTCAATTCTTGGTTTTTCTAACTCTTGGATTCTGATTTTCTTGTTGTTGAGCGTTCTTTTTAGTTAAACGCTCAAAAAAAGTTTCTTTCTTTTTTCCCATTATTTATCCTTCCGATAATTATCAATAATATGTATTCTATTATATACTAAACTTAATATTAAGTATTAATTTGGATTAGAACAAAATTTAAACATTTTTAGATCCTTTTTATAAATTTATTTCACATAAAGCAGATAATATTTTAAATTTTTGAGCAAAAAATTGTACTATAATGAAGTGTATGAATGATAATTTAGCCATCATAATAAAGCAATTAAAAGTAATACTTATCGAGAATAAAATTAATTGATCAATTTCCCCATTCACCTATAAACAAATTACTTCGAAAAATACTCATTTTCGTCATTTTAGTATTTGTTTATATTGAGAAAATTTTATGAGACTGTCAAGACAATATCCTGATAAATTTAAGTATGAAATGCAAGCCCTGAAGGAACGGACTTTAATGCCTTTTTTCTACTTTAATAAAACTAAAATTTTTATAAATTTAATAATTGGCACATCACAGGTAAACATTGTAGATAAAATTAGTTCTAAAACTTGAAATAGATTGCTAAATTGAGGGAGTGGAAAAAGAAGTTTTTGATTGAAGCTAAAAGCATTACGTTCGCAATGCGTCTTGCCCAGAGATCTTGCTACTATTTTTGCTAGCTCAAAACCAACTGAATACATTGTTTGTGATTCATCCGTAAATACTTTTACTATTTGGCCAAACCTAAATTGAAATAATATTAAAATAGTAAATTACAATGGAATTGAGGTTCCTGTTTTTAAGGAATTTGATCAACCTCTAAAATTCTTAAATAGTATATAATTCACTAATTATGAAACAAAAAAATGTAATAAAAAATTATTCAACACCTAATTGAGTGCTAAGTTTTTTTGGTTGTATAATTTTGACGACCACACTCTGTTTTATTATTTTAAACGCAACAGCATTTTATAATCCAGACCAAAATTTTTATAGTGGATTGCCAACTATTGGTGCCGTATTTAAACAATGAACAAGTATTTTTTATTTTACATACCTAACTAATATTTTTTTAGGTGTAATGCTAATACTAATTGGTTGAAAACGTCAAAGTACAGTCATTAAGAGATTATTTTTTCTTTCAATTACCCTAATCACTGTTACTTTTTTAGTTTATTGAGCATTAATCTCATATAAAAAAAGTACATGAGAAACAGCATATTCAGCTATCAAGTCACTTATAACGCACGAAATTCATCCTATAATTGGATTTGTCTTTTTAATTTTGCTACGAAAAGAGATTGTTTTAGGCAGAAAAAATGTTTATCTAGCTATCGGAAGTGTTTTAGTTTATATATTATTTGCATTCGTTCTTTATTGAGCAACATACAATGTTTTCATACAAAATGACGGAGCAACAATCTATACCTTCTTAAATTTCGCTCACCCACTATTTTATAAAGGGGCAAATATTGGCGTCATAATTGTATTAAATGCGTTGATTATAATATTAGCAATTTCTCTTCCAATTGGGTTGACATTATTTTGAAAAGCAGTATTAAAGATTAAATTTGATACTTCTAACTCAAAATGTAAAAAACAAGATTAGTTCTTGTTTTTTTATTTTATACACAAATTATCATAAAAAAACATACTTTACAGTATGTTTTGAAGTCACAAAATAATTAATTAAATATAAATTATCCGTTACGTTTAATTTCTTTAAGTCTTGCTGACTTACCACTTCTTTCACGAATGAAGTTAAGTTTTGCACGACGTACTTTATTTGAACGAACAACCTCAATGTTTGCAATAAATGGTGAGTGTAATGGGAAGGTTCTTTCTACTCCGATACCAAATGAAATTTTTCTAACTGTAAAGTTTTCACGTGTTCCTGACTCAGTTTTACTAATAACTAAACCTTCAAAAATTTGAATACGTTCTTTTTCACCTTCACGGATACGAACGCTAACTTTAACATTATCCCCAACACGAAATTCTGGATGGTCTTTACGTAGTTGTGGTTTTTCTACTAATTCGATTAATTTATTTCTCATTTTTAATCCTTTCAATAATGTCGGGTCTATTTTTTAAAGTCTTTTCTCAAGACATTCTCATTTTCCATTTTTCAATTTCAGCATGATTACCACTAAATAAAACTTCTGGTACTTTCATCCCCTTGTATTCTCGCGGTCTAGTATATTGCGGATGTTCTAATAAACCTTGACCTTGAAACGATTCATTTACATGCGACTCAGTTCTAATTACGCCATCAGCTAGCCTGATAATAGCATCAGCCATCATCATTGCAGGTAGCTCACCGCCAGTTAAAACATAATCACCAATCGAAATTTCTTCATCGACTAGTTCAACAATACGTTCATCAAAACCCTCATAGCGACCGCAAATAAATGTTAATTGTCTTTTATTAGCAAGCCTATTGGCAATATCCTGACTGAATTTTTTTCCCTGAGGCGAAACTAAAACTTTATAGCCACCTTTTTCAGGCAATGATTCAAGTGCTCGATCAATAGGTTCAACTTGTAACAATAACCCATGACCGCCTCCGTAAATTTCATCATCAACTTTACGGTGTTTATCGAGACTAAAGTCTCTAAAATCGATTAATTTAATCTCAATAACACCTTTTTCTATCGCCTTAGCAATAATAGATTCTTCAATTAACGGCTTAAAATAATTTGGAAAAAGAGTTAAAAAATTGACTTTCATTATTTATTGTGTTTTGAATTTTTAGCTAATTTAGCATTTAAACCATGTTTTCTGAATAAGTCATATACAACTTGAGTTAGTTGAGCACCGTTATCTACTCATTTTTGCACTAATTCTTCTTTTACAAAAAATTCTTTTGTGTGTGGGTTGTATTGACCTAATGCTTCAATGAATCTACCATCACGTGGAGCACGTGAATCGGCAGCGACAATTTTATATTGTGCATTGAATTTAGATCCTGTTCTTTTTAATCTAATTTTAACCATGAATATCTCCTTAAATTTGTGACTTCTTATGTCAAGCAAAAGTGCTTGACACCAAGCAATTTGCATTATTATTTTATAATAAAATTAAAAATATAAAAATTTTTTTAATTTACTAATTCATAAGGCAAACGTGATTCAATTGGAATAAAAAAATGGCAAATACCAATTTTTTATTAATCTAAATTTATGTCTTCTAATTCTTCAAGTATTTTTGACAAGCCAGCATTTGCATAGTCAGGCCCTACAATATCAGCCACTTCTTTAACAAAATCTAATGACCCCGCCATACAAATAAATTTACCTAAATATCCGACAACAGGCATATCATTTGCACTATCTCCGATGTGAAATGCATCTTTAGGATCAATACCAAGAAATTCGCACACTTTTGAATTCGCTTTTCCTTTGTTAGCATCGATTGGACCTACTTCAATAGTTGTTCCATTTGATACTAAATAAAAGGCTAACTCAGGATACTTAATTTTCAATTCTTCTCAAAGTTCGCGCGTTTCTTCAACACTCAAACCAAAAACAAGTATTTTTGAAACCACATCAATTTTATCCAAGTCTGCATAGCTCAAACGTGGATTTTTCAGTGCCCAAGTTTTCATGTATTGGTTATCAACATTTCCATCTGTGTACAAGTGCTTAATACCATTTAAATAAATGTACATCTTCTTTTCTTTAAAAATTTTAAGAACTTCGCGAACAAACTTAATATCCATAATTTCACGATAAAGTTCATTATTATTAATATCCACTATTAAAGCACCATTTAAACAAACAACATATTTCGAACCGACTCTACGTGCCAAATCCATTGTGTATTCTGTATTTCCGCGCCCTGTAGAAAAAATTACTGGTTTAATTTTATTTACTTCAATTGCAGCTCTTACATTTCGCTCACTTACTGTTTGATGACCTTGGGGTTTATCTAAAAAAGTACCGTCCATATCTAAAAAGTAAGCTTTTGCCTTATTCTTTAAATTCTTCATATGAATTATTATAGCAAACTCAATACTTTTGTAATGCTTTTTGTCTAAACTATCTATTTAAAATAAACAAAAAGTCAGTATTTAACTGACTAAATCATTGATAATGGATCTCATGGCTCAATTTCAATTTCTTTATTCACCTTAGATTCCTCAAGAATTTGAGCTTCAATAAATTTCGGGCTAACAATTATACTATACATATACTCATCAAATCACTCATCGCTCATTGAAAAGTACCCTTTTTCTCCATTGTCATCGCCTCATGAATTTTCAACTTCTCATTTAATTGGATTATTATTTTTATCTAAATCAACGCCAACAAAAGTCATAGCATGGTTTGGTGCTGACATCTTAAATTCTAATCTATCTGCTTTTGTTAATTTAGAGCCTATATTGAAAGCTTGTTCATATTGATATAGATTAGTATCCATAATTCCAGCTTTTCTGTCTAATTGTGGACCCATATCACATGCAAATCATACTGGCTCGCCTGCTTTTAAACTTGCAATTGTTGCATTTTTAAGCGTTTTTAAATCAACATTTATAAATGAAAGAGATCTTGATTCAATAGGACCACGGAAGTATTTTGCCTTAATTACAGTATTTTTTGTGTATTTATCACGTGGATCGGCATATAAATTAACTAATTCTTTGTAGTCTTCGCGTGCATATTTTGACAAAAATTCAAGCGGTGTTATATTTTCAATTTTTTGGAACTTTTTATCCTTGTCTGTGTATTCAAAATCAAATGTTTTTGGTGGAAGACCCAGTGCTTTTACACATATTTCAAACACTTTATTCAAGGTTTTTGTTTTAAATTCTTCTTTTTGCTGACCTGTTACTGTTGAAGTATTTATTCCTTTAAATTCTTTTACTGCATTTAAAAGGCAAATTTCTAAAAGACTATTTAGCTGAGATGTATTTGATGAATTAAATGTCTCAGGCATTAAATTTTTAGGCACTACTCCATATTTACTTATCAAGCCCTCAGCTCATTCTCAATAACCACCGTCTTCATGTCCGAATTTTAAAAACATTTCAAATAAACGATCTTGATAATCTAAGTGACTATGCTCAATTATCAGATTTAAAAAAGTGTTGGCTTTTTCCATTTTTTCTCAAAACATTGTATATGCCTGTGAAAATTCAAACGAATCAACATTAAGAGCACTCATTGTGCTTGGTTTTAAAACATTCAAAGCCGCAAAAATTCAGCATCTCCCAGACTGCTTTTGATTAGTTATTCCTCCTTTTTTAGTTTCAACGCTGAACTTATTATTGTGAAATTTTCTCACTTCATTGTTATAAACTGCGTTATTTACGCCGTTTTTAGTTACTGCATTTTCAACTATTTTATTAACTGGATTAGATGTGTACGATTTATAAAAATTATCAATTATTTCTATTTTTAAATTCATTTTTATCTCCTATTTTTTACTCATCAATTCTTCAAAGCCGCATATCGTTTTTGCTAAACCGCCATTCAAATAATCAGCCCCAACATAAACTGACGCTTTTTTTACATCGGGGTGAGCATTCCCCATAGCAACTAAATAACCCACTTGCGGCAGTGCATTTAAATCATTTTTCGAATCGCCAATGTGTGCGCTTTTTTTAATATCAACTCCAAGTAAATTAGCAACAAAAGCATTAGCAATCCCTTTACTTGCATTTTTATGAGTTACCTCAATTGAATAGCCGTGTGAAACAATATGGGTGCGTAAATCTGGAAAATTTGTGTGTATATATTCCTCAATTTCTTTAATACCGTCAATCTCAGGACCAAATACTAAAAATTGTCTTATGTCTTCCTCAAAATTAAATGTATCATAATTTTGTTTTTTAAATCTATTTACTCAATCCCTTTTATTTCAATTGAATTCTGCGCCGTAGTAAATAATTCCACTGCCATTTGCCATAAAATAAAGTTTTTTACTCATAAAATACTGAACAATTGCATTTTTAGTCTCATTTTCAATATCAACCTTATGAATAATTTCACCCTTATTATTAACAATTAAAGAACCAGTTGAACAAACGGCATATGGAGCTTTTATCATTTTCATTAAATCTTGAACAGCACCTTCTGGTTTACGTCCTGTGGAAATTATTACTGGTTTTACTGCTTGCATTTTAAGTAAATAATCTCGATTAATCTCGGAAATATAACCAAAATCATCCCCTTTATCTAACATCGTCCCATCAAGGTCTATAAAATATGCTTGGATACTATTTTTATTCATAAAATAATATTACTTTATTTTAATGAAATATTAAGAGACAAATTTAAAAACCATTATTCTTGACTAAGATTAATTGGATTTTGAAACATTTTTCAATTAAAATTTTAAAAAAGTGCTGAGCACTTTTTTTAAAAATTATTGACGTTTAATTACACTTATAGCCTGCACAATCTCATCATCAGTTTTTATTGAATTACCTTCGTGTTTAGTTGAATTGAACAACTCTGTCTCAATGGCTTTTGAAATTTTTGAAGTGATATCATCAGTTACCATTGACATTGGAACAACTTTTGGATTACTTTGACTTAATTTTAAAATTGATTGCAATGAAACTAAACTTGAACTTAATAAGTTCTTAGCTGATATCGCCTTAGTTTTAGTTGCTTCATCCACAGCAGGAGTGTTTGAAATAATTGCTTCTTGACGTTTGATTTCGTCTTTAATTCACTGTTCATTTTCTTTTGTAATAACTGTTTTTAAAGGAATAATATAACCTGATGTTCTTGCTAATGTTTTTCAGTTTTCTTCTAAAACCCCAGGATTTGAAACATTATTTTTACCTGTATATAATCATTTTAAGAATGTTTTTGTAGCTGTATTTTTGCTTTCGTCATCCAATTTAATCGGAAGAATGCTTGAACCCCCTTCTTGGAAATAATGGCGTCCATTTTTAGATGTTTTTGTAATTTGTGGCAACATCCAAACATCTTCATCCTTCGCATTTTTACTAAATTCTTCAGCTGTTTGTTTTTTAATAATGTTTACAAAAAAGTTTTTTGCTCATGGCGTTTGTTTAGTTTGGTCAGCACCAACTGATGCGGCATAACTAATTGCGCTCTTGTAAAATAAAATATTTCACGAGCCTCATTCGCTATATTGGTTTTCCATATATTTAATTGACTGAAATACTTTTTTCGTTTTTGAGTTTGCTGGGTTGTGTTCAAGACGTTTAATTGAATTATTGTATTCAGTTCATAATTCTTTAAATTTAGCTAACGTATCCTGATCATCTAGTAAATTATATTTTATTTTAGTTGGCTCATTTACATTGTTTGTGGTCACTAATTCAAAAAGCTCTTTATTTTCAGCAATCTTGCCATAAAGTTCTTTGAAAAATGTTTGTTCCTGGTAGTCCACTGATAGTACTTCACCGCCAATGGTTTTATCATTAACTTTTGATGCATCAATCTCTACACCTTCTGCAAATTTTTTTGAAAATTCTCTCACACTTTGCAATGAACCAAATGTTTCTGAATCCACACGGAAGTTTTTAAATGCATCATTTTTAACTTTTAAGGCATTGTAAATACTTTCAGCAGGGATATTTGAACCTTTATCTTTTGACTCCTGAGCTTTTTTGTAAATTTCCAAATTCTTATCAATTGTTCCACCGCCAGCTTCAATTAACTCAAAAATCTTACGCATTAAATCAAGATTGAATACTAATGAATCTACATCCGCATTATCAAATGGCAAGTTATACAACTTTTCGTCTTTTTGCCCTGATAATTTTGAATGTAAATTAGCAATATGAGATTCAAATAAATCTTTTGTAATTCCGCTATCACTTACATCTAATAATCTTGCGTCTTGATTAATTAAATATGCACCTGACTGAGCACCTAAAACAATATTAGGAATTTTGTCTAGATTTTTCGTTTCAAAGTTTTCTTTAACATTTTTTATTAAATTAAATTCACCTCAAATTTTATGTTGTTCCTGAAATTCAAGAGGAACAGGAAGAAAACCTCTTGTTTCTTTTTGTGTTGTGTTGTAATAGTCTACTAGCGGTTTAATGGCCAATGACAATGGTCATTGTTTTCCTTGAGCAGTTCTAAATACAATATTTTTACTTTCTGTTTTTACTGTTCCACAAGAGCTCGCAACAAGTGGCAACGCAGTGGCACCAAGTGTAACTGAACTCAATAGTCACTTTTTATTTTTTTTCATTTTTTTATCTCCAAATATTCATAACAAATCAAAATTACTTTTTAAATTATATATCCAAAACAACCTTAAAATCACTGTTTTATAACTGAAAAAGTAAAAAGTGGAATTGTTTTCATAAAAAACACTTTAATTTTATTTAGCGATTCAGAAATTAATCTATATTCACTTTATATTAGATTTATATAATGATATATATCAGTTTAAAATAAAAAGCGCTTTCAATAGCGCTTAAAGAAATTTTAATTTTTAATTAAATTTATTGATTTTTCTAGAAAAAATCGCATAAATTGTTAAGGGTATTATAACCGAAATTGTAGCTCCTGCTGCTTGGATATTAAGCAAAATTCCACCTGAAGTTATACCTAAATTTAAATATCAAATGGTAATATTCGTTTTTGGTGTCGAACGCAGTAAAAATGAAGGTCATAAATAATCATTTCACACAGATATAAATGTAAATATTATTAATAAAAAGTAGGCAAGTTTTAATTTAGGTAAATATACAAACACTATTTTTTGATGTCATTTTAAATTATCATTTAATATTAACTTCGCTTTTTGAGTCGCTGTGTGTTTTGCTATATTGAACACATATGTAAAAGAAAAAAATGAGAAAATAGCATTTGTTACAACTGCAAACAACGAAGAAGCTATATTTAAATAATTTAATACAACTTGTAAGCTTAAATATATTGAAAATTCGGGGATTAAACTAATAATTAAAAAGAAATATAAAAATATCTTTTGTAGTGTTGGCGGCATCTTTAACAAACCAGCTATAGCTAAAGAATAAGTAATTACTCTTAAACAAATTAAAATACCTACAAATACAAATGTATAGCCAACAGCAATCCAAAATTCTGAATTAAATAAACCGAAAAAATTTGCTCAATTCCATTCTTGAATAACTAAACCATATTTCGCCTCATGAAAAGAATGAGTTGGCAAAAGAGAATATAATAATAAATAATACAGAGGGAATAAAATTACAATCACAAGACAACCAATTGCAAAAAATTTGCTAACCTCTTTAAAAATATTCTTAAAGCTCATTTTTTACCACCTTCGCTTTATTTCTCTTAGTCTTTTTAAATTTAATAAATCTAATAAACTTTCTAATTGATGATGGCAGCAACATTAAAATTAACATTAATAAGAACACTAAATAAGCGAAACTAAAAAAAGCTGATGCATAACCTTTTTCAAACTTTAACACAGGATTTGCGCCACCGCCTGCAAATTTAATTGTGTAACTTGTTAACGTGTGAGCTTGATGAACGTCTATATTGTAACTTTTTTCCACAATTGCATCAGGTAACAGCAATGCGGCAAAAATAAAATTAGTGAATAGTATTGCAAAAAATACCTTTTGTATTTCATTGAAATAAATATATTTAGTTTTTTGTCAGATGGTTAATTTATCATTTAAACTAAGTTTTGTATATTTAATGTTTCCTCGATTAATTGCCGAGGCAAATAAAACTAGATTAAAAGGTAGCGATCTTCAAGTTTGAAAAATTGAATAATATAGTCATATAGGAAGTCTTTTTGATCCACTAGTAAATCCATATTCAGTCCTAATTAATTTAAAAAAAAGACTTTTACTACCAAAAAACATTGTAAAAGCGATACCAACCGCAAAACTAGAAATAAAAAATTGTGAGTAGATCAGAGTTAAAAAAGCACTTCTCGCTCTTTTAGACACCAAATGTTCAACTATGATTGCAAAAATCAATGCTAAAATCATTGATGTTGCAGTACCCAAGAATAGTGCTAAGGTTGTATTTAAAATTGCAGAACCAAATTGCGGGTCATTAAAAATGTTTTTGTAGTTACCAAAATTATATGAATATATTGTTTTATTAGACTGATATGGATAGAACTTTAATGATTTTTGAAACGTAAGAATTATCGGAATAATAGTAAAAACAAGTATGCAAATCAACAGTGGCGCTACCAAAAGTGTTATTTGAACAATATTTCATACTTTTTTTTCGTGTGTTTTATTCATATAACCTTTCTCCATTTTTGTCAAAAACAAGAACATCGGATTTTAAATATTTAATATTTACACGCTTGCCAACCGCAATAGATTCATCTTTTAAAATTACTGTTCAAATGTTTTCAGGATTTATTTCTATTTGGTAGTGTACTCGATCACCAAAATCTTTTTTACCAACAACTTTATATTTACCATTATTCACTTGCTTGACTTGGACTTTATTTTGGCGAATATAAAACGACTTTTTATCATTTTTCTCAATAAAATTAATTTCAGGAGACCCAATAAATTTAGCTACAAATAGATTATTAGGATTTTCATACATTTCCCCACCAGTTGAAAATTGTTGTACTTGGCCTTTGTCAAGCAAAATAATTTGATCGCTTATTTTCATTGCATCTTCCTGATCGTGGGTGACAATAATTATGCTTAAATTAAATTCTTTTTTAATTTTTAACAGCCAATCAATAGTCGACTCTTTAATTTTGGCGTCAAGAGCTGAAAATGGTTCATCCATTAAAACTAAGTTTGTTTTTTTGATAATACCTTTTGCAAATGCAACCCTTTGTTTTTGTCCACCTGATAATTCATTTACATTTTTGTGTATTAAATGGTCAATACCTAATTTTTTTGCAACCTCTTGAAGTTCTGTTTTAAACAAATTTTTCAACTTTAAATCTTTTAAAATTTTAAATTTTGATGGTAAATTTTTTGCAAAGAAAATCTGCCATCAAAATTTAAAATAACGTCATTTTTTCTTTAAAAAATTGTTATTTTCGCAATACAATACAGATGCATACTGCATATATTTTTCTAATAAATTGAAATTAATGTATTCTTCAAAAAAAGAATCAAAATATCTTATTCTTGAACTGTCGATTCACTTTCTATTGTTCCGAGCACTTAAAAATATGTTATTGAAAACAGAGACGTTTTCATAAATTGAATTCTCCTGCATAATATAAGCGATTTCGTGTATTTTTGGACTATTTTTTATTGTTATCTTTCCGGATTCCGGTTTTAAATAACCTAATAAAATATTTAAAAGCGTTGTCTTACCAGAACCCGATGGCCCTAGCAACGATACTATTTGTCCTTCTTTTATCCGTAGCTCTGGAATAATAAGATCATAATTTTTTGACTTTTTATTGTATTTGAACTTTAAATCTTTTATATTTACAAGATTGTACTCATCTTTTAATTCTTTTAACACCATAATTTTAAATTATAAACAATATATTATTGATAAATTCAACTATTAAAAATTTATCGTTCTAAATTACTAAAAAACTCGTTTTACAACTCATTTAGTAAAATTAAAAAATTGAAATGTTGTAAAAAACAACATAATAAGAATTTATAATTAGTATTTAATATATTTAAATTTTGAATTAAAATTTTATTTATGAATAATAAATATTATGATGCAATCGTTGTGGGGGGTGGACATGCGGGTTTAGAAGCCGCATTCGCTTTAGCACATCAAAAACACAAAACACTGTTAATTTCATTCAATAAAAACAAATTGGGTATGATGCCTTGCAATCCGTCAATTGGTGGTCCGGCAAAAGGTATTATTACTCGGGAAATAGATGCACTCGGCGGAATGCAAGGACTTTGAGCTGATATGGCAACCATTCAACTGAAAATGCTAAATCAATCAAAAGGTCCTGCAGTTTGAGCGCTAAGGGCTCAAATTGATAAGGAAAAATACTCTAAAATTGCAGCAGAATTTGTAGAAAAAGAAGAATATCTAGATTTATTAGAAGCAGGGGTTGAGGAATTAATTGTTGAAGACAACACTTATAAAGGCGTTGTGATTGACACTGGTGAAAAATTATATTCAAAAGTTGTTGTAATAACAACTGGAACATACATGGCCTCAAAAATTCTTCGTGGTAGCGAAGCGATTTCAAGTGGTCCAGACAATGAAAAAACAACTTCAACACTGTCAAATTCCTTAAAAAAACACGGTTTTAACCTTCAAAGATTAAAAACCGGAACTCCTCCGCGTATTTGATCAAATTCAATAGATTATAATGAAGTTCAACAAGAAGTCTTAGAAGATATTAATTTAAGTTTTTCATCCCGCTCAAGTGTTATCACACCTAAACAAATCGCCTGTCACTTAACATACACCACTCCCCAAACACACGAATTAATTAATAAAAACTTGCATAAAAGTGCAATGTATTCAGGTTTGATTGAAGGAATTGGGCCAAGATACTGTCCTTCAATAGAAGATAAAATAGTTAAATTCGCTTCCAAAGAAAGACATCAAATATTTTTCGAACCAGAAACAGCCGATGGCACAATAACCTATGTTAATGGATTATCAACTTCTTTGCCAATTGATGTTCAAAAAGAACTAATCAAAACTATTCCTGGACTCAAAAATGCAAAAGTTCAAAAATGAGCTTATGCTATTGAATACGATGCAATAGATCCTTTACAATTACACCCGTCATTGGAAACTAAAATTATTAAAAATTTATTTACTGCTGGACAAATAAATGGAACCAGCGGCTACGAAGAGGCCGCTGGCCAGGGTTTAATCGCTGGTATTAATGCAGGTTTAAAAATTATCGCTAAAGAGCCAATAGTTATTCTGAGAAATCACGGATATTTGGGCGTTTTGATTGATGATTTAGTCACAAAAGGCACTAAAGAACCTTATCGCATGCTAACTTCACGAGCTGAATATAGACTTCTTCTTCGTAATGATAATGCAGATATACGACTTGCTGAATACGGCTTGTATGCAGGTACAATTTCACAAAAACAATACGATGAGGTAATTGAAAAATACAAATTAATTGACGATGAAATTGAACGTTTACACTCAACATATCTTTCTGGCAAGTCAGAAATAGCTCACAAATACAAAATTTATGATGGCGTAACAATGCTAAAAGTTTTATCTCGCCCCGATGTCGATCCAGATGACATTATTCCTGACTTCAAATATAAACGCGAACTAACCATAATGGTTAGATTGCATGGCTATATCGAAAAACAAAAAACAGATGCAAGCAAAATGGTGCGTCTAGAAAATCTAAAAATTCCTGTTAATATTGACTACGAAAACATAAAAAATATTGCAACCGAAGCAAGACAAAAACTCTCTAAAATCCGCCCTCAAACTATTGGGCAAGCAAGTAGAATCAGCGGCATTAACCCTGCTGATATTCAAATGCTAATGTTTCATATTGAAAGTAACAAAAATGAAAAAAATTAGGATAATTTCTGTTGGAACACTATCGCCCGAATTTAAGAAATTATTTCAACACTATGAACAACGAATTACTCATTTTTACTCAATAAATTGTGTTGAAACAAAAGAATTTAGCGAAGAAAAAAATATCGAAACTAAAAAACTAAAAGAAACTAATTTAGTTTTATCTAAAATACCTAAAAATTCTACAATTATTTTGTGTAGTCTCCGAGGCAAATTGTACAGTTCGGTTGAAATAAGCGAATTTATCAAACTAAACGATGACATAACATTTATCATTGGCGGTTCAGACGGGCTGTGCGAAGAGCTAATAAATTCAAAATATAAAATTTCATTTTCCAATATGACCTTCCCTCATCAATTATTCCGAATTATGTTAGCTGAACAAATTTACCGTAGTGCAACAATCATAGCGAATAAAAAATACCATAAATAAAACACACAATCATTTAACTTGTGTGTTTTATTTGCCAAAATACACAGAAAATCAGTTTTAAAGCAGTATATTTTGACTATTTTTACAAAGATATATAATTGAAATAGATATAAAATTAGGAGATAAAAGTGAATAAAAATCTTAAGTTAATTCTTTCAACATCAACATTTTTTGCACTACCCGTTTTTGCTATTTCTTGTCAAAAAGAAAGCAAAAACAATCCAAAATCATTGAGTGAATTATCTAAAATAATAAATAATTTAAGTAATGATGAAAAGGTTCAGCTTGTCTCACGTTTAAAAATATCAACAGATGACAAAGCTAAATTAATTCAACAGTTTAATCAAGGCGCTGGAATTGCTTCATCAATAATTTGATATATGAAATCTGCTGAGCAACGTACAGCATCATTACAAGCATATACATTAGCAACCCAAGCTTTTGACAATCTTAAAAAGAAAAATACTGAGGGTTTTGACTATTCAAAAGTAAATAAAGAAACAGGTGTTGTTTCTAACCCCGAATCAACAAAAGCGATACCAGTTGTTTTCATGGATTTAGATGAAACAGTATTTATAAATGAATACGCTGAAGCTTACGGTGTTGTTAAAAATAATGGCGTCTTCTCATCTTCTGAAAAAGAAAAAACTGATGCCGAGGGGAAAAGAAAAGCTGTTCCTGGTGCTATCAAGTTTATTCAACACGTTTTTGATAACGGAGGAATAGTTTTATTTAACTCAAACATCGATCAAAAACAACACGTTATTGAAGGTATTAAAAAGAATCTTGAAGGGGCTGGCTTACCTAAAAAATACATACACGACTGAATGTTTTGATGTCGTGGAGTTGTGCCAACTGATGCCGAGGGGAAATTTAGCGATAAAACACCTTGACTAACAGCTTTTGAAGCATATAAACAAAATAAAAAAACGCAAAAAGTATCAAAAAATAAACGAATGAATGCAGTTACCGATAATATCGATGGTTGAGACTTTAGTAAATCTCAACAAGGCGCAGGAAATAAAGTTGTGGGTAAAGTTATAATGAAAATCGGGGACGATTATAGTGATTTCTTTGATGATGCTTATAAACCACTAGAAAATAACTCAAAAACAGTTGAATTTTCAAAAAAACCTGAAATTGAAACGTTGTTCACGAACATTAACGGTGCTGATGGTGTAAAGGTTACTGGTGAAGGTGAGCGAGCTAAAATCGAAAAATTAAATTGAGCTCAATTCAATGTTCAAATTCCAGGTAACGGAATGTATGGAAGCTGATCAAAAGAATACAATAACGCTCAATACATGGAATTGTGAGAAGCTCTTAAAGAAATTATTGAGAAAAAATAATTTATCACGGTGTTGCAAACACCGTTTTATTTTAATTTTTGTTGCATTTTAATAATATCTAAAATATATATAATATAGTTTTAAATTAAAAAATTTTATATAAAATTATAATTATATTAATAACTTATATAAGGAGCATTATATGCCAAAAAAATCAATCACAATTGATGAAAACAAAGTAGAAATAAAAAAATCAATTAAATTAGAAGGCAAGATTTGAGAAGAATTTCAATCAAAAGCTACTGCCGGATTAACTAAAAATTTAAAAATCAATGGTTTTAGAAAAGGGAAAGTTCCTGCTAATATTGCTTTAAAACACATCTCAGAAGCCACAATTTTACAAACAGCACTTAACAATTACATGAATTCTGAATACAAAAATATTCTTGATGAATTCAAGAAGGAAACAACACGCCTTGTAGCTGTTGAACCTCGTGTTAATGTTAAATCAATTTCAAGAGAAGTAGTTGATTTTGAAGTTATTTATCCACTTGACGCAGACTTATCAAAAATTAGTGATAAAGATGTTAAAGTTAAATTTGAATTACCAAAAGTTACAGATGCAGATGTTAAAAAATACATTGAAGATAAATTAAAAGAAACTGCTCTTCAAATGCCATTAGATAAAAAAGAAAAAACAGCCTTAGGTGATACAGTTACTTTGAATTACAAAGGGTACGTAAATGATGAAGCATTTGATGGTGGGCAAGCCGAAAAATTTGAATTAAAATTAGGTTCAAAAACATTCATTGACACTTTTGAAGACCAACTTGTTGGAAAAACTATTGGTTATAAAGGTGAAGTGGTTGTTACATTCCCGAAAGAATATCCAGTAGATAAATTAGCGGGGCAAAAAGCAACATTTGATGTTGAAATTTTAGACGCTAAAAGACCTGAAAAATCAGAACTTACTGAAGAAAACTTATATATTCTAAGAGCAGGACAATCAAAAACTGTTGAAGAAGCTAAAAATGTGCTTAAATGAGTAATTTTGAACAATGAAATTGAATTCTCGCTGAATAAATACATTGAGACATATGTTTCAGAAACATTAGCTAAAAACGATGTTAAAATCAATGATATTTTCATCCATTACCAAGTAGCGCAAAAACGTCAACAAGTTATAGAACAACTAAAACAACAAGGAATTAAGTTTGATGAATACCTTAAAGTTCTAGACAAAACTGAAGCAGAATTTAATGAACTTGTGTTCAAAGAGGAAAAACAAGCAGTAGCCTTTTCAATGGTTGCTCAACACCTTCTAGGGGCTGTATCGGATAAAAATCAAGAAGTAACTACTGAAGAACTTACAAATTGAGCTAATACAATGTCAATGTCAACAGGATTACCTGCAAGCTTTTTATCAGGATTCTTCATGCAAGACGAAAACAACAAAACTCAAATGACACAACGTCTTCTTGAAAAGAGACATATTAAAGCTTTATTAGCTGCTAAAGACAGCGAAGCGGCTACAAAACTTTCTAAACTAGAAGAAGAATTAAATTCTGAAGCTGCTAAGATTGCTGAAGAATGATTAAAAAGAGCAGAAGAATTAAAATCATCAAAAGAAGAAGAATTAGCTGAACAAGCTGTTGAAAAACAAGCTGAACTAGATGCTAAGATTGCAGCTAAAACTAAAAAATCATCTAAATAAAGATAAATGCCAATAACGGCATTTTTTTGTAAATTTTACTTGCTTAATATTTATTTTGCTATTATTTTTAATAAACTAAATTTCTAATATTTTGTCTGTGAACAATTAAATCATTTCTTATTTGTTAAAATATAAAAAGAATAGAGGTTAAATGTTAAATATTGTATTATACCAACCAGAAATTTGTCCAAATACAGGAAATATAATCAGAACTTGTTATGCTTTAGGTGCTAAACTACACATTATAAAACCACTAGGTTTTGAACTATTACCTACTAAACTTTCACGCCCTGCGGCAGGTAAACTTTTAAGTGATATTCAGCACGAAATACATGCTTCGTACTCAGATTTTGCTAAAAAATACAGCGATAAGAATATATTTTACATAACCCGTTACGGCTTAAAAAGTTATAATGAACCTGACTTTCAACACTACGCCAAAACTGATGGTGAAATATGAGTAATGTTTGGTCGTGAGTCAACAGGGATTGATAAAAATATACTAAGCACAAATATTAAAAACTGCCTAAGAATTCCGATGGTCTCAGCAATGCGCTCAATGAATCTGGCTAATTGTGTAAGTATAATAGGGTTTGAAATTATGAGACAATTAAACTTTGATGGATTAAATTTTTTTGAGACTCAAAAAGGAAAACATTTTTTGGAGAATCCAAATGAATAAAATAATTTCTAGCACTTCAAATAATTTAATCAAGAAAATAGCAAAAATACTTGCAAAAGGTGATAAAGATTATTTTGTAATAGAGGGTTTAAATTTCATTAAAGAAGCGATAAATTCTGGTGCAAAAATAAAATACATTTTTGAATTAACAACACAAAACAATTTTACAAATAGCATTAAAATTACCGAAAGTGTGTTGAGAAAAATAACATTTACATCAAACCCACAAGGTTGCGTAGCTCTAATCACTAAACCATTAAGCAAAAAAAATGGTAAAAATATAGTTTTTTGTGATAATGTTCAAGACCCGGGGAATATCGGGACAATAATTCGTTCTGCCTTAGCATTTGGATATGACACAATATTTACCAACATTAATACATACAACCCAAAAATACTTAGAGCTACACAGGGTGCTATTTTTAAAATAAATATAATTAATTATAAAAACGCTGAGGATGAATTAAAAATACTGAAAAATACTCATAAAATTTACATATCTACACTTTCAAACGATGCTGAAAATATTGAAAAAATTAAATTCCCAATCCACAATAAGGTTATTGTTTTAGGTAATGAGGGGCACGGAGTTAGTGAAGAATTATATAAATATGCTGATAATAAAATTTATATTCCAATTGATTTCGAAAGTTTAAATGTGGCTGTCGCTGCCGGAATAATATTACATAGAAGTAGGAAATAACATGAATAACAAAGATAAAATTATAGATAAATTTAATCGCGCTACCAGAGAATTTAATGGATATAGCGTTTCTAATATGAATGAAATAGTTAATGATTTCGTAAATCTCATAGATCAAATGGAGGTAGAAATTAAATCCTTTAAAGATGTGATAAATAATCTTACTATTGAAAATAGTAATCTACAAAGCACAATCAGTAAATATAAATTTCAACAAAAAACAACTAAATTAACTTAATTAACTTGCAATATTAAGCAACGAGAGGTAAAGATGAAAATATCAGACAAACATAAAAATTTAATCAATTGATACCCAGGCCATATGGCAAAAGGTATGCGGGAAATTAAACAAAATGCAAATCTTGCTGATATTTTCATCATTGTTCTTGATGCTCGGTGCCCAATAAGTAGTTACAATGAGGATTTTGACTCAATTGCTCCACAAAAACCAAGGCTATTTATAATAACTAAATCTGATATGATGGATTTAAACAAAAAAAGCATGATTCAAGCTCGCTTTAAAGGTTCGACTTTGCTTTGACTTGATCTAAGGAAGCAAAGTTCTCGTTCAGTAATTATTAAACAAATGCAAAAAATAATGAATCCTAAAATTTTAAAAGATAAAGAAAAAGGTTTATTAAATACAAAAATTAAGGCTTTTGTTGTTGGTGTGCCAAATGCAGGTAAAAGTACATTAATAAACTTAATTATTCAAAAAAAATCACTAAAAGTAGCAAATTATCCGGGAGTTACAAAAGCGAAACAATGAGTTTCAGTTGATAATTTTTACTTTATGGATACACCAGGAATATTAATACCAAAACAGGATAACCAACAAGCCGCAACAAAACTTGCAATGATAGGTTCAATCGAGACTAAAATATTTCCAATAATGTTTTTAGCATATAGCTTTCTGGATATTATTCACCAATATTACCCAGAGAAATTTCTTGACCATTTCAATATTGATATCAGTATATACGATAAATTAACAGAGGTCGATAAACACAATATATTTAACTTAATTGCATTAAATAAAAACTTTAAACTAAACAATAAACCCGATTTATCCAAAGTTTATAAATACTTTTTAAATTGAACACGCGAATTAAAAAATGTCACTTACGACTAAGCAGGTATATATGAAAAAATATTCATTTGAAGATAAATTATCTATTTGAGAAAAAGTTTTAGACAAAAACTATCCGTTACTAAAAAGCCGTTCTACTATCACAATGCAATCAACAGGTTTAATAGCTTTTTTGTTTGGATTTGTTTTTTGTATTATTTTATATTCTTTTACCAAAGGAGGTGCAACACCTACGAATATAGTATTCGCAGTTCTTTTGGGTATGTGTAATTTTTGAGCAATTTACTTTTTTGTGGTGAATGCTTTATTACTAGTGATTACTCGCAAAATTAATAATGGTAATAGTGCTAAATCTCAAAAAAAACTCATTTCCACTTGATTAAAAATGGGTTTCATAAGATGGCCTAATAAATATATTATTCCAACTGATGATGCGAAAAACTTTAAATCAGATGCACAACAAAAATAAACTCGGTATTACTGATTCGCAGAATTGGCTAAGACTGAAAGGTTAGTAAAAAAACAATAAACTTTTGAGTCTCTTGCTGAAATACACAGGTATTTATTTGATTAAATTTATGATTTTGCTGGATAAATCCGAACTGTTGATGTTGAAAATGCAATTTCCGTTTTCTTCTTGTGTGCTTAAGTTCACAGAAAATATTAATGACCGTGAAATTTATATCAAGGGTATTTTACATTTAAGACAAGAGATTTATATATCAACCGGAAGTATTATGAAAATAACAGCTGTTGTTTGTCGATTATCAATACGGAGTATTGACTATAAACAAAAATGTGTTTTTCAATGAATTTTCTGGAAATGACAACTAATGAAACCAAATATCGTAAACGATGTTACAATACATTTTGCTCTACCCATAAATCTTTAACTTACCGTCACCGACTGGGTACTAAATTATTGTTTATTTTTCAAAACAAAAAAAGCGTAAAACGCTTTTTTTATTCATTGTATAATCCAATTTGATCTGGATGAAGCGGATTTTTATTAATCTCAACACTTTTTATTATACCTTTATCAATATTAATAATACGATGGCACATTGCACTCATCGCCGGATTATGACTTACCATTACTACTGTTGTGTTCCATTCTCTGTTAGCTTTATATAGAGAGTTTAAGACTATTCTAGTGGTTTTTTCGTCTAATGCCCCTGTTGGCTCGTCAGCGAAGATTATTGGTGCATTTTTTGCTAAAGCTCTCATAATCGAAACTCTTTGTTGTTGCCCGCCAGACATCTGTGGAGGAAATTTATTAATTTCTTCCGCCATTTCATAGCGATTAAACAACTCTTCTAAATTTAGACGTCTTTTTTTGTCTTTTTGCAATCAAACTCCCGTCATAACATTGTCAAAGGCGTTTAGATTTTCTAAGAGATTATAGTTTTGAAATATAAAGCTCACTTTATCACGTCTAAACTTTGTCAATGCACGATCAGAATAATAAGGGAAATTCATATTATCAACTATAACATCACCTAACGTAGGGCGATCTAATCCTGAAATTAAGTTTAATAATGTTGATTTACCACCACCACTAACACCTAAGATAAGTACTATTTCTCCTTGCTTAATTTCAATATCAATATGACTTAAAACTTTGGTTATAGTTTGGCCAGTTACATAATATTTACTCACATTTTTAACTTCAATAATATTATCGCCACTATTTTTAGCTAATTCTCCTCCATCTTTCCGACGTTTTTTTGATGCAATACGCTTAATGTAAGAACAAACACTTCTTGGTGCAATTATATTGCGAGCACTCCCGCTTGCGTCTATAACATCAAAAATATTATTTTTATTAACCTTAGTTTCAACAACATACTCAGAGGTTTGAGATTGCAAGGTTATTAATGATTTTTCTTCAACTGAAAGATTGCTATCTTTAAGTTTTTTCAGTCTTTTTTCAGTCTTTTTACTCATTATTTTCCTTTCAGCAAGTCAACAGGTTTCATTTTATTAATCGTAATTCAAATTGTAAATGATGTAACAATAAATATCGCAATTAACAACAATGTTGTTAATAATATATGTCAAATATTTATATGAAATACTAACGCAACACCTGTAAAACCTAATAATGCAGCGGTAAATAAATATTTAATAAATAGCACTAGTGGTATCGCTAAAATGATAGCAAATAGAATAAACGGAATATACACACTAAAGTACATCTTGATTTTTTCTTTTTGATTGTATCCTTGTATTGATCAAATTGCAATGTTTTTTTGATTTTCGCCAATCATGATTGTTGACATAATTATCAAAATAATCAATGAAATTGAGAAGCTTAACGCAATTATTGCCACCGTTATAGTTTGAATTGTTTCACCTACTTGAATAGCAAAACCTGACTCAATATCCTTAGAATCGATTGTGGTTGGCAATGCAACATACAACTTATCGTTGTAAATTTGTGCATATTTAACTATCGCTTCTTTTGGTTGTTCACGAATTGAATCATAAACATTTTGATTAAACTGGACTTGGTTTTTATCAAGGATTTTAATAATAATATTATCTATTTCTTGTTGTGATTTAATGCCGGCTAACGATTTGGCAATTACGCCGTTTTGTGGGTGGTATATCTGATCAAACATTGCCCGCATACTTTCAATAGAAGCTGTTTCAGTATCAAAACTATCAATTCCCGATCAATATCCACTCTTAGAATATAAACCTGTAGAATTAGTTACCTGTAATGGATAATTATTATTTGTTAAAACTCCGTTAAATTTAACAAAATCATTCGGAAGATTTAAAGAATTAAATCCAATAACTTCATTTGCCACGTCATACCTTGTTATAAATTCATTATTAATAAAAGTTTGATTTATCCCGATAACCTCAAATTTAGCTGGTTTAACCGTTTGCGTTTTTATCCCTGCTAAATTCAATAATTTATTTTGGTACCTATCAACGTGGTTGTTTATTTCTAGGTCTATTTGGTCACCGACTTTTAATGAATATCTTTTGGCTGCAACTTCATTAATTACCAGTGGAAATACTGAATTTTTACTGAAATTGTACATTTTCTTCATTAAATCTTGATTATAAATATTTGACAATTTTACATAAGGAGAATTATTCTGGTATCCATAAATTTTAATATCTTTACCATTATATTTCGACTGAATGTATGTATAAACTTCATCATGAGAATTCTCAAAATAGACTCCGCCAAAACTAATAAAGTAATCATTAATAGTCGGACCATAAATAGGGCCTGGATCTTCAAGTCAATAATTCATGTGAATTCGATCTTGTTCAATACCATTTGGAGCATGCTTAATAAGTTTTGGATTCTCTTTTTCAGCTTTAATTTTTTTATCCAAATCAGCATATCCTTCAACTAAGAATTTACGGTATTGGGCTCTTATTTTTCGCTCAGTAGTGATTTGCCTCATTTCATAATCTGTACCACTTCAATGAGCTCAAACAAATTTACCTTGTTTATCAAATGGGGAACGATAATATTTAAAGAAATCTAGTTTTTGACCTTTTTCATCAACAAGTGAAATATACTTGGTCTGTGGATCTATAATGAACTGCGCTCCGTTTTTTTGTTGTGTTCGTTCAAGTAAAATACCCACTTTATCTCTTGATTTGTCTATTTTAGCTTTTTGTGAATCGGGCATTGAATTATAGGCAACTAACCACGGATCTGCCGAAACACCAGCATCAACCTTAATCGAAGCTGAAAATTGCGTTAAAACGTGTGAATCATATCACGAATCAGTAGGTTTTTTAATTCCATTATGCCCTTCTGCATTCACGATTGAAGAATAACCCGGCTTAAAGAAGTCATTGGCTTCTCGTTGCGATTCTATTGATAAACCAATCGGCGTATAGATATTTTTGTTCAGGTTTTGTGGGCTGTAAAGTTTATATGGCCCTCCTTCTCTTGTCGGAGTTTCCATATCAACCTTAAAAGTGTAATGTCTATTTTGGTAAGTATTATTTACAGTTTTGCTAAAAATATTATTAGTTACCATTCCAAAAATAGTTGCTGATGCAGTTAATAAAGCGCTTATGCCAAACGCAATCAATTTTCAAAAGTTGCTAATAAATAGCATAAATGAAAAGCGACCTTTAACATTCGATTTTTTAGTAAATTTACTGTAATTTGACGCAAATTTAGATGTCGGAATATTAATTGATCCACTCATTAGTTGCACTGGGCTATGACGTAATGAAATTAACGATACAAGATAAATTAATAAACTCATACCCATAAACGGCATAAACACAGTAACAACCATTGAAATTCAATCAAAACTAATCGTTTCCTTCGGTAACGTTCAATAACTTCCAAAAACATTTAACAAGGTTAATTGCAAACTATTACCGATTGTATAACCCATCACTCCCCCTATAATTGAGGTAACAAGAGCGAATACAGTCAGCGATAAAGCGATCTGGCTAGCTGTGTAGCCTTGTGAAACAAGAATTCCCAGTACCTTGTTTTTATTTGAAATATAACGCTTAATAATAAATACAATCGAAACACCAACTACAAGGGTAAAGACGATTAACAATATAATTGTTGCTACTGAAATAATATTAATAATTGAATCAACCGTACTTAAACGAAGAGCACGCTCAGGGTTAATCGGATCTAGTTCGTTCGCTAAAAATACACGTTGTAGATTATTCGAATCACTTATTGAGTCGTCTACAATTTTTGTAATTTCTTTTTTCAAATCGGTGTCGGATGCTGTTCCATTATTTTTAACTAAAAGTGCTTGTTTAACAACATTCCCTGAATAAGCAAGTTTAATTCGAGCAAATCCATATTGATTTACATAAACTAAACCTTGATTTTTAACATTTACTTGCAAATTATTTTCGTCAATAACCGGGTACATATAATCAACACTAATTTCTTCGCCGACAATAATAAATTTAATACCATTGACGTCAATTGTGTATCTTGAATCCAAATTATTGATAAATTCACTTATTTTTAGTGGATCTAGTGGAATTTTTCCGTTGAAAATAGCTTTATTATTGGCACTTAAATATGCAAAGTTTGCTTTTGCCACAAAACTTGCTGGCGAATTAAAAACTACTTCTTTAATTGCTTTTGGCTCCACGATCTGATTTATTAATTCAGGTATCATTTTTAAGAAATTTATACCAAAAACATTAGGTAATGTGTCAGCAATTTTTCTTAGATGCTCAATTTCGGGGCCGTCTATGACTAAATTAACATTTTTATCTAAATTTAACGGCCTACTAGATGTGTCTCCCGTTGCAAATATTGCATCCAATTTTTGATTCAATGCGGTGTTAGTTAAGTTATTTTCTTGTGCTAATAACTCAAAATTACTTATTTTATTTAAAACTAGATAGGCAAGATTGCCATTTAACAAGCTTTTTTCATTTTTTTGCGAAGCTAAAAATGTTAATGGTACTTCTGGAAACACTAATCGCATGACAGGATTTATCAATGCCTTAGACAACCCAAATATTTCAGCTGCAAAAGAGGGAGATATTGATTTTAACATTTTATGTGCTGAGTTTCTTATTTCATAAAACTGAGGAGTTAATAAATAGTTTTCAACAAAATTACTGATTACATAGTGATATATGCCATTTCTCTGTGTTGAATTATTTGAGCTAAATTTTTGACTAGCACCGATGTAGGCAATTTGCGTTTCTAATATTTTTTTATTTTGAATTACTCAATCACGGTATTTTGGATTTTTACTCAATAATTCTTCAACCGAAGAATTATTGAATTTGCCGTCAGCTTTTTGACTGAATAACGTAATCAATTCAGGATTTTGCAAATATTCAGTAATGTAATAATTCAGTGACTTATCAAAAGGGATATTATCAGCAGTGGAACGTGCTTGACTTAACTTCAAAATCTCAGGCTTTAATGCAAAATTTAAGAAATCGCGTACAAATTTAGAAGACTCTACATAATTAGCTATCGGATTTAACAACATCTCAATATATGGAGAATAAATATCAAAAGTTTGAGCTCCTAGTGAGTATTCATTTGTAATTTTTGGTTTTGTCACACTTGAAATCAAATTTTTAATTAATTGTCATGAACTATTACCATCCGAAAACCGCATTAATTCAAATATTCAGTCAGTTCCTGTTTTATTTGCATTAGAAACAAATGGATTGGTGCCCCCTTTGGTTTGTTTTATAAAATCCAAAAGAGATTGCAATTTGGATAAAGCATCCTCTTTTGTAGTTTTTGCGTTAAACAAGTTTAATTCCGAAATTAAAGCTAGTCCATCATTTGAGATTACACTGAAATTAAAATCTGAAGCAGTTTGTATTTCTTTTTGTAATTTTGTCAGTCGTTGTTCATACTCATAATTTTTAAAAATTTTACTGTTTTTATCCTTCAATAAAGAATTGAATATTCCAACAAAATCTGTGAAGGATACTCGTTTTACGTCAGAATCGGGAATATATATTGCTTGTGATGTCCCGTTCAATTTTATTTCTTTTGTTTTACCAGATAGATTAAACATTTTAATCAAATTATCTTTGAAAACCCGACTTGAACCTTGAATACTAAAAATAGATTTTATAAATGCATTAATGCCAGCACGCGGTGTAATTCTCTCCAATAAAACTCTATGTATTTTTGAGGTTTTTTGACTGGTGTTTGGGTTAATTTCGCTAGTTTGGTAATCAATGAATTCAGTAGTTGTCGCTTTTGACAACTCCAAATATAACTTATCAAAATTTATTAAATTAATAATATTAATTAAACCCTCTTTAAAATTAGAATAGGGTTCTAAACCATTTTCACCACTATTAATCTTTTTAATTATCGGTTTTAAAGCTTGAATTAAATTCGGGGCAAATTTACCTAATACTTGATGTAATAAAGAATCTTTGTTATCTAAATTTAAAGATAATTCAAGGTCTAGATTTTTAATAAGCATAACTAGGGCGTCCTTTAACCTTTTTTGGTCAATTGACGAAAACACTCATTTAATGATATTAGCAGAACTTAATTTAGTTGTATATTTCTCATTAGTTTTTTGATTTATCACCACTTTATTGTTGTTATTTATAAATCAATCTCTTGCTTGCTCGCTGAATTTTTTAAAGTTTATTGAATCAATTATTCTTATGAACGATTCAACGACTTTATTTGGATTTTTAGAAGCATAAACGATTGCTCTTGCGTTAACAATTTTTTGAATATCAATCTGTGTTAATTGTTTAACTGTATTAAGTAAGGTTTCAACCTCTTTAACAAGTTTTTCTTTTTGTTTGTGAATATTTCCATTAGCACTTACATATTCAAGTGCACGTTGCATAACGTTAGTAATAATATATTTTAATAAATCACCTTTTGGATCATGACTTAATTCATATAAAAAATCATTGATTAGTTCTGGCATAATTGCTTGGTTTAATTTACCATTCGCAAAAACCGATGCAAAATTGTGTTTATTCAGAACCTTTTTTAATATTTTTCCAATATCTAAAACTTGAGTACTACTAATGAAACCGTATTTAACAAAAGTTGAATTTAATAAGTATTTTTCAATTGTTTTTGCCAAAATATCAATTCGTCCGTTTTTTAGAACATCATACATCAATTCATTTTTAGGAGCCAAGAAATAAATTGGTATATAGTGAACATTTTCAAATTCATTGTCTTTAAGTGCTCAGCCACCTTCACTCGTTTTAATGTGGTTAGTTGCAATAGTCAATTTATTTTTTTCAAGAAACTTAGCTAAAAGACCGGTGTCCATACTAATGTTATTAAACTCTTGAAAATATACAACATTGTATGTTCCGTCATTTATATTTTTCTCAACAATTCTAAATTTATTGTTTGAACCAATGACACCATAAATTGTTGATTTTCCGTTTGGATTAGCTGTATTTTTAGGATCATAATGAGCTAATTTAACAATTTTGGTATTATAAATTAAATTAGAATCTAAGCCATTAGGATTTGTGTCATGCACTGTTGCAAAATCATAAATTGGACTTATATAGTCAGGATCGGGATATAAATTTTTGAAAATAGATTGAATTAATAAGGAAGAGACAAAAGGATTTAATTGTTGCGCTGTATAAATTGAATTTGACGATTCAGAAAGTTTTGTAAGTGCAGTTGGTTGCTTAACCTCATTATACAGCCCTCCCACATTTAATTTTAAGCCATTGATTTTAAACTGTTGGTCTCCTGTATTTATAAAATGAAAAGTATTTTGCTTACCATTTTTTTCATCAACAGCATTTACCGTGACAGACTGTCTTAACCCAACGTTTTCAGCACCTACTCTCTCAACTATTTTATCTATAATAACTTTTTTAGTCGCTTCATAAGCACGGGAACTTATAAATGAATATTTTTGCGACAAAATATTTTCATTAGTTAGAGTGTGGTGTAATAACTGTTTATTTTCAAGATAAAGCTTGTTAAAATCTTCTTTTGCCTTGCCAATTAAATTATCTGATTCAATTGAAATTATTGATTTTGACTGCGATTCGTCAATTGCGTATGCTTTTCCAAGTGGACTAAATCGATTATCATTTGTATATAGTGAAACCTTGTCAATATCAGCATAAAATGATGCAGTACTTAATGGTAATTCGGTTCTTACTACTTCTTGTTTAGAACTGTCAAGTACTCATTTATTAGTGATTTTATCAAAAACATATGGTGTCGATACTCTAATCTTAACTTTTCGTCAGTTAGCAAATGTTTCTAATTTATCTCATTCAGCTTTTCGTTTCAAATCGCGTGGATCGCCCAATGATTCAATGTAAGTTTTAAAAGCACCTGTTCATTTGTCTTTCAAATCGCCTACATAACTTGTATAGTAGTGATTTCTTAAAAATTCCACACTCGTAAATATATTATTAATTCACACAGGTTTTAAAGTGTATTTTTGACCAGAACTCAGTAAATAATACTGGTTTTTAGGAACAAATATCAAATCCCCGGTTAAATCTTTTAAAAATAGTGATTCCTTAAATTCAAGCGTTTCACTGACAACGCCATTATAATTTTTAAATAAATTATTAAGTTTTGGTGAATTTAAATCAACTTCATAAAATAATTGTGACTCAATATTTTTCTTAAATCCAAGCGCCCCTGCAATACTAGATGGCGTAATTATAAACGCATTTTGTTCGTCAATCCAGCTTCTGCCTAATGTATAATCAGATGTAATTTCACGTGTTTTTACATTCAAATATAACTCAGAAATTTGGGTGGCATATTGCTTGCCGGCTATTGATTTTAGAGTTAAAATATCACCTAATCTAATTGGTTTTTTTATCGAGATCTTGGTATCCTCAGAAAGAGTTTGAATTGTTTTAACTTGGGTAAATTCTTTGCCGTTTTGAATATAAACCGGTAGTTTACGAGTGTTTTTAACACTAAAATATGCATCATTAATATTTTTAAGATTAAAAATATAATCTGATTTTACATCATTAAATTGTTCAGCACTATTTGCTGCTCCATAAATTTGAATTAAATCAAGCTTTTTAAAATATTTATCACTAAAACTAGGATTGGTGATTCCAATCTCACTTAACTTAATAAACTCATCAGCTTTTGAAAGATTTAAAATATTACGTTCAGCGTCAAGGTATTCATTAGCTATCTTAGAATATTGTGCAATTTTTCCTTGGTCTACACGATAAATAATTGGCTCATAATTCCGACCCCTAGATAAATTATCCAGAGTTTCGCCATTAATAATATAACCTTGATTGTAGGCTTTTCCTTGTGTGGGTAAATTTAAGTCAACGCTAATATCATGTAGTTTAGAAACAGTTTTGTAATTATTATATCCACCAACAACCACATTCCGAACACTTGATAGTAAAGTAAAAATAGCTGATGTTAAAAACACTAAAATACTTAGTCCAATTACAACAACTTTATTCTTACTTAATGACTTAAAGACTTCTTTGAATAAGCGTCACATGTCACTCCTAAATATATTAATAATATTTTATATTAATATTAAATTATTCAAATATTTACAACTTAATCACCACAAAGACTAAAATACATAATAAAAAAACAAAAAAGTACTGCTGTTAACAGTACTTTTAGGAATGTTTTTATTTTTCTTCGATTACAAAGATTTCATCACCAACTGTGATTTCTGATCCTGCTTCGATTAAAACTTCAGCAATAACACCTGTTGTAGGAGCAGGAATTTCTGAAGTCATTTTGTCAGTTTCAACTGAGAATAGTAAATCACCTTCTTTAACTGAATCACCAACTTTAACAAAAACTTCAGCAACTTTTCCTTCGTGTAGTCCTTCACCGATGTCTGTAAATTTCATTCTGAACATAATTATAATTCTCCTAATAATTCTGGTTTTTCTAATAATTCAAAAATTCTGTTATTTAAACGAGCCATGTCCGCACCATCAACTCAACGGTGGTCTGCAGCTATACTTAAATATAGTTGTTTAGTTGCCGCAAATGACCCATCTTTATTAACTTTAACTTCGTCAGCAATTGCTCCAACAGCTAGAATCGCAACCTGTCCCAAGTTAGGAATAGGAGAACCATGCATAACGCCAACTGAACCAACGTTTGTAATTGTGAAGTGTCCACCTGACATATCTTTCATAGTTAATTTTTTAGCTTGAGCTAGACCCGCTAAACGAACAATTTCTTTTTGTATTTCAACAATACTAATTTTTTCTGCATTTCTAATAACTGGAACAACTAGACCATATGGCGTATCAACAGCAATGTTAATATTTACGGTTTCTGGGTAAGTAACTTCTCCAGTTTCATTATTTCAAGCACCTAAAAATGCTGGAAATTCAGTCAATGCAATAGCTGTTGCCTTAACTATTCAAGATAAAAATGTTAATTTAACACCTTCTTTTTCTTGAATTGTAGCAACGTGTTTTTTACGATGATCTCACAATGCATTCACTTCACCTTTACGTGTTAAAGCACAATATGCAATTGTATCCATCACTGTTTTTAAGTTTTTAGCAATAGCTTTACGAATTGGAGCTATTTTTTCAACTTTAGCTTCTAAAGGTTTAGGTTGAATAATTTCTGCCATTTTAAATCCCTTTAACTATTTAGCTTCTTTAGCTTTTAGTCTTTCCAAAATTGCTTTTTCACGTGGTGAAAGTTCGCAATCACTTTTAGCTTCTTCCATGCATTTTTTGTCATCTTTTGCACAAGCTTCTTTTTTCTTGTTAAAGCATGAAAAATCTAAAACTTCATCTGATACTTTAATTAAACCAACAACCGCAGGAGCTGATTCTGGTTTTTTGTCTTCTGAATTTGACATATTATTTTCCTCCAATATAGAATAGGTAAGATCTATAAAATTTGAATTTTTTATACAGCAATTTAACGTTTTTTGTTGCCTGATGCATCAATGGCTAAAACATTAATATTGCTATGTTTATTATAATATAAAACTAAATTTACGATTTTAATTTCATAAAAGATTTTGTTTAATTTTGAATACCTCAAAAATTTCGCAGATAAACTAATCAACGCTTTTCCGCCATTTCAATTCTAAAAGCTTCTTAAAAATTAAATGTGTTAATTTTGTGAAATATGAAAAACATATATGGAAAAAATTTTTCGTGTTTTGTAAACGCCTATTTTTATTGATGTATTTACTTATGTACCTATAATATAGTCTTGAACAGAAACTACCTAAACACATTAAAAAAATAAAAAAATATTTTGTTCATTAAGAACAATTATTTTTGTCTGAAAATCAAATCCAAAAATAATAAAATTTAGTTAATACATATCAACAAAAAGGAGATGTAAAAATGTCAAATTTTAGTGAACACATACAAACATTACTTGCTAAAAAAGCAAAAAATAAAATATTATCAGTTCTATTTATTGATGGTGATGATAAAAGAGCACGCGAAGCAGCTCTATACCTTCAGGAACACAATTTAGCAAATCCAATTATGCTTCTTGAAAACGAAACCCAAGTAGTTCAGGATGGATTAAAAAACATTATTTTAACTCAGGAAACTGAAAAAATTGAACAATATGCTCAAAAAATGGCAGAAATTAGAAAAGGGAAAGAAGATTTAGAAACCTGTCGAAAATTAGTAAGTTATCGTCCTTATTATGGTGCTATGATGATTAAAAATAAAGATATTGATAGTGCTGTCGGGGGATTGATATATTCAACGCAAGATATCTTGCGTGCTGCATTTAAATGCGTTGGCCCTAAACCTGGAATAAAAACAATGTCATCAGTTATTATAATGCACAAAGGGGAAGAAAAAGTTATTTTTACCGATCCTTCAACAGTTCAAAAACCAGATGTAAATCAATTGGTTGATTTGGCATCTAATGCAATAGATTTTGCCAAATCAATGGACATGAACTCACTGGGAGCATTCCTAACATATTCAACAAATGGCTCAGGTAAAGGCGAAAATCCAGATTTAGTTAGGGAAGCTGTTAAGATCGCTGATGAAAAAGGCTTAAATATTATTAAAGGTGAATTGCAATTTGATTCGGCTTATGATTTAGGTGTTCGTGGCAAAAAATTCCCTTCTGCTTCACAAGAACCAGTCGGAGTTTACATTTTTCCAAATCTTGAAAGTTGCAACATAGGATGTAAAATAGCTCAACGAATGGGTGGATATGGAGCTGTTGGAGCAATTATGGTTGGTGTAAACGGTGCAATTAACGACTTTAGTCGTGGTGCAAGCGTTCAAGATGTTATCGATGTTACCTCAATCACTATTTTGAAAGGTTATGAATTTCTTTAATTATGCAAAAAATACTAACCGTTAATGCAGGTAGCTCAAGTTTAAAATGAGCACTATATTCATACACAAAAATGGAACTTTTAGCAAAAGGTATTTGCGAACGTATTAGATTAGACGGCAATATTATTATTAAGCATCATAATCAGACTATTGAATATAAAGTAGATATGCCTGACCATGTTATAGCTGTTAAAGAACTACTAAAATTGTGAGAAAAACACGGTATTATTAGAGATTTTAGTGAAATATTAGTCGTTGGTTTTAGGACGCCTTATGCAGGCCACAAATTTCTTTCCCCAGTAATTTATACAGATGAAGTTAAATCAGGTATTCAAGAAGCTGCAAAATTTATTCCCTTACACGCGCCAGCAACTCTTGATGCCGTACAGGCATTTCAAGTTGCATTGCCAAATGTAACTAAAGTTATTTGCCAGGATACCGCTTTTCACACAACAATTCCACTTATAAATCAAACTTTTCCAATTAATCGGGAATGAGCTGAAAAATTCCATATCAAAAAATTCGGTTACCACGGGTTAAGTCATGACTATATCACCTGAAAAATGCAAAAAGTATTGAACAAGAAAAAAGTTAATATTGTTATTGCTCATCTTGGTTCAGGTAGTTCAATTTGTGCTGTAAAAGACTCAAAATCATACGATGTTTCAGTAGGTTTCAGTTCATATGACGGTTTAATGATGGGTACGCGTCCAGGCGGAATTGATCCTGGTATTACTGATTATTTAGTAAGAGTTGAAAATCAGGACGCCCAAGAAGTACAGGACATGATGGTTAAACAATCAGGATTATTAGGAGTTTCTGGTATTTCAAACGATATTAGAGACCTACATAAAGTTTATGATAAGGAACCACGTGCAAAATTGGCTATTGATATATTTGTTTCCAGAGCAGTTGATTATATTGCGAGCTACCTAAATAAAATAGGTAAAAATGTTGATGCTCTTGTTTTCACTGCTGGGATTGGCGAAAATGATCATATAGTAAGAGATATGGTTGTTAAAGGTTTACATGCCTACGGCATCAAAGTCTCAGGACCTAAAAACAACGCTAATTATGATGATTATATGGTTATTTCTACACCTGGTTCAAAATTTCCAATCTATAAAGTTCGTACAGATGAAGAAATTGTTATTGCACGCTATGCAAAAAAGCTAATTAAATCTAATTAAAATTTCGTAAATATAAAATCCACAATATAAAATGTGGATTTTTTGATATTTATTAAAAAATACTGTTAATTAATCAGTATTTATACTGCTAAATATATTTAAGACATTATGTTAATTAGACTTTTTGAATTTATTTTTACTAAAATAGCTTCCAACTCATTATTATATTTTATGTCTTGATTTTTAAATTCACTATTTTCTCGTAAATATTTTGAATTTTTATAACCATTTTTAATACCTTTTCTTAAATTAGGTATTATTTCGCTAATAATTACTTTTTTTCTATCTTCGGTTAATGATGTTAGATTTCTTGTTTCGTTTCTTAATGTAAACAAATCAAATATTACGTGAGCAAATTTTGCAAGAGCAATATTTTCATTATAAATTAGTTGATTATTAAGTCTTGTTAAAAATCCAGGGAATGTTTCTAAAATATCCTTTGATTGATTCATTTTTTTAATTAAATCTATGTCAGAATTTATTTTTGGTTGACTATATAACAACTCATATAAATCGATGAAAGCTTTATAATCTTCTAATGCTTTTTTATAATCGCCATCAACAAAATCAGATGATGATAATTTATTTTTATGGTCATTTATTTTTTTAATGTTTTCATCCAACAATTTAATTACCTCATTTTTAGAATTTTTCTCTATTTTTGACGCAACTGAAACATGTATTATAGTAGCACTTAATGCCGCAATCGATGAAACAAATCCAAAACCAACTAGAATTTTTAGTTTATTATTCTTCATAATTCACTCCTTAACATAAATTAATTATATTTTAATATTTTTTACTAAAAACATACAACAAAAAGCACGAAATACTAACTTATTGATATTGAAAAAAAGAAAAAAGGCCTACACAGCCTTTAACATCATATGGTGCCGATTACGAGAATCGAACTCGTGGCTACTGATTACGAGTCAGCTGCTTTACCACTAAGCGAAATCGGCATAAACAAATTATATTGTTTTTAACAAAATAGTTTGTTTTTTACCTTTTTTAAGTATAGCAAATTTACCTTGATAAAATTTAGGATTAAAGTTATAAGACTCGGTTACTGCCTCACCATCAACTCTTAATGCTTGCGTTTGGATAAATTCTCTTGCTTCACGTTTTGAATTAAGGATCTTATTGCCAATTAATTCTTCAATTAAATTTGCGTTTTTATGCACCTGCACAACTTTTAAATAAGGTTGCATTAACTCAATATCTGAGACGTTTAATTGAGTTGCATCAAAGTCCTTAGAATATAAAATAGATGCTATGTTTTTTGAAATTTGAGCATCTTCTTCCCCGAAAATATCTTTAACAACCTCATAAGCTAAACGTTGCTGGGCGTATTGTTTTGCTGGATTTTGTGAATGTTTTTCAATAATTTTGGCAATTTCTTCAATTTTTAAAAAAGTAAATCAGTATAACATTTTTTCAGTAACGAAATCACCTTGCGTCACTAAATATTGGTACATATTATATGGGGAAGACATTGTTTTATCCAATCATAAGGCTCCACCACCAGTACTTTTACCAATTTTATTTCCATTTTCATCAGTTAAAAGATTTAAAGTAATACCTACGGCTTTTGCATTCGCATCGCCGAAAACTGTCGAAATCATGTCTAATCCTGTCGTAATATTACCTCATTGGTCCGATCCCCCAATTTGAACTCTAATATTATCATTTGTGTATAAGTTCAAAAAGTCATTTCCTTGAAGCAGTGTATAAGCAAATTCAGTAAATGATAACCCTCTATTAATTCGAGAAGAAACAGAATCTTTTGCAAGCATATATGAAATATTAACTAATTTACCAACATCTCTTAAAAATGTCAATATATTCATATCTTTATAAATTTCGTAATTGTCGATTACATCTAAGCCAATTTTGCTTAATTGTAATTTAATTTTGTTTTTATTTTCATTAACTTGCGAATTATCAAGCAAAATTCTTTCAGAATCTCTGAACGAAGGGTCGCCAATCATCCCGGTCGCTCCCCCTACCATTGCATACGTTTTAAATCCCGCAATCTGAAATCTTTTTAAGGTCGCCATTATAATATAGTTCCCTAGGTGTAAACTTTTAGCAGTAGGATCAAAACCTGCATAAACAGCTACCTCAGAAGGTTTAAGTTGATTGAATTTTTCTTCATTTGAAATCTGTTTTAAGATTCCTCTATCTTTTAATTCCTTTAGCACATTCATTATCACCTCTTTTTATAGTCCGACTAACTCAGGTCAAAAATTAGTAATATTTTCGCCTAATTTCATATCCTTTTGATTATTTTCTATGGATGCTAACACATCATTTTCAAATTCTTCTTTAAAATCAGTTAACCCTAAAGAGTCCGCGGAACAAAGCATACCCTCGCTACTAACCCCCATTACCTCACCTAATTTAATTTCGTTTCCATCAGGGCTAAGTGAACCTGCATTGTATCAAGCTAAATATTTACCTTTAGATGTGTAAGTTGTATTTGTAATAATTTGTTTAACTTCATTACCAAAATCGACTTTTAAAACAAATAATTTTTCACTTTTGGGATGCGGTGAGCGCTCAATGATTTTTCCAACATTAATAGTAGCTTTATCAGTAAAAATGTATTGTTTTTCAGTATTTTTATTGATATTTTCTTCTATTTTGCTTTTAAAATTATCGCTAGCTATTGATCATTGTTTTAAATGATTAATTGAATTTTGCTCAATAACCACTGACGCTACATTCATTGTATTTTTATCATAATGAACAATTAATTTAGATTTTTCTAGATTGATAATCTCATAATCATCACTAATTACGCTTGTGTTATAAATCAATTCAAAAATATTATTAAATTCTATATCATATTTAACTAAAATGGCCATAGGAAAATTATACACACAATTATCAATTCCAAAAGTGCAACATCACTTTCCAGATGATAAAAAAGTGCCAATTGCACTTTTTTAGTAATTAAATCTTAGCTTTTTCTAACTCTAATTTTAAGTGTGCTGAACGCGCTGCTTCTCAAACAATTTCATTAAATGTTGGGTGAGGGTGAGTTGTATAAGTAACATCCGAAACACTTAATTTATGTTCCATTGCCATTGCAATTTCTGCAATATAATCTGTAGCATTTGCACCAATAATCGACCCACCAACAATTAATCCACTTTGACGGTCAACAACAAGTTTACAGAACCCTTCTGTATCTTTTGTCGCAATTGCTTTTCCTAAATATGCAAATGCATATTTTGAAGAAAATACATCCATTCCTAGTTCTTTTGCTTTTTCTTCTGTTAAGCCAACAACCGCAATCTCTGGGTGCGTGTAGATGCATCCAGGAGTAGGTTTTGAAAGAAGATATTTAACATCATGGCCTAAAATATGTGCTACGGCAACTAAAGCGTGTTGATAAGCAACGTGAGCTAACATATTTTGTGCTGTTAAGTCACCAATTGCATAAACATTTTCAACGTTTGTTCTCAAGTATTCATCAACAATAACTTCACCTCTTGGGCCAATTTCAACACCTGTTTTTTCTAGGTTTTGAGAACTTGGGACACGACCAACAGCTAGCAAGTAAATATCACTTTCTATTGTTTTTTCTTCTCCATTCACTGTATAAACAAGCTCTTTTTTATCGTTTAACGCAGTAGTTGATGCTCCATAAATAACTTCAATACCACGAGCTTTAAACGCTTTTGTAATTTCCTTAATCACATCTTTGTCTAAACCTGTTAATAAACTATCAGTGTTTTGAATAATTGTAACTTTTGAACCAGCAGTTGCAAAAACCTGAGCAAATTCAACACCAATAACACCTCCACCAACAATAGTTACTGATTTTGGCAATTCTTTATCTCAGTTAATCGCTTCACGTGATGTTATCACCTTAAAGTCTTTGTACCCTTGCTCAAAACCTTCTAAATTTAATTTACGAGCACGGCTACCCATAGCCATAATAATATTTTGACCTTTGTAAACTTTATCGTTTACTTTCACCACGTGTGAACCTAATCATTCAGCTTCACCTTCTTCAATAGCTACTTTGCTACCTTTCATCAACATTTTTACACCAGCAGAAATTTGCTTAACAACAGCAGCTTTTCTTTCGTGCATTTTTCTTCAAGTTTCTTCTAAATTAATTTTTAAATCTTCTAAATTAGCAACAACACCATAGTCAGCAGCGTGTTTTAATGTGTCAATAATGTGTGCCGATGCTAACATCGCCTTAGTTGGAATACATCCAACGTTCAAGCAAACGCCGCCTCAAAATTCTTTTTCAATAATTAGAGTTTTTTTGCCTGACTTACCTAATTCTTCAGCTGCTAGATATCCACCAGGACCCGCTCCAACAACGATAGCATCAAATTCAGCATCGATGTGCCCTGTATAAGCAACTCCTTTTTCGCTAAAAGCTTTTTTCATTTTTATACCTCTCATCAATTTTAAATGTCAAAATTAACTATATATGTCTATTATTATAAAATTATTTCCTTTATTTGGTATTAAATTTCACTTTAATTAATAAATTTGCACATTACGTTTAATTTATTTGCTTCTTTATGTTTATAATTAAACTATGTCAAAAGAAAATATTATTGAAATTAAAATTGAAATCCCAAAGGGATCTAATATCAAGTACGAATTCGATCGTGCAGATGGTCAAATTCACGTAGACAGAATTCTAAGAGGAGACTTTGTTTATCCAGCCAACTATGGCTTTATTCCAAACGCCCTTGACTGAGACGGTGATGAATTAGATGTTTTAGTTTATTCACCAGAAAAATTTATTCCTGGCGTTGTTTTAAATGCAAGAATTATCGGCGCAATGAAAATGATCGATTCAGGAGAAACAGACACAAAATTAATTGCAGTTCATGCAGATGATTATCGCTTAGATAATATCAATTCCCTTGCGGAATTACCTGAACCATTTTTAAAAGATATTGAAACATTTTTCAACAACTATAAAAACTGAAAAAAACCAGGAGCATCAAAAGTGACAGGTTTTGAAGACGAGCAATGAGCAATGGAAGAACTTGAAGAATGTAAACAACTAATGGTTCAACATGGATCTTTACCTAAAAAAGAATTTGTAGCTAAAATGATGTCTGAACACCCAGAAAAATATGAATTCTAACTTCAACTTGCCTTAATGGCAAGTTTTTTTACCCAATACACACAAAATGCTATTGAATTTGAAAAATTAAATTGCAATGAATTCGCTGTATACCAGTTATAGTTACCTAATTTAATTTATTATAAATATTTATCAATCTAGCCTTATTGTCTTATTTAAGTAATATAATTTAAGTAAAGAATAAAAATCCTAATAACAAAGAAAGGAAGAATTATGAGTAAACACATAAATTCATTAAGAAAAGAAAGTCAGTTGAAAACAATGATTGCTCAAATTGTGACTACTGAATTAACAAACGCAAATATTATCAATCCAACAGTTGTTGACTGTGAACTTTCTGCAGATTCTTCACACGCAAAAATCTTTGTAACCTTTAGCGAAAAGCAACAAGAAGGTCTTGAAGCTATTCGAAATGCATCGGGTTATATTAGAAAATCAATCGCACATTCATTAGATTGACGTAAAGTTCCCGAGTTGCATTTTGAATTAGATACAGTTATTGACGGTGCAATGAAAATTGAAAAAATTTTGGAGCAAATCAAGAACGAAAAATAGTAAAAGACGGTTTGAATACCGTCTTTTTATTTAATTTCAAATTTTTTCAGTATTGCATCAACATCCATATCAAGCAAGCTGTCAATCTCTTTTTGAGCATGCTCAATAATTTCCGTTTCTTTTTCACTGTTTTTTTCATATGAAATAGGCTCAATAGAACTTGAATCACCCGCTATAACAGATCGTTTAAAATGTAGATCTACAATATTATCGACTTTAATACGTGAAAAAGAATCGCTGTTTTGTGGTAGTGAGTAAGCTTTTAATTTATCAAGTAATAATTGACCTGTATTTAAACGAACAAAAATCTCAGTGTTTTCAGTAATAATTTCAATATCTTTAACTATAATCAACTTATTTTTAGATTGATTAAACAAAGGTTTTCCTAAATGTTTTTTGGATACTGGATTGATTGAGCTAACCTTTAAGCGTTTTACATAGCCGCCCTGTGAAACTAACATAATATTTTCCTTTGGCTCGACCATTGCAAATGCCATAACATAATCACCACCTGATAAAAAGCAACTTTTTACCCCGTTTGATTTCGTTCCATAAACTTGCATCTCATTTTCACTATACATTGATGCTAATCCACGTTCCGTTAAAATAAGAATATCTTTATATCCATTTGAAAGTTTCGCACTAATTAAAACATCATCATCTCGCAATTTAATTGCTGTAAATGTTTTGTTGTATCTTGATACATGAAAATCTTTTAATAAAACCCTTTTACCATTTCCTTGCTTACTTAACAGCACAATAAATTCAGTTTTAGTAAAATCTTTAACATTAATTACTGAAACAATTTCTTCTCGTGGGGCTAACTCCACAAACTCTGATAAATGCGAGCCATAATCTTTTCACTTGCTTTCCGCAATTTTAAATACAGGAACCATTGCGTAATTACCAAAATTAGTAAATGCCAAAATATTATTTGTTGTGTTAACTCTTCCATAAAACTCAATTTGATCTTCTTCTTTTAATCCAAAAGTATCTCAGTCATTTGAATCTTTTACTCGTTCCGAAAAACGTTTAATATAGCCGTGTTTTGTCACAGATAAAATTACTTCTTCGTCAGCTACTAAATCTGCTTGGTCGTATTTAATTTTAAACATTTCTTGCTTAATTTCCGTTTTTCTTTCAACACCAAATTCTTTTTTTATACCCTTCAAAAGCTCAATAACTCACTCATCAAATTTTGATGGGTGAGTTAATAAAATATCGCATCTTCTGATCAGTTCTTCTAATTCAGTTTTTTCCTCAATGAACGCTTGTTTATCGGTTCGCGATAATCTATATAATCTTAATTCAGCAATTGCGATTGCTTGATTTTGAGTAAAATCAAACACTTTTATTAAATTATCAATAACTCCTTGTTTGCCATTTTCGCTCTCGCGAATTACTTTAATAACTGCATCACTTATTTCACTAACCTTAATAAAACCTTCTACAATTTCTAAGCGAGCCTTATATTTTGCTAAATCAAACTTTAATGTTTTTATCTTAATATCCTTGACGTGTAAAATGTATTCACTAAGCAGTTTTTGCAAACTGCAAAGTTTAGGTGAATAATCAACGATTGCCACATTATTAATATTGTAATATACTTGCATATCAGTTTTTTGCAGTAAAAAACTCAATAAAGTGTCAATATTTGCTGACTTATCCAATGTTATAAGAATACTTATTCCATCACGATCTGACATATCTTTTACTTCCAAAAGACCATTAATATTTTCATCGCTAATTAAAGTATCAATATCCCGAACTAATTTACTCTTAACAACCCCATAAGGTATTTCCTTAATTTCAATATATTTGTTTTTGCTATCCTCGGAAATCTTGTATTTTGAGGCTAAAACTATTTTTCCTTGCCCTGTTTCGAATGCATCAATAATTCCTTGTTGCCCATAAATTACTCCTCCTGTCGGAAAATCAGGGCCTTTAATATAGTGCATTAACTTTGACAAAGAAGCATTCGGATCTTTTATCATTTCAATTGCCGCATCAATAACTTCGTTTAAGTTATGTGGAGGAATATCGGTCGCAAAACCTGACGCAATACCTTTTGCGCCGTTGACCAATAAATTAGGAATTATAGAAGGTAAAACAATCGGCTCTTTTTCGCTATCATCAAAGTTTGGAGCAAATTTTACTGTGTTTTTCTTTAAATCCCCCAGTATATACTCACTAATTTTCTCAAGTCTGACCTCAGTATAACGCATAGCCGCAGCAGGGTCATCATCAATACTACCAACATTCCCGTGCATCTTAATAAGAGTTCGACCCATTTTCCAATCCTGAGCCATCCGAACCATCGCTTCATAAATCGAACTATCTCCATGTGGATGGTACTTACCGATAACATCTCCAACAACTCTTGCCGATTTTTTAAACGGTTTATTAGCAAACAACCCCAATTCACTCATTGAGTATAAAATACGTCTTTGTACTGGTTTTAGTCCGTCACGAACATCGGGTAATGCACGTTGCTGAATAATATATTTCGAATATCGACTAAAACGATCGGCCATTATCGAATCAATATTTTCTGAAACAATTTTGTCAACTAAAATATCTATTTTCGCTTTATTTTTTTCAGTCATTTCAGCCCCTTTCCCTATAATTCATAATCGTCTTCAAGCGTAAATTCGACATTGGCGTTAATCCATTCTTTTCTCGGCTCAGATTTATCACCCATCAACGTAGACACTCGTCTTTCAGCTAAGGTTGCATCGCTTATTATTACCTTTACAAGTGTTCTAGTTTCTGGATTCATTGTTGTTTCTCAAATTTGGTCAGCGTTCATCTCACCTAACCCTTTATATCGCTGAACTTCTGCATTTTTATATTCAGCCTGAGCTAAAATTTCCTTAAGTTCAGCCTCATCCCAAGCATATACTATATTATTTTTTGATCTAGCGGATTGAATTTTAAACAAAGGGGGTAGTGCTAAATAAACCATTCCCGCATCAACCAGTTGACGCATATGTCTGAAGAAAAATGTTAACAGCAAAATCTGAATATGAGCCCCATCGGTGTCGGCGTCAGTCATTATAACAACCTTTCCGTACTGAGCTTTCTTAATATCGAAATCTTCGCCTACTCCTGCGCCAATCGTGTTTATAATTGTTGCGATTTCTTCATTTTTTAAGATTTCATACAATCTTGATTTTTCAGTGTTTAGAACTTTTCCTCTTAGTGGCAAAATAGCTTGATATCTTCTATCACGCCCTTTTTTAGCAGTCCCGCCCGCCGAATCACCTTCGACTAAGAATAACTCCTTTTCGGCAGGGGTTTTTGATTGAGCTGGGGTTAATTTTCCACTTAAAATTTGTTTTTCTTTTAAAGCATTCTTAGTTGAACGTGCTTCAGCACGTGCTTTACGGGCATTAGCTCTTGCTTCTGCCGCTTTTTTAATTTTTTCCAAAATTTTTTTAACAAGCGATTTATTTTCGATAGACCAGATTTTTAGGTATTTTAAAGCAACCTCTTCAACTACACTTTTAGCTTCGGGTGTTCCGAGTTTATCCTTAGTTTGACTAACAAACTCAAGGTATTTCTCCGGAATTTTAACGCTAATAATGATTGTAAGACCTTCGCGGATGTCATCGCCATCAAACGTATTTTTCCCTTTTATCATATTTTCGTTAAGCGCTATTTCATTAAATGTTTTAGTTAAAGCAGTTTTTAAACCAACTTCATGAGTTCCACCGTCTTTTGTTTTTACGTTGTTTACAAAAGATAAAATTGTTTCGTTGTAGCTATCTGTGTACTGAAATCCACACTCAACTTCAATATCTCTTCTAGTTTCTGAAAATGTATAAATTTCTCCAATCGGGTTCTTAGAATCATTCATAAATTCAACAAAAGCTTCAATTCCATTTTCATACTGAAATTCAGCTTTTTGTTCCCTAACCTCGTCATAAAGCTTAATATTTAAACCACCAATCAAAAAACTGCTCTCTCTTAATCGCTCAGAAATTTTTTCATAACTAAATTTAGATTTTTTAAAGACATCATAATTAGGTCAAAATTCAACTTTGGTTCCTCTTTTCGAGGTTTTACCAATCACTTGTGTTCTTTTCTCAATAACTTCGCCACCATTTATAAAAACAGTTTCGTAAATAAAACCATCTTTATATACAGTTGCTATAAGTTTTGTGCTAAGAGCATTCACAACTGAGGCGCCGACACCATGAAGCCCACCTGATGTTTTGTAAGCCGTACTGTCAAATTTACCTCCTGTGTGTAGCTCAGTAAACACTCGTTCAACAGCTGATTTTCCAGTTTCGGTTTTACCAACAGGAATACCACGACCATTATCTTCAACTATAACTGAACCATATTTTGTTAAAGTAACCAAAATAACATTAGCAAATCCAGCCAACGCTTCATCAATAGAGTTATCTACGATTTCTCAAATAAGATGGTGTAATCCATTTACATCCGTGCTCCCTATGTACATTCCCGGACGTTTTCTAACAGCTTCTAAACCTTTTAATTGTTGAATACTTGTTTCATCATACTTTTGCATATTTAATAATAATACTCTTTTTTAATACTAGTACTTAGAATTAAAAGTGCATATATTTAAAATATTAAATCTCATGATAGTCTTTTTAAGATAAAAATTTAATTTTTACTCATTAAAAAGACACGAAATCAATTTTTTTAAATATGATGCAAATGATTAAAAAAAATTAATACTTGAATTCACATTGCAACTTTACCTTTTCACAACTAATTTAATATATAATAAAACTATGTTAAAAATATATATATGTGGTCCTACCGTCTATAATGATCCTCATATCGGAAATTTGCGACCAATTGTTACTTTTGATTTAATTTTAAAGGCTTTTAGGTTTTTAAATAAACCTTTTCTTTTTATTCACAATATCACAGATATCGATGACAAAATTATTAATAAAGCAATAAAAGAAAATACAACTGAAGAAAAAATCGCTGAAAAATACACAAAAAAATATCTTGAACTCTTAGATATATTAAATATAAACACAATATCACACATCGAAAAAGTCACTGATAATATTGACCTAATAAATAACTATATTTTGCGTTTAGTAAATTCAAATAATGCTTATAAAGATAGTCAAGGAAATGTTTGATTTGACGTTCGAACGAATGCCCAGAACTATGGTGTTGTTTCAGGTCAAAACCTAGATAAAATGATTTTTGAAGAAGAGTCATCTGAGAAAAAATTTAGTGCTGATTTTGCGTTGTGAAAAAAAACTAAAATTGGTATTAAATATCAATCTGATTTTGGTTTAGGAAGACCAGGTTGACATACAGAATGTTGTGCATTAATTGATAAACATTTTGGCGCCCAAGGAGTCGATATTCATGGAGGGGGCATGGATTTAACATTCCCTCATCATGAAAATGAAAATATTCAACACTGATCTTTATATAAGAATGATATTGCCAAAAATTGAATTAGGTGTGGGCAAATAAATTTAGATGGCGTAAAAATGTCTAAATCACTCGGTAATGTTATTTACCCTGAAGATTTCTTTAATCAATATGGAGTAAATATATATAAATTGTTGCTTCTAACATCAAAATTGAGTGCGCCTATTAATATTTCAGATGAATTAATCAATAATTTAAATTCAATTCAAACAAAATACAAAAAAGTATTATTTTCAATATTTTCAAAACATGGAGTTAATTTTAAAGTCGATAATCAAAACGAAGAAGCGAAAAATATATTCACGGCATTATCAAATTATGACTTCGCTAAATACAATCTTTTATTAAATGAGCAGATAAAATTATTTAATAAAACTAAGGAGCTTAAACATGCGACCGTAATCTACACAGTTTTACACATAATACACCCCGAATACACTGATGTAAATCAATATAAAGAAGCACTTAATCTTTTTTACCAATGAACACATTTTACAACTGAAAAAGATTATTTCAATGCCGATTTAATCAGAGAGAAATTGCAAAAAACAGGACTTTATTAACATATACTGAAACGGGAAAAAATAATGAAAAACAAGTCTCAAAAAATGGAAAAATTATTGGTGTGTGGACGAAATTCAGTGGCTGACGCCATACGAGCCAAACTCCCTATCTCGCAGATATACGTCAACTCTGATAAGTTTGCACAAAAAATAAAAACTCAAACTGACGCTCCAGTAAATATAAAAGATGATGCGTTTCTTTCTCAACTAACAACTGATAATCATCAAGGTATTATCGCAATACTTAAAGATTTTCCAATTTACGAATTAAATTCCATTGAAAGTGAAAAACCTAATATAGTATTGGTTCTTGACCATATTCAAGATCCTCATAATCTAGGTGCTATAATGAGGACTGCAAATGCCTTTGGAATATCTCATATTGTAATAACAAAAGATAGAAGTGCTAGTATAACTTCTTCAGTTTTAAAAGTTTCTTCCGGTGGTTTTGTCGGCCTTAAAATTATTAAGGTTAATAATCTAGTTGCAGCACTAAAAAGATTGAAAAAAGCTGGTTATTGAGTATATAGCTCTGCAATTGATAATCAAGCAATTCATTTTGATAAAGTTGAGTATAATCGACCGTCTGTACTAATTGTAGGCAATGAAGCTAACGGCATCTCTCAACCCGTTTTAAACGAAAGCGATGTTAAAATTTTTATTCCACAAAAAGGAAATGTGCAATCTTTGAATGTTTCTGTTGCGGCAGGTTTGTTAATTAATGAAATAACCAAGGGGTAAAATGCCTTTTTCAGTTGCATTTTTCGATCAACTTAACGATAATGAAGTTGGTCGGTTCTTAAAACAATTATCAAAAAGCGCTCAAGTAAATTATATAAATCATCGTTATCGCAATTATCTAATGGTAATAATTAATAAAACCTTAGCCAATTCTCCAAAAATACCATTAGAAAATGAAGATATTTATAACGAATTTTTAGCACAACTTAATAAAATTATTGCTTTGTATAACTCAGAATATCCAAGCACATTTAAAATATATTTGTCGTGTTCGCTTAAAAATATGATTTTTGCTCACATTAATTTTTGAACTCGCAAAAAACGCAATACCCCACTTTTATCTCCCCAAAACGAAGAGCATTTTGATGTCCCTGACCCATCTTGAGAACAAAATTTAAACAATATGATTTCTAAAATTGATATTTACAATTTTTCAAAACATATAAAAAATAGCAGTAAAAAAATTCTTTCTAAAATATCAGCAAACAATATCTATTTCAACATGGATCTAATGACCAGTACTAAACAAAAAGCTTTACGATCTTCACTACTAAAAATGTTTTCTGCATTCATGAATTAGTGTAAAATAATATTAAGTGCTTGAGCACTTTTTTATTTAACGCTAATCTAGGAGTAAAATATATAATTATGAAGAAAACAAAAATTATATTATGTTGCTCAATCTGTTTTGCTAATAACTATTCTAAAAACAAGAGTTCGCAAAACCCGAGTCGTGTTGAGTTAAAGAAATTTTGCCCTAGATGCAAAACACATACAGCTCACAAAGAGGAAAAATAATGAATAAACAGCCAACTAAGACAAAAAAATATCGAGTAAGACGCTTTTTTAAGGAATTAAAAAGGGTACGCTGACCATCAAATTCACACAATTGAACATCATTTTTTAAAGTTGTTGTTTTTACAGTCGTTTTTACAATAATAATTGTGCTTTTTGCAACATTAATTGGTTTGCTGTGAAAAACTTTAGGTCTTAAATAGGAGTAAATATGGATAATCAAATCGAACAAAACATTACACCACAGGATGAAAAAAAATTTCTGTGATATATGATTTCAACAGTTTCCGGTAAAGAAGATATAGTTGTTGAATCATTGAAAAATAGAATAATTAGTGAGCAAGTTGATGATTGTTTTGACAATAACGCCACACCAGATGGAGCTTTTAAAATTTTTAAAAAACCTTCACTTTCAGCCAAAGAAGCGGAAAAAAAACTAAACGGCGAGCCATACACTATTAAAATGATAAATATGTATAGCGGCTACATTTTCATTCACATGTACATGAGTGATGAAGCATGATTCGTTGTTCGGAATACTCAATATGTCACAGGATTGATTGGTTCATCAGGTAAAGGGGCTAAACCTACACCAGTAACAAATCGTGAAATTCGTAAATGTTTCGAGTCAGAGCAAAAAATGTTAGATGATTTCAATGCTGGTAAACTCGAAACTAAATTCGCTGTTGGTGAAATCGTTGAAATTATTGGAGGGCCGTTTAAGGGACAAAGTGGTAAGGTTATTGATGCTGATGACACACGCAAAATTGTCTCTGTTGAGGTTGAATACTTTGGCCGTAATGTGCCTACCGACTTTGAATATGATGTAATTAAAAGTCAAGAAAAATAAAGACAAATTGTCTTTATTTTTTTACTTAATAATATCCACTCCCATGTAAGGAATAAGTTTTTGTGGCACGCTCACCGACCCATCTGGATTTTGGTAATTTTCTAAAATTGCTGCAATTAATCTATCAATTGCTAATCCCGATCCGTTCATTGTGTGCGCGTATTGAGTTTGGCCGTTGTCGTCTTTGTATCTAATCATTGCCCTTCTCGCTTGGAAGTCACCCATATAAGATACTGACGAAATCTCTCTAAACTTAATTTCCGAAGGTAATCAAACCTCAATATCTATTGTTTTTCTTGAAGAAAAACCAGTATCTCCAGTACATAACAGCAATTCTCTATACGGCAACTCTAATAGTTCAAGTACTTTTTTGGCTTGTTCTAACATTTGATTAAACTCGCTAATCGCATCTTTTTCACTTGTTATTTTAACTAGTTCCACTTTTTTAAATTGGTGTAAACGGATAATCCCTTTCGTGTCTTTTCCACCGCTACCTGCTTCTGACCTAAAGCATTCAGTAAAAGCGGTATATCTGTGTGGTTTACTTAAATCAACTATCTCATTATTTAATAAATTAGTTAATGTAACCTCAGCAGTAGGTATTAAGTATCAGTTATTCCCATCAACTGAAAATAAATCATCTTTAAATTTTGGTAATTGACCCGTTCCAAAAAGAATATTGGGTTTAGTAATAACTGGCGTGCTAAACTCAATATAATCATTTTCTGTGTGTAAATCCAGTAAAAAGTTCTGTATTGCGCGCGCTAGTCTTGCCCCTAAACCTTTATAAACCACAAAACGAGTTCCAGAAAGTTTAACACCTCTATCAAAGTCAATAATATCTAAATTTTTAGCTATTTCATAGTGTGGTTTTATTTTCGAAATTAATCCACGACCTAGTTTATCGTGAGTAGATAAAACTACATTTTCTTGATCACTTACACCAAAAGGAACATCATCAAGCGTAATATTCGGAATAGTTTGCAACAACTCATTTGATTTTTGCTCAATTAAATCTGATTCTGAACTTAATTTTAATTGTTCCTTTTTAATTTCGTTAGCCTTAGCTCTCAAATCATCTAATTTAGCTTTATCTTCCTTAAATTGAGCAAAAAGCTTACTAAATTGGCTAAGCTCTGCTTTTTTACTTTGTGCTAAAAACATTAATTCACCACGTTTTTCAAGTAGTTTCAGCAACTCGTCATAGATTGAAATATCAAAATTTCTTTTTTGTAGACTTTCACGTACTTTTTCTTTATTCTCCAGAATATATTTAATATTTAGCATATTACTCCTGAAATAACTTATATTTTGTTATTATATCATTTTAAATTAAAGTACTTTATCAGTAAAAACACTCTTTTTTACTGATAAATTAATTATTTCTTAAATTCCTTTTTCGAAGAGTGCTGTCGTTTTAATGCTTCCGTCAAAGCCGTTTGGATATATTTTTTTCAAATTTTCTCTATATGACTTAGTTTGTTTTGGAAATAGCGATTTATTTGAGCCATCGATTAAATTATATGCAAAAATTGTATTTTCTCCTGCCTGATAATCTTTCGATAGTAATAATGGCGTGAAACCAGCGGTCTTACTTAAATCTCCAAAGTTCACATTACCCGCCACTTGACTATATGCACCGACCATTTGACCAAAATCGTTATAAACTAAAGAACCAGAAGCGCCATAATATAAAGAAGAAAAATTAATTCTCATATTAAAACCATAATGTTCAATTAAAGTTCTTCCAAAAGCTTTTGTTCAAGGTTGATAATTAACACTCACTTTTTCCTCAAAATTATTTGTCGACAGCGCAAAAGCATCTTTATTTATAGGTGCTCTATTATCTCACTTCTCATTCGAATTTCTCTCAATTGGATTGTTTCTTGATCAAACCGGATGCAAAGCTCCTGAATTTTTTGGATATCCTGCAATATATAACTGCTGTGAATTGGTTAAACTATTACCATCGTTTAATCTACCTGCTGAAACATAATCAGTAGTTTGCATATATTCAGAAATTTTTTTGTCTTGATTTGGTAAATTAAGCTCTTTATTTCTTTTTAAATATTTATCCAATGCTTGAATAGCGTCTTTAAACATTTTTGAATTTGGTTCGCCTAATTTGGTAAAATCAACCTCAACTTCTAGTACTGCAAAATCAGTATAAAAAGGTATAAAATCATTGTTTTTTAATGATTTTTTAAGAACGTTTACTTCTACTGATTCATCATTTTCATCTGTAATACTATTTTCTTTTTCTAAATAAGAAATTCTCTCTTTTATAATTTGTTTAATTGGTTCTTGAAATTTCTGAATTTCATCCTGATTAATAAAATCATAACCCGCAAAAATTAATTTAGGTGAACTTATACCCTTTGTTTTCGTTGTATTATTTTTATCTTCAGAAGCAATTTTTTCGCTATTCGACAGATATTTAACAGCGTATTTTGGATCACCATAATTAAAATTATTATTTTTTGCTGAAAAATCTGTTAAATTTAAAGCTTTTCCAAGTGCAATACCATCTGCTTTAAAACCGGACCTTTTATCATCATAATTCAGTTCTTTAGCAATATTTGTATCTAAAGTGTTCGATAACTCACCTATAACGTGTAAGTTGGTTGCTATAAATAATTTATATTTATTATCGTTTAATTTTGCATAATCTAGCAATCATCCTGTACCTGAGTCAGTAGTTAAATAACTCGTGTTTTGCTGAACTCCAAATTTAATTGAAAAAGATCTATCATAAATTTCTTTATAGGCTTCTTCCTCTTTTATTTTCTGAAAATTATTCACAAATACAGGGTATGTATGTCCATTATTTAAATTGCGCTTCGGAAACTGAAATGCTTCTGGTAATTTAGGGGGTAAAATCAGCTTTTCAGGCTTATTTAATGGATTTGTAGGTTTTGGTTCCATTGGGGTTGGGGGCACTGGAGAAGAATTTGTTTTTTTATCATCTTCCAAACCAATATCATTAGGAACAAGATCACTTAATCCTTCATCATCTTTTTTAAGAGGTTTATTTTCTTTTTCTTTTTCAATAGTAAAATCAGTATTATAGGTAAAACTTGCTATTATTTTTTTATTATCTTTATTAATAATTTCAAATCTATAATTGCTTTTTTTCAATAATTTATTAAAAGGTATATTTATTTCTTTTTTTCTATCGGAAATAGAATTTAATTCTAGCTCCTCACCCGATTCAAGTTTTAGTGAAATATTATTAATCGTAGAATTTAACTCTAATAATAAATTAATTGAATTGTCTCTTTTTTCAATTTCGTGGTCTAATAATTTAATTTCTGGTTCTTTTACATTTTTAACGCACGAAGCTAATAAAAAACCGCTCAAAAGTGGCGACACCGCACCAATCAAAACTTTATTTATTTTTTTCATTTTTTACTCCTTAAGATGAATGAAATATTATCTTAAATGAAATAATTAATTTTTAATCGTTTTTATTATAATATAAACACATTTTAGTATAAAATTTATATTTATATGTATATAATCACACACAGGAGGTTAAAATGAGTTTAAGAACATACCAACCAAACAAAAGAAAACACGTTAAAGTCACGGTTTTCGTGCAAGAATGAAAACAGCTAACGGTCGTAAAGTTTTGGCCGCTAGAAGAGCAAAAGGTAGAAAAAGATTAACTGTTTCAAGTTCTAACCAATTAGTTTGGATTAAAAAATGAAAAAGCAATATAAATTACAAAAAAGTTGAGATTTTGACGCTGTAATCAAATCTAAAAAACAAGTTATTAATAAATTTTTAATAATTTATTACAAACCGGCAAAAGAATTTAAAGTTGGAATAACTGTACCTAAAAAGTTTTGTAATGCAGTATTACGCAATTACTACAAACGTCAACTTAAATCAATAATTCATAAAATGAATATTTATAACATGAATTTTCATTTTGTAATTATTTTGCGAAAAGATTTTTTAAATCAAACATTTCAAACTAAATTAGCAACAACCGAGGGATTAATCAAAAAAATAAAATATGGAAAATAGATCAAGTAAGTTTGATTATTTTAAACAAAATCAATCAAAAAAGAGTTCTAATAACAAAAAAGCTATTTGAAATAAAGTTTGATTGGTTATTAAAATTATCTTATACGTTTTATTATTCGGGCTTACGCTTACTGGTTGCATTCAAACAACAGTTGTTAAAAGTTCAACATTTACTGGGGCGGGAACTGAATTTTACAGTTCAGAAAATAAAATTTCACCGACAGTCGCGACCTTCAAACAAAAAAAATCCACACCGGATGATAAAAATTTAAAACAGGGACAATACTACGAAATTTATTACTCTCCGGAAACAAACTACCATTTATCTTATAAAAAACACGCTGATACAATAAATGAATTAAGAAATCAAGCGAATAACTTGTCGAAGGATGGCAATCCTGCATATGGTTCAGGGATAAAAAACTATTACACATCCGCTATTCAATATCTCGATCAAAACGATAAGTTCACTAACATCGCCGAGTCAAACAAAACAGAGGCGCCAATTATAAATGCTGGAACTAATAAGAACTTATTTAAAACTTCTGCAAGTTCTTATAATTCAATTTATGAAAAATATAGTGAAATTAAAGTTTTAGATCAAGATTTTAAATTTGATGAAATGTTTGATTTAAAGGATGGCGTATATCACATTAAAGATGATGCTTTAACTTGAAGTGACAAAAACAATGCTAAAATTACTAAAAAAGCATCACTACACACTGTTGATAATACTTTAAATAAAGATGATAATAAAACTTTTGCCCGTGATATTTTAGAATTTTTATATAGAGAAACTTTTATTAAAAAATCTAATTACTATGCAAGTAAATTTACTGAACTTGGTACATCGTACGAAAAAATTATGGGTGAAATTCTAAAAGGAGATAAAAAAACGCTCTCAAAAGATGAATTCAATCTTTTATCAAACTACAATAGAGTTCTGCAAGGATACATTAAATTAACCACTCCTGCAGAATATAGTGTTGTTGAGTCAGAAGTAGATAAAATGTTTTTAGCACAACGTGATAAAAATGGAGAAATTGTTAAAAATAGCGCAGGAAAAACCCAATATACAAAAATATTGAGAGAAAATGCGCAAATCGGTATAGCGCGAACTAATTTTAATAAAATTTTGTTCGCTGCAAACGAACCACAAATTCCTTTTACTTCGTTTAAATCTACATTAAGTTATGGTCCTTTCTTTTCATTTATCATTTACCCAATTGCCGCTATAACCCTTTCAGCTCGCGAAAATCTTCCGAGTGCCGGGGGCTGAAGTTCAATTCTTGTTATTATTTTGGCTGTTGTTATTACACGTTTAATTGCGCTTGCAATAACCTGAAAAGCAACAATGTCTCAATCAATGCAAGAAGAATTGCGTGCCAAAAAAGCTAAAATAGATGCAAAATATGCAGAATTTAAAAATAATAAAGAAATGAAAGCACGTCATCAACAAGAAGTTGCTGACCTTTACAAAAAAAATGGTATTAGCCCATTAGATGCAATCCTTTCGCTTATTGTTTCATTCCCTATTTTCATCGCTATGTGGCGTGTTATTCAATCTGTTCCCGAAATTAAATCAACAAACTGGTTATGAATTGACTTCGCTGCTACTTCATGACGCCGTTTAATTACTCACGGTGAATGATGATACTTAATATTGTTAACTGTTACAATCGGTACTCAAGTACTTTCAATGATTGTTCCACGCCTACTAAACAAAAGAAAAACAAAGCATTTAACAATTGAACAAAAGCAAGCTATGCGTAAAAGTGATAGAATGCAATGAACAGTAATGGCAGTATTTATGTTTATAACCGTTATTTTTACGGCAGGTGTTCAAGTTTATTGAATTTTCTCAAATATTTGATCAATTCTGCAATCAATTGGAATACACTTCTTCAAGAAAAGTCAATTTTATCAACGTAAATATAATAAAAAATTAAAAACATAAATTAAAACAACCTTTTTATAGGTTGTTCCTAAATAGTAAGCTCAAGTGCAACACATGCACTTGGCTTTTTTTATTTTAACATTTTAATGATTTTTTTCTCATTTTTTGCAAATATTAGTTACGATAAAAGCCCCTTATGTAAGGGGTTTGGGGTTAGAAAATAAAGAGGCGGATTGTGTAAGTGGATAGAGCTTATGCAACATAATAAGCGACTATCATACTAGGCCGTAAAAGTTAGCCTCGATAAATAAATCATTGGCAGATTTTCAACCCAAAATTTCTCTTGGCATATCATTTATTCTTTTGGTAATTTGGTCTAATATTTCTTGCGAAATTTGATTAAAATCAAATCCTTTTTTGTATTCGCGTCTTATAAGTCCATTTCAGTGTTCGTTTGATCCTCTTTGAAAAGAGGCGTATGGCTCAGCTCTATATATTTTTATATCGAGTCATTTTGCCAAAATACCTATTTTTTCGAATTCTATGCCATTATCAATAGTTATAGTTTTTACTATTAATTGTCTTTCTAAAACGAGTTTTCTTAATGCTGCATTCACCTTCATTGGGTTTTTACTTGGTATCAAAATCGCAAAACCGACTCTGGTTTTTCTCTCTGTTAAAGTAAGAATGTTGTTATATCCAGTAGCTCTTTTCCCAACTATCATATCAGCTTCTCAATGACCATATTCTTCACGATTATCTATCGATTTAGGTGTTGTTCATATCGGGAATACATAATCAGCTGATGTTACAAGGCGACTAATTACGCTTGCATGTCTTTTTCCACCCTTTTTATATGAGGAACGCAATAAATTTGATCTTTTGATTATTCATTTATTTGTTTTGATTCAATTGAATACTGTTTTTAAGCAAGGGATTTTAATTTTAAAATTCTCTTTTATATATTTATGGGTAAGTTTTACCCCATAATATTTTTTGTCAAATTTTTTTAGAAATAATTCACTAAATTCACTATATTTACTATTCAAAAATTTAAAATAATATTTATGATAATGACGTCTTTGGGCTTTGATATCAGCATAAAATGGGGAATATTTCCCAAATTTATCTAAATTTCTTTTTATTTCTCTACTTACTGTAGATGGGTTTTTATGTAATATATTTGCAATTTTTCTTATTGATAAATTTATTTCTAAATAACTTTTAATTGCTTCTCTATCACTTTTTGTTATATGGGTATATTTTTTAATGCTATAATTCATATGAAGTTCCTGGCCAATTTGGAGCTTTTTTCTTTTTTTTATTTTAAAGAATAATCGAAACAAAAAAGTTCAAGCCCCACAATTTAATTTTACATTAATTTGTGTTGCACTTGAACTTACAATCAAGCAACAACCTTTTTATAGGTTGTTTTTTTAAAACGGAGATATAAATAAGCATAAGTGGTAAAATTTAATTATTAAAGAAAGTAGGTTCAAAATGCAAATTTATCGTATTAAAGAAACGAGTCCTTATATTACTTTACCTATAGAAAATTTAATCTTAAACGATCCTGAAATGACAGGAGATATTTTGATTTTATATCAACACGACAATGCTATTATTATTGGAAATAATCAAAACGCTCATGAAGAAATTAATAGACAATATGTCTTAGACCATAATATAAAATTAGCACGTCGTAAATCTGGCGGCGGGGCTGTTTATCACGATATGGGCAATATAAATTTTAGTTTTATTACCGATTACAACAAGCAAGGTGGTTACGAACGTTTTTTAGCTCCAATTATCGATTTCTTGCGTTCATTAGGTTTAAACGCTGAATTCCACGGACGTAATGATGTTCACGTTAATGGCTGCAAAATCAGTGGAAATGCCCAATATTTAAGTAAAAATCGTATTGTAAGTCACGGAACAATTTTATATAATGTTGACTTAACTAAACTTTCGAGTGCGCTTAATCCAGCTCGTATAAAATATGAATCAAAAGGTATTCAATCTGTTCGAGCCCGTGTAACCAACGTATATCAAGAACTAAAAGAAAAAATGCCTGTTGAGAAATTTATAACTAAATTAATCAACTATTTTATTCAACACAACAACGGTGAATTAAAAGAGGTTCCTTACGAAAAATACAAAATCCAGCTGGAAAAAATGATGAATGAAGTAAGCTCTGAAGATTGGATTTTCAACAAAGGAGCAACCTTTACATTTAGAAGCGGTGATAAATTCAAGGGTGGAATAGTACATGTAAAAGGAAATATTGAAAAAGGTATTATCAACGATCTTCGCTTCGAGGGTGATTTCTTGAGCAAAAAAGACGTTAGAGAAATTGAACCATTATTCAACAATCTACCTTTAACAGAGAATAGTTTACGTCAAGTATTCAATTCAATTGATTTTATAGAGTATTTTGGCACTGTTACACAGGATGAAATTATTAAGCTAATATTAGGTTAATATGATCAGAAAAACTATTCAATTAAACACTGAAACAATAAGCTATTTAACTGATGATGAATTAGGTAATATTATAGTTTTATTTTTACATGGTTTTGGAGATGAAGCTCAGAGAGCTTTATCCCTTTTCAACTCCAAAGATAGAATATATTCAATAATAGCTCCCGATTTCCCAGGTTGTGGGCAGTCGTCTAATAATGTTGTTGCCCCATCAATTGAATATTATTGCCAAATAATTTCAGAATTTGTTAAAAAACACTGCCAAACAGAAAAATATACATTGTTACACACTCATTAGGTACTATCCCTGGATTGAAAACTGCATTAAGCAACCCTAATATTATTCATATTTTCGGCGTCGCTCCTTTAATGCCTCGGGACGAAACTCCTGAAACAATCGCGCTCAGAACAAAATGAATGTTGCCTTCAACAGCAGAAGAATGATATGAATCGCAATTAAGGTTATTTTGCGATGAGGATGATGATTGAATCACGACTCCATCAGTAAAAAACAAAATCCTTTCAACTCCGAAATCTTTTTATTCTGAACGTAGCAAACGTTTTTCAAAATTAGCAACCCAAATTTTTGATATGAATTTAATAAAACAAATTTACTCAAATTTTTACTCAAAACAAAACAATTTCACTGCTTTTATCAGTAAAAAAGACCAGTATTTTGATTTTTCGCGTGCTGAAAAATATATAAATCTATATAATGTATCAACGTGTGAACTTAATGATTCGGGTCACGCCATGTTTTATAAAAACACTCAAAAAATTCATAAGTATATCAATAATTTCATCATAAAAAAAGAAGGTTTATATTAATGAATGATTTTTTAAAAAATTTTTTTACACTCAATCCGCAAAATAAAGTGTCTGCTTATTTTGCGTTTATATTTGGATTTAGTTCAATTATTTTAACCATATCAGTCGGGATACCTCAATTAGTCAGCTTATTAAAAACAAAAAAAACACCTAAAGGAGTAAATTTTTACACATTCTGGATATTTTTTACCGGGGTTGTAGGTTGGGCTTTTATTGGTTCATGGGATCCTAATCCTGCTAAAATGGCTGCGGCGGCATACGCTAATATGGTTTCAGCATTTATATTTTCATTTACAATATTTTTCTCATATAAATACTCAGAAACAACGAAAATAAGAAAAAAAGCTTGGTTATCATTAGTAATATCTCTATTTATTTCAGGCGTAATCACTGCGCTAGCAATTTGAGGCATTGTCGAAAAAAAACAAATGAATAAACATTTATTTGACGTGTGCATAGTTCTTTTCCCAATGCTTACAACCTTAAGCTTTTTCCCTGTTGCTTTAAAATCATTGGAACAAAAAAGATTCACTGGAATGTCAAAAGGAATGTTATATACGCTATTGTTTATTAATGTGGCTTGATTATTGTATTGAATTTCATTAGCATTTAATAGAAACGGTTTAGATTCAGGTATTATTACATCAATAACTTGACAAACAGCTGCGTTATTAATTTATCTATCACAAGTTATCTTATTAATAAAAAATGAGCATGACGACAAAAAACAGACAAAAATAAAAATATAACATTATATTGTTATATTTTTTTAAATCGATTTCACAAAATAAGGAATGCCGTTAATTCATACAACATCATTTTTAAATATTTTTGTGTTTCTTCCACCAGGTTTATTATCATTTATTTTAATATCATTATGCATCAAATAATATTTTGATTGGCCTCCTGTTTGAACTAATCCTTCTTTTTTCAAAAATTGACCTATTGTAATGAACTCACCCTCAATTTTTACAATTTTAGCCATTTTATCTCCTTAATGGTGTGATTAACTGTTTTGAATATTTATTAGATGAACACAAAATCAATATTTTTTTCAAATCATCACTAATTAATATTGAAACTTCGTTTTCTAAAACTGAAATAGCATCTTTAAAAAAGATATAATTTAAATCCATTTCAAATGGCGTACCTTCAAATTTAAAATTCTTTGTAGAATCGACAAAAGAACCAACTTCACTTACATTATTTATTAATTTAAGCTCATTTGAATTTACTGATATTTGAATTCTATTTTTTTTATCTCCATTTGTCATTCAAATTTTATTTAGCATTTCATTCAATATTGATTTTTCAATTTGGATTGTATTTTTAACCTTAATAGTGTTAAAGACAGGTTCAGTGTCTTTAAAAGGAAGCGTAACTATTCTTGACACAATCGAGGTATTTGTATATTTAACACCAACTTTTAAATCATTATAAAACAAAGTAATATTTTTGGGTGCATCAGCTGGAATTAAATCTTTCAAATCTTTTGCATCAATTGAAATGTCAAATTCATTTTCTACAAAACTATTTATTGGCATTTTATATAAAGATAATCTAAATGAATCTGTCGCTGTAAATATTATCGCATTATCTTTATATCTTAAATTTATACAACGGTATATTAAACTATTATCTTCGCTTGTTGAATGTATAACGTTTTTTATAGCTTTTTTAAACTCATTTGTATTAATTTCAAAATTTTTTGTGTTAGCTAATATATCAAATGCTGGATAAGTTTTTTCATCTAATGTCGATAATTGATAACGCGAATTTCCTTGTGATATTTCTAAAATACCATTAATACTTTTATCAAAAGTAATAACGTTGTTTAATTTTTTAATAATTGATTTCAATATATTTGATTGAACAAGAAATTTTCCTGTTTTTTCAATTTTAATTTTTTCATCGTCTACTGGAAGTTTTTTAATTATACTTGATGAATCATTTGCTGCTCTTAGAGTTATAAATTCATTATCAACATCAACTAAAACACACCGAAAATTTAAATAAGCATTATTGCTATCAATATATTTTGATACTATCTCTAAAGCTTCATCAAATATTTTTTTACTTATATGAAATTTCATCTTACCCACCTTATTTTAAATAATAATAATATAAATTGCGTTTATGTGTACAACCACAAAAAACATAAAAACAATAATATTTTTTCCATATAAAATGCTTTTTTGACATTTTTAATATGTGGAAAAGTTCTATGCTAGTTTATACAAACTATCCATTATTTCAGAAATTGCCCTATCACAACTTTGGTCTGATTGTTCTTTTAGTGTTTCTATTTTCTTCAATGCATTAAGTATTGTTGAGTGATCTCTATTTCCAAAAATTTGTCCTATTTTTTCAAGAGGTATGTTCATCTCATCTCTAATTATATAAATAGCCATATGTCTTGCTAAAACAACATTTTTTTGTCTGCTTTTTCCCAAAATGTCTTTTTTACTGATCTTATAGTATTTAGCGACATGGTCAATTATCGAATCAGTAGTCACACGTTCATTATTTGAAGCAATAGATTGAAGAATATTTTTTAAAATCGATTCTGTATATCTACCATTTGTTTTTGAAGCGATATCTTCTTTATATCAAGAAAGTCTTCCTATTGCCCCGATTAAATTTCTGATTGAACTACTAAAATTTCTAGTCACAAACTCTTTTGCCGTTTCTTCTCATTTATCAGGATTTAATTTTTTAACTTCAATATAATAATCTAAAATTTTTAATAAATCTTCATTTTTAGGAGCTTTTATTTGGACTTGAAGACCTGCAGTTAAACGAGTAATTAACCGTTGGTCAAATGTGCTGTTTAATGCGTTAATTGATTTATCTGAACAAAAAATAGTTAATTTTCTATCTTTCATTCGTTGATCTAAGACTTGATTAATAATTTGCAAGGTGGATTTTTTATTTCCTTGACCGTAATATTGAAAATCATCAAACATTAAAACATCGGCCTGTAATAATTCATCAACTCTTTGCTTAATTTTTTTAGGGTTATTTTCTTGCAAAAGAATAGATATTTCAGGACTGAAATCTGGTGGATTTATATAGATAACATCACTATTTTGTTTTTGTAATTCATTTCCTAAAGCGTGTAATAGATGTGTTTTCCCCAGCCCTGAATTAGCAGTCATAAATATAGGATTATATTCGCGTTCTCCTTCAAGAACTGCTCGAGCCATTCGTAAAGCTTCCGAGTTAAATTTACCCTCAACATAAGTTTCGAAAGTATATTCTCTTGAAAAATCATTAGTCTTTTTACGTAAATTTTTAGATATACTTTTTCTAATTAATTCTTGTTGTTTTTCTATTTCTAATTCTTTCTGGGAATTTTTTTTAAGTGTTTTATCAATTATATTATAAGAAACATTTTGACCTACGATATCAGCCAAAACCTTTAAGATTTTGTCGTGGATAGGAGTTCTACTAAGAACATTTAAGATATCTTTGCTTAAAGAAGAACTAAAAAAAACAACATTATTTTCTACTTTATCTATTTTTAAGGGAAGAACAAAAGTTTTCATCATCATTTTATCTGATATTTCAACACTCATTGACTTATAAAAAGATTCATTAAGCGATAAAATATTATTTTTTTCAATTTCTGATTTTCGCATCCCCAC